>NZ_JAYMRZ010000004.1:0-501317 GCF_038900715.1 Paraburkholderia phymatum | reverse complement strand
TGGCCTCCGTGCGGGAAATCGCCGGGTGTGGCGCCGTCCACACCGTGCGGCTCTGGCAGCAATGCTAACCCGCGTTTGATACCTCACGGCAGGCCAGCCTCTACCTCACGTGAAGTCATACTGCCTATTGCGGCAATGCGATGCCGTCGATGCTTTCCTTCAGCGCATCCGAAACCATCGACGTCAGCGAGACATCCCGGACGACCGCGACATCCCCCATCGCTTCCTGCACGCTGACCACCTTGCGCGCGTCATAGTGACGGCCGCTGCCGGCTTCGTTCTCGAAGGCGTTGGCCCGCTGATTGATCTCCTCGATATCCGCGCTCACCACCAGTACCGCGTGCGCGAGAACCAGGTGTCGTTGATTGTCGTCCGTTTGCATGCTGGCTGGCGCGCGCCGCCAGTACTGCGCGGTGCCCGCGATCTTTCGCGCCTGTTCCGCCGGCCCCCATGCGAGATTGAAACGGCCGTCGCAGAACGAACCGTCGACGGACTGCCAGTGAGTGGCTACGCCAAGCGAGCGCAGCGCACTGCCGACGACTTCGCACAGATGCAGATAGACCGCCTCGCTCAACGCGCCGGGCGGCCGCGTCACCGCATACGCGAGGCTCAGGTTGAGGATGCCGGGGCCCTGCGGAACCAGCCCGCCGCCCGACATGCGCAGCCAGACGGGACAGCCGCGCTGGGCGAAGGTCGCGCGTGCCGCCTCGAACCCCGGATAGCGCAGATAGCTGCGCGGCACCACCAGCGACACGGGCGCTTCCCATAGCTGGGCAGCCCGACGATCTTGCGCCGCCATGTCCAGCAGCGCGAGTTCTTCCAGCGGATCAGTCCCGGATGGATTGGACTCGACGAATACGAATGGCGTGCTATTCATCATTGCGCGAGGTGGTTCGACAAGGTTTTCATCAAGCGATTATGAATGGTCCTCGTACTTTCGCGCACCCGTTCTTCAATGCGCAGGCGAGCGTGCGAACTCCGTCGCCTTGACGGCCTCGACCATATAGTCGACGAAGGAAGCGATCCGCGCCGATATCGCCGTGTTGCGATAGTAGACGGCATTGATCGGTTGACGAACCTCTTGAGTGTGCCGTGGGAAAAGCTGGACGAGCCTGCCCTCTCGACGGTCGCGGCCCGTCATGAAGTCGGACAGGCAAACAATGCCCGCACTTTCCAGCGCAAGCTGCCGCAGCGTTTCGCCGCTGGACGATGCGATAGTCGGCTCGATCCGATAAGGCTCGTTGTCCGGTCCGATCAACGGCCATGCATTGAGCGATTCGGGCTGCGTGAACCCGAGCAGCGAGTGCTTCGCGAGGTCGTCCACGCGTTTCGGATGACCATGCGCTTTCAGATACTCGGGTGTGGCCAGCACCCGTATCCGGCTGCTGCCGACGGGACGGCTGTGCAAGGTCGAATCTTTGAGTTTGCCGATCCGGATCGCGACATCAGTGCGCCGTTCGAGCAAATCGATGATGCCTTCGTTGCTGTTCAGTTCCAGTTCGACTTGCGGATAGCGCGCCCGATAGCCCGCCACGAGAGGCACGATCACGTGAAGCATGAATGGCGTGGCCGCATCGACGCGCAAACGTCCTGAAGGCCGCTCCCGGCGCGCGGCAAGTTGCTCTTCGGCGTTTTCGACCGCGCCGATGATTTCACGCGCATGTTGAAGAAAGGCCTTTCCTTCTTCCGTCAATTCGAGGCGTCGCGTGGTCCGGCGCAGCAGCGTCGTTTGCAGCTTTTCCTCGAGCCTGCCCAGCGTCCGGCTCGCACCCGACACGGTCTGATCGAGTTGCTCGGCTGCGGCTGTGATGGAGCCGGTGTCGACTACTGTCGCAAAGGTCTGCAGTTCGTCGAGTGTGACTTTCATATTTGATCTGGAATCAACAGTGTCTCCTTTATAGATTAGTTTTTCCGCAAAAGTAAAGATTGGGCCACGGAATCGGATTTGCTGTGGAACCTGGAAATCGCGGAAGTGATTCTATTGACAAGCTCGATTGCACGGACGCGTTCATGCAGGCAAAAAGGCCTCAATCGAAGCCTTTTGCCCGCATTTGATTGCTGGACTTCCAGCGCGGAGTACTTCTAGCCGAAGGACGCTTGCGGATTGCCCGCCGCCAATGCTTCCGCACGATTGGGCGCCGGCGGATAAATCCACTTCGTGTTGATCATCTGTTTGCGCGCCTTGCCTTCGGCGTGCGTCAATTTGATCTGTCGATCCCAGCCTTCCGAATAGATCGCGCCCCACTCGCCAAGATCGACGCAAGTGGCGTAGAACGGCTGTCGATATTGCAGCGTCGGAACGCCGATCAGATCCGCGGCGACATTGTGTCCGCCGAATTGGCCCATCACGATAGCGTGCTGACACGACATCAGCGCATAGTGCCCGTCATCGTCGGTCAGCACTCGCGCGACATCGCCCGCGACGAATACGTCCGGTGCCTCCGGCACGCGCAGATCCCGCGCCACTTCGGCGCGTCCGAGCGGATCGACATGTGAGGAAACTTGCGCGGCCAACGAGCTTGCGCGCATGCCGCCTGCCCAGATCACCGTTTTCGCTTCGATGCGCGTGCCCGATGCAGTGCGAACGCCGTCCGCATCGACAGACACGACGCCCGAGCCCAGCACCGTTTCGACGCCCAGCGATTGAAACGCTTCAGCGATAAACGGACGCGGATTCGGCCCGAGATCAGGACCAATCGTGTCCTGCGAGCCGATCACGACAACGCGAACCGCCGCGTCACCGAACGACGCACGCAGACGCTTCGGCAATTCGGTCGCGACCTCGACACCCGTAAAACCGCAGCCGACAACCGCAACGGTGTTTCGCGCCTGCGAATCCGGCAGCTTCGCCAATTCCGCGAAGTGATGGTCGAGCGCTACTGCGTCCTCGATACGATCGACGGAAAAAGCGTACTCCGCGAGGCCTGGAATCGGCGGCCTGTTCAGCTTGCTGCCGCTGGTCAGCAGCAGCCGGTCGTATGCGAGCAAACGCTTTTGTCCATTGGCGGACACGACACTCACCGTCTTCTCTTTTACGGAAATCCCGTCGACGCTGCCCTCGACGTATTTCACGCCAATGGCATCGAGCAGGGGCAGCAGCGGTGCGGCCATCGTCTGCGGCTCGCTTTCATACATCCGTGGACGGATTTGCAACTCAGGCTTCGGCGAGATCAACGTGACTTCAACGTCACTGCTCGTGACGCCAGCCGCGTCGAGCACGCGTGCTGCGCCCAGTGCGCCCCACACTCCGGCAAAGCCGGCACCCACGATCAGGATCTTTTGCGACATGACATTACCTTCGGTTGGAAAGTTGCGGAGTCGACGACAGTTCGAAATGACTGAGCATGATCGACATAGGGGGACAGTGCTTGTGCGATTGCTTATGCAACTGCTTGTGCCCTTCGTCGATACGAATTCTAGGTTTGGCGAACGAACGCGAGTAGCGTCACGGATGCGTTCACCGTGTTGCCTCGACGGCAACAATCGACGGTTTGATAACGGGACTCGTGTGGCGACGGCCGCGACGGTCCGCAGCGGACTTGCGATCACGGCATGGCTCGCGTCCACTGTGCCTGCGGACCTGGAGATCCTGTCGGACGCCGCCGGGCTGCCGCCTCTTCCACCGTTTGCGATCAGCCTGCGCGCGCCATCGACGATACAGCGGGCGGCGCTCATGGGAACATTCCCTAAACTTACCCGTCGATAACAGATACGCTGGCTACACTGGCATATGCCCAGCGACGGAGACATCACATGGACAACCCGTCCGCATCGAACGAAAAACGCACGGAAAACGCCGTCGATATCGTCGCGCCCACCTCGGTAGCGGCGCTCGCGGCCACGCTCGACTACGACACCGCCCCCGCCGAGCGCGACGCGCTTCCGCCCCTCTGGCACTGGATCTTCTTCAGGCCCATCGTCAGGCAGTCGCTGATCGCCGAAGACGGCCACCCGCGCAAAGGCAGCTTTCTCCCCGATCTCGGCCTGCCGCGCCGCATGTGGGCGGGCGGCCGGCTGCGCTTTGCCGCGCCCGTGATCGTCGGCGAGCGCATCGCGCGCGCATCGAGCATCCTCGATGTGCGCGAAAAACAGGGGCGCACGGGCAAGCTCGGCTTCGTCACGGTCGGACATCGAATCGAGTGCCGCGGCGCGCTCGCAATCGACGAAGAGCACGACATCGTCTATCGCGAACTGTCGGCTTCCAGCGCGCCCGCGCCGACCGCCGCGCCCGCCGGCGCCGCATGGCAACGCACGCTGACGCCCGACGAGACGCTCCTCTTTCGCTACTCGGCGCTGACCTTCAACGCGCATCGCATCCACTACGACACGCCTTACGTGACGCAAACGGAGGGCTACCCGGGCCTCATCGTGCACGGGCCGCTGATCGCCACGCTGCTGATCGATCTGCTGCGCCGCCAGCGGCCCGATGCCGCCGTGCTCGACTTCTCGTACCGGGCGATGCGGCCTTGCTTTGCGGGCAACGCACTGCATCTGTGCGGCCAGCCTTCGGCGGACGGCAAGACGGTCGAACTCTGGTCGAAGGATCACGAAGGCTGGCTCGGCATGACCGCTCGCGCCACGCTCTCCTGACGACACACACCGAACACACAGGCAAACCATGATCGACATGACGGGCACCGGCGACGACGCATATCAGGACATCCGGGAGGCCGTGCGCGCGCTGTGCGGCCAGTTTTCCAACGAGTACTTCCGCAAGATCGACGAGGCGCGCGGCTATCCGGAAGCGTTCGTCGATGCGCTCACCAAGGCGGGCTGGCTCGCCGCGCTGATCCCTCAGGAATACGGCGGCTCGGGTCTCGGCTTGACGGAAGCGTCCGTCATCATGGAAGAGATCAACCGCTCGGGCGGCAACTCGGGCGCGTGCCACGGCCAGATGTACAACATGGGCACGCTGTTGCGCCACGGCTCCGCCGCGCAGAAGCAGCGCTATCTGCCGAAGATCGCGTCGGGCGAATTGCGCCTTCAGTCGATGGGCGTCACCGAGCCGACCACGGGCACCGACACCACGAAGATCAAGACGACAGCCGAAAAGAAAGGCGACCGCTATGTGATCAACGGGCAGAAGGTGTGGATCTCGCGCGTGCAGCACTCCGATCTGATGATCCTGCTCGCGCGCACGACGCCGCTCGCCGACGTCAAGAGAAAGAGCGAAGGCATGTCGATCTTCATCGTCGACTTGCGCGATGCGATCGGGCGCGGCCTCACCGTCCAGCCGATTCCCAACATGGTGAATCACGAGACCAACGAGCTCTTCTTCGACAACCTGGAAATCCCCGCCGGGAATCTGATCGGCGAGGAAGGCATGGGCTTCCGGTACATCCTCGACGGCCTGAACGCCGAACGTGCGTTGATCGCGGCCGAATGCATCGGCGACGGCTACTGGTTCATCGACAAGGTCAGCGCGTATGTGAAGGAGCGCGTCGTGTTCGGCCGGCCCATCGGGCAGAACCAGGGCGTGCAGTTTCCGATCGCGCGCGCTTACGTCAACGTCGAAGCGGCGAACCTGATGCGCTTCAAGGCGTGCGCGCTGTTCGACGCGCACAAGCCTTGCGGCGCGCAAGCCAATATGGCGAAGCTGCTCGCCGCCGATGCATCGTGGGAAGCGGCCAACGCATGCCTGCAATTTCACGGCGGCTTTGGCTTCGCGGCCGAATACGACGTCGAGCGCAAGTTCCGCGAGACGCGTCTTTATCAGGTCGCGCCGATCTCGACGAACCTGATTCTGTCGTATGTCGCCGAGCATATCCTCGGTCTGCCGCGTTCGTTCTGAAGGAGCTCGATCATGCGCCCGCTGCAAGGCATCAAGGTCGTCACGCTCGAACAGGCGATCGCCGCGCCGTTCTGCACGCGTCAGCTCGCCGACATGGGCGCGCGCGTGATCAAGATCGAACGCCCCGGCGCCGGGGACTTCGCGCGCGGCTATGACGAGCGCGTGTCGGGACTCGCGTCGCATTTCGTCTGGACCAACCGCTCGAAGGAAAGCATCACGCTCGACGTGAAGCAGCCGCAAGCGCTCGACGTGATGCACAAGCTGCTCGCCGATGCCGACGTGTTCGTGCAGAACCTCGCACCCGGCGCGACGCAGCGCCTCGGGCTGGACTACGACACGCTCTGCAAGCGCTATCCGCGACTGATCGTGTGCGACATCTCCGGTTATGGCGCGGACGGACCGATGCGCGACAAGAAGGCCTACGATCTGCTGATCCAGAGCGAAGCGGGCTTCCTGAGCATCACGGGATCGGAAGGCGCGCCCGCGAAGGCCGGCTGCTCGATCGCGGATATCGCCGCCGGCATGTACGGCTACACGAACATTCTTGCGGCGCTCATCGAGCGCGGGCAAACGGGGCGCGGCAAGCGCATCGACGTGTCGATGCTGGAAAGCATGGTCGAATGGATGAGCTACCCGCTCTACTACGCAATCGACGGACAGACGCCGCCGCGCCAGGCCGGCGCATCGCACGCGACCATCTTCCCGTATGGTCCGTTCAAGGCGGGAGACGGCAAGACCGTCATGCTCGGCCTGCAAAACGAGCGCGAATGGAAGCAGTTCTGCGAGATCGTCGTTCGCCGCCCGGAGCTACTCGCCGACGACAGGTACAGCACCAACAGTCGCCGCGCGCAGCATCGCGAGGAACTGACGCGCATCATCGCCGAAGCGTTCTCGCGGTTGAGCGCGGCGCAAGTGATCGAGCGGCTGGATGAAGCGGGCATCGCCAACGCGCGGATGAACGACATGCACGACGTGTGGCAGCACGAGCAGCTCGAAGCGCGGCAGCGTTGGACGCAGGTCCGCACGCCTGCGGGTTTGATTCCCGCGCTGTTTCCGCCCGGCATGACAGCCGCCGACGAGCCTCGCATGGACGCCGTGCCCGCACTGGGCGAGCACACCGACGCGATCTTGCGTGAGCTTGGCTTCGACGCTCAGGCCGTCGAGCGTCTGCGCAACGCGGGCGCGATCTGAGCGCTTTCGCGTTGCATGGGCATGGGCCGCGCGGGCGAAGCGCTCAGCCCATGCTGAGGTTTCAAAACGTCACGGTTAAGCGTCGTCCGCGTCCTGCTCGCCCAGCATCCGGAACGCCGCCTTCTCCGCGTTCAGCACGTGCTGTCGGGCAAGCTCCTGCGCCTCGTCCGCATCGCGCGCCTTCAGCGCCTTGTGCAGCTTGTCGATTTCGCGCAGGCTGCTCGGCAGCCGGTCGGGATGCATCAGCGACGTCGCGCGCAGCAGATTCACGCGCGAATACAGGCTGTTCAATATTTCCTTCACGAGATGGTTGCCGCAGTTGTCGAGCAACACGTCGTACAGGGCCGCCTTGGCCTTGAGCACGCCGTTCTGATCCTGCGCGGTCGCCTGCACGCGCAGCATCTTCGCGGCCTCGCCGAACTGGGCGATCGCTTCGTCGCTCGCGAGCCGCGCGAATTCGTGCGCCGCGAAGCCTTCGAGCAACGCGCGCAACGCGTAGAGTTCGGCGGCCTCGGCGCGCGACATCACCGCGACCACGGGCCCCTTGTGCGGCACGTTGCGCACGAGCTTTTCGGCCTCCAGCTTGCGCAACGCCTCGCGCACGGAGGTCCGGCTCACGCCCAGCGTCTCGCAAAGCTCGCGCTCGATCAGACGCGCCCCCGGCGCAAAGCGCCCGCTCATGATGGCCTGGCGCAGCACGTTTTCGACCTGGTGACGCAGCGTCTCCGGCCGGACCAACCCGATATCAGTCGACATTATTGTCTTCCCGTCCGACAAAAACCCAGTCGTTATGATACTTCACCGCTGCCCGTTTCAGACGTCCGGCGAGCATAATTTCGGCCCGGCTGACGCGCTCTGAGCCTGCGTCAGCGAACCGAGCCCGGTGCGCGACACGATTTGCAGCGCATCGTCGAAGCGAAGCACGAGCGGTTCCGCGTGCGCGACTTCGAGCGAGGCGATCCGCGCGTCGTCGATTCCATCGAGATACTTGAACAACGCACGCAACGCGTTGCCGTGCGCGACCATCAGCACCGATTCGCCATTGCGCAACGCGGGCGCCACCGTTGCGTCCCAGAGCGGCAGCACGCGCGCGAGCGTATCGCGCAGGCTTTCGGTGCGCGGCAACGCATCGGGATGCGGCAGCGCCGCGCCGGCGAATTGCACGACGATCGCCTGCTGCCGCGCCGCATCGAGCGGCGGCGGCGCTTCGGCGAAACCACGCCGCCATGCGCGCACCTGCGCCGCGCCGTAGGCGTCGCCGGCTGCGTCCTTGTCCATGCCCGTGAGCGCGCCGTAGTGGCGGTCGTTCAGGCGCCACGAACGCACGACAGGGCGCCTCGGCGCGCCGCACCGGCCGACGATCAGATCGAGCGTGTGTCCCGCGCGGCTCAGCACCGACGTGACGGCCAGATCGAAGCGCAGCGACAGCGCGCACATCCGCTCGCCGATGTGCTTCGCCTGCTCGACGCCGTGCGCCGACAGCGGGACATCCATCCAGCCGGTAAAGCGGTTCGTGCGATTCCATTCCGACTGGGCGTGACGCAAGACCACGAGCGTTGCGCAATCCGCCATGCTGACCTCGTCTAGTTGTAGCCCAGAATCGCCGCTGTACGGACGTGCGCGTGCTCGTTGCCGTTCGACGCCAGCCGCGACAGCGGCGCCGCCTGGAACGCGCGGAACGTCGAGCTTGCGTTGCGTCCCGCGCAGCGTCTTTGGCGGCCGCGTGGGCTCGCGCGCCGGGTCGCGGACCGTATTGCGCACCATATCGCCGCGCGGCGGATTCATGCGGTGACGTTTCATCGGCGTATCAGGCCTGGGCGGCGATGCGCCGTTTCGCCAGCGCCGCCTCCAGCAGCGGCGCGCCGAGTTCCGCGCCGTGAATGCCCGTCGTGCTGACGATCTCCAGCAGTTCCATCAATTCTTCCGCCGTCGCGCCGTAGCGCAGCGCGTTGCGCATGTGGAGCTTGAGCCCCGGCACATACAGATGCGTCGATGACGCGTCGAACGCGCAATACATGAACTCCTTGACCTTCGGGCTCAGCACGCCCGTGCGCCACGGCACCGACGAAAACGCGACATACGCCTCGAACAGATCGGGATCGAGTTCGAGCAGGCCTTCCCACGTCGGATGCCAATAGCCGCGATTCTTTTCGAAGGCTTCCTTCAATGCGCGCCGCCGTTCGTCGAGCGGCGCGGGCCCCGCGCGCAATCCTTCTTCTTCGAGCACTTCGAGCAACACAGGCACGCCGACATTGCTCGTGTGTATGCCGATCGTGCTGATCAGCTCGAGCACTTCCATCAGCTCCTCGCCCGTCGCACCAAAGGCGAGCGCGCGTTCCAGATGATGCGCGACGCCAGGCCCGTACAACTGCGTTGCGCATGCATCGGCGGCGAGCGCGATGAACGCGCGCACCTTGTCGTCGAGATGATTTCTACGCTGCGGCACGGCGGAAAACTGCACATACGCATCGACAAAGCCCGCATCGAGACGAAGCATGCTGTCCCATGCGGCGTTCCAGACGCCGTGCACGCGCACGAAGTCGTCCTTGATCTGCTGCGGCTCGCGTTGCGCGCGCGCCGGCTGCGCTCCCTGATCCATTCACTCGTTCCTCATGATGGCGATGATCGAATGCCCGCCCGCGCGGAACGCGAAACACTGCATACGCCGCGCTCCGCATTCCACGCTCTGGGTCAACGCGCGTCGAGCCCCTTCGGATAATCGGCTTCGGCCACTTCTTCCTGCCACGTCGCCTTGCCGATCGACGTGGCGATGTGCACCATGTAGCTGCCGTCGCTCGCGCCGTGCCAATGACGCTCGTTCGGCCCGATGAACACGATGTCGCCCTGGCGGATTTCCTGCGGCGCCTCGCCTTCCTTGCAGATCCATCCCTTGCCCGCCGTCACCTGCAGCACCTGGCCATGCTCGTGCGTATGCCAGTACGTGCGCCCGCGCGGCGCGAAGAATACCGTGTTGATCGTGACGCCGTCCGTCGGCGGCATCACGGGGTCGGCCCACACCGTGCCCGAAAACGTCTCGCCGCGCTGCTCCGACCTCTTGCCGTCCGCCCTGCCGTGAAATACCTTCATGCCTGCTTCTCCTCTGCTTTCCCTGGTTACGAACCCTTGCGCTCGCCGTCGAACAGCCGCACGCCGCCCGATACGTCGCCGATCGCATCGACGACCCGGTTGCTGATCACATCGCCATAGCCGAGCGCCGTGCCCAGCCCGAAGCTCGCGAGCGGCCCCGCCGCGTTCAGCGAAACCACGCCCAGCTCGCGCGCGCGATCGACATAGAGCACGACGTCCTTCGTCATCAGCTTGCCCGTCAGCCCGCCTTCCAGATAGTCGCCGTCGACGATCTTCGGAAAGCGGTTCAGCGTCGCGAAGTTCACGCCGCTGCTGCTGTTGAGCACATCGAGCAGCAGATGCAGATCGAGCCCCGCCTTCTTGCCCGCCACCATGACTTCCGCGCTCGCCGCGAGGCTCACGGCATTGAGGAAGTTGTTCAGCAGCTTGGTCGTGTGTCCCGCGCCGCTCTCGCCCATGTGCGCGACCTTCGCGGCGATCGGCGCGAACGCCCATTTGAGCGCTTCGACGGCGCTCGCGTCGCCGCCGACCATCAACGTCAGCGCGCCCTTTTCGGCGGCCGCCGCGCCGCCCGAGATGCCCGCGTCGACATACTGCGCGCCGCATTGCGCGAAGCGCTGCGCAAGCCGTATCGTCGAGCTTGCGGCCGCCGTGCTCAGATCGACGACGATCTGTCCTGCGCGGCAATTCGCGAGCACGCCGCCGTCGCCTTCGACCACCGCCTCGACGACCTTGCTGTCCGGCAGCGACAACATGACGACGTCGGCGAACTTCATCACGTCCGCCACGCTCGCCGCGACCTGCGCGCCCGCCGCCTTCACGCGCTCCGGCACGGTGTCGTAGCCGAGCACGGCGATGCCCGCATCGACGAGACGCCGCGTCATGCGGCCGCCCATGTTGCCGAGACCGATGAATCCGATCCGTTCCTTGTTCATTTCCGCTATTCCCTTACTGGTAGTCATTCGTCAGAAGTCGACGTCCTTCGTTTCCGGTCCCATCAGCGCGCCGATCGCGCCGATCAGCCCGCCGACGCACAGCAGCACCACCGACGTCAGCCGCAACGGCATGAACGCACCGAGCCAGTTCATATAGAACGCGTAGAACGACGGGATGATCACCGACAGGCTGAAGCCGACGCCGAAGCCCGTTGCGCGCACATCGGTGACGAAGCGCTCGTTGATGTACGTGACGATCACGCCCCAGGGCGACGTGACGAGCACGGCCAGCACGCAGACGAGCACGATGATCGTCGCCAGCGACAGCCCGTCGACGTTCGCGAGCACATACAGCAGCGCCGCGCCGACCGTTGCGATCAGCGGGCCGACGATTGCGAAGAAGCGCCGCCGCCCGATGACCTGCGCGATCATCCCCGAGCCGATGTAGCTGAAGAACAGCACGAAGTAGGTAATCATCAACGTGGACGTCATCTGGAAGCCCGTCAGATGCAGCGTCTTCACGAGCAGCCCCGTCGGCAGGAAGATCGTGATGATGTTTTGCGTGAGCCAGAAGCCCGTCATCATGACCAGCACCTGAAGCAGGTTGCGTCCGCTCTTGCCGCGCAGAAGATCAGTCAGCGGCAGCTTCTCCGGTTGCGTGCCTTTCTCGGCCGTTTCGCTTTCCCAGATCTCCGATTCGGCGACCTTGTGCACGTAGTACATCGCGAGGATGCCCGCGAGCACCGCGCCCAGCACGAACGGAATGCGCCAGCCCCATTGCGCGTACGGCGAGTGCATGCCGTTGAGCGGAAAGAGCGCGAACATCAGCATCGCGACGAGATTGATCGACACGTATGCAGCCGGAAAGCCCGCGATGATGAAGCCGCCGACAAAGCCGCGCTGCGCCTTCTTCGAATACTCGATGGCGAGCGGCATCGCGCCCGTGTAGCCGCCGCCGAGAAAGATGCCGTCGACGAAGCGCAACAGCACGAGCGCCCAGTACGACACGATGCCGATGCTCTCGTAGCCCGGCAGCAGCGCGATCAGCAACGTGACGACGCCGAAGCCCGACACCGACCAGATCGACGCCTTGCGGCGCCCGATGCGGTCCGCGATCATCCCGAACAGCAGCGCGCCGATCGGCCGCCCGAGCAGCGTCGTGATGAACACGAGCGACGCGAGTATCGTCTCCATGCCGCTCGACAGATGCGGCGGCTGAAAGAACGCCAGCACCGGCGACAGCACGACGACGGGCAGATAAATATCGAACATGTCGATGTACTCGGAGAAGAACGCGCCCTTGATGGCATTGCGTCTTTTCGTTTCTATCGACTGCTCGCGTTCGGACTGTACGACGTCAGTCGCAGTGAGTGTCTTCATCGATGTCTCCATTCTTTGTCGGCACCGCGTGGTGCTTTCGTGTGGGCGAATCCGCGAGTCCGCGAATCCGCATTCAGACTGCCGAAGTCTCCGCTTCGTACGCCTTGATCGCTTCCGTCGCGACGCGGAACGCGGCCAGCGCGAGCGGCACGCCGCAGTAGATGGCCGCCTGCATCAGCACAGCGCGGATCTCTTCCTTCGTCACGCCGTTGCGCAGCGCGCCCTTCACGTGCACGGACAGCTCGTGATGCTGGCTCATCGCCGTGAGCATCCCGAGATTCAGCATGCTGCGCGTCTTGAACGACAGCGTCGTGTCGCCCCAGATGTCGCCCCAGCAGCACTCCGTGACGTACTTCTGCATCGGCCGGTTGAAGTCGTCGGCGTTCGCCCACGACTTCTCCACATGCCCCGCGCCGAGCACTTCCTTGCGGTTTTCAAAGCCTTTATCGAAACGTTCGTTGCTATTCATCTTCAAGGTCCTCTCTGTTGCTCTACCCGTTCAACCGCTCCACGCACCCGGACTGCCTGACGCGATGATTGTCGGACAATTCAAATGCGCAAAATTTTTTTGGCTCGCGGCCAGCTGCTCGCCGCGAACCAACGCCCATCAATCCGCGCCGTAACCGACCAGCGCCTTCGTTTCCAGATACTCGCGCAAGCCCGCTTCGCCCCACTCGCGTCCGTTGCCCGAGCGCTTGTAGCCGCCGAACGGCGCGTTGAAATCGGCGGGCGGATAGTTCAGATGCACGCCGCCCGCGCGCAACGCACGGCCGACCTTGCGGGCACGCGCGACGTCGCCCGATTGCACGTAGGCGGCGAGACCGTAGTCGGTGCCGTTGGCAATCGCGATCGCTTCGTCTTCGCTGTCATACGCGATCATCGACAGCACCGGCCCGAAGATTTCCTCGCGCGCGATCGTCATGTCGGGCGTGACGTCGGCGAACACGGTCGGCTTTGCGTAATAGCCCTTCTCGATGCCGGCGGGCAATCCCGTGCCGCCCGTCACGAGCCGCGCGCCTTCGTCGATCCCCTTCTGGATCAACGCCTGCACGCGCTCGAACTGGTTGCGGTTCACGAGCGGTCCGAGCTGCGTCGACGGCTCGTCGGTCGGCCCGACGCGATAGGCTTCCGCCACGCGCTTCGCGATCTGCGCCGCGTCGTTCATCAGATGACGCGGCACCAGCATGCGCGTCGGGATCGAGCACGACTGGCCCGAGTTCGTGAAGCATGCGGCGACGCCGCGCTTCACGGCTTCGTCGAGATCGACGTCGTCGAGCAGGATGTTCGCGGACTTGCCGCCCAGTTCCTGCGCGACGCGCTTGACGCTCGGCGCGGCCGCCTGCGCGACCAGCACACCCGCGCGCGTCGAGCCCGTGAACGACACCATGTCGATATCCGGATGACTCGCGATCGCCTCGCCGACGCCCGGACCATCGCCGTTCACGAGATTGAACACGCCTGCGGGCACTTGCGCTTCGTCGAGCACTTCGGCGAACAGCAGCGCACTCAGCGGCGAGTACTCGCTCGGCTTGAGCACCATCGTGCAACCGGCCGCGAGCGCGGGCGCGATCTTCACGACGATCTGGTTGACGGGCCAGTTCCACGGCGTAATCAGCCCGCACACGCCGATCGCTTCGAGCACGACACGCGTGCTGCCGCGCTGCTCCTCGAATGCGAAGCGCTCCAGCACGTCGATCAGCGCATTCAGATGCGCCGGACCGCGTGCCGCCTGGCCGTTGCGCGCGAACGCGATG
This sequence comes from Paraburkholderia phymatum, assembly GCF_038900715.1. GTDB lineage: Bacteria > Pseudomonadota > Gammaproteobacteria > Burkholderiales > Burkholderiaceae > Paraburkholderia > Paraburkholderia phymatum_A. Next base: position 487,179 of record NZ_JAYMRZ010000004.1, on the reverse strand, counting down.
GGCGCGCCCATCTCGCGGCGCATCGCCTCCGCGAATTCGTCGTAGCGGCGCTCGTAGATGCTCAGCACGCGGCGCAGCAACGCGACGCGTTCGGCCACGCTCGTCGCGGACCATGAAGGAAACGCGCGGCGCGCGGCGGCGACCGCGCGATCGACGTCGTGCGCATTGCCGAGCGCGAGCCGTTCGAACGGCACTTCAGTCGACGGATCGACGATGTCGAACCATCGTGGGGACGCGGGCTCGGCCCAGCGTCCGTCGATATAAAACTGCGCTGCATGTGACATGGCAGGCTCCAGAGCAGAAAGATCAGCGCGTATCGCCATCGAGCAGTCGGTACATTTCGGTGTGATCGGTCGTGGGCGTCGAACGTTGTGCGGCTTCGTCCCACATCGACGTGCAGGTCGCGCCGAGCGTCATCGGATAGCCGACCGACTGCGCCAGCGCACGCGCGATCTTCAAGTCCTTGTTCATCAATTGCAGCGCGAAGCCCGATGCGAACGTGCCGCTCAGCATGAACTGCTTGACCTTGTTTTCCGACGTGTTGCTGCGGCCCGTCGATGCGTTCAGCACGTCCGCCATCGCGTCCGGCTCGATGCCGAAGCGTTGCGCGATGTGCAGCGCCTCGACCGTCGCCGCCAGCCCCGCCGCCGACACGTAGTTGTTCAGCGCCTTCGCCGCGTGCCCCGAGCCTGCGCCGCCGATGTGCACAACGCTCTTGCCCATCGCTTCGAGCACGGGCTTGCATCGTGAGAGCACGTCTTCGCGGCCGCCGACGAGAATCGCCAGCGTGCCTTCCTTCGCTTTCTTGACACCGCCCGATACGGGCGCATCGAGATATGCGAGGCCGCGCTCTTCGATCATCGAGCCGAGCTTGCGCGAGCGCTCCGGTTCCGACGAACTCATGTCGATGACGACGGCGCCCTTCGCCAGCAGGCTCGCCCATCCGTCCGCGCCGCCACCAAGCAGCACGCTTTCGACGATCGCCGAATTCGGCAGCATCGTGATCAATGCGTCGAGCGACGCGGCATTGTCCTTTTGCAGACGCTGCGCGCCCGTCTGCGCGGCGAGCGTGTCGGCGCGCGTGGCATCGGCATCGTCGATGTACAGGTCGAAGCCGGCGTTGGCGAGGCATTGCACCATCGGCCCGCCCATCATGCCGAGCCCGATGAAGCCGATGCGCGTAGGTCGTTGCTGTGTCATGAGTGCCGTCTCCTAGCGCAGCGCGGAGAACATGGTCGGCGTGAGGAAGTGATTTTCGATGCGCTCGACAATCGGCTTCTCCGCTTCCGTCGCGGCGCGCTTCGCGATCCATTCGGCGTCGGCCTGAAACGCGTTCCACTTCTGCTCGCGCTCGGCGAGGCTTTCCCACTTCAGCATGTACGTGAGCGCGTGATTGCTCGGGCCGATCAGCGTGGTCCAGAAACCGACCTGCTGGATGCCGTACTTTTCGAAGAAGCCCAGCGTCGTGTTCGTAAAGCGGTCGAGCAACGCCGGCAAACGCGTCGGCGCGCAGTGATAGATGCGCATTTCAACGATCATGTGATTTCTCCGTGGTTGTGCTGTTCAGATTCGTGTGCCCGGTTCAGTCCGCAAGCCCGTCGACGGACGACCAGCGTTCGACGTACTTGACGAGCTCCGTCATGTCGCGCGCGGCGCCGTCCTGCATCGCGGCGTAGTTCCACACCTGGCGCGCGATGCTGCCCACCCACATCGGCACGCCGAGCGCCTGGCATTCGTCGACGGCGAGGCCAATGTCCTTGCACACGCTCCCGAGGGGAAAGCCAAAGTCGAATGTGCGCGGCAGCACATGCTTCGGAAACTTGTCGAGCGTCGCGCCGTTCTTGCCGCTGCCCGCGTTGATCACCGACATCATCACTTCCGGGTCCAGCCCGCCGCGCATGCCCGCGACGAACGCCTCGGACGTGATCGCAAACGCCGTCGACGACAGCATGTTGTTCAGCAGCTTGAGCAACTGCCCTTGCCCCGCCTTGTCGCCGACGACGAACACCTTGCCGAGCACATCGAAGAGGCCGCGCACTTCTTCGAGCGCGACGGGATTGCCCGCTGCCATGATCGCGAGCGTGCCTTTCTTCGCGCCCGCCGCGCCGCCGCTCACGGGCGCATCGACGGTCTCGATTCCCTTTGCGAGCAAGCCATCGGCGACTTCCTTTTCGATGCGCGAGCCGACCGTCGACAGATCGACCAGAATCTTTATCGCGCTGCCTTCGACAAGACCGCCGTCGCCGAGCGCGACGTTCCTGAAGATCGCGGGCGTCGGCAGGCTCGTGAACACGATGCGCGCGCTATCGGCCACTTCGCGCACCGATGCGGCCGCCTGTGCGCCGATCGCCTTGAGTTCCGCGACGGCCGCGTCATCGCGGTCGTACACGACGACGGCATGACCCGCTTCGATCAGCCGATGCGCCATCGGCCGGCCCATCGTGCCGACGCCGACGAAACCGAGCAACGGTCCGCGTTGCTCACTTGATGCCTGACTACTCGACATGACAATCCTCGTGAATGAAAAAATCTTTGCGTCAATCCGAGCCGCGAGCGCGCGTGAGACGCACCACGGCGGCTGCGTCGGGCTCGTGCTCGAACTTCCATAAGCGGTCGACGAGCGGTTGCGCGTCGATGCCCGAGCGGCCATATGCCGTGAGGCGATGCAGCTTGTCCGCAAGCTCGACGTTCGCGAGCGGCGCGGTGAGACTGCCGCGCGCGGCATGCACGCGATGCGAGAGGCGTTCGCCTGAGCGCAGCACGATCGTCACTTGCGCCGCTTCGACGGGCCACGATGCGTCATCGACGAAACGCAACCGGCTCGCCAGCGCACGCAACGACGGATCGGCGGCGGCGGCATCGCTGAACTCTTCGAGCCCGGCCTTGCCGCGCGACAGCACGACAGCCACCGCATGCTGCGCGCTGACCTGCGATTCGCGGCCCGTGCGCACGCCTGGCCGGTCTGTGCGCTCGCGCAGCAGCGGATGACCCGTCAGCTCGACCTGTTCGATATCGTCGATGGACCAGCGCATGTCGTTGCTGATGATGCGCCGCAAGTCGAGGCACGCGTCGATCACGGGGTTGAGCACGACGCCGCACGGATACGGCTTGTACGTGTTGCTGAGCAACGCCCACTCGCGCCCGAGCGCTTGCGTGAGCGCACGCCAGTCCGGATTCGACGCGCTCACGCGCAGAAAGCCGCGCTCGCCTTCGAGCGGCGCATCGGGTCCGGAGAAACCGTCTTCGGCGAGCAGCGCCGACAGCAGTCCGTTACGCGCGGCATTGCCGACGCTGATGCTCTTCGACATCGTGCCGAGCGTTTCAACCAGTCCGCCCGTTTGCGCGGACGCATTGCCGAGCGCCCACACGATTTCGTTTTCATCGAGCCCGCGTGCTTTCGCAACGGCGGCCGCCGCGCCGAATACGCCGCATGTCGACGTGATGTGCCAGCCGCGCTGATAGTGCTCCGGCGACACCGCATTGCCGATGCGGCACTCCACTTCGACGCCGAGCACGAACGCGAGCAGCAGCGCTTCGCCGCTCATCGCATGCGACTCGGCGAGCGCGAAGAGCGCGGCGGCGACGGGCGCCGTCGGATGGATGATCGTCGGAATGTGCGTGTCGTCGAAGTCGTACACGTTCGCGCTCATCGCGTTGAGCGCGGCTGCGTTCAGCGTGTCGGTGCGCTCGCTGCGGCCGACGATCGTCGCATTGTCATCGGCGCGAAAGCGGGCATAGACGGACACGGCCTTGTCGAGCGTCGGATCGTGCGAGCCCGCAAGAGCGACGGCAAAGTAATTGACGAGCGCACGTTTCGCTTCGCTGCGCACGGCAGCGGACAGGTCGTGCCACTGCGTATCGGCGACGAAGCGCGCGAGCGCGCGGGTCAGTTCGCCGTTGCGCACGTCGCGCATGATGCTGGAATCAGCCTGCAAGCCAGCCTCCTTCTATCGGCATCATCGCGCCCGTGATCTGGCTGGCCGACGGCCCACACAAAAACACAACCATGTCGCCGACATGCGCGGCATCGACGAGTTCGCCCGTCGGCTGCTTGCCCTTGAGGAATTCGCGCACGGCGTCGCCGAGATTCAAGCCGCGCTCGTCCATCAACGCATGAATGCGGCCATCAATGTTCGGCGTGAGCACCGAGCCCGGACAGATTGCGTTGCACGTGATGCCCTGATTCAGCGTTTCGATGGCCACCGAGCGCGTGAGGCCGAGCAGCGCCGTCTTCGTCGTCACATAGTCGACGCGATTGGCGACGGCGCGCGCGCCGTACACCGACGTCATGTTGAAGATGCGTCCCCAGCCGCGCTCGCGCATGCCGGGCAACACCTGTTGAATCGCGCGGAACGCGGCCGTCAGATTCACCGCGAGCGCGTTGTTCCAGTGATCGAGCGCAAACGCTTCGATGCCCGCGAAATGCCGGACGACCGCGTTGTTGATCAGCACGTCGAGCGAACTCACGCGCTCGCGCGCCGCGCCGATCAGCGCATCGACGCCTGCGGGCGTTGCGAGATCGGCTTGCACGTAGGCGACGTTCACGTCGAAAGCGTTCGCCAGTTCGTCCGTCGTGCGCGTCATCTGCTGTGGCGCTTCGAGGCCGTGCAGCACGATGTCGCAACCCGCGCCAGCGAGCGCGCGCGCCATCGCGAGCCCCAATCCGTTCGACGAACCCGTGACGAGCGCGCCCTTGCCTTTCAACGTCATGTACGCCTCTCTCTTGCCTAGCGCGATTCGGCGTCGAGCCGCACGATCCAGCCTTCCGTCTCGCGATCGTGCGACGGATAGCGCGTCAGCACGGCGGGATCGTGACCGGGAATCACGTGATTCGGCGAACTCGCCAGCCGATGCGCGGTTTCATAGCCTTCGATCATGTCGCCGACGTTGTAGACGACGGGAAACGGCCGATGCTCCTGCATGTTCGCGTAGAAATGCGACGCATCGGATGCGAGCACGACCCAGCCGCGCTGCGTGTTCACGCGCACGATCTGCAAGCCGTTCGTGTGCCCGCCGACCCAATGCACGCTCAACCCCGGCGCGATCTCCGATGCGCCTTCATGAAACTGCACGCGACCGTCGAACAGACGGCCGACCATCGACTTCACGTCCTCGGGCTCGAACGGATGGCTCAGCGCGTGATGACACATGCAGCGGCCCGTGCAATACGCCATCTCGCGGTCCTGAAGGTGATAACGCGCGCGCGGAAACAGCGAGTGATTGCCCGCGTGGTCGTAGTGCATGTGCGTGATGATCACGTCTTCGACGGCATCGGCGCGAATGCCGATCTGCCTGAGCCCGCTCTCGACCGTGTTGGTGATCGTGCGGCCGCGCTTGTCGGCCATCGCCTGATCGAAGCCCGTGTCGACGATGAACGTGCGCGACTCGCCCACCACGGCCCACACGAAGTAATCGAGCGGCATCGGCACATCATGAGAGTCGCCGCCGATGAAGTTGTCGCCAGAGCGGCGCTCGAAATGCGCGTACTTGACTGCGTAGATCCGGTAGTTCCCAGCGGGCGATGACATGTCTCAAGTGTCCTTTTTCATGGGGTAATCGTGTGCAAATGCGCGCGTGGGCTCATTCACTCCATTGCAGCCGCCGCGCGTCCCTCCTGTGCTTCCTCGCTCGTGACACCGGCATCGGCGGCGATTGCTTCGAGCGAGCGCTGCTTCGTTTCCGCGCCGAGCACGCCGACGATCAACGCCTGAACCAGCAGCGTGCCGACGATCAGCGTCAGCACACCCGCGATGCCGAAGCGCATGAATGCGCTCGCGACCGCATACGGCACGACGATGCTGACGGCGCGGCCCGCCGTGTTCGCGAGCCCCGAGCCGCGCAGCCGCAGTTCCGTCGGGAACAGTTCGGGCACATACGTCGCGACGCTGAACGACGACAGCACATAGATGCAGCACGTGATCGCAAAGCCGAGCGCCGTGATCGCCACCGCCGACTGCGCGAACGGGTAGGCAATGCCGAAGCCCACGCAGACGAGCGAAAACAATACGATGCCCCACTTCCGCCCAAGGTGCTCGGCGAGTGCAAATGCGATCAGCGAACCGACGGGACCGCCCGCGAACATCAGCGCCGTGATGCCGAGCGAGTTCGACACGCTGTGCCCTTGCTTGACGAGGAACGTCGGTATCCAGCTGACGAACGCGTAGTTGACCGTGAACAGCGCGACCAGAACCGTGATGGCCGTGATCGTGCGCGTCAACAGACGGCGCGAGAAGAGATCGGCGAGACGGCCGTCATCGTTGGCTTCGTTGGCTTCGCTGGTGTCGGAGGAATAGAACTCGCGCGTCGGTGACTGCGTGACTGACTCCTTGACTGACTCCTTGACGCCCGGCACACGATTCACTGTGCTGCCGCACGCCGTCTCGATGCGCTCGACGATCTGTCGCGCTTCATCGGCGCGTCCGCGCGATGCGAGCCAGCGCGGCGATTCGGGCATCGACTTGCGCAGGAACCAGACGACCAGCGCGCCACAGCCCGCGATCGCGAACATCCATCGCCAGCCGTAGTGCGGCACGATCAGCCAGCCGAGAAACGTCGACAGAAACAGCGAGGTGTTGATGATCAGATTGAGGATCGTGCCGAAGCGGCCGCGCCAGTCGGCGGGAATGAACTCGCTAAGGGTGCCGTATCCGACGACGATTTCCGCGCCCATGCCGACGCCCATCACGAGACGGAAGAAGATCAGCCAGTAGATGGACGGCGCGAGCGCCGCCGCGATAGACGCGAAGCCGTAGATGCCAAGATTGAACTGATAGCAGAAGCGGCGGCCAAACCGGTCGCCGAGCAGCCCGGAGAGCCACGCGCCCGTCATCATGCCGATAAAGGTGACGGATACGAACGTCGCGTTGAGGCTCAGCGTGGATTCGCCGCTGTGAACCATCGCCGCAAGCACCGTGCCGGCAATGTAGATATCGAACGAATCGAAGTACATGCCGGCCGCGATCAGGCCCAGCAGACGCCAATGGAAGCCCGACAGAGGAAGTCTGTCCAGACGCGCTCCGATACTGGCATCCATCTGCATGGTGCTGTCTCCGTCATGTTGGCGTTCTTCGACTGGCCGGCCTTTCTCAGATCGTCAGAAGGCAAACCGTCCGCTTGTTGACGGATTATATTCCTGTCATACAATCCGTCAAGAAGATAAATCGCCAGGCGTGACGTGTTCGGGCGCGGTCAGGTAAGGCCGAATTCGGATGCGAAGCGGACCAGGTCTGCCCCGTTCTCGAAGTGCAGCTTCCGCATGGCCGAGTACTTTTGCGTTGCGACGGTCGCTTTCGAGCGATTCAGCTTCCGCGCAATCTTCGTCAGGGACATCCCGCTCGCAATCAGCCGGACCACCTCTGTTTCACGCGGAGACAATGGTTGTGCACGGTGCAAATCTCGTTGGGTCTTCCCCACCATCGAAAGGCTGCGCGTGATGGTCGAAGAAAGTATCGTTTCTTTCTCGACAAGAGCGCGCATACAGATCTTGCCCAGCACGCTGACGTCCTCGTCCTTGCCGACGATGGCCGCCACGCCGATGCGACACAATTGATGGAGCACGCCTCTGTTCGTCGTCATCGTGAAGACGACGATCCGCGTTTCCGGCCGTTGCTGGCGCAAGCGTTGAACGAGCTTGAGGCCGTCGTCATCCGGGTCTTTCGAATGCATGACAAGATCGGTGACGATCAGCTGAACAGCGCCTGACTCCGTGGCGCGCAGCAACTCGGTACCTGTAGCCGCAGTCGCCATCACCTTGAAAGACCGCACGGCGGCCAACGCGTCGCAAATCGCAAGAACGACAATGGGGTGATCGTCTGCAACAGCGACGTTCACGCAGTCCGCTAAATTCGCCATAATTTTTCAGAGCTATCGAAGTGATGTTGCGAAGGACGCTTAATCCGGCGCGGATTCGAACGACGCCAAGACGATGATTAACCGATTCATAGGACAGCCGCTCGCAACGTCACGGCGCTCTGACTCACGCCGGTCGTGAACGATATGTAAGATCAGACAATAACGTATATCAAACAATTCCCAATGCTGAAAGGCCCGAGCGGTCGTGCAAAATTAAACATACCGCTCCGCATAAGACCGCTTCATCGTCCATACGGGGAAACGTGGGCAACAAAGCACCACCTTCCCGACAACTGCGCCGCCGAAACCACATTTTCGAACTTCTTCGATTGAATTGAGCACTCGTCACGGGCAATCTGGATGAACGCGATTTGACACCGCGTATGTCTTTTTCTCTCCGATTTCGGCGCACCCCAAACGGTGCGCTTTTTTTTTGCGCGCTGGCTATAGAAGGATTTCTATTTACTCGATATTCGCTCACCTGGTTTGCGTTGAACCTTGCAACGCAGGTCAGCGTGTTGAAATTCGAAGTTGTTCGATGGAAGCATGCTGCTCACGTTCGTATCGTTGGAAGTATTCGTGGAGATCGATATGAACGTGAAATTCGAATCTGTGTTGACAGACGAGCAATGGACTCGCGTGAGTCAGTTTTTTGAGCGCGAGCCAAAGGTGGAAACGCGTGGCCGTCCCGGCTATCGCAACCGGGAAGTTTTCGAGTGTGTGCTTTGGGTCATTTCGAACGGCGCCCCCTGGTCCGCACTGCCCACGCGTACACCCGACTTTCGCACGTGTCATCGCCGCTTCAAGATCTGGTCGCAGCAAGGCTTGCTGGCTGAAGTGCTTCCACAACTGTTCGGCGAATCCGCCGAAACGATGCTCCAGTCGATAAAGGCCCGGTCGCGCCTGCGGCAGCAGACATCGTGCGCGCGACCGCACGGACAGTCGCTGGAAGCCGCGTGAGGAATGCGATGCACGGTCAAGCGCAAATTTTCCGCAATCCCCGTCTGGCCGGCCAACGCACACACGCCAATGATTGGTTGAAGCAGAACGACTTGCCGCCCATATCGGCGTGGTATCAGCCGAAGTTCGAACTTGCGACGGGCAAGATCATCGGCGTGGAGGCACTTGCACGAGTGATGGACCCGGTTCACGGTGTTTCGTCTGCGGCGGGATTATTGGAAACCGCTACACCCGCTGCACTCCAGAAGCTGACGCATTCGATGCTCTCGCAAGCGCTTGCCGCCCAACGCGACTGGGCGGCGACGGGCTATCCGCTCACCGTTTCGGTCAACGTGCCAGCCGGCATGCTGGGAGAACGCACCGCACGAGAGCACCTGCTTCGAACGGTGCGGGAAAGCGGCGTGACGCCGGCGCACATCGTGCTCGAAATCGTCGAAACCGGTACGGCTGACGACGATGCCGCGCTACCTGAAGCGACCGAAGAATTGCGAACCCACGGCTTTGGGATCGCAATCGATGACTTCGGCATCGGCCATAGCACATTGCTTCGCCTCATGCAGTGCCATTTCACCGAACTGAAGATCGACCGCGCGTTCGTGCAACATGCGGACACGAAAACTCGCGCAGCGCTGGATGCCTGCGTACTGCTCGGCAAGCGGCTTGGTTTGCACATTACCGCCGAGGGCGTCGAAACAGCCGCCGACATCGAACGAATGAGTACGGCGGGCTGCGATTTCGTGCAAGGCTTTGCCATTTCGCGAGCGCTCCCTCAACAGGCGTTGACCGACTTTCTATTGCGCAGGCAGTAGTTGCGCTCGATCGGAATCTAGCGGCATCACTTCATCAGGATATCGAACAACATGCACTGCCCATTTATTTTCAACGCCTTTCTATATGCCGGACCATTCGACGTCGGTTATTGTTTGAAGCGGATCATAAAAGGCAGTATCTCAATCGACTCTGTCGCCGAAAGCGTAGAAAATCCGACGCCGGGACAGCCGACGGTCTAAACGGGATCGTCAGCGTCAATATGATCAGGACGGCATCTCCGTTGCCGCGCACAAGGCATTGCAATATCAACAGACGGAGACGGCCGATATTGCTGACAAGCCATCGAATTGGAAAAGCAGCATCAATTGGCTTTTCGAGGGACGAATGTGAAAGAAAAATGCATCAGGGTTGCGATCGCTGACGATCATCCGCTCGTGCTATACGGACTTCGCAAAGCGCTGGAAAATTCAGGCGTTAGCGTGACCGGTGAAGTGAGCAATTCCTCGCAACTGATGGCATTGTTGAATAGTGCCGCTTGCGACGTGTTGATAACGGACTATTCGATGCCCGACGAACGAGCGCTCAATGGATGGCGTTTCCTTGCGTCTGTTTCGAGCGAGTATCCGGAGCTACCTGTGCTCGTGTATAGCGAGTTCGAAGATCCATTCCTGATTGGAAGTCTGGTCAAGCGCGGCATTGCAGGCATTGTCAGCAAGCGCGAAGAGATGTCCGAGGTCGTGGCCGCTGTTCGGCGCGTCGCGTCGGGGGAGCGTTATTTTTCTCCGATCATGCAGGCCGCGCTGGATCAGTTCGACGCGTTACCTCAACTGCGGCGGTTCGCCGGACTCACACGTCGGCAGATGGAAGTCGCTGGACTGATGCTGTGCGGGTTGACGGTCTGCGAGACGGCGCGCCTGCTCAATCGCCGACCCAATACCATTAGCATGCAACGCACAGCAGCATGCAAGCGGTTGGGCTTTTCGGGCGAGTCCGAAATGTATCGCTTTGCCGCCGGTCACGGCTTGTGGCTGGACAGATCGAGCGCGGATCAGATGCTCGAATTCGCGTGATCCGGGGCGTCGACGCACCTGTTTTCGTTCTTCTTTCCACAGCGCCTCAGCCACTCGAGTTGAGGCGCCAGCCTTTTCCGAACTGACACGTCGCACGCGGGGCTGCGTTCTCTCGCGACGATCACACAATGCAACATGAGGCGGCAGCATCTTCGCGGCGCTCGCCTTGCCCCCCTCCTCCCCAGCCGGCGACACGCACTCTTTCGCCACGCACGCAAATTCGAACTTCTTCTATATAGCCCGCCCGGCCCTCTCTCTACCATCCACTTCGGGAATTCGTAAGAGTGGCTTTGACACGCGCGGCCGCTTCGAAATAGAACTTTTCCGAAGCGGGCGACGCCATGGATTGCCAAAACCACCGGCGTTTCGGGTTGCTTACGTGCCTGACAAAGGCATCGGATTCCTGATCATCAAGGGCTTGTAACAGGTGTGAGCCGCCCATCAGCCACGCATCTGCCAGCGCCTCATGCAGGTCCGCGCTCGTCCAGATCGGGGCGGTACATTCATTTACACGGAAGTCTTCCATACATGAACAAGAATCGGTTTCGCCGGGTCTTCAGCAAGCGTCTCGGCATGCTGGTCGCAGTCGCAGAACACGTGATGAGCCAGGGCAAGCAGCCCGGCGAAGGGTCAGCCGCAACGGGCGGCACAGAACTCGGCGTCATCTCGACGATGACGGCCGTCGCCCTCGCCCTGCTGGTCACGCAACCCGACGTCGCACACGCGCAGGCCCTGCCCACGGGCGGCCAGGTCACGGCCGGCCAGGCGACGATCTCGCAGCCCAACGGCAACACGATGACCATCAATCAGGGTAGCCAGGACCAGGATGACGAACGCTTCGGTGCGCCTTGCCGCCAGATCCTTGAAGACAGGCAGCGAGAGCACGATGTGTCCGATATCGTAGATCAGCGGCTGCGAGCGAGCGCCCCAGCCATGCCCCGGTATCCAGCGGAAGACGCCAGTCGGTCCCGGCCTAAGGTGCTTTTCCGCGTAGAAGACGTTCGCGGCCGCGTCGCCCGCCAGCAGCTCGCCTTGCGGATCGAACAACGCGGCATCGGACTCCATCGACTCCGGGATCGAGTCGGCGACCACACGGTCCAGGTCGATTCTCGTCGCTACGAACGCATAAGGCTGGTCGTCCTTCGCGACAATCGAAAACGCGATGAACGTATGGGCGTGAAAGCCAAGCGTCGGCGGCGCCTTGAACCACATCGTGCGCCGCTCCCGCACGGCGTCGAGCTGATCGATATCGCGCGCCGCCATGGTCGCCTGTATCCAGTGCGACAATATCGCGAGCCGATCGACGCCATTCGTGTCGCGCACATTGGCATCTGCCGGGAAAAAGCCGTATCCGTATGACGCGCTTGCATCGAGCAGGCCGAATTGCAGCGTCGGCGTGCGGCTGCCGCGCGCGAGCAGTTGTATGGCTTCGTCGCAGGCAAACTGGACCCGCGTTTCGCTGTGGTCGCGCCGATACGCGACGCACCTGTCGCCGCCCTTCCTGGCGGGTGCGCCGAGCAGGCCCTGTCCGCTCAGTTCGAGCAGCAGGCGTCCCGTCGTCAATATGCCTTGCTGCGCGCTGATCGCTGCATTCACGTTGGTCGTCATCAGATGCGCCGCTTCCTGCTCGCGCTTCAACGAGGTATTCAGCAACGTGAGCCCCGTGACGATCGCCGCCGATAGCGCCGCGACAATCAGCAATCCGACGGCAACCGAAAAGATGCGGCGCTCGCGCTTCAGGTTGCGCTCGAGCATCCGCAGCATCTCGAGGGGCGAATCCTGCCCTGAAGCAAACAGACGCTCCATCAGGCAAGTCCCATCTCGGTTGCGTATTTGACGAGCTCGGCGTGGTTCTCGACGTGCAGCTTGCGCATCGCCGAGCGCTTCTGCGTCGCTACGGTCGGCACCGAGCGGCTCAACGTGCGCGCGATCTCCGTCACGGAGAGACCTTGCGCGAAGAGGCGCACCACTTCGAGTTCACGCGGCGAGAGCTTCTGCTCGCGGCCGAGATCTTTCGTCCGCGCGCCTTCGCGCGCGAGGCGCTGCTGGATCTTCGGCGAAATGACCGTTTCCTTGCTGACCAAAGCCCGCATGCAGATCTGCGCAAGTTCGGACGTCGGCTCTTCCTTGCTCACGATCGCGGCAACGCCCATCTTGCAGAGCTCATGAAACATGCCGCCGCTCGTGACCATCGTAAAGACGACGAGCGGAATCTCCGGATGCGCGCGCCGCAGCATGCTGATGAGACGCAGCCCGTCGAGTTCGACCTCTTCGTCACCCTGCATCACGAGATCGGTGATGATGAGATCGGCGGGTTCTTTATCGAGCAGGCGCACGAGTTCCGAGCCCGAGTGCGCCTTTGCCGCTACCGTGTAGCCCGGTATGTCGGCGAACGTGTCGGAAATGGCCAAAAGGACGATCGGGTGGTCGTCGGCCAGCACAACCCGGACATTACGCGTCGTGCCGCTCATGAACGCACCGGATGAAGAGCCGTTGGTGTAGTCCTCGACAGATCGAGACGAACAGCATGGCTCATTAGAGACTCCGCGAGTTGGGAATACGACCCTATCCATTGTAAGACATGCCAGGTTTTATTGAGAAACCCGCGAGTCGAATGTGCGCTGTTCATTGTGAACAGAAATGCGAATAAACTCCTTCGGCCGTGACGAAAATGAAGCGTTGCATGCCGTCCCGCCACCGCAGCAGGCGCGGTGCTCGCAAGCCAGGCGCAAGCTGTCGCCGCCCATTGCGCACAGCGCGCAATCTGGCGATGCTCCCTGGCATCCCTGAGCTTCGCCGACGGACGCGTGCACCGCATGCTGCATCGACGGCTCAAGGCCGCATGACAGCATGCGCGGCAGATTGGGGAGCTGCGATGATCGCCGAAGCTGCTCGCTCGCGGCCAGCAGCATCCCTGTCACGACGACCATCGCCGCAGAAAACGCGAGCGTAGCCGACACCATCGCGCGAGACGCCTTGCCGTGCAGACTCAAAGAGCCGAGCAGCGCAAGCGACAGCAAGAAAAATGCCGGTAGCAGAATGATCGAAGCGTCACCCACTCCTTCACACCACTTTCGCAATGTTGGGCTGAATTGCCTGGAAGCGAACATACATTGGACCTGGTCGAAGAAAGATAGCTGAATGGCGATAGGCGTTAAAGGCCGCGAGGCGTGCATTACCCGCTGCGTCGCGCGACGAATGCGTCCGTTTTTGCTCGCGTCCACGCGTTATTCAGACTGTAAAAAAGCCGCATTCATCGAGATATAGAAGAATGTCGATTTCGCGCGCTACGCGGTGATCGATTTCCATTGCATTGCATGACGGACGCTCATCTGCGTCGCTCCACGCTCCGGCCCGCTGCGACGGCCAAAATCGCGAAACAAAAAAATGCCGCCCCACACGGGGCGGCAAGGCCGAAATCGGAGCATATTCACCAGCCGCATTGCGGTGACGACTGGCTGATCGTTATTTCAAGTCTTTTGACGGCTCAGTCCTATAGAAGGATTTCGAATTTTGCGATGGCGTGCGCGTATATCGGGTTTCGTTTACATCGACTGCGGATATTCAACCGGTTGACGCGCGCATTCTCCATTCGGCGCTGTCGATAATCGGCCCGGCAAACGCCCGTTGATGCAAGCCCGACGCCCACTCTGAAAGTCCCGTTCATCGCATTGATCCATCTCAATCTTCGGCCACTGCGCGATCGACATAGTTCGAAAGAACTATGTCCGGCCCGTTTTTCCTAGTTCCAACGGATCGCCCCGACTAACCATCCGGCTGATATTCATCCCGCTGCCGGGCGAACACAATCGTGCTCAGCGACTTGCATGCCGTCCCGTGGTGCTGCTCATGCGCACCGGGACGTATCAAAGGAGAAGCACGATGAGTTCAAGACCGTTATCGACGCGGCGCGGCCGCGTGATCGAAATCTGGACACCCGAGGACAAAGCGTTCTGGGAACGCGAGGGCGAAGCCGTCGCCAAGCTCAACTTGTGGATCTCGGTTCCCGCCCTCTTCCTCGCGTTTGCGATCTGGCAGGTGTGGAGCGTCGTGGCCGTGAGCCTGCCGACGCTCGGATTCCGCTATTCGACCAACCAGCTCTTCTGGCTCGCCGCCGCGCCCGCGCTCAGCGGCGCGACGCTGCGCATTTTCTATTCGTTCATGGTGCCGCTCGTCGGCGGTCGACGCTGGACGGCGATTTCCACAGCATCGCTGCTGATCCCGGCAATCGGCATCGGCATCGCGGTGCAGGACACGTCCACGAGCTATCCGACGATGCTCTCGCTTGCATTGCTATGCGGCTTCGGCGGCGGCAACTTCAGTTCGAGCATGGCCAACATCAGCTTCTTTTTCCCCCGCGAGCGCAAGGGCTCGGCGCTCGGCGTCAATGCCGGGCTCGGCAACCTGGGCGTGTCGGTGGTGCAGTTCCTCAGTCCGCTCGTCGTGACGGCGGGGATCTTCGGCGTATTCGCCGGCGATCCGCAAAGCATCGTCAAGGACGGCCAGATTTCGCACGTGTGGACGCAGAACGCCGCGTTCATCTGGGTCCCGTGGATCGCGATCGCGTCGCTGGCCGCGTGGTTCGGCATGAACGATCTCGCGGAGGCCAAGGCGTCGTTCGCCGAGCAGGCCGTCATTTTCCGACGCAAGCACAACTGGCTGATGTGCGTTCTCTACCTCGGCACGTTCGGCTCGTTCATCGGCTACGCGGCGGGATTTCCGCTGCTGATCAAGAGCCAGTTCCCGGGCGTGAATCCTCTCGCGTATGCGTGGCTCGGGCCGCTCGTCGGCGCCGTCGTCCGGCCGTTCGGCGGCTGGCTCGCGGACAAGCTCGGCGGCGCGCGCGTGACGCTGTGGAACTTCGTCGTGATGGCGTGCGCGGTGGGCGGCGTCCTCTGGTTCCTGCCGTCGGGTCCGTCGGGCGGCGCTTTCTCTGGCTTCTTCGTGAGCTTTCTCGTGCTGTTCCTGACGACGGGCATCGGCAACGGCTCGACGTTCCGCATGATCCCGGTGATCTTCCTGTCCTCGAAGCTGAAGGAAGTCGACGCCAACGACCGCGAGGCGGTGCAGCGCGCAACCAAGGAAGGCAATACGGAAGCAGCCGCCACGCTCGGCTTCGCGGCGGCGATCGCGGCCTATGGCGGCTTCTTCATCCCGAAGAGCTACGGCAGCTCGATCGCCATCACGGGCGGCCCGCAGGCCGCGCTGTACACCTTCATCGCCTTTTACCTGATCTGCATCGCGCTGACCTGGTGGCACTACGCCCGCCGCAATGCACCGATGCCCTGTTGAACCCCGGAGCGCAATCATATGAGCCACTTTCTCGACCGACTGAGCCACTTCGCGCTGCCCAAGGAGCGCTTCGCGGACAGCCACGGTCTGACCACAGGTGAAGACCGCACCTGGGAAGACGCGTACCGGAACCGCTGGTCGCACGACAAGATCGTGCGCAGCACGCACGGCGTGAACTGCACGGGCTCCTGCTCGTGGAAGATCTACGTGAAGGGCGGCATCGTCACGTGGGAAACGCAGCAGACCGACTACCCGCGCACGCGCTGGGACATGCCGAACCACGAGCCGCGCGGCTGCGCGCGCGGCGCGTCGTATTCGTGGTACCTGTACAGCGCGAACCGCATCAAGCATCCGATGGTGCGCGGCCGGCTGCTCAAGCGCTGGCGCGAGGCGCTCAGCGTGCATCGCGATCCCGTCGATGCGTGGGCATCGATCGTCGAGAACGCCGACGCCCGGCGCGACTATCAGAAGGTGCGCGGCATGGGCGGCTTCGTGCGCAGCACGTGGGACGAAGTGAACAGGCTCGTCGCCGCGGCCAACGTCTACACGATCAAGAAGCATGGTCCCGACCGCGTGATCGGCTTCTCGCCGATTCCGGCAATGTCGATGGTCAGCTACGCGGCGGGAAGCCGCTACCTGAGCCTGATCGGCGGCGTGTGCATGAGCTTCTACGACTGGTATTGCGACCTGCCGCCCGCCAGCCCGCAAGTCTGGGGCGAGCAGACCGACGTGCCCGAGTCGGCGGACTGGTACAACTCCTCGTACATCATCGCGTGGGGCAGCAACGTTCCGCAGACGCGCACGCCCGACGCTCACTTCTTCACCGAAGTCCGCTACAAGGGCACGAAGACCGTCGCCGTGACGCCGGACTACAGCGAAGTCGCGAAACTGTCGGACCTGTGGCTGCATCCGCGCCAAGGCACGGACGCGGCGCTCGCGATGGCGTTCGGCCACATCGTGCTGAACGAGTTCTACTTCAAAACTCGCAGCGCCTATTTCGATGACTACGCGCGGCGCTACACCGACCTGCCGATGCTGGTGATGCTCAAGGAGCACACGCTGCCCGACGGCCGCACGACGCTCGTGCCGGACCGCTACCTGCGCGCGAGCGATTTCAACGGCGCGCTCGGCCAAAGCAACAACCCCGAATGGAAGACGATCGCGTTCGACGCGACCGGCCGCGCGGTGTTGCCGAACGGCTCGATCGGCTTTCGATGGGGCGCGCAGGACGGCGACGACACGGGCAAATGGAATCTCGAAGACAAGGAAGCGCGCCACGACGCACAGGTCAAGCTCAAGCTCTCCGTGCTCGAAGACGGCGAGCAGGCGCATGAGATCGTCGATGTCGCGCTGCCCTACTTCGGCGGTGTCGAGTCGCCGCACTTCACGGCCAATCCGCTGAACGGGCAGATCAATCACGTCCGCGTGCCCGCCGTGCGCCTGCCGCTCGGCAAGGAAGGCGAGCGCCGCGACGCGCTGGTGGCGACCGTGTTCGACCTCCAGGCCGCACAGTACGGCATCGATCGCGGCCTCGGCAGCGGCGCGGCCGGCTACGACGACAACGCCGCCTATACGCCCGCCTGGGCCGAGTCGATCACAGGCGTGCCGCGCGATCAGATCATCACCGTCGCGCGCGAATTCGCAAGCAACGCGGACAAGACGCAAGGCCGCTCGATGGTGATCATCGGCGCGGCGATGAATCACTGGTATCACGCCGACATGAACTACCGCGGCGTAATCAACCTGCTGATGATGTGCGGCTGC
Organism: Paraburkholderia phymatum; assembly: GCF_038900715.1. Classification (GTDB taxonomy): domain Bacteria; phylum Pseudomonadota; class Gammaproteobacteria; order Burkholderiales; family Burkholderiaceae; genus Paraburkholderia; species Paraburkholderia phymatum_A. Next base: position 469,471 of record NZ_JAYMRZ010000004.1, on the reverse strand, counting down.
ATCGGCAAGAGCGGCGGTGGCTGGGCGCACTACGTCGGCCAGGAAAAGCTGCGTCCTCAGACGGGCTGGACGGCGCTCGCGTTCGCGCTCGACTGGGCGCGCCCGCCGCGCCAGATGAACGGCACGAGTTTCTTCTATGCGCACACGGACCAGTGGCGCTACGAGAAGCTCGACATGGAGGAAATCGTTTCGCCGCTCGCGGACCGGCAGGTCTACGGCGGCAGCATGATCGACTACAACGTGCGCGCGGAACGCATGGGATGGCTGCCGAGCGCGCCGCAACTGCGGACCAACCCGCTGCATCTGGCGAGGGACGCCGCCGCTGCGGGCATCGAAGCAAAGGACTATGTGGCGAACGGGCTGCACGACGGCAGCCTCCAGATGAGCTGCGAAGACCCCGATGCGCCGGAGAACTGGCCGCGCAACATGTTCGTGTGGCGCTCGAATCTGCTGGGCTCGTCGGGCAAGGGTCACGAATATTTCTGCAAGCATCTGCTCGGCACCGAAAACGGCGTGCAGGGTAAAGATCTCGGCGACGACGACGCGCGTCCCACCGAAGTGAAGTGGCACGGACAAGCGCCCGAAGGCAAGCTCGACCTGCTGGTGACGCTCGACTTCCGCATGAGCACGACGTGCCTGTACTCGGACATCGTGCTGCCGACCGCAAGCTGGTACGAGAAGAACGACCTCAATACCAGCGACATGCATCCGTTCGTCCATCCGCTTTCGGCCGCCGTCGATCCCGTCTGGCAGTCGCGCTCCGACTGGGAAATCTACAAGGGTTTTGCGAAGGCCTTCAGCGAAGTGTGCGTCGGGCATCTCGGCGTCGAGCAGGACGTCGTGCTCACGCCGCTGATGCACGACTCGCCCGCCGAACTCGCGCAACCGTTCGACGTGAAGGAATGGCACAAGGGCGAATGCGAGCTGATTCCGGGCAAGACCGCGCCGCAGGTCGCCGTGGTCGAGCGCGATTACCCGAACCTGTACAAGCGCTTCACCGCGCTCGGCCCGCTGATGAACAAGGTGGGCAACGGCGGCAAGGGCATCGCGTGGAAGACGGAAACGGAAGTCACGCAGCTCGGCCAGCTCAACGGCATCACGGAAGCGGAAGGCTCGACGAAGGGCATGCCGCGCATCGTGTCCGACATCGACGCGTGCGAAGTGATCCTGCAACTCGCGCCCGAAACGAACGGACACGTTGCCGTGAAGGCATGGGAAGCGCTGTCGAAGGCGACCGGCCGCGATCACCGTCACCTCGCGCTCTATCGCGAAGACGAAAAGATCCGCTATCGCGACGTGCAGGCGCAACCGCGCAAGATCATCAGCTCGCCGACGTGGAGCGGCATCGAAAGCGAGACGGTCAGCTACAACGCCGGCTATACGAACGTGCATGAACTGATTCCCTGGCGCACGCTCACGGGACGGCAGCAGTTCTATCAGGACCATCCGTGGATGATCGCGTTCGGCGAAGGCTTTTCGAGCTATCGCCCGCCCGTGGACCTGAAGGCCACGTCGGGTATTCACGAGATCAAGCCGAACGGTCATCCGGAGGTCGTCCTGAACTTCATCACGCCGCACCAGAAATGGGGCATTCACAGCACGTACAGCGACAACCTGCTGATGCTCACGCTGAATCGCGGCGGCCCCGTCATCTGGCTGAGCGAGGACGACGCGCGGCGCGCCGGCATCGAGGACAACGACTGGGTCGAGCTCTTCAACATCAACGGCGCAATTGCCGCGCGCGCCGTGGTCAGCCAGCGCGTGAATCCCGGCATGGTGCTGATGTATCACGCGCAGGAAAAGATCATCAACACGCCGGGCTCGGAGATCACGGGCGTGCGGGGCGGCATCCACAACTCCGTCACGCGCATCGTCCTCAAGCCCACGCACATGATCGGCGGCTACGCGCAGCTGAGCTACGGCTTCAACTACTACGGCACGATCGGCACGAACCGCGACGAGTTCGTGGTGGTGCGCAAGATGAAGAACGTCGACTGGCTGGATACTCCGCGCGATGACGATCTCGCGCGCGCATACCAGACCCAGGGCGAAAACCCCTGACCTGCCGACGAACAGAAGGAGTCAATGATGAAAGTACGCGCACAGATCGGCATGGTGCTGAATCTCGACAAGTGCATCGGATGCCATACCTGCAGCGTGACCTGCAAGAACGTGTGGACCAGCCGGCCTGGGGTCGAGTATGCATGGTTCAACAACGTCGAAACAAAACCGGGTATCGGCTACCCGAAGGAATGGGAAAACCAGGACAAGTGGAATGGCGGCTGGGAGCGCCGCGCGGACGGTTCGATCGCGCCGCGTCAGGGCGCGAAGTGGAAGCTGCTGATGAAGATCTTCGCGAACCCGAATCTGCCGCAGATCGACGACTACTACGAGCCCTTCACGTTCGACTACGACCACCTGCATCGCGCGCCTGAAATGAAGGCGGCGCCCACCGCGCGGCCGCGTAGCCTGATCACCGGGCAGCGCATGGAGAAGATCGTCTGGGGGCCGAACTGGGAAGAGATTCTGGGCGGTGAATTCAGCAAGCGCAGCAAGGACCGCAATTTCGACGATATCCAGAAGGACATCTACGGTCAGTTCGAAAACACCTTCATGATGTATCTGCCGCGCCTGTGCGAGCACTGCCTGAACCCGGCGTGCGTCGCGTCGTGCCCGTCGGGCTCGATCTACAAGCGCGAAGAAGACGGCATCGTGCTGATCGATCAGGACAAGTGCCGGGGCTGGCGCATGTGCGTGAGCGGCTGCCCATACAAGAAGATCTACTACAACTGGAAGAGCGGCAAGGCGGAGAAGTGCATCTTCTGCTATCCGCGCATCGAGGCCGGCCAGCCGACTGTGTGCTCGGAAACCTGCGTGGGGCGCATCCGCTATCTGGGCGTGCTGCTGTATGACGCCGATCGCATCGAACAGGCGGCGAGCGTCGAGCACGACAAGGACCTGTATCAGGCGCAGCTCGACGTCTTTCTCGATCCGCACGATCCCGCCGTCATCGCACAGGCGCTCAAGGACGGCGTGCCGCAAAACTGGCTCGACGCGGCTCGCACGAGCCCGGTCTACAAGATGGCCGTCGAGTGGCAGGTCGCGCTGCCGCTGCACCCCGAGTACCGGACGCTGCCGATGGTCTGGTACGTGCCGCCCCTCTCGCCCATCACGGCCGCGGCGAACGCGGGGCACGTGAGCGCGAACGGCGAAATCCCTGACGTGAGCCAGTTGCGCGTGCCCGTCCGATACCTCGCGAACCTGCTCACGGCCGGCGACACCGCGCCCGTCGTGCGCGCGCTCGAACGTATGCTGGCCATGCGCGCGTGGCAGCGGGGCCGTCACGTCGACGGACGCGAAAACCACGCGGTGCTCCAGCAAGTTGGGCTCAGCGCCGCGGAAGTCGACGAGATGTATCGCGTGATGGCCATCGCGAACTACGAAGACCGCTTCGTCATTCCGACGTCGCACCGCGAATACGCGGAGAACGCGTTCAATGTGCGCGGCGGCTGCGGGTTCAGCTTCGGCAACGGCTGTTCGGAGGGCGTCACGGAAACGAGCCTGTTCGGAAGCGAGAAGAAGCGCACGATTCCGATTCGCGTGGAGGTCTGAGCCATGTCGACCATTCATACCGATCAGCCTTCGCTCAAGACGACGCTGCGTGTGCTCGCCCATCTGCTCGACTATCCGGATGCGGCGTTGCGAGCGGCCCTGCCCGAGATGCGCGACGCGCTGCATGCACAAGCCACGCTCTGCGAGCAACGGCTTGGCGAGATCGACTCGCTCATCAATACGCTTTTACGCGACGACGGCTTCGACACCGAGGCCGCTTACGTCGATCTGTTCGATCGCGGCCGCGGCACCGCGCTCCATCTGTTCGAGCACGTGCACGGCGACTCGCGCGAGCGCGGTCCGGCGATGATCGATCTGATCCAGACCTACGAGCAAGCGGGGCTATATCTCGCGTCCGATGAACTGCCCGATCATCTGACCGTGCTGCTCGAATATGCATCGACGCAGCCGTCCGAATCCGCGAAGGGCCTGCTCGGCGAAGTCGCGCATATCCTGCGCAACATCTACAGCGCATTGACCCGTCGGCAAAGCGCATATGCGAGCGTGCTGGCCGCACTGCTCGACCTCGCGGGAGAGCCGGTGCGCGCGGTCGAACTGCCGCGCGAGCCGGGCCTCGACGAAACATGGAGCGAGCCCGCCGCCTTCGACGGCTGCTCGTCCCAAGGTCAGCGACGCCCCGGCGAGCCACAGCCCGTGCGCATCGTCAGAAACGGGCACGCGTCGCTTCAAACGCAATCCCGCATGCAGCCTCGTGCGCAATCTCATGCGCAACCTACGCAACCCGAGCAAGGAGCATCGGCATGAACCCCGTGCACAACTTCCTCTTCGGCGTCTATCCGTACCTGTGCCTCGCCGTGTTCCTGTTGGGCAGTCTCATCCGTTTCGACCGCGACCAGTACACGTGGAAAAGCGATTCGTCCCAGCTCTTGCGGGCCGGGCAGCTACGCTGGGGCAGCAACCTGTTCCACATCGGCATCCTGTTCCTGCTGTTCGGGCACACGGTCGGCCTGCTGACGCCGCATGCGCTCTACGAGCCGTTCATCAGCGCGCAACACAAGCAGTTGCTCGCGATCATGTCGGGCGGAACGGCGGGACTGATCTGCTTCGTCGGGCTGACGCTGCTTCTTCACCGGCGCCTGTCCGATCCGCGCATCCGTCTCACGAGCCGCCGCACGGATATCGCGATTCTCGCGATCCTGTGGGTGCAACTGTGCCTCGGCCTGATCACGCTGCCCTTCTCGTTCGCCGACCGCGCGGACGCGCACACGATGCTCGTGCTCGCCGACTGGGCCCAGCGTATCGTGACGTTCCGCCCGGATGCGAGCGGCCTGCTTGGCGTCGAATGGCCGTTCAAGCTGCACATCGTGCTCGGCATGACGATCTTCCTGCTGTTCCCGTTCAGCCGGCTCGTGCACGTGTGGAGCGGCTTCGCATCGGTGGCCTATGTGTTCCGGCCATACCAGCTCGTGCGTTCGCGTCGGCTGAACCTGCGCTCGCATGGTCAGTCGGCCCGCAAGCTCTGAACTCAGGGAGTCGAACATGCAGAACGATTTGACGGACGTCGCAACGGTCAATGGCGTAGCGCTTCATCGGGGCGATGAAGCGCTCGACGCCGCAACGCTGCGCCAGCGCGCGTGCACCGAACTATTGCGGCAGGCGGCCATCGCACAAGGACTGCTCGACGCGGACGACCCCTCATCCGCGGACGGCGCAACGAGCCCTGCGGCGACGGCCGCCATCGACGCGCTGCTCGAACGCGTGCTGCACGTGCCGGAACCAGCCGACGACGCGTGCCGCCGCTACTACGCCGCTCACCCGGCCCGCTACGCGGTGGGCGAGCGCGTGCACGCGCGGCATGTGCTGTTCGCCGTGACGCAGGGCGTGGATGTCAACGCGCTTCGTCAGCGGGCGGAAGCGTGCCTGCTCGACGTGCGATGCAGCGATGCGGGCAAAGACGACCGCTTCGATGACCGCTTCGCCCGCGCGGCGGCCGAGTTGTCGAATTGCCCGAGCGGCGCGACGGGCGGCGACCTGGGGTGGCTCGCCGCCGACGAATGCGCACCCGAATTTGCCGCACAACTTTTCGGCCAGACGGAGATCGGCGTATTGCCACGGCTGGTGCATACGCGCTTCGGCTTGCATGTGGTGGAAGTGCTCGCGCGCAAGCCCGGCGCGCAGCAAGACTTCGAGACGGTGCGTGCAGCCGTCGCGCAGACGCTGCGGCAATTGGCGTTCGCGACGGCAGTGCGTCAGTATGTCAGCCTCGAGGCCGCGCATGCGGATATCATCGGCGTCGATATCGAAGCGGCCGCAACGCCGCTCGTCCAGTAACCCGGTCTGTCGAAGCCCTGCCCACACCATGCCGCTGATCGAACTCTATCCGTATGTGAAGCTCGCTCATGTGTCGTTCGTGACCAGCAGCGGCCTGCTGTTCGCGACGCGCGGCGCGGCCGTGCTGACCGGGCGAACGTGGCCGATGCGTCCGGGCTGGCGCCGGCTCAGCTATATGATCGACACGTCGCTGCTGGCGGCCGGCGTCACGTTGTGGATCATGCTGCATCTGAATCCCGTTCGGGACGCATGGCTTGGCACCAAGCTGCTCATGCTCGTTGCCTATATCGTTGCCGGAACGTTCGCGCTGAAACACGGCCGCACGCGGTTCGTCCAATGCGTGAGCTTCGGATGCGCGCTCGCGCTGTATCTGCTGATCGCGTCGGTTGCCGTCACGCATCGCCCGCTCGGGCTGTTCGCGCACGCGTAGCGATCTCACGCCCGAGGTTGCGCGCACTCGACGCATCAGGTCACGCGCAACCGCTTTGCCGCCTGCTTTTGTCATGTCACCAGCGCAACCAGCCTGACGACACAACAGCAAAGGCGCGCGCACTTGATCTGGATCAGTCTTCTCCCGGCCAGGCGAAGGCACATTGTCGGAGGAAGGCTCTGGGTATCGACCGTCAGCCGAGTTCCCGGCCGGCGGTTTCGTACACCCCACCGACGTCAATGAAAAAATTCCAGACTCTCGCGGCGAAGCTAGGCATCATCGGCGGTTTGCTGCTGCTTGCGGCGTCCGTTTCGATCGGCTACACCCTGTGGGCAAGCTGGCAGCTCGAAGGCGGCGCGGCCGCCGTCAACGAAGCGGGCCGCATGCGCATGCAGACCTGGCGGCTCGCGCAAACGCTCGCGCGAGGCGACCCCGCGCACATCGCGGCACAAGCCGATCAGTTCGAGCAAAGCGTCGCGCTGTTGCGCAACGGCGATCCGGCGCGGCCGCTGTTCGTGCCGCACGACGCACGCTCGACGGCCGCGTTCGCGGACGTGCAGCGCGCATGGACCGTGGTGCGCGGCCACTGGACCGCTTCCCCCGCGCCCGATTCGGCGCAGGCTGCCGCCGAGGCCGAGGATTTCGTCAAGCATATCGATCGGCTCGTGTCGGCCATCGAGGGGCGTCTGTCCTATCTGACCGCGATCCTGAACATGCTGCAGGTTTTCATGATCGGCTTGACGATTGCGAGCGCGGTCACGCTGCTCTATTCGGCCTATATCTTCGTGTTCAATCCGCTCGAACGGCTCAAGACGGGACTCGCGCGCGTGCGGGAAGGCGATCTGACGGCGCGCGTCAAAGTCGACTCGAACGACGAATTCGGCACGCTGTCCGAAGGCTTCAACCGGATGGCCGAAACGCTCCAGGAGCTGTACCAGAACCTGGAGGTGAAAGTCGAGGAAAAGACGGAACGGCTCGCTGCGCAAAATGCCCGGCTCAGCACGCTCTACGAGGCAAGCGCGTTTGCCGCGCACGCGGCGACGTTCGACGAACTCGCAAGCGGCTTTGCGAGACTGGCGCGGCTCGCCGTGAAAGCCGATGCGAGCGCCGTGCGATGGACCGACGAAGCGAACCAGCGCTATCTACTCGTGGCATCGGACGGCCTGCCGACAGAGATTTCCGAAAGCGAAAAGTGCATTCCGACGGGCGGCTGCCATTGCGGCCAGCAACACGCGCAAGCGAGCACGCGCGTGATTCCGATTCGCGCCGGTCATCCGGGCTCGCTCGGACACTGCTCGAAGGCCGGATTCAGCACCGTGATAGGCGTGCCCGTCAAACTGCAGGACCGCATGGTCGGCGAACTCGATCTGTTCTTCAACGCCCCCGCGACGCTGACGGACGAGGACCGCGTGCTGATCGAAACGATGGGAAGCCATCTCGCCGTCGCGCTCGAAGGGCTGCGCGCGGGGGCGCTGGAGCGCGAAGCGGCCGTCGCCGCCGAGCGCAATCTGCTTGCGCGCGAAATGCACGACTCGATCGCGCAAAGCCTCGCCTTCATGAAGATCCAGATCGGCCTCTTGCGCGGCGCGATCAAGCATGCGGACGAGCCGCGCGTCGAGCGGACGGTAGGCGAACTCGATGCCGGCATTCACGAGAGCCTGTCCGACGTGCGCGAGCTGTTGCTGAATTTCCGCACGCGCACGAGCGGCGAAGACATCATTCCCGCGCTGCGCACGACGCTTCAAAAATTCGAGCACCAGACGGGGCTCGCGACGTATCTGTCCGTCGAAGGACACGGCGTGCCGCTGCCGGCCGACGTTCAGGTGCAGGTGCTGCACGTCGTTCAGGAAGCGCTGTCGAATATCCGCAAGCACGCTCACGCAACCGAGGTGTGGCTCGACGTGCAGCAGGAACCGCAATGGCGCGTAACGGTCCGCGACAACGGATGCGGCTTCGTCAGCGGCACGGTGCACAACGATCGCCACATCGGCTTGCGGATCATGCACGAGCGGGCCGAGCGCATCGGCGCGGCCGTATCGATCGAGTCGATGCCCGGATCGGGAACGCGCATCGCACTCACCTTGCCCGACCGCAGGAGGCTGGCAGCATGACAGACCCGACATTGATCCGCGTGCTCGTGGTCGACGATCACACGCTGTTCCGGCGCGGCGTCACCGCGCTGTTGAGCGCCGACTCGCGCTTCGAAGTGGTCGCCGAGGCGGGCGATGCCGGCGAGGCCTATCGGCGCGCCGCCGAAACGCAACCGGACATCATCCTGCTCGACAATCATCTGCCGGGCGTCAACGGCGTGGATGCGCTGCCGGGGCTGCTCGAAGCGGCGCCGCAGGCGCGCGTGCTGATGCTGACCGTCAGCGAGGACGAAAGCGATCTGGCCGCGGCGCTGCGCGGCGGCGCGCGCGGCTATCTGCTGAAAACCGTCGACAGCGATGTGATGGCCACGGCGATCGTGCGAACGATGGCAGGCGAATCGACCGTCAGCCCGGAGATGACCAGCAAGCTCGTCACCGCGTTTCAATCGCTGCAAGGCAAGGACGAGAAAGCATCGTCCGAAGAAGACCCGATCCGCAATCTGTCGCCACGCGAAGAGCAAATCCTTGCGCAAGTCGCGCAAGGCCGGACCAACAAGGAAATCGCGCGCGCGATGAACATTGCGGAAACCACCGTCAAGATTCACGTGCAGCACATTCTGCGCAAGCTGAAGCTCAGCTCGCGCGTGCAGGCAGCCACTTACGCGGTCGCGCGCGCGACGCAGGATTCACCGGTGCCGCTTCACTGACGCGCGAGATGGTCGGCAATCTCGCGCAACTCGCGCAGCATCCGTTCGCCTGCGGCGCCGTACTGCGGCGGATCGTCGGTCAGCACGCTGGCGCGGAACGTCTGCAGCGCGCGCCTCAGCGGTTCGTAGCGGAGCACCGACGCGCCGCCGTCGACGCGATGAATCCACTGCCGCAGCGTAGCCGGCCCGGTGTCGGGCTCGCCCAGCAGACGTTGCAGTTCGTCCGCGTCGGCGACCATCGTCTGGACGATGACGGCGATCAGCGCCTCGTCGCGCCCGCTGCTGCCGAAGCTCTGGTTGATCGCGGACCAGTCGAGATCCGGCAGAGCGCTTGCTTCGCTTGCCTCACTTGCCTCGCTCGTCTCGGTAGCGACGGCTGCGAAACCTGAGTCCTTCCCGGCGCCAACCGCTGCTGAACCCGGGCCTGCGTCCGCTTCGCACACAAGGGCATCCGGCGCAACCGCTTCCCGGCTCGCCGATACCTCGGGACCGGGCAGGCACCGGGGCGCAAACTGGGCGATGCATGTGACCAGATCACTGAGCTTTGCCGGCTTGTAAAGGCACTCGTCCATGCCGGCGGCAACGCATTCGCCGCGCTCTTCACGCCCGACGCTCGCCGTCAGTCCGACGATGGGCATCCGGCGCGCGCCGTCTTCCCGGGCGCGTATGCGCGTCGCGAGCGTGTAGCCGTCCATCTGCGGCATATGGCAGTCGGTGATCAACAACGCGTAGTCCGCGGACTCCCACGCCTCCAGCGCTTGCGCGCCGTCTTCGACGGCATCGCACGTGCAGCCGAGCAGTGCGAGCTGCTGCCGGATCAGATGACGGTTGATCGGATTGTCTTCGGCAACCAGGATCAGAACGCGTTGGCGCAACGCGTCATCACGGCTGCGCGGCGCAACCGGTGTGAACGCCGATGCAGGCGACTCCAGCCCGAGTTCCGCATCGCCGTGCAGTGCGGCGTTGCATACGCCGGAAACGCCCTGCAACGTGACGGGATAAACGCCCAGATAAAAGACGTCCCCCACCCGCAGATATCCGCTGGACTTGGGCGCGGCCGTCGTTGGAATGACGGGTACGTGCCCCGTCTGCTCGCGAACGGCAGGTTCGTGTCGATCGTGCGAGAGCAGTTCGTCCGAAGGCCATTCGTCCGAAGTCGGTTCTGCCGCCGTCAGATGGTCGTCGATGACCAGCTGACACTGCGCCGGCAACGTGCCGGCAGTGCCAAAGGGCTCGTCCGGGTCGAGCGTCACCGCGACGCCTCCGAGCGTACGCACGGCTTCCGTCAGGCTGCGCAGCACATAGGCGTCGCGGACGCGCAGGCCCGTCGTGATGCCGCTCAGCGGAGAGCGCTGAAACTCCCGCTGACAGACTTCCAGCGGCAGACGAAACTCCACTCGCGTACCACGGCCGACCTCGCCTTCCATGCCGATAGTGCCGCCCAGCATGTCCACGAGGCGCCGGCAGATCGACAGCCCGAGGCCCGTGCCGCCGAAGCGCCGCGTCGTCGACGCTTCCGCTTGCACGAACGGCTGGAACAACTGCGCCTGCTGCTCGGCGCTGACGCCGATGCCCGTATCGGTGACACGCCACACGACGGTTTGCACGTCATGGGCTTCTTCCGCCAGTTCGACGTCGAGCCTGACGCTGCCCTCCGTGGTGAACTTGATCGCGTTGCTGAGCAGATTGAAAAGAATCTGCCGCAGCCGCACGCCGTCGCTCCATACCAGAGGCGCCACGGCCGCGTCGATGCACAGCCCGAGCCTCAGGCCTTTTTCCTGCGCGCGCCAGAAAAGCAGGCCGACGCTGCTCGTGCAGAGTTCGCGAATATCGACGGGCGCGCGCTCGAGGACGATCTTGCCGGCTTCGATCTTCGAGTAGTCGAGTATGTCGTTCAGTATCTGTAGCAACGATTCGGCGGCCTGCGAGATCAGCTTTACCTTGTCCGTCTGATCGGGGCGAAGGTTGCTGTGAGCCAGCAGTTCGATCAGGCCCAGCACGGCGCTCATCGGCGTGCGTATTTCGTGGCTCATCGTCGCGAGAAAGTCGCTCTTCGCGCGCGACGCCTGCTCGGCCGCATCGCGGGCCGCGGCGAGCGCAGCCGCGTATTCGTGCTCCTGCTCCGCGTCGCTCCAGTAGCCGTTCCAGACGAGATCTCCGTTGCCGGCTCTCTGCGGCACCGCGTGCAGCCGCGTCCATCTGAACGCGTCGTGACGCTGCACGCGGACCTCGCGGCTGACGGCCGTCAAGCTCTGGCTGGCATTCCGGAGATCGTCCAAAAGCGCGTCCCGGTCGTCGGGATGGATGGACGACAACATGCTCGCGCCGACTTGCAGTTCGGCGCTGGTCTTGCCGAACAGCTCGACGGAATTTCCACTCAGCCACGTGTAACCCGGATCGCGATTCTTCCCGCGTCGAAACTGGAAGGCCGTCGCCGGCAACTGGCTCGTCACGTCGAGCAGCCGGAGTTCCGCTTCGCGGCGCACCTGCGCCTCCTTGCGCAGCAGCCGCCGCGAGCGCCACAACACGGCGATCACCACCAGCATCGCGATCGCGAACGGCGCAATCCTCGCGGCGATGTCTCGCCAGGACGGTCCGAGCGAGTAGTCCGCGGCGAAATAGCGGTTCTGGATCGCCAGCCGCTCGGTGTCGGGCATCGAAGCCAGCGCGCGGTTGACGAGCGGCATCAGCCGGGCGGCCAGCGCCGGCGTCATCGCGATACCCGTCCGTAGCGGCGTGCCATCGGAGCCGATGACGCGAAGATCGCCGCCATGCATCCGATGCAGCATGTAGTCGGCGGCCGCCAGATCGTCCACGTAGACATCGGCCGTTCCGTGGGCGACGGCGTTCATGCCGGTTTCGATATCCGGAACGGCAATGATGCGCGCCTGCGGGGCCGCCGATATCACGAGCGAGCGCAGACCGCCGCCCTCGGTGACGGCCACGCGCTTGTCGTCGAGCTCGCGCATCTGGCCGATCGCGGGCGTGTCCCGCGCGCCCACGACGACGACGGGAAACGTCGCATACGGACGCGACACGGGCATGCCATGCAGCACCGAATCGCCCGGCACGGCGACGGCGATGAGATCCAGCTTGCCGGATCGCAGCGCATCCACCGTCGCGGTGAAGTCGGGCAGACGCTGGCGCACGAAGGTGATCCCCAGCTTGTCCGCCAGATAGCGGAGATAGTCGAGCGCCATGCCGTGCGGCTCGCCACCGTCGTCCACATACGCGTAGGGCGCCAGTCCCGTATCGACGGCTACGCGCAACGGGGGCAGCGAGCGCAGATACGCGCGCTCGTCATCCGTCAGAAAAAACGGTTTCGCGATCTGCCGCTGGATCGGCCCCGTGCCCATCCGGCGGCTCACGATGCGCTCGCGGGTATCGGCGGGCAGCGCGTTCAGCCGCTCGTTGAGCGTGTCGCGCAGCGTTTGCCGCGCGAGGGGAAAGCCGAAATGGACGCCGCTTTCCGTTTCCCGGTAGCGATTGATTTCCGCCAGTCCGGCGAACTCGGGCTGCGACAGTGCGTATTCGACAACGGGCGCCAGCGTGATATAGACGTCGGCATCGTTGTGCAGCACCGCGTTCAGGCCTGCGTGCGGATTGGGCACATGCACGAAGATGGAATCCGGGTAGCGGTCACGCGATACCCGCTCGATGTAAGAGCCCGCTTCCGTGGCGATGCGCTTGCCGGCGAGGCGCGGAAGCATGCTGCCCGACGCGGCATCCGACGCGCGCCCGACCACCAGCACGTCGGAATCGAAATACGCGTCGGAAAGCACCAGGCAGGGCCTCGGTCGGCCCGGCCCCTGGAGGCCGAGCACGATATCCACAGAGCCCGCGCATACGGCCGCGTTCAGTAATTCGAAGTCCGGAAAGATCTGAACCCGCACCTGCGTCGACGGGTCAAGAACGGCCTTGAGGAAATCGAATGCGGCGCCGGACAGCTGACCGTTGTTCAGGATCACAAGCGGGGGCCAGCCTTCTTCGACCGCTCCGACAGTGAGGCTGTGCGGCGTGGCCGTCGGCGGTGGTGTCCGTGGCGATGTCCGTGGCGGCATCTGTCCGGCGGCCGCGCTCGACAGTACGGCGAGCGTCATCAGCAAGAGTAGGAGCCGACTGACGCGAAGGATCGAAGTCTTGTGCATGGCGTTCCGGAAAAACGCGAACGGCAAAGTCAACCGCCGACGTTGACGCGCTGCCGAGGTCACGTGGAATGAAGTTTGCAACCCGGACTGCACGCGCTGATGCACCGACAGATAATTAGCTAGCCGTCTGTTGTCAAATGCATTCGAAAAGCGGGCCGCTTCCGAAGCGCCTCGTTCGGATGGAGGCGGAGGCGGGATCGGCGCGAGAAGCGGGATGCTTGCCGCGTCTTGCAGAGACTCGAAGCGTCAAAGCATCTTGGGTTTCTGTTCAGGCGTGCTACATGTGCACGACGTGTCCAACGGGAGATGCGATGCCCTATCAGACAAACGAGGATCTTCCGGCGTCCGTCCGGGATCACCTGCCCGCTCACGCCCAGGATATCTATCGCGCCGCGTTCAATCACGCGTTCGACGCGCATGCCGCCGATCCGCGTCGCGAAGAGGCGGCTCACCGGATCGCGTGGGCGGCCGTCAAGCGGTCTTATGACAAGGAAGGCGAGACATGGGTCCGAAAATCCTAGCCGTGTCGTTGTGAGAACATGACGCGCTTCTCGTCGCCAGGAACCGTAACCATGTTCCCGGATCGGGCCGCCTGTGCGTCGACAGGCGATTCCCCCGTGACATACGCGTGGACCACGTCGCGCGCATCGCAAAGCCGCGTACCCGGCTGCTTCATCGTTGCGGCGGCTGCGGCGGTCCCGTAACCGAGCGCTTCGCGTGGGACCGCGCCCTGGTCCAGCGCCCAGAGCATGCCGGCGAGAAAGCTGTCGCCTGCGCCGATCGCGCTTCGCACCTCGGTTTTCAGCGCGGGCATGCGGTAGGTCTCGTCGCGCGTCGCCAGCAGCGCGCCGTGTTCCGCAAGCGTCAGCGCGACCATCCGCGCCTTGCCGTCCGCGATCAACGCCCGCGCCGCGTCGGCCTGGCTGTCGGCATCCGGCAGCGGCGAGCCCGTCAGCTCGCGCAGCTCACTGAGACTCGGCTTGACGATATCGACGAGTCCGCTGTCCAGCACGGCGGCAAGCGCGGGCCCCGACGCATCGACGGCCACGCGGATGTTCGGCCTCACGGCAACGGCCACGCGCGCAAGCTGGGCGTAGACATCGACGGGCACGCCGCGCGGCAGGCTGCCGCTCAACACGAGAAAACGGGCGCCGTCCAGATTGGCGGCGAAGCTGCGCAGACAGGCATCCCATTCGCTCGCCATCACGTACGGTCCCGGGAGAACGAAGCGGTATTCCAATCCGCTCGACGATTCGACGACGGAGAAATTTTCGCGTGTCTCGCCGGCGATCTCCACGCGGCGTGTATCCAGCCCTTCGGCCGCGAGCAGGCTGCACAGCGTCCGGCCATAATCGCCGCCCGCGAGAAAGAGCGCGGCACATCGCGCGCCCAGACGGTGCAGCACGCGCGCGACATTGATCCCTCCGCCGCCAGGATCGCGTTGCGCCGCTTCGCATCGGAGCTTGTGCGTATCGACGATGCGATGGACGGACGTCGAAACATCGACGGCGGGATTCAACGTAACGGTGAGCATATCGGTCATCGCCATTTCCTTTGCATCTCAGCCGGGTCGATGCGTTCGATGCGTTTGATGCGTTCGATGCGTTCGATGCGTTTGATGCGACGCACGCTCTCGATGCATGCGTCGCTTCGATTTTTCATCGCCGGCCAGCGCACGAACGGCCGATCCGACCTGATTCGAGCTTCCGTCCGCAGCGACCCGACGAGGCTGATGCAGATCAACAGCCAGTGACTTGCGGGCAGTAACCTGAATGCGTCACCAACATGCTCGATTTCCTCGCCCGCCACAGCCGCTATTCATGACTCTTTTGCTGATCGCACTGAACGTGCTCGCGTTCGCCGTGGAGGCGCTCAATACGAACCGGCTGATCGACGCCTTCGCGCTGTGGCCGCTGCGCGCCGCGGGCAGCGGCGCGCCTGCTTTCCACGCCTGGCAACTGCTGACGTATAGCGCGCTGCACGCCAGCGTGACGCATCTCGCGTTCAACATGCTGGGCCTGTTCATGTTCGGCAACGAGGTGGAGCGCGTGCTCGGCGGCCGGCGAATGCTTGCGCTTTACGTGACGAGCGTCGCGTGTGGAGGCATCGTGCAAACGCTGACGACGCTGTCGATGACGGGCGACGCCTATCCGACGATCGGCGCCTCTGCCGGCGTGTTCGGCGTACTCATCGCCTACGCGATGATGTTTCCGAGGCGCCGTGTCGTGCTGTTGTTCCCGCCCATTCCGATGCCTGCATGGCTCTTCGCCACGGGCTACGCCGTGCTCGAACTGGTGCTTGGCGTCTCGCGCGAAGCGTCGGGCGTCGCGCATTTCGCGCATCTGGGCGGCATGGCGGGCGCGGTCGTGCTGATCGTCTACTGGTCCGGCAAGCTGGATCGCGGTCGCGTCGACTGAAGCGATTCGACTGGCCCGAGTTCAAGCGCGCTGTGGTGCGCATCTGAAGTTCGCGCGATTTCAGCCCGAACAGGCGGCAAAATCGAATCTCAAGCGACGCCCAGCCGGTCGACGACCTGCCGCACGCCCTGCACCTGCGACGCCGCGAGGCACGCTGCGCGCTTTTCGTCGAGCGAGCCGACGGTGCCGGAGAGCGTCACGACGCCGTCGTGCGTATCGACGGATATGCTTTCGATTTCCCGCTGCAGACGCTCGCTGAGCGTCTGCGCGATCTGCGCGGCGACGTCGTCGGCGGGCGGCTCGCATACGGCGAGCCGGTTGCTCACGCCGACGACGCCTTCCATCCGGCCGACCAGCATGTCGATCGCGCGCCGCTGCTTTTCCGTATCGACCCAGCCCGTGAGCGTCACGCAGCCGCGCTCGGTCTCGACGCGCACGCGGTCGGCGGGCAGATGCATCGCTTGCGACAATGTCGCGACGATGCGCGCGGCGAGCATCTTGTCGGATTTGACATAGCCGCTCGCGGGCGGCAGCGACAGTTCCATCACGAGCGCGCGACAGTTCACGATACCGCGCAGCGTCTGTTCGACGACCTGCTTCTGCAACGCATTGGGCACCGTTCCCGTGAGCGTCACCACGCCGCCGTGCACGTGCACGCGGACTTGTCCCACATCGATCGTCGCATCCGAACGCAACGATTGTTCGATCTGCTGCCGCAGTGCTTCATCCTGTTTCATTGCGGTCTCCATTTCTACAAACGCATGACAGTCTCAGCATCGTCGATGGCTCGGCTCGGCGCTTGATGTCGATCAACGACTCGCGATCTGCACGGGCCGCTTCGCCCGTCCCCTGCATCCGTCCCGGCCCCGTTGACTCAGATCAAGCCGACGTCGAGCGCCCACGCTTAAATGACCAGACAGAGTCCATTACGGTTGCGCGAAATGAGCGCCATCCGTCGAACCACGCGGAGGTCCGCCATGTCACGCAGTAAGCTCGTATTTCACCCGGATGCACGGCCGTTGCGGATCGCGGCGCACCCGCCTCGGGCGGCCGCCTGCGCGAACACGGCCCTTCCCCTTCGCTGGCAGCTCTCTTGCGGCGCAGCAGCGCATTGGGACGCCGCCTGGCTGCTGCTGTTCGCATGTCTGCTGGCGCTTGCGACGCTGCTCGCCGCTCCTGCTCCGTTCGCGGTGCCGGGTTCGCACGGTGCCGTCTCGCTTGTCGCGGTTCTCGTCTACCACCGCTTTTCCGACGCCGACGACGATTCGACGGCCGTGCGCGTCGCCACGTTCAACGCGCATCTGCGCTTCCTGCGAGAGCACGGCTACGAGATCGTGCCGCTGCGCCGGATCGTCGCGTGGCTGCGCGAGCCGCGCGCGCCGCTGCCGCCGAAAGCCGTTGCGTTGACCGTCGACGACGCCCAGCAATCGGTCTATGAACGCCTGTTGCCGATTGCGCAGCGCGAGCAGTTGCCCGTCACGCTCTTCGTCTATCCGTCCGCGATCTCGAAGGCGTCGTGTGCGCTGACCTGGGAGCAATTGCGAGCGCTGCGCGCGACGGCTCTGTTCGATGTGCAGTCGCACACCGGCTGGCATCCGAACTTCGCTGTCGAGCGCAGCCGCCGATCGGCCGCTTCGTTCGAGCGATTCGCGACGGCACGACTGCAAGATTCGCGCGAACAGATCGAAGCCGAACTCGGCGCGCACGCCGACATGCTCGCCTGGCCATTCGGCGTTTGCGACGTCGACGTCATGCGCGTTGCGGGCGAGATCGGCTATGTCGCGGGGTTCACGCTGAGCGCGCGCCGCGTCGAAAAGTCTTCGACGTTGCTGGCTTTGCCCCGGTTCCCGATGGTCGACGATGTGACGCCGCGCATCCTCGGCCGTCTCCTCGGCGAGCCCGACACGCCATCCGTCCATGCACCCCGCGCGCGCTCGTGACAGCACGCGCCGCTTATGGGCGCGCGAGCGCGAGCGCGCGCGCAAAAGTGGCGGCGTCGCGCTCGTCCGAACGCCGCACGCGATGTATGCTCAGGCTTTCGCCGTATGCAACGCCACCTGCGCTATCGACGGATGCACAGAGCCGATCATGTGGTATGCCCTCATCGATGCTCAACGACGCCTGACCCGGGCGATGGCCGAAAGGCTGCCGGAAGAATGCGCGTGTCCGCCTGCTGCGCAAGCGCCCTGGGCCGTGCCCGGCGAAGCGGCTAGTGCGTTCCGTCACTGGTTGCTCAGATCCACCTGTGCGTTCGAGCAGGCGCCGCCGTTCGCAATCGATGTCGTCACGAGCGAGGACACGAGCGACGGCTGCCGGATTCCCATCGATGAATCCGTCGTCGACACGCTGCCCGTCGGCACGCTGCGCAAGTTCACGCGCAAGTTCACGCACAATCGCATCGCGCCGGAGCCGGCCGGAAAATGGCCCGTCATGCTGTGCTCGCCGCTCGCCGGCCATCACGCGGTGATGATGCGCGAAACGGTCGAAACGTTGCTCGAAAACCGCGACGTCTATATCACCGACTGGGCCGACGCCCGCGACGTGCCGCTCGAAGCCGGCCCTCTGCCGCTCGACGATTATGTGCTCGCGCTCCAACGCTTCATGCTCATGGTTCGCGCGCACGGAATGCCCGTCCACGTGATGGCCGTCTGTCAGGGGACGGTGCCGGCGCTCGCGGCGGCCGCGTTGCTTGCAAGCTCGCAGGACGCTCCATTCGCCAGCGTCGCGCTGCTGGGAGGGCCGATCGATACGCGGCTGCATCCGACGCTCATCGACCGCTTCGCCTGTTCGCACACGCTCGACTGGTTCCGCACCAACGCGATCGACGCCGTGCCCGCGCGGTATCGCGGAGCCGGACGGCGCGTGTATCCAGGCTTTGTTCAGCAGGCGGCCATCAACGCCGCGCACCCGGAACGGCATCTGTGCCTGGAGGGCCGCTACTGGGCAAGCTGGCTCGCAGGCGACATGTCCGGCGCGCTGCAAGCGCTGCGTTCGCTGAACGAGTACGCCGCCGTGCTCGATATGGCGGAATGCTATTTTCTCGACATCATTCGCGTCGTGTTTCATGAACATCTGCTGCCGCGCAAGACGTGGTCGGTCGCGGGACAACGCGTGATGACGGAGGCGCTTCGCGATACGCCGCTGTGCACGATAGAGGGCGACAACGACGACATCGCGGGCCAAGGGCAAACCCATTGCGCGCACGAACTGTGCAACACGTCGCAAGCGCTGGCGGGCGGGAAGATCACCGTTTCGCACTGCAATCACTACGACCTCTTTACGGGCGAGCGCTGGCGCGACGCCGTGCATCCGGGCCTGTGCGGCTTCTGGCGCGAAATCGAAAACGCCGCGTCCGCAACGCCGCGCAGGCGACGCGACACAAGATCCGCTAACCGGAGACAGGCATGACGCGCCGTCGAGAGCGCAAAGTGCCTGAATCCCGCCATCGCCGTGCTGATGCCGTGCATCACGGTGCGCAGCACGCGGCGAACCGCATCCGGGCCGCGCAGCGTAGCGTGCGCGGGCTCGATGCGGCGATGCGAAGGCCTGGCACGTATCGCCATCCGGCGGGCAGGACCGTCAGGATCGAGACGCATATCTCCGTCGTGTATCTCGCCGGGCGCTTCGCGTACAAGATCATGAAGCCCGTCGCGCCCGGCTTCGCAGACTTCACGGCGGCGGACACTCGACGGCGCTGCTGTGAAGCGCAGGTGCGCCTGAACAGGCCGCTCGCGCGCGCCCTCTATCTGGACATGCTGCCCATCGCGCGCAAAGCTGGACGCTTGCAACTGGGCGCAAGCGGAACCCCGATCGAATACGTCGTGAAAATGCGGCGCTTCGACGAGGCCAGTCTCTTTTCGACGCTCGCGAAACATGAGGCGCTGACGCCGCGCGATATCGACGGCGCGGCTCAACGGCTCGCGGACTATCATCGGCATGCGCCGCATAACGTGCCTGCGTCCCGATATGGCAGCGCTGCGCTGCTGCGCGCGCAGATCGAAGCCGTCAACGCATCGCTGCTGGCAAACGTCAGTCATCCGGCGCTACGTGAGATATCCGCATGGTGCGCGCAACAACTCGACAAGCACGCGTCCGCTCTCGATCGACGTCGCGCCAATGGATTCGTGCGCGGCTGTCATGGCGATCTGCACCTCGATAACGTGGTGCGCTGGCGCGGTCGGATCTCGATGTTCGACTGCATCGATTTCGACGATGCGCTGCGCTGGATCGACGTCGCAAACGACGTCGCATTTCTCGTAATGGATCTGCGCGCGCGTGCCGGGGCGCGTCTGGCAAACCGGCTGCTGAACGGCTGGCTCGAAGTATCCAGTGATTATTCCGCGCTTGCGCCGATGCCGTTGTACGTCGTATATCGCGCGCTGGTGCGCGCGTGGGTCGCGCATCTCAAGGGCAGAAATGCAGCTACGCGCAGCGCCGCCAATGCCGCGCTCGATACGCAGCGCTATATCGAGGTCGCCTGCACGGAGATACGGCGGCCACGGCCTGTTTTATTGCTCTGTCACGGCTATTCGGGCTCGGGCAAATCGGTCGCGAGCCGCGCATTGGCTGAAATCAGCGGCGCGGTGCATCTGTCGAGCGACGTCGAGCGCAAGCGGCTTATTTCACCGCGTGCATCGAATGACCGGCTCGGCGTCGAGCACTATACGCACATCGCACGCGATGCGATATACGACCATCTGCATCGGCTCGCATCCGATGTGCTTCAATACGGATACAGCGCGATCGTCGACGCGACATTCCTCATGCGAGTCCACCGAAGCGCGTTTGTCGCGCTTGCGCAGCGCCTTGGCGTTCCTGTTCGCATGCTCGATTTTCACGCCGAGCCATCGGTGCTGATCGAACGCATCGAGGCGCGCAACCGGGGGCCGCGCGATGCATCCGACGCCGATGTGTCGACGCTCACGCTGCAACTTGCAAGCGCCGATCCGCTGACCGATGACGAAAAAGCGCTGACCTTCACGTTCGATACGGCGGTCCCGCTTGCGGCATTCGACTCGACCGCTTACTGGCGGCCTGTTATCGAGCTCATGCAGCGCGCCGCCGAGCCCAACGAGCCAACGGCGCAAGCGTGCTAGCTCAGTCGCAGATTCAGTCGCAGAAGCGGAAATACCCGCTATGCAGCAGCACGGGCTTGTCGCCCACTTCGTTCAACATACGCTGCGCAGCGCGCTCGACTTCCACGCGATGCGCGGTGAACGCGTCGATCGGATCGTCTTCTCTCAGCGAGCGCGCACCGAAATGATCTTCGAGTGCTTCCGCCGTGATCGCGCACTGAACAGGCCGATCGTCGACGAGCGCGGGAAACGCCAGCACCAGATCGCGTGCGCAATATTCAGGGGCACAGGGAGGAAACGAAATGTGCATGATGCCCACGCCACTCGCGAATGAAATGCCGCATTGGAAGACTCACAGTCCATCTGCGCGCCAGACGCCCAAACAAGCTTGGCCCGCCGCTACCCGCCGCGCTTGATACACGTCAATGCAAACAATGCACGGGGCGACTGCGCATCGCTTGACCTGCATCAACGCCATCGACGAGCCGCGTGGGACGATCGATTCGACCTTGTCGCGCTCATGAAGGTCGACCTGTTTCTCGTTGCGGATGGCCACGCCATGATCAAACCTATTTTCCGGATCGGCGCAGCGCTGCTGAACACGCCCGCGCCGCGGCCCGTCGCAGGGACGCCGGCACCCCACATCGGCTTGCCCGTCGCGCATCGCAGCGGCGGCATGCCGTTGCTCGATGCACTGGCGGCGCGTCAGACCTCGCGCAGCTTCGCCGACACGCCGATCGACCACGCCACGCTCGGCGATCTGCTGTGGGCCGCCGACGGCATCAACCGCGACGCCGAAGGCGGCCGTACCGCGCCCTCGGCGCTGGGCGGCTATGAGATCGACATCTACGTGCTGCTCGCAAACGGCGCGTATCGCTACGATCCTGTCAATCACGCGCTCGAACTCGTCGCGTCGGCGGATCTGCGAAGCATGACGGGATATCAGGACTTCCACGGCCATGCGCCCGTCAACCTCGTGTATGTCGCCGATCTCACGCGCATGCAGGACATTCCGCAAACGCAGCGCGAAGCGTTCGCTTATGCGAGCGCTGGCGCGATCCTGCAGAACGTGTATCTCTTTTGCGCATCGGCGGGACTTGCGGCTGCTGCGCGAGGATGGATGAACCGGACGGCGCTCGCCGTGAATCTGAAACTGCCCGTCGGGTCGGCTGCGCTACTTGCGCAGACCGTCGGTCACTTCTCCGGTGTCGAGCGGTCATAGAATCGCGGCATCGATGCGGCCGCAAATGCATTGGACGTGTGACAGCGCGCGGCATCATGAACGCAACAGCATGAAGGCGACAGCGCGCATCATCGCGCCGCCCCCATCCACGCGCGAAACTCCCCTTCCACTTCGACAATCGACTTCGCGCACGTCGAATACATCAGCGCGGCATTGCCGTCGCTGTCGTACATGCCGCGGCACATCGCCCTGAGCTGTATCAGCGTATGGCCGTCATCGGTCGGGCTTTTCGTCGCTGCGAGATAGACGAAGCCGAACGAATGCGGATCGCCCGTTTCGATGACGGTATCGTCGGCACGAATGATCCGGCTCGCCGAATGCGTCTTGATGAACGATCGGGTACGCGCCCACGCGCGGTCGCAATCGACGCTCGAATCGCAGATCACGGACGCACCCTGTCGCGCGCGAAAGAGTTCGACTTGCCTGCTTCGAAACGCAGCGTCGCGCGATGCGCTCGCACAGCCGTCGAGAACCGCCGCGCACAGCATCGAAAGTAAAAACGCCCTGATCCATCCACGCTTCACGGTTGCACCTGTCCGTATCAGTCCGCCTGCACGAAAGCGGAAGTCGACGCAAGCTCGACGATCTCGGACATGATCTCGTCCTGCCGCACGATGCGGTAGTCGCGCGTGAGCGCTTCCAGCTTGTCCTTCACGTGCTGGCTCGCCGCAAGCATCGCCGCGACGCGCGCCGCGTTTTCCGCCGCGAACGACTGCATCAGCCCTTCGCACACTTCGACGTAAACATACCGCTCGGTGAGCCCTTGGAGCAGCCGGTCGCGCGGCAAATTGAGCAAGGGCGGCTGCATCCGCGAGGACATTCTGAACCGCGCGAAATCGAATGGCACGACACGCCGCGTCACGATGCGATCCTCAAGACCCGGACCGGGTATCGCATGGACGAGCCACACTTCCGATGCGTCGCGGGCGTTGAAGCGCGCATACACGGCATCGGTGATCGCACCGGCGACGCGCATCACGTCGTCGGCGTGCGCGGCCATCGGCACGGACCAGGCGCACTTCAGTCCGCGCTCTTGCGCAAGCATCGCACCGCGTGTGCCCACCACGAAAATCTCGGCGGCGGCGTCCGCTTGCAGGCGCTCCACGCGTTCGATCAGATGCTCGTTGAAGCCGCCGACGAAGCCCTGCTCGGTGCACACGACGATCACGATTCGCGTAAGACGTCTATCAGGCTCCCGCTCGGCCGCGTAGATGGACGGCGTGGCGGACGGGGCGTTGAACGGCGCGGCGGCCAGCACCATCCCGATCGCCTCGCCGACCGTCGCCGCCGCCGAGCGGATGCCCGCAAGCCGCCCCTGGGCTTCGCGTTCGCGCGCGGCAGCAATGCCCCGCATCGCGCTGATGACGGATTCGAGCTGCCGCGCCGTCGCCGTGCGGCTTTCGATTTCACCGAGTCTGCTGCTCATCGGAAGGTTCCTGTGCTTCAGGCTCGTGAGCCGCATCGCGCATCGCGCGCTCGACCAGCTCGCGTATCGGATCAGTCAGGCGCTTGCGCAACGCGTCGTCGAGAGGGCCCGACAACCAGGCCGCTGTGCTCGCATCGGAGGCTCGACCCTGCGCTTCATCCGCCGCGATGAACCGCTGCCGGACCCAGCCCGGCACGCGCAGCGGCGCATGATCAAAGGCGCCATCGGCGAGCGCCGCGAGCAACGCCACCTGATCGGCGGGGCGCAATGCGGCAAAGCGCGGTTGCGTGATGAGCGCGCGTATCCGCTTGCCCCGCTCGACTTGCGCATTGACGCGCGCATCGGCAAGTCCGCCAAAACGGCTGAACATTTCCAGTTCAAGAAACTGCGCGTACTCGAGCCGCAAACGACCCGCGACATCGCGCAGCGCGGCATGCTGCGCCTTGCCGCCGACGCGGCTGACGCTTAAGCCCACATCCACGGCCGGCCGCTGATTCGCCGCAAAGAGTCCCGCGTCGAGCACGATCTGGCCATCGGTGATCGAGATCAGGTTCGTGGGGATATACGCGGACAGATTCCCCGCGTCGGTCTCCGCGATCGGCAACGCCGTCAGCGAGCCGCCTCCCAGCGCGGCCGACAGTTTGGCCGCGCGTTCCAGCAGGCGCGCGTGCAAATAGAAAATGTCGCCGGGATACGCTTCGCGTCCGGGCGGCTCGCGTGTGAGCAAGGCCAGCTCGCGATGCGTCGCGGCGTGCTTCGTCAGATCGTCGATGACGATGAGCGCGTGCTGTCCACGGTCGCGAAAGTACTCGGCAATCGAAAACCCGGCGAACGGCGCGATCCATTGCAAGCCCGGTGACGAAGCCGCCGACGCGACGACGAAGATGCAACGCACGGACGCCCCATGCTGACGCACGGCATCGATCACTCTTTGCACGGCCGTCGCGCGCTGGCCGACCGCGACGTACACGCAGATCACGTCGCTGTGCTTCTGGTTGACGATCGCATCGACGGCGAGCGATGTCTTGCCCGTCGCGCGGTCGCCGATGATCAGTTCGCGCTGTCCGCGCCCGATTGCAAACAGCGCGTCGACGATCAGCACGCCCGTTTCCAGCGGCTCGTGAACGAAATCGCGCTCGATGATCGCGAGCGCGGAGCGCTCGACAGGCAAGCGCGCATCGGCCTTCAACGCATCGCCGCCGTCGAGCGGCCGTCCGAGCGGATCGACGACCCGCCCGAGCAGCGCCTCGCCGACGGGCACATCGAGCACCGTGCCCGTGCGGGCCACGCGCATGCCCGCGCGCACCGATGCGCCGCTGTCCAGCAGCACGATGCTCGCAACGGCGGCATCGAGCGAATGAACGAAGCCGCGCACGCCGCCTTCGACTTCGACCAGTTCATCGAGCGCGACGTCGGGCAGGCCCGATACGAACGCGATGCCACCCGCAACGTGCTCGACGCGGCCGATGCTCGTCGCGCGCGCCTTCAGCGTGAGTCGTTCGAGCGCATCGCGCTTGCCGGCGAGCCATTCGCTTGCGGGCCGCTCGTCGTTCATGTCAGCGCGTGTGTCCATCATCGCGAAGCAGCCCCGTGTGAATCTGTTCCAGCTGATCCCGCCAGCTATTGCGCACGATGCCGTGCGCGCCCGACAACTCCAGTCCCGCGATCAGCGCGCGATCGACTTGTGCATGCAACGCGATCGTGCTTCCGAGCGCGACGGACAGCGCCGTTTCGCATGCGGCACGCTCGTCGGGTGTCAATGCACGCGGCGCGGTCAGTTGCAGCGACGCATCCGAGGCCATCCCCGCGCGCGCGGCCGGCGAAAGCGAGCGCACGCCATCAGCGAGTCCGTCTACGAACGCCGCCACGCGCAGACTGTCGGGCACGCGGTCGAGCAGCTTGCCTGCGATATCGACGGCCAGTTGCACCGCGAGCGCCGACGCTGCCTCCGCTTGCGCCGCGCTTTCGCGTGCCCGGTCCGCCGCCGCTTGCGCGTGCAGCCGGTCGGCTTCTTCGAGCGCTGCGGCCAGCAGGGCCGCGCGCTGCCTGTCCGCGTCCGCTTCGGCTTGCGCCAACGCCTGAGCACGCTGCGTCGCCAGCTGTTCGCGTTCGGCCGACAGCGCATCGCGTTCAACTTGTGCCGAAGCCTTCGCCGCATTCGCTTCGTTCATCAGCGCATGCGCGCTCGCCTGCCGTTGCGCAATGATGTCGGCCACGGGACGAAACAGAAAACGCGCAAGCTCGAAGAGACGCGTTGCGCCGCGCTGCGCCGACAACGGCGGCGGCGCACGATGGATCGGACGGCGCGCGACGTCATCGGGCAGCGGCGCGCCGTCATCGCGCGTGACGCCTGCAACGTCGAGCAGCCTTCCGAGCACCGCTTCGCCGACGGGCACTTCGATCGGCCCCGCGCCGACCTGCACCGTCACGCCGCGCGCGAGACCCGCCGTCGATTGCAACGCGAGCGCCCGCACGGCCGTCTCGCTGATATGCGCCTGCACTTCGGCGAGAACGGGCGCGCGGTCCTGCATCGAGATCCGGAGCGCTGTATCGACGGGCGGCAGCGCATGCCCGGCGAAGTCGACGTCGACGACCGCACCGCGCACCGCGATCACATGTCCCGTTGCCGCGTTCGCTTCTGTCTTCTCGCGCTCTGCGCCGTTGCCCGTCGACACTTCGTGCACCCCGAGAACAATTCCTGAACCTCTTCAAGATAACGGCGCATGTCGGAGGAAAGCTGATCCTGGGCAACGATTGTCGGCATCGCGCTCGCTCTTCGGCACCGCGCGCGCATCGAAGACGATCGTCGACCGATTGATGTCGATCAAGCGTCGCGGGCGATGCACGCCTACGCTGATCACAAGCGCAACCGCGCGAAAGCAGCCCCAACGACGATGAAATCCACTTCGATCATTTCGCTCCTGCTCGGCCTGCTTTTACTTGCCTCGTGCGGGATCAATCCTTCGATGACTTCCGATCGCGAAGTAAACGCCGCGTTCGCCGATGTGCTCGATCAGTACGGCCAACGCCTCGACCTTGCCGCCGATGCATCGACGCTCGCAAGAAAGTATCTGCCGGCGGATTCGCTGGTGCTCGCTCAGATGGACGATTCGCGGGAGACCGTCGCGTCGCTGCACGCGTCGTCTGAGTTCGTGGACACGCCCGCATTGTTCGAACGCTTCGATATCGCGCAACGTCAGCTCACGGAGGCGATCTCGCAACTGATGATCGCGTGCGAAGGCGTTCGCCGCCTGAACAACGACCCGAAGTTCCGCGTGCTTCAGTCGCGGCTCGCGTCGTCGGCGGGACGGATCGCGCTCGCTCGCGATCGCTACGACGATGCGGCGCGGCGCTACAACGTGTCGCTGCGTCATTTTTCTTCCCAGCTTCCTTCGGGTGTTCCCTTCAATCTCGCGGAAGCGATTCGCCCTGGGCGTGACAAGCCGACGTTCTCGGTGAAGGACGGCTCGCCTGTCCATCGTCATCCACGCACCGACTTCGGCTCGTTGCGCGGATCGCTGCGCGTGTAGCCGTCACCCCTTCTATCGCGGATGCGGACTGTCGAATCCCGCAGTCCGCTTCGATGAACGCATCACTTTTTCCGAGGAGCCTGACATGCCCCGTCATATGAAAGCCGCCGTCGTTCACCAGTTCGGCGCGCCACTCAGCATCGAGGAAGTGCCCGTGCCCGAAGTCGGTCCGGGCCAGATTCTCGTCAACATCAAGGCGTCGGGTGTCTGCCACACCGACCTGCACGCCGCCGACGGCGACTGGCCCGTCAAGCCCACGCTACCGTTCATTCCGGGACACGAAGGCGTCGGCTACGTGACGGCCGTCGGCAGCGGCGTCAAGACGGTGAAGGAAGGCGACCGCGTCGGCGTGCCCTGGCTGTACACCGCATGCGGCCACTGCGAGCATTGCCTGAGCGGCTGGGAAACGCTGTGCCACGAACAGCAGAACACGGGCTATTCGGTCAACGGCGGATACGCGGAATATGTGCTCGCCGATCCGAACTACGTCGGGCACCTTCCCGACAACGTCGAATTCGACGAAATCGCGCCGATTCTCTGCGCCGGTGTGACCGTCTACAAGGGCATTCGCGTGACCGACACGCGTCCTGGCCAGTGGCTCGCGATCTCGGGTATCGGCGGACTCGGCCACGTCGCCGTGCAATACGCGATCGCGATGGGCCTGCACGTCGTCGCCGTCGACATAGCCGACGACAAGCTGGAACTCGCGCGCAAGCTCGGCGCAAAGCTCGCGATCAACGCAAAGCATGCGGACCCAGCGGCGGAGATTCAAAAGGAAATCGGCGGCGTACACGGCGTGCTCGTCACGGCCGTATCGCGCAGCGCGTTCGCGCAGGCGCTCGGCATGGTTCGGCGCGGCGGAACGGTCGCATTGAACGGCCTGCCGCCGGGCGATTTCCCGTTGCCGATTTTCTCGACCGTGCTCAACGGCATTACCGTGCGGGGATCGATCGTCGGCACGCGGCGCGACTTGCAGGAATCGCTCGACTTTGCGGCGCAAGGCAGCGTTCGCGCGCATATCCATCGCGACCGTATCGAGAACATCAATGCGGTGTTCGGCGCGCTGCGCGAGGGGACCGTCGACGGACGTATCGTGGTGTCGATGGATTGAACGGATCGATCGAGCGCTCAGACTGAAATGAACGCCGGGCATCGGGGAGGCGTCGCCGAGGGTCATAAGACCAGCGCGTTCTACGATGCCTCGATCAGCACCTTGTGCGCATGCGTGTTGGCGGCATGCGCAAAGTCCCACGTATGGCTTCCATATACCAATGGAACGTTGACCAGCGTTCCAAGGTTTAATTTAATCAAGAGACGGAAGCGGTGGCTGTCGAGCGCAGGCAATGCGTAGATTGGTGACGGCGCAGAAGTTCTGCGTGATGCTAGCCCGTGACTGGTCCAGATAACCTTGCTGTCACCATAGTGAACTGCGGTACGACGTCCTGTTGATTCGATCGGCAATAACGTCAACGTCTGCTGGTTTATCGTCGATTAGTTCTTGCGCTTGCTAGCCCTGCCGTTACGCATAGGTAGGCTTTGCGGCAGTCGTTGTTTCGGCAAGGTAGAAGGTTCCGGACCCAGGAATCGGCGTTAGCGGATCTGTATTTTGTCTGTCACCGCTTATGTGATCGAGTCACGTGAGGATGTGGCTCTTCCATTGCCGACGCTTGCTCTATAGCAATCGGATCCGTGAGCAACGCAGAAAACTACGCTGACTGGTTCGTCATGTCGAACGATACCGTCGGCCTCATTCCGGGAAACACGCTTTGGAGCGACCGCTGAGGTAAGGGCCTTGATCCGGCCACTCCCGGAACACTTACGTCCGCCAACTACGAGACGGACTGTCAAGCCAGTCACATGCCGGCGCGAGCGTCAGACTGGATGTGCAAGCGCAGCTATCCGCCCGGGAACCGCTCAGCGAGGCATGGCGTCGATGATGTGTCGATGGTCAAGCCGCGGCCTTGCACCGCGCAGCCCGGAGGACGAGGTCACGCCGACATTCACTAAGCGCTGCTCCACCTTCGCTTCTGGAAGATCTCGTAGCCCTTCGCATGAGATGTCGAACGGGCATTCCAACGCTGCAACATTAGCAAGGAGGAAATATTTTCATGAAGGCAATCGTTGTTACCGACCAGGCTGCGGGGACGGCCGGGATGTCGCTGGTGGAGCATCCCGGGCCGCAGGCAGAGCTGCTCGACGTCGTCGTTCAGGTTCATGCGTCGGGATTCACCTCGGGCGAGCTGACGTGGCCGTCAACGTGGACCGACCGCCTTGGCCGTGACCGGACGCCATCGATTCCCGGGCAAGAGCTGGCCGGAGTGGTCAGCGCTCTCGGCTATGGCACGACGGGGCTGTCGATGGGACAGCGGGTGTTCGGCCTGGCGGACGGGCATCGCGGCGGCACCCTGGCGGAGTATGTGGCCGTCGAGGCGCGCAACCTCGCGCCGCTGCCGGGCGACGTCGACTTCACGGTGGGCGCGAGCGTGGCGATGCCCGGCCTGACCGCGTGGCAGGGACTGCTCGAGCACGGTCGCCTCCAGGCGGGGCAGACCGTCCTCGTGCACGGCGCGGCCGGCGCGGTTGGCTCGATGGTGACGCAGCTCGCGCGTGAGTTCGGCGCCTACGTCATCGGCACCGGACGCGCCGCCGACCGTCAGAAAGCGCTCGACTTCAGCGCGCAGGAGTTCGTCGATCTCGAGAACGACGTCCTCGAAGACGTCGGCAAAGTCCATCTGGTTTTCGATGTCATCGGCGGCGACATCGGGAAGCGGTCGGCGGGCCTGATTCAAGCGGGAGGAACGCTGGTAGCCGTTGCCGGGCCGCCCGAGGCGTGGCCCGCCGACGGCCGGGCGGTCGACTTTGTTGTCGTGTCCGATCGTGCCCAACTGGGCGAGATCGTCCAGCGGGTGCGGGACGGACGACTGCGGACGAACATCGGCAACGTCTCGACCCTCGACAATGCCGTCGCCGCCTTCAACCCGACCAGGCGGACCAGCGGGAAGACGATCATCCGCGTTCGTCCTTGAGCGACAGCGGCTCGACTTTCAGAAGCCCCAGGTGACCAGATGGCCCGGACACCCGGGCTTTTCTTAACGGAGATATTTCCCATGAAGGCAATCATTGTGACGGATCAGGCCGCGGGTACGGCCGGGATGAAGCTGTCCGAGCGGCCCGAGCCGGCGGTGGCGATAAACGACGTTATCGTTCAGATTCACGCGTCGGGATTCGTCGGAACTGAGTTGACGTGGCCCTCGACCTGGACCGATCGCAGCGACCGTGAGCGAACGCCGTCGATCCCCGGCCACGAGCTGGCCGGAGTGGTCACTGCTCTCGGCTACGGCACGACGGGGCTGTTGGTGGGACAGCGGGTGTTCGGCATCGCGGACTGGTATCGCGACGGCACTCTGGCCGAGTATGTGGCGATCGAGGCACGCAACCTTGCGCCGCTGCCGGGCGATGTCGACTTCACGGTGGGCGCAAGCCTGCCCATCTCGGGACTGACCGCATGGCAAGGGCTGTTCCAGCACGGGCGCCTTCAGGCGGGCCAGCGCGTCCTCGCGCACGGTGCGGCGGGCGCAGTCGGGACGATGGTGACGCAACTCGCACGTGAGTTCGGCGCCTATGTCATCGGCACCGGGCGCGCCGCCGACCGTCAGAAGGCGCTCGACTTCGGCGCGCAGGAGTTTGTCGACCTCGACAGCGACACACTGGAAGACATCGGCGGCGTCGATCTGGTGTTCGATGTCATCGGCGGTGACATCGGTAAACGGTCCGCAGGCCTGGTTCGAGCGGGTGGAACACTGGTGTCCGTTGTCGGGCCCGCCGAGGCGCGGCCCGACAACGGTCTGGCCATCGACTTCGTCGTCGAGTCCGATCGCGCCCAACTGGGTGAGATCGTCCAGCGAGTGCGGGACGGACGACTGCGCACGAACATCGGCAACATCGCGACCCTCGACGAAGCCGTCGCCGCTTTCAATCCGGCCAGGCGGATCAGCGGGAAGACGATTATCAACGTTCGTCCGTGAGGACCCGGGGAAGGTCGAGCGGTTCTGCTCCCCACCTTCCTCGCCGTTTCGGAGAAAAACTGGGCACGCGTTGGATAGCGGATTTCGCGGCGCTGTCACGCTGGCTTGTCGCGACGCATCGAGTTCGGCGCCGTGCTGGTCGACTGCTCGTCACGAGAGATGAGGTTCCCCGTGCAACGCTGCAAACAGCCACACGATGATGTCCGCGCGGGCAGCACGCGATCTGCGGTCAGGTACCCGAGCTGACATGCGCGGCGATCACGATGGAACGGCTGGATGTGCTGGCACAGTGAATTGAACGACAGCGCCGCGAGGCGCGTTCGCAGTGGCGCACAACCGGCCGCCACGCGCTTCGATGATCGAACGGCAGATCGACAGCCCCATCCCCAAACCCGTAGGCTTCGTGGTGTAGAAGGGAGCGAAAACATGCTCGGCGCAGTGCGTAGCAAATCCCGGCCCTGAATCGCGCACTGTCACGAGCACGCAGTCGGAGTCGGCTTTCCCTGTGGTGATGAGCAGTTGTCGAACGCCGTCGCTGACGCCGAGCATCGCCTCCAGCGCGTTGATGATCAGGTTGAGGAGCACCTGTTGCAGTTCGACACGGTCTCCTTCGATGAACGGCAAGCCGTCGGCGAGTTGTGTCTGTACCGAGGCGCCGCTCTTCGTCGCTTCGCCACACGTGAGTTCGATCACCTCGCGGATCGCCTCGTTGATGTCCACCGGCTCCGTCCGCGGCGGCGCCTTCCTGACCAGATCACGAATCCGGCCGAGCACGTCCCCCGCTCGACCTGCATCCTTGACGATATGCCCGAGCACCTGCCTCACCTCGTCGACGTTCGGAGGCTGCGCGTGCAGCCATCGCAGCGCAGCCTGGGCGTTGGTCACCGTTGCGGCGATCGGCTGGTTGACTTCGTGGGCGATCGAGGCCGTGAGCTGCCCCATGGTCGCGACACGGTTCGCATGCGCCAGCTCCTTCTGCACCTCGCGATAGCGGTGCTCGCTCTCGCGGACTTTTTCCTCCGCGTGCTTGCGCCTGGTCAGATCGAGCACGAAAGCGACACCTTCCTTTCGAGTGGCTTCGAAAGTGGCCAAACCGACAATGACAGGCACACGGCTGCCATCTTTCCCGATGTACTCTTTCTCGAATGGCTGGGCGCGCCCAGTCTCCCCGATCTCTCGTAGCGCCCGTTCGTCGCCCTCGCGCCATTCCGGCGGTGTCAGCTCCCTCCAGCGCACGCGACCCGCGACGAGATCGTCACTCTCGTATCCCACCATGCGAAGAAATGCGTCATTGGCCTCGAGAATGTCGCCATCGACATTCCAGACGACGATCCCGATGATGTTGGCGTCGACGAGCCGCCGGATTTTCGCTTCGCGTTCCACGAGTTCGTGGTACAGGTGAGCATTTTCCAGCGCGATCGCGGCCTGCGAGGCCAACAGCTTCAGCACGGCGATCCTGGCCGGGCTGAACACGCGGGCAGTGAGATTGTTTTCGAGGTAGAGCGCGCCGGTGAGCTTCGCCTGATTCATCAACGGGAAGCAGAGAATCGAACGGGCGCGATGCTGACGGATATAGGGATCTGCCGCGAACGGGGACTCAGCTGCGGCATCGTCGAGAAAGACGCTCTCCCCTGTGCGCAAGACATGATAGAGGATCGACTCCGGCAGCATCGCCGTGCTGACGGGAGCATCGCGCAACTGCAGCCTGGCCGCGTCGCCGGTGGTCAGCGCTTCCGCTGCTATCCGTTCTTCGCTGCCGTCCGACAGAATCAACACGCCCCGTTCGGCGCCCGCCTGTTCGATTGCTGTACGCATGACCATCTCGATCAGCTTGTCCAGGACGATGTCGCCCGAAGCGGCCTGCGACACCTTGATCACCGTCGCGAGGTCGAGGTGTTCGACGGGCGCTGCGATCGTGGTCGTCGGACCGAGCGCGGACTCTTCCGTCCTCAGGTACGGATACAGCTCTTCGAGTTGCCGCACCTTTCCGTCAGCTCCCCAACGCAGATAGCCGTAGCGCGCGTCTTGCAAATACAAACGGGCAATCTTCCCGAAACCGCGCGACGCGTAGAAGTGCGACGCGAGTTCGTTGGCGAGTGCCTCACCGTGTATAAAGCCGCTTTCCTGCGCCGAGTGGATGGCCTGTTCGTACAACTCCATGGCATCCGCTACGCGACCTTCAATCCGGGCAATCTCGGCACCGACCATCGCGGCGCGGTCCGCGAAATTCTCCGGGCAGTTTTTCGCCCAGATCTGGAGCTGCCGGTAATGTGCAGCGACATCGTCCAGGTGCTGTGGCCGCTCGTCGGCCGGGGCGCACTCGCACCAGGCGACCCGGGTCAGCGCGGCGTAAAAGTGATATTCGGCTTCCTCAAAGAACGTGGAAGAGACCCAGAGCAGCGGTTGCGCCTTCGACGCGGCGTCCATGGCCGCCGCATAGTCACCGGCGAAATAGCGCGCCTGCAATTTCCGGATCCAGTAGAAACTCGCAGCGATGACCAGGGCCGGGTTGCTGGACAGATGGGTTTCGGTGCGAAGTTCGTTGAACTGCCCGTCGTCAAGGCAGCCGAACGTCGGCGTCAGGCCGCGAAGCGTCCGGATCAGCGCGCGTTGTGTGGTGATGAGGTCAATGACAAGACCGAACCGCACCTTCCCTGCGTACGCAAGGCCGCGTTCGGCTTCGCC
Source organism: Paraburkholderia phymatum (assembly GCF_038900715.1). Lineage (GTDB taxonomy): Bacteria > Pseudomonadota > Gammaproteobacteria > Burkholderiales > Burkholderiaceae > Paraburkholderia > Paraburkholderia phymatum_A. The sequence continues at coordinate 435,791 of NZ_JAYMRZ010000004.1, read as the reverse complement.
TTGCACCTCGTGCAGCGGCTCGCCCGCGAAGAGCAGGTTCGAGTCGAGTTCGTTGCCCACGTAGGCGCCATACGTGAGGTCTCCGATCCGGTTCGCCGCTTCGAAAGCGCGGCGCATCAGATCACGGCGAGACCGCACGTGTTTCATCCAGGGCATGACGAAAACCGCGAAGCAAAGATACGTGCCCGCCTCGAACCGTCTTAACCCCCGTCGTTCGACGAGGTCGCAGCCGAGCTGCCCGAACCGGAATCCGGTCTGATAGTCACCGAAACGCGGTCCGGCGACCCTGCCGACATTGGCATAGAGCATACATGAAGCGTCACAGTTGCCACGCTCGATGCTGAGACTGACCCCCTTGCAGATCGTCAGCAAAACCAGGTTCACATCCGTCTGCACGGCCGGCGCGAAACACTTGTTCAGCACCTCGACGGTCGCGAGTGAAGCCGCGTCTTCCATCAGCGGCAATTCGATGAGTGCCTCGATGGCCCGGCCCCCAAGCCGTGTCCCGATGCGCTCGTATTCGCGTCGCACTTCCTCGTCATCCGGATGCGGTGACCACTCGATGCCGACATGCCTCAGGTAGGAGAGACAAACATCGACCGCGCGACCGCTCTGATCGAGGACCAGGTAGACATCCATTTGCAGGCACGCGACGCTGGCTCGTTCGACCGTTGTCGTGACGCGATTCGATAGCGCCGCCAGGCGCTCGTCTGCAACCGATAACTGCCCGGTCAGAAATTCGCATTCGGCCCGGTTCAGTTCCAGCGCAAAGATCAGCTCATGCCGGCGCTCCCAGCAATCGTCGTTCAATAGTTCCGCGCCGGTGACGAGATAGGTGAGCGCCGACGAGTACGCTGTCGACGCCTTGGCGCGTTGGCCGGCGAGCAGGTTGAATTCGGCCAGCCGTTCCCGTTCGCCCTCTTCGGCGATCAGCGCGGCGCCGCGATTGAGCTGACCGACGATCTCGAAGATCGCCTCCTCCCGCTTTTTAGGGGGCGTCCGCGCGGCGAGCAGTCGCCCGATCCGCAGATGGGCCGAGGTGCGCGAGGTTTCGGGGATCAGTGAATAGGCGGCTTCATGGACCCGGTCATGCACAAACCTGTAAGAGCTCTCCAGCCGCTCGACCAGTTCCTGACGCATCGCCTCCCACAACGCCGCGTGGACCTGCGGCACCGGAATGCCGAGCACGGTCGACAGTGTCGTGATCCTGGCGGCGTTCCCAAGACAGGCAAGCTGCTGCAACGCGTGACGCGTCTCAGCCGGCAGGCGGCTTAGCTTGCCGACCATCAGGTCCACGACGTTGTCGGTGTAACCCTTGGCATGGATGCGGTCGGGGTCCCAGCACCACTGCCGCGCGTCATGATCAAAGGTGAGCAAATCTTCTTCGACAAGCGCGTGCAGAAACTGAATGACGAAGAACGGATTGCCACCCGTCTTCTCATGGACCAGTTGCGCCAGTGGTGCGACGCGCGCCGGCTCGCAGTGAAGCGCCTCCGCGATCAACTGCCTGACGTGCACTCGGGCGAGCGGCGCCAGCGTGATCTCATTGATCCTGCTACCCGCGTTCCTGATGGCCTGAAGCTTGCGGGTCAGCGGATGCGCGGCGTCGACCTCGTTGTCGCGGTAGGCGCCAACCAGCATCAGGTGGCGCAGATCCGGGTGGGTCAGCAGGTCTTCGATCAAGTCGAGCGTCGCGGCGTCGAGCCACTGCAGGTCGTCGAGAAAGAGCGCAAGCGGGTGCTCCGCCCGGGCAAATACGCTGATGAAACGCCGGAACACGAGCATGAAACGACGTTGCGCCTGTTGTGGCTCGAGTGTCGGGACGGGTGGCGGTTCACCGACGATGAGCTTCAGGTCGGGGATGAGGTCGGTCATGAGCTGCGCATTCGGCTCCAGCGCTTCCAGGAAATTGCTGCGCCAGTTCGCCAGCTCTGTGTCGGGCTTGCCGAGCAACGGACGCACCAGGCTTTCAAACGCCTGCACCAGCGTCGAATAGGGGATGTCGCGCTTGTACTGGTCGAACTTGCCGGATGCAAAGAGCCCGCGCGGCGGCACCAGCACCTTGTGCAGTTCATTGACGACCGAGGATTTGCCGATGCCGGAATAGCCGGACACCAGCACCAGCTCTGGCGGGCCGCTTTTAACGATCCGATCGAACGCGGCGACCAGGGTGTCGACCTCGCGCTCTCGCCCATAGAGCTTCTCGGGTATCAGCAACCGGTCAGGCGTGTCGTGCTCGCCCAGCGGGAAGGTATCGACGCGGTGCTGACGCTGCCAGTCGGCGAGGCAACGCTGCAGATCATGCTCGACACCGGCGGCCGTCTGATAGCGCTCTTCGGCCGACTTGGCGAGCAGCTTCATGACGATGTGGGAGACCGCAGCAGGGACGGTCTCCACCAGCTCGCTCGGCGGCACCGGCTTTCTGGCGATATGGCAGTGCACCCATTCCATGGGGTCGGCGGCCGTAAACGGCAGCACGCCCGTCAGCATCTGATAGAGCGTGACGCCGAACGCATACAGGTCGCTGCGCGAATCGATCGAGCGATTCATCCGGCCGGTTTGCTCGGGTGCCATGTAGGCGAGCGTGCCGGCGATGGTCTCGGGCGGCTCGGGCGTCTGACGCTCACGCGGCAGACGCGAGGCAAGACCGAACCCGGTGAGCCGCGCCTGCCCGTCGGCGCAATTCACGAGGATATGGGTAGGCTTGAGATCCTTATGGACGAGACCGCGCTGATGAAGCTTGCCTAGCGTAGCAGCGATGCCGACAGCGAGCCGCAAAAAATCGCCTGTCTCCATCGGCGCACCGAGCAGCCCCGCGAGCGGTTCGCCACCAGGGTCCTCGAGCACCAGCAGGGTCCGCCCCCCTTTGCGCGCGAGTTCGAGCGGCCGCACCGACCACGTACCTTCCAATTCGTCCTTCAGGCCGTACTCGTGAGCGAGACGATCAAGGCTGGCGGGTAGTGGATGTTCGGCGGCGGGACGCGCAAGCAGGACGTTGCAGCTATCTATGCCCGGGCGCTGCCCTCGACAGAAGACGCGTTCGCCATCGTCCCACAAGATCTGGAGGCTGTTACCCATCGACGCCGGAACCCAATGCAGGTTGTCATCCGCCACGCGGGACCATCAGGCCGCCACCCGTCATGGGTTGATGACGCTACACGCGTTCACTCGGGAGCAAGGATTGTGTCAGGATACACCTCGCCGACCGCGGCGCCATCGATAGTACCCGGAGGAACTTGTCGGGACCGTCGCCCACGCTACGCTGACTGCGTGCCGGACACGGCGATGCGACTCATACCATAGTATGAGTTCGCCCTATCGGTAGACGTGCAAGCCATGCCCGACATAGGCATGCGATGAGCAGGACTGGGCGACGCGAATGCCGCGCACTCATACTTGTGTATGATTCCCGGCCGCTGGCACGACAATTACGCTGGGTACCGTAGATGCAGGCGGATGCATGCAGTGGCGTTCCTGCTGCGTGAACTCCCTTTCCTGAAGATCGAGGCTAATCTTGTGTTCTGCCCAGGTAGTTTCGATTGTTGACGACGACGAGGCCGCCCGCCTCGCGATGGGGAGTCTGGTGCGCTCGTTCGGCAGGCATACACACCTGTACGCATCAGCAGAGGAATTTCTGCAATCCGGCCATCTCGCCTCGACGTCATGCCTGATCTCCGACGTCATGATGTCCGGCATGTCGGGAGTCGAGCTGCACGACCGCATTCTTGCACTCGGATATGCACCGCCGACCATCTTCATTACGGCATTCCCATCGGCCAACCTGAAAGCGAAGGCGCTGACAAATGGCGTGCTGGCTGTACTCGACAAGCCGGTCGATCCCGACGCCATCGCGCATTGGCTCAGCGTTGCGCTGGATGTGCCATAGCGAATCGGCAAGAGGCCGGAACGGTGCTTCCGGTCTCGCCGCTCTCAAGACGACTTCTGCGACTGCGCATTGACGCGCAGCGATTCCGATTTTCTGACGAGATCCGCGACGGATCGCGCCGCCATCTTTTTCATCAGGTGCCCGCGATGCATCTTCACGGTGATCTCGCTGAGATTCACCTCGGAGGCAATCTGCTTGTTCATCAGGCCGGCCACGACGAAGCCCATGACTTCGCGTTCGCGCAGTGTCAGCGAGTCATAGGCAACACGAAGCGCCGCGATCGATTGTTCGGCGGCGAGACGCTCACCGTCGCGCGCCAGCGCATCGGCGACCGCGTCCAGCATGTCCTGGTCGCGAAACGGCTTCGCAAGGAAATCGACGGCCCCCGCTTTCATGGCCTTGACTGTCATCGCGATGTCGCCATGCCCGGTCACGAATACGATCGGCATGCGCACACCGCTCTTCGCAACCTGTTCCTGGAAGGCAAGACCATTTTCGCCGCGCAGCCTGACATCGAGAATCAGGCAACTGGGCGCATCGCACTTCGGAAAAGCAAGAAAGTCCCCCGACGATTCGAATGTCTCCACACGTAGCCCGACCGACCGCATCAAATTGCTGAGCGCAAAACGCATTGACTCGTCGTCGTCGACCACATAGACCACTGGCTCCTTGCGAGCGTGTGCGCTCTGGGTCGAAGTCGAATGCGAACCCGAAATCATGTCACCTCCTCGCGCCCGGCGAAACAGATAGATAAAGCGTCATTGGTATTTTTCAGTCCAACGCGAAAGCCACGTTGAGAAGTATCCAATTGATCCATTGACGGCTACCACTATTGACACGTGCATGGCTTAGCTCATTTCCGGTTCGCATTGCACCAGCTAGAGCAGGCAAATGCGGTGCAGCTCCACTGTTCGCCGATACACGTTCCGGTTGAGCCACGGTACGAATGTGTACTCGTCGTATGCATTCGAGCCGATAAAGATCCAGTTGTGCAGCACGTTGAACATGATGTTTCCCCTCTAGACGGGCCGTCACATCACACGATGTCTTGCGAGGCGCACTTCACGATCGCATCGGCCATGACACAAGGGTAGGCGCGCGTGCGCCTCAAGACTATTCTACGGACGGGTGGCGCTGCTCCTACATAGGCTTCGAACGCTCATACCCGCGTATAACCCGCGGGCAGAGATACGCGCCGCTAGCTGCAGGCACACTTGAGGCACGATAGCCCCTGCTATTGCGAGCGGTAGCGTCAGCACCTGCCACGCACCGTGCGTCGCCAGGTCCTCGCCGCGCCACGGCGGATGGCGCGGCGACTCATACAAAGTATGAGTTGCCGCGTATCGGTAGATCGAGGCTAAGCTTGTGTTCTGCTCAGGCAGTTTCGATTGTTGGCGACGACGAGGCCGTCTCCGACGTCATGATGCCCGGCATGTCGGGAGTGGAGATGCACGACCGCATTCTTGCACTCGGATATGCACCGCCGACCATCTTCAATACGGCATTCCCATCGGCCGACCTGAAAGCGAAGGCGCTGAAAAATGGCGTGCTGGCTGTATCGGCAAAAGACCGGAACGGCGCTTCCGGTCTCGCCGCTCTCAAGACGACTTCTGCGACTGCGCATTGACGCGCAGCGATTCCGATTTTCTGACGAGATCCGCGACGGATCGCGCCGCCATCTTTTTCATCAGGTGCCCACGATGAATCTTCACGGTGATTTCACTGAGATTCATTTCGGAGGCAATCTGCTTGTTCATCAGGCCGGCCACGACGAAGCCCATGACTTCCCGTTCGCGCAGTGTCAGCGAGTCATAGGCAACACGAAGCGCCGCGATCGATTGTTCGGCGGCAAGACGCTCACCGTCGCGCGCCAGCGCATCGGCGACCGCGTCCAGCATGTCCTGGTCGCGAAACGGCTTCGCGAGGAAATCGACGGCCCCCGCTTTCATGGCCTTGACTGTCATCGCGATGTCGCCATGCCCGGTCACGAATACGATCGGCATGCGCACACCGCTCTTCGCAATCTGTTCCTGGAAGGCAAGGCCACTTTCGCCCCGCAGCCTGACATCGAGAATCAGGCAACTGGGCACGTCGTACTTCGGGAAAGCAAGGAAGTCCCCCGATGATTCGAATGTCTCCACATGTAGCCCGACCGATCGCATCAAATTGCCAAGCGCAAAACGCATCGACTCGTCGTCGTCGACCACATAGACAACTGGCTCCTTGCGATCGTGTTCGCTCTGGGTCGAAGTCGAATGCGAACCCGAAGTCATCTCACCTCCTCTCTCCCTACTGACGCACGCGGGAGCGTCGCAGCCGACAATGTGGTCGACGACGCTGCGCACTGCAATGAACCCGTTTCGGCAAAACCCGTCTTTCGTGGCCGTGTTCATTCATGCCGGGAATACGGGGCCACTGGGGCGCCCCACGTGCCATTCATACTTCCGCAGTGCTCGTCCAGAGATTGAAAACCGGACACACTGACGTCGTGTTTTTTTGTCCGACGGTTGCACGTCCTCCCAAGACGATCACGCTAGCTATTCTAGGTGATCTGGATTCGCACGACGTTCCCGCCCTGTTTCCATGGCGCCAACCTGGGCGCGGCTACACTCCGGCGCACGCAGCAGGAACACGTCGAACGGACAGTGCAGCGGGCTCCAGTAGCTTGCCTATGCAAGCGGCCCCAATGCTATTGCGGCACGGCCGCAACGAATGCATCGAACGAAGCAACTTCGTCGCTTTCAAGTTTCGCCTGCTCGTCGAGCGATTCGCGCGCGAGCGTTTCGAGTTGCCGGGCAGTCGCCACATCGAGCGGACGCGACAGAAAATCCGCCGCATGTCGTTCGCTCTGCGCTAACCCGAACTGCAGATAGCTCTGACCGTTGTCGCGCATCGTCTGCAGCACGCGCGCTGACGGTGTGAGCAACGGATCGGCGAGTTTCGCGCGCTGCGTGGCGACCGCCCGCGCGTGTGCATCGTCGCCGCGCAGCGCATCGAGCGCGGCGGCCGTGCGTTCGATCTTTGCCAACAACTCGTCGGCCCAGTCGCGCATCGGCACGCCGATGCCTTCACGCGTCAGGTGAAGACCCGGACGTCGGCCCTCCTTTGCAACGATCAAGAAGTTCTCGTTCGCTTCCGCATAAGCGGGCGCGGGCAGGAATGGACTCTCGTCGAGTGCGCACGCGAGCAGGTATGCATCCAGAAAACGCGCAGTGTCGAGCGCGATGCCGGTCGGCTCGAACGGATCGATGTCCATGCAGCGCACTTCGACGTACTGCACCCCGCGCGCGGCGAGCGCATGCAACGGACGCTCGCCCGGATATGTGACGCGCTTCGGCCGGATCGTCGAGTAGAACTCGTTTTCGATTTGCAGCACGTTCGTGTTGATCTGCACCCGCTCACCGTCGCGATGCGTGCCGATCGCTTCATACGGCGGATACGGCCGGTTCACCGCGTCGGCGAGCGCACCGAGATAGCCCGGCAGCGTGTCATAGTCGGCGCGCAGCGCGGCCTCGCCAGTCATGTTCGAATAGCCGAGGTCGCTCATCCTTAGGCTCGTCGCGTACGGTAGATACAGCGTGTCGGTGTCGAACGATTCGAGCTTGTGCGAGCGGCTGCGCAGAAAGCGCGCGTCGAGCGCCGGCGACGCGCCGAACAGGTACATCAGGAGCCAGCTCGTTCGGCAGAAGTTACGGATCAGCGCGAGGTAGCGGTCGGACTGGTAATCGGTCTGCGTCGCAGTCGACTGCTGGTCCGCGTGCAGTACGCGCCACACTTCTTCGTCAAGCGAATAGTTGTAGTGGATGCCTGCGATGCACTGCATCGTGCGCCCGTAGCGCAACCCGAGACCGACGCGGTACACGTACTTGCGGCGCCCGACGCTCGACGTGCCATAGTGCGCGATCGGAATGCCGTCATCGGTGTCGGGCAGCAGACCGGGCATCGACTGGTTCCATAGAATTTCCCGCTGGCGATCGAGTGCCGCGTACACGTAGCGATGCAGTTCGTCGAGGCGTTCAAGCGTCGCGGCCACGTCGGGCTCGGTGGCTGTGATGATTTCGAGTAGTGCTTCAGAATAGTCGGTCGTCAGCGACGGATGCGTCAGCGCCGAGCCGAGTGCGGTCGGATGGGCCGAAAGAGCGAGGCGGCCGTCGCGCGTCACGCGCAGGCTTTCCTTTTCGATGCCACGCAGACCGCGCATCAGCGCGTCGCGTCGTGGCCCGGCGCTCAGCACGGAAAGGCGCTGATCGAGAACGTCGTTCGTGCGGTGTAAGGTCGTGTGCGGCATTCAGGTAGATCTTGTTCAGGACGTTGGGCGCGCCCCGTCGGTTGCGGGCGCAATCCGGCCTTTTTGACGCACCGCGCCAGGCCAAATGCGTTCCATGGCGATACCACGCACACGCCAGTAACCACACATCAATCCCGCTAGCTCCCACTATTCATGAGTCGTTTCTCCATGCGGAACCTGTATTGTTGATCCGTACAGGATCACAAGAAAGGACCAAGAATTGGAATTTTTTTATGTACCATGCTGGCGGAGCCGTCCTCGCGATGATACGGACGAGCATGTTATTGAGTCGGCAAGACCTGATCAAATGCATCAGATTGGCCTACAGTGAAGACTCTCAATACGACGACGTGAAAACACACGGCGTCGAACATAAACGAAGGGTGATCCGTATGCTGAAGATCTCGTCTCGTCATAGTCACTTCGTCTTTGGCGTTCTTCAAGCGGGACTGACTAGTGCAATTGCCGCCGCTATCGCAAGCATTCCGTTTGTCAAAGGTGGCATGTTCGTCCCGCATTGGCTAACGTCATGGAGCGTTTCGTGGCTGACCATGCTTCCGGTTGTCGTGACAGCGGCTCCGTTCATTCGCAAAGTCGCGGAGCGGATCGCGAGATAAGAGTGGTCATCCGTGCCGCTGGAACATGATTCGCGCCCTCACATGAAATATTGTTTTGCGGGGCACTGCGTGCAAATCGGGCTCGGAGCCACCTTGTTTCCTAAAGGTGGAGGAGCGTACTACGGTGGCGAGCTTTTCGTTGGTGGGCACCACGCTGATCTGAGAGCGGAATCCGGCTATTTCTCGCACAGCGCATGGTCGGTAATACTCTCGAAGGGGAGCCGCATCAAGTTGTTCATTTGCTGGATGTGCGGGCAAGAGATTGGGTTTCGCTTTGCCAACCCGAGGCGAGCAGACTGATACCCTTCGTGATTTGTTGTACTGGTGTCCCGCCAAAGCCGAAAACCAGTACATCGGACGCTTGTCCCGCGCTGGAAAATATATCGCCCCTATATATACCGACACCTTCCTCGTCCGCTATACGACACAGCGCGTCAATGTCGTAGCCGGCGTTCACGCGCGTGGAAATGTGCAGGCCGCACGTCGACTCCAAGGGAGTCAGCCATGTCGAGAGACGATCGCGGATTGCTTCAAGCAGAGTCGCGCGTCGTTGCTTGTATTCCGAACGCATGCCGTTCAGGTGGGAAGCGAAATCGCCGCTTATCATGAACTGCAACAAGGTATTCTGGACATGCATGGACGTTTGCCTGTCTACTATCCATTTTGCCCTTCTAAGGCTGTCGAGCAGCCAGGGAGGCGCGACAATGAACCCAAGCCGGAAAGCCGGTGCCAGGGTCTTTGACAGGGAACCGAGATAAATCACACGTTGTTCCCTATCGGCCGACTGCAGGCATGGGGATGGCATTTTTCCGTAGTAAAACTCGCAGTCGTAGTCGTCTTCGAGGATAACGAAATCATCTTTCGCCGCGCGTGCAAGCAGCGCTTTCCGTCGCGCCGGCGAGAGCGTAACCCCCAACGGAAACTGGTGATTCGGCGTGCAGTACAGTCCAGCGATTCCCTCTGGAATTTCCTCGACCTTGACTCCTTGTTCGTCGACTTGAAGTCGAAACGGTTCGGAGCCGGATAGCCGCGCAATCTGAGTCACGATGGGAAAGCCCGGATCCTCCACGGCGAACGAGGTGCCCGGACCCAGCAATAGTCTCGACAGAAGATCAAGTGACTGATGAGTGCCGGTGGTAATAACGACATTCGCCCCAGTACAACGAACCGATCGCGATTGACGCAAGTAGGTGGCAATCCGATCGCGCAGCCTGACATCTCCCTCTGGCGGGCCATATTCAGAAAGGTGCCCCGGCTCCATATCGGCGGGCCATCGGGCTAAGCGCCTGCGCCGAAATACCTGTTCGGCTTCGTCGGAAACTTTGCCGGGACGAAAATCTACATCCACGTCCTTGTCGTGCAGCACAAATGTCGTGACAGGAAGACGCTCTGACCACTCGGCTAGCCGTAGTCGGGGCTCGGAGCTTGTAGCAAGAACATTGCTCTGTGGAGGAGTGGCGCGCACGTATAAGCCGGAGCCGACACGAGTCTCGATCCAGCCCTCCGCTATCAACGCGGCGGTCGCCTCTCTTATCGTGTTTCGAGACACCCCGAGTTGGAGCGCCCATGTTCGCGACGCCGGCAAGCGTTGCCCTGGCTCCAGTCGACCGTCTGCCAACGCGGAGTAGATGCCTTCGTACACTTGCTGCTGGATCGGACCCACTCCGTCCAGCTTGATCAAAAGGTCGTCCACGCGGTCTCCCTCCTTGAATCTCGCCTTTCCTTGGGACATTCGTTTTCCCAGACGAATGGATCTTTATGGCCCAATTCATGCCGGCAATTTCGGCCCACGTTCCAAGCCGCAAAATCTTAGACTCGTTACGGGCGTCGTCTACACGACATCTCTCCGCGCCTGCACGCAATTGAAACATTTGGAACCATCACTATGAACTCTACGATTGCTCGAGCTGATCGGACCTCCTCGCTTTATTGGCACTTTGCACCGACCGTGCTCGCGCTGGGCTATCCGTGGTACCTCACGAAATTCTACGAGGCGACCAGTAACCACAGCGCTGCCGGCGCGTTGTTCGCTATTGCATTGGTATACGCGGTGCCGGCGAGCGCGTTTGTCAGCCTGTTGTCCCTCGCCCGACTCGACGCAAGCGGCGGGCAAGCCGTCATTTTGCGGCGTCTTGCGCACTTTACATTTGCCTCACCGCCACTGTACGTCATCGTGGGGGTTCTGCTTTACCTGATGAAAATAAACGGGGCAGATGGGAAGGTATGGCTCGGGTTGTGGGGCGCCGTGATTGTCGGAAGCCTGTTGGCGCTTTCCACTGACCGAAGCGATGCCGCTCTCTCGCGGCTACATGTGAACACAGGTCGGGTGCGCGTGCTTCACGGTGTGGCATCAGTTGCCATCATTGCAGTGTACCTGTTTCCACATCTGGGTAATCACGCAGTGGGAATCTTCGGCACCGACGTGCATAAGGCAGTCATGCTCGTACTGCGCCGTGTCTATCGGGCGGGATGGCTTGAACCTGTTTTGATCGGACTGTTTTTCTTTCAAATCGTCAGTGGTCTGGTACTGTTGACGCCGAAGCTCAGCCTCAAGCAGGACTTTCTCGGAGCGCTCCAGACGGCGTCCGGCGCGTATCTTGTCATTTTCATTGCCTCGCATATTAATTCGGTATTCATTCTCGCGCGTTACTTCGGAACGGATACCGACTACGCGTGGGCAACGTATCAACCGACAGGGCTGATACGCGACGCCTGGTCCGAGCGCCTGATCCCTCACTATTCACTCGGTGTATTGCTTGTTCTTTCGCATATCGCTTGCGGTCTGCGGACCGTTATGCTGGCTCACGGCGTAAGTATCCAAAGAGCAAACCGAATTTGCTGGTCCCTGATCGCCGCTTGCTCGGTTTGGACTGTAATCATCGTGGCGGGCATGCTAGGGGTTCGCGTCTAGACTAATAGAGGGTCGACCGGATGCCTGAATATTTTAGGCTTCGCGGGCGACTCGAGCGCGACGCCTTGGATGAATGAGAACCACGAAGCGGCGGCACGAAGACTCAACGGTCACCCGCATGCCGCCTGCTTCACCCGTCTGCGTGGCGACAACCGGTCAACCGCAGGATCGCTTTCATCCGGCAGTCGCGTCATGCCTGAATAATGAATCCAGCCCGGCAAACTCGCGAAAGACGGGCACGTCATGCAACGGTTCTTCCATCGCTGGGTCTGACAGCCCGAATCATTGCTGAAGGAAGCGGACGTGCAGCATTGTCGGCTGGAAATGGCGGCCTTCCGGTCTTGTCCTTTGGGTAGTACGGCTCGATCGGTGCTATAAGCCTTGACCAAGGCACAACGCGGCTCATCTCATCCGGAAATTACTGCTTGCGGGTGTGCTTCGTCGACAGGTTCGGCCCAAAATCCAGTTGCATCGTCGCCCCCACCTCGCTCGCCCATGTCTTCCCGGGATAGCGCCTAGCGTAGAAGTAGCCACGTAACGTCCGTGCGATCGAGCCCGAGAAGTGTGTCGCCGGTTGGAGGACTTCCGCGACATTCAATCGCGTGATAGCGGAGGGCGCTTCATACTCACAAGCTCCATCACCTCACGCCGATCATCTGCGGATGAGATCGCAACAGTCAACCATTTCCCGTCAGGGTACTGTCGGGCTTCATCGTAGAGCTTGACCAATTGCGGGCTCCAGAAATAACGCCGCTCCTCAAACTTCTCTCGCTCTGCATGCCCCAAGACCACCAGAACCGAAAACAGCCTGTATGCCGGCAGCAAGGTGCAGAACGCCCTCGTCTTCTTGTAGCGCAGTGACCAACCGCGATTCTTGCCACCATAGAGCCAATCCGGCGCGAAAACACCGGGGTAGGATGCTTCGATCCAGCTCTGCAGCTCGGCCCAATGCTCGAACGCCTCGGGTCCGATCCAGCCGCGGACAGTGCGCTCATCGGGCGGTGCTGATTTGTCGGTGATCCTGTCGCCGATCTGGGGGGACTCTTTCATGTCGCTCTCCTCTTCCTCTTTACCCTTGCAAAATGCGACTACAACGCTCCGCCGAGCGAGATCAACGGTGGAATTACAATGCCGTCGAATACCGGGGACGATCGTAAATGCGCCATCCGGAACACATCATGATGAGCGCGGTTAATGTATTGAGCCAGTGCGACACGCGCAACCAAATCCGTTGAATGAGCGGCTCAGGCGGCGAAGGCCCAGCAGGATTGGATGTCGCCTTCATCGTGCTCGATTCGATCGAAATGAACCAAGGATAGCAGTCCGTTCATCTGATACGCAGAGGTGGGTACACACGTATCCTTGGAGTCATTTTTGAACGACTGAACTAGAATTTTCGGAAAAGCCCAAAGCGTCGACCTCCGCCGCCTATGACCCGCATATCAAACAATTTCCTTTCAGATTACTCACAAGGCGAATAGAACTCGTGTCGCAGGCGTGATCAACCGGTTCCGCATTACAGATCGTGACCACCTTTACGTTGTTCAAGTAATCTTAGTGTGCGACTTCCGAATTCACGATATACCTTCGCATCGCTGACACATACCAACGATGTGGGCCTACCAACTTCTACAGCATCTATTTCGAGCTGGTTCGCGATGCCATCGTCCGGACATGTGAACCGCCCGAAAGCGACGCGCGCGCGACACCGAATCCCGCCGCTCGTTCACGGCACATCGCGGGGCGCCGCCGGTGCGCGTCGCGGCGACACCACTCGCGTCATTTGCGGACCGTGTCCGCATCAGCGGGCGGAAATCGCATGTGGCACGTACACTCAGCGCCCGCGAGTGTCCTGCATCTGTTGCTGGACACCGTATTTCGCCATGTACGTTTCGCGCAGCGCGTCTTCCGAAGGCGCATCTCCGAACCGATAGGCAGGTGAAAGTAACGGCAGCGCATCACGCACGTCGATACGGACGACATGATTTACCGGATAGTCTTGACCGTTCGTCTGCCACACCCACTCGGCGACGGCTGTTCGATCAGGATCGCCATCAGGCAGGACGCGTGCCGTCCCGTTGAAGCGGTAGCCACGTCGTGCGAAGACATCGACGACGTTGATCGAAATTGCGGGATTGCGTCGGAGATTCCTGATGGTCTGAGGCGAGGCGATATCCGCAAAAAACAGCGCGTCGTCGCGCGCGACAAGCGACGCCTTCGGCGAAAGGTTCGGCGATCCATCCTCGTTGACTGTCGCGACGAACGAAAGGATCGCGCGCTGGATGACGTCGCGCATGTCGGTGGTAAGAATCGGCATCATAGGCTCCCAAGTACCAGCGGCGGAATGCCACTGGCACCCATACTATGAATTCGATGGCATATCGCATAGAGCCAAGTTTTGGAAAACTCACCAGGCCATGATTCGCGCCCAAACAGGCATGCTCCGCAAGATCCGCTCGGCGTTAATCGCGGCCGTAAGGATAGCCGCCACGGTTGGCGACATCCGCGTACGCGTGCTGCCCGTCGCATTCATATTCTTCGAAATTCATCGACCATTCTCGGCCTCCAAGCGACCTTTCTTCCGCTAAAGTACACGTGTATCTCGCCGACATGCTTGCGGGGAGCTTTGTCATCCCAGACGTTCAATTCAACGACATCGGTTCTTTCCGGTCGACGATCCTCACCGCAAAGCCGATCCCCGCTGCAAAGCGGGCCCATGCGTTGCTATTCATGCACCAAGCACCGGTGTAGGCGCACAGTTGCCCGTCGCCCTTGTTTCACCGAACGATTGAGATCAGCTTCACTTTTGGCGAGAATCACCGAATGATCCAAATTGCGGGCCGGACTCACGCCAAATGGGTTCCGGGTAGCTGCCACGCTCAGCAAAGGAGAAAGCACGGGTTTAGGACGCCACGAAAAGCAGGGGATGTCGCGTGAACGGTTGGAGCGGATAGAACGTTTTATCGACGCGAACTACATCGCCACTGGCAAGCTGGCAGGCACCGTTACTCAGGTTTGGCGACGTGGCGAACTCGCACTGAATTCGATACTTGGCCTTGCCGACCGCGAGCGCAAGGTGCCGCTAGCTGAAGATGCGATCTTCCGTATCTACTCGATGACCAAGCCCATCACTTCCGTGGCGGTCATGATGCTCGTCGAGGAATGCAAGATTGCGCTGGATGATCCAGTCAGCAAGTACATTCCGGCATGGGAAAAGCTCGGCGTTTACACGGGTGGGTTTATGGAGAGCTTCCAGACGCGACCGCCGCTGCGCCCGATGCTCGTGGTCGATCTGCTGCGCCATACCTCAGGGTTGACCTACGGCTTTCAGCAAAACACTAACGTCGACGCAGCCTATCGAAGGCTGAAGGTGGGAGAGCTCGCGAACGCGGGCACGCTAGACGAGATGATCGAGAAACTGGCTACGTTGCCGCTTGAATTTTCGCCAGGCGAAGCATGGAATTATTCGGTTTCGACGGACGTGCTCGGCTATATCGTCGGTAAGGTTAGCGGAACGCCGTTCGAGGTTTTTCTGAAAGAACGGATCTTCGATCCCTTGGGCATGGTCGACACAGCCTTTTACGTGCCTGAGGCGAAAATCTCCCGGTTCTGCGCCTGCTACGCGATCGGCGCGCTCGGCTCAAAGGTTGTATCAGCGAAAGCGCCGACGCTGCAGGACGATCCGCGTACGAGTCCGTACCTCAAGCCGCCCTCCTTCGTCTCCGGCGGCGGCGGCCTTGTATCGACCGCCACCGACTACATGCGGTTCGCACAGATGCTACTCCGTGGCGGCGAACTGGACGGCGTGCGACTGCTCGGGCCGAAGACGCTGGCTCTGATGACCGTCAACCATCTGCCGGGTGGTCTCGACCTTCCACGTCTGTCGCGCTCGCTGTTCAGCGAGGCCGCTTACGAAGGCGTCGGCTTTGGCCTTGGGTTTGCCACCACCATGACGCCTGCGAATACGCTGGTTCCAGGTAGCGCGGGCGATTTCTTTTGGGGAGGTGCGGCCAGTACTTTCTTTTGGGTCGACCCGCACGAGGACCTGATCGTGCTTTTCCTTACCCAACTGCTACCGTCGTCCGCGCACCCGGTGCGTCGTCAGTTGCGAACACTGGTCTACAGTGCGATCACCGAGTCGGGAGCCTGAAGTCCGAAGAGCGCTCGGGTGATCCGACACGTCATCAGCAAGTCGAAATCGATCAGACGGGATGTCTGTCGCGGCGTCCATAAGCGCGAAGCTGCGGACAAATCGTTTCACCTGCTGATGCAGAATGTAGGCTTGCCATCGTCGTATGATGTGCGACCGCGAGGGGATGTTCTGCGCCGTCTGGCCAGCTCTACGGACGACGAGACCGTGAAGCTTCCCTCGTCTTCCTTGTAATGAGCGATGATTCACACCTCACTCTGGAACATCGCATTCGCGAGGCGGCCTTACCCACGCAGACCCCGTATCAGCCCGGCTTTCCATTGCGTCGACCGCCGAGACCGAGCGAGGCTAGCCCTCGCTGTGTCCGGATAATACCGAGCCTCCGGTTTGGCTGCTCGTGGACAGAGGTAAGGCGGCTTCGGAACGCACCAGGGTCCAAGCCGTGCAGTGACTTAAATGCCAGTGAGAAGTTGCTTCGACTCGAAAAGCCGACCATTTCGCCACTTCGGCCGCTGGAAAGCTGGTCGTAGCAAGCAATTCCGTAGCTTTCTTCAAGCGCACGACCTTCAGCATGGCCATTGGCGACTGGCCGAATGCTTTCATGAATTGCGCGGCGAAGGCGGAGCGACTCATTCCGGCGATGTCGGCAAGATGCCGACGGTGTCAGTTCCGTGTTCCATCTGTAGCCGAATCTTTGAGGCGCGCGTAGTATGACGCGGCATCGTTTATCTCTGCTTTTGTGAGGTTCCGCGCGATGTTTCTCATCTGCTCGCCGGCATCATTATGTCGTTGACCTGCGGCAAAGGCACTCAGTTGAGCGCTCAGATAGGATGCGGAAAGACCCTGCAGAAATGGTGCCCCGGCCTTGTGATCGACACCCCCATGACACACAGCACACGACACGACGTTCTTTGTGGGGTTTCCATGAGCAACGATGGGCGGCTCGCTTCCAATGCCTTTCGCGTCGCCGCTGATCAATTGTCCTGATGACGCGAAGTACTGTGCAAGGTCACGCATATCCCTATCGGTTAATCCTTTGACCATCGAGGTCATTATTACATTGGTGCGCGCGCCGCTTTGGAAGTCAGAGAGTTGCTTGTACACAAAGGCAGCGTCTTGCCCGGCCAGAAGTGGCGCAATGACTTGAGAGGCATTGTGGCAGCCGGCGCATCGGGTCGCGAGAATCCCGCCACGTTGCACTGCGTCTGGGTTGTTTTTAGCGAGCGTCCGCGGCGTGATAGCGACTGCGCTGACCGGATCGACTGCAGGAAAGACGATTGATTCGTTCTGTGCCCAGTGCCGGGATACTCCGGCCGCACTACAGATCGCGTTCCATATGCCTTGAAATTGCGGGTCGCTCTGCGCCATGGGCAGGAGAACAAATCCCGTCGCCGCCGAGATGACGGCGATGGCAAGGGTTCCAAACACGCTGGCGACCAGCCATCGGTTCGTCATGGAAAAAACTGGTTTCCCGTCCATGTCAATGCTCCTGACCAATCGGGATTCCGGGGACAGTCGTGTCGGGACGGGCGATCAGCGAGGCAATCGGATATCCATAGTTGAACAATGTCAGACCAATCATCAGGGCGAGCCACAACTGAAAACCGTTCAACGCAGATGGAACGTTCTCGGTCCAATGGATCGGGATACTAAAGCTGTAGTCCTCAACGAAGCTGTCAGCTGAGCGGTGTGCGCGGGCGAGAATGAATATAAAAATAACGCCTGCTATCAGACAGACGAACCCGCCAACGACCGACATGATCACAGGCAGCGCCTGCGATGAGATCTCGCTGTTCGAGTAATCGAAGTACGCCATCCTTCTCGGCATCCCCAATATACCTACAAAATGCCATGGAATCGTCAATACCATGATACCGATGAACCAGAGCCATAGCTGGATGCGGATCAGCTTTATATCCGTAATCGCGCGGCCGGTGATTTGCGGCCACAGGTCATATGCGATTACGAAGTACATGATCACCACAGCGCCAGCGAAGATGAGGTGAAAATGCCCCGTCACCCATTGAGTGTTGTGTATGGTCGAATCCAGCTGATAACTCATGTTGATGAGTCCGCCTGCCCCGCCAAAACCCAGCATCACAAACGAGAATGTGATTGCAAGCATCATGGGGTTGTCCCACGGAAGAGCCTTCAACCAACCGATGACGCCCTTCCCGCCGCGTAATCTTCCGGCGATTTCCACCGACGCGCAGATTGTGAATACCGTCAGCAACGTGGGAATTGCAACCAAAGCCGTGAAAACCGAATGCATAAATTTGAAGCCCGAACCCACTTGGGGATCGGCGAACAGGTGGTGTATACCGATCGGCATCGACACCACGAGAAACATCACGAAGGATAAGCGCGCCATCAAATCGCTATAAAGCCTCCCGCCGATCGCGCGCGGAACGATCGTGTAATACGCAATGTAGGCTGGCATTAGCCAAAAGTACACAATGGCGTGAAGTGTCCATGAATAGAAAACACGCGCGAGACCAGCGTCGATATTGTGTTTCAATCCTAACGCGACAGGTAGGATCTGAAAGCTGATTTCAATGGCTGCCCCGACCGCCGTCCACCCCCAAAGATACGCACTCGCGACGCAAGCGAACATAGGGAGCGGAACGGGAACACCCGGGTTTTTGCGCTTCCATACTGCGAGGTTCACACCCATCAGGGCCACCCATACCCATGACCCGACGACGATCAGGACCACGCCCATGTAGTAGATCGAGCTACCAATCATCGGCGGATAAAACGTATAGAGCACCGACGCAGTACCCCTCGCTATCGCCACAACAGCCAGCACAAAGCCCAACGCAACGGAGGCAAATCCGGCCCAGGCCCACTTCACCCCAACAATCTCACGCTTGAGCGAAAGCTCGATGACTGCGTATCCTAAGGCCATCGCGACCAGCGTCGGGAATACATACGCCATGATTGAACCGTGTGCGGAGACGGATCGGTAATAGATTTCAGGATCTCTGATCCACGGATGTAGTGGACTTCTGACGTACATCTGCCAGGCCCCTAACACCAGAGCAACGGCGAAACTCGCGAACGCCAGCCAGAAATGCAACAGCACAAGCCGCTTGTTAATTAACACAGTCAAGCCTCCCGTTCACGCCCTTGCGCTTGAGCATTTCAAAGAACGCCGCACGATCTATGATTTTGACGTGCGCCCACATTGCCTGATGGCCCGTTCCGCAGTATTCATGACAGGGCATCAGATGTTCGGTCGGCCGTGGAAAAACGGTTTTGAACGTGGATATGTAGCCCGGTTCGACCATTGAGTTGATGTTAGTCCCCGTCACCAACATACCGTGAATCGCATCTGCACTGGTCGCTCTGAAAGTAATAGGCGTGTTTGCAGGAAGCAGGATACATTGAGGCGTAAATGAATACTGTTGTGCGAGTATTCGTACAGTAACGGACCCGTCGGTCGATCCCGCGCTCCCCAGATTACTTTCGACGAACTCACTATTTGTTTGCAGGGATGCGATGCGTATCGTTTCTACTCTTGATGGCGGCATCATTGCCCAATGCAACCCTGTGAAGACGACCGTCAGTACGAGGACGAGCATGATCGCCGACATCAGGATCGCCCAGTTGCGTTCGATCCTATGGATCAAATCAACCGTCGATTCTTTCCGAAAATTGTCGCTCATTGGATAACGCCACGCGGGAGGAAAACGAGTACGTAAAACACGATCCATATGAGGACCACGATGCCTGTCGCGGCACCTGCTAAAACGATCGCTCCCTTCGGCCCGTTCAGAACGATGCGTTCAAGAGCCTGTTGCTCGTCTTCGGTAGCGTTCACTTGTATCACCGTTCGTAATTCAGGACAGGTTCGTGAAAAACGTGCAGCAAACTATTGCGTCTAATTTGACGCACGCTAATAGTCCGCGTCAATTTGGGATTGGTATACGCGTGCTATACCCGGGTATCCCCTCGATAAGGTGGTTTTTCGGATGTCTACAGCGCGTTTCTGGAGTATGTCGTCGGCTCGATCGCCGTCAATCACGTCCAGCTAATCGACGGTGCCCCTCTCTGTATTGGGTGCGCGAAATATGTGCAGCGCGCGTCGACACTTGCACTCCCTCACTCTGAGTTTGCGTGTGCGGCTCGATGTTGACTACTACGGCGTGAGCGGGAATTTCCTGCCTCAATTTCTCTCGCGCGGATTCCGCTACCACACGCGAGTCGATATCTGCGGGACCAGACATTGCATCCGCCGAAAAACAGCAACGCACATCTCGCATTGAGTCGAAGCATACGTGCGGCAAAACGCTGGTTGGCCGACGGGGTCCATCACATGCCCCGTAGGGCCCACCAGCAGCTATAACCGGGCGCACAACCCTACCGAGATTACGGCTTGTAATTGGGGTTCAGGTGTCCATTATCGTCGAGCAAGCGGTAGAACTGCGTCCACACGTCGTCCTTCTTCGCACTTGCGATATGGCAGTACGCACACTCCTCTTTCGCCTTAACCTTTGCCATCTTTGCCTTGGGCTCAAAGTGATTGAAATTGAAGTACCCCCAGCCGTCCGTTGCCGCGAAGCGCTTTGAATCCTTCACGGTGACATCGGCGCCGTTGAACTTCCCAGGAAAAAAGCCACGACCCGAAGGCTCGTTCCTTGATCCATCAGGGAACTGTTGTGGCTCGGTCAGCTGCAGTTCCTTGACGAAGATGGTGCCTTCAGGAAATTCACCGGTCTTTTTGTATATTGCGTACGAACCCGGTTCGATGTACACGTTATGATACTCAGGAAAGTTCGCCTTTCCGCCGTTAAGAGCGTTAGGTGTCAACGGACTGCCGACGTAGATCCATTGATGAAAGTTCTTCGGAAGTAATAGCTGTCCATCTTCGGTGTATTGCGGAAGCTGTCGTTTTACTGTGGGAAGATCTTGACCATCGGAGTCAGCCCAAACACCGGTGCTAAACAACGATGTGCATGCAATCACTACGGCACCAATGACCGAGAGTCTCTTCAACATCTGGATTCTCCTATACATGAACGAGATAGCCGGGATCTAGCGCGCTCTGCGATGCCCCGGTACGTAGCCTGTGTCGGCTACCGCATTAAATACTCTCGATCTCGATCAATCAACGATCCACGGGTATATGAATCATGCACTTAAGGTCGCAGAATGTTGATAACAAGCGCCGCAACCGAACATATACGCACGTATAGTCCGTTACTCTTTGTTCTCACCATAAACTGGTGTAGAAATCAGAATTCCCGATAGGTTTTATCCGCGCGAAGGACCAGGACCGGTCGACATGACGAGGATACTAATCCTCCACACCCCCGCATAACCCCAAACATCAGGAGTGCCCTTGAGCGAGCGTCGGACGGCCGAAGGCCGCATCTGCTTTGGAGTTCGTGCAAATGCAAACGAACTCAAGCGCGTCGTCGACCTCCTCAGGTCGATGCGTTTTGCCATTGCTTCGCTCGTGATACTGGCGATTGCAAGTGTCATTGGTACTGTCGTCACGCAAGAGGATCCATACTCCAACTACGTGAACCAGTTCGGTCCATTCTGGGCTGACGTCTTCCGCGGCCTCGGTCTGTACGACGTGTACGGGGCGTGGTGGTTCATGTTGATCTTGATCTTCCTCGTGATCTCGGTCTCACTCTGCGTCATTCATAACGCTCCGAACATGATCATGGACGCGCGGAGCTGGAAAGATCGCGTACGCGAACGGAGCCTTCGCGCATTCCGCCATAAGTGTGAGTTCCATGCGACCACCACAGGTTGCGCCAATCCAGCAGAGCTTCTGATGCGTCTCGGGCGCCAGTTAGGCTATAGGTTAGTCAGCCGTGAAACCGGTACAGGAGAGATCCTCATCGCAGGCAAACGAGGTGCTCTTACAAAATTGGGCTACATTTCGGCACACGTGGCGATTGTGGTGATCTGTGTAGGCGGTCTTCTGGACAGCAATCTTCCCATCCAATTACAAACGTGGATCTTCGGCAAGACGGCGACCGAGCTAGACACTGACATCGACGCAATCTCACCGGACCATCGACTATCGCCGTCTAACCCAGCGTTCCGAGCGTTCGCTCTCGTATCCGAAGGGCACCAAACTAGCTCGGCGATACTTAGTCGGCGGGACGGTTCACTGATCCAGGATTTGCCGTTTTCAATAAAATTAAACAGATTCGTGGTCGATTACTATTCAACGGGTATGCCCAAGCTGTTCGCAAGTGACATCGTCGTGACGGATCGTAAGACGGGCAGGCACGTTCAGGCACGCGTTCAGGTGAACAAGCCGTTCACCTACGACGGAATTTCAATTTATCAGTCGAGCTTCCAGGATGGCGGTTCGAAGGTTGCGATGACAGTGTGGCCCATGGCAGGCAGGACGGCAGCCACAGAGCCGCTCAAGGGTGTGATCGGAGGTATGACGCATATTGGTCTTCGGACAGCAGAGGAAAAGGGAGTGACGGTCGAATTCACCGATTTTCGTTCGATCAATGTCGAAGATACGAGCAATGCTGACGACTCCCATAGCGCGCGACGGGCTCCAAAAGAACATACGCTGGTTGATAAGATCGATGCGCGACTCGGCTCGGGCGCGAAAAGCAATCAACCTACGCATCTGCGAAATCTCGGACCCTCGATGCAATATAAGGTGCGCGACGTTAACGGTCAGGCGCACGAGTATCAAACTTTTATGCTTCCCGTCGATATCTCGGGACAGCGTATGTTTCTGTCCGGCGTGAGGTTAAGCCTCAACGACCCATTCCGTTTTCTTCGGATTCCCGCTGACGAACATAATTCAGTGCGAGACTGGATGAACCTGCGAGCCGCCTTAGAAAGTCCCGACATGCGTCGCCGGGCGGTCGCTCGATTTGTACGGCGCTCGTATTCGAATGCTGAGGCCGATACTCAGAATCGTGCTGAGACGGACGTGTCTCGACTGCTGGATCATTTCGCCGGTGTTAAGGGAGGCAAGGCGCCCACGCTCGCCGTGTCATCAGCGGGCGGCTTCCAGGCAATCGCCGATTTGCTTGACCGGTCAGAGCCCAAAGGGCAACAGGAAGAAACGGCCACGCAGTTTCTGCGCACGCTCAATGGCGTGATGTGGGATCTCTGGCAACTTTCGCGAATTGAAAATGGCGAACCCGAGGTGAAGCAGGACCCGTCACATATGTCGTTTGTCCGGTCTTCAATTGATGCGTTGTCGGACTGCTTCTACTATGGCGCGCCGATCTTTCTTCAGCTCGATTCCTTCACGCAGGTGCAGGCGTCGGCGTTCCAGTTGACGCGCGCACCGGGTAAAACGCTCGTCTATATCGGCAGCCTTTTGCTCGTGATCGGCGTTTTCTCGATGTTCTATGTCCGCGAGCGCCGCCTCTGGTTTTGGCTCAAGAGTTCAGAGAATGGTGGCACGGACATCCTGATGGCGATGTCCACCGCGCGTCGTACGCTTGATTTCGAGAGCGAGTTCGTGCGTACGCGCGACGCGGTAAGCGCGATATTGAACACCGAGAATTTTCAAACACCCTAACCGCGCCCGCGCAGCCGGGCAACACGTCCGGCTGGAACATAGGACATGGGAGATGGAGACACCGCTCAAGTATTCGGTGTCTCCATCGACATCCTGTTATGCGCCAGACCGTCCTCGTGATGTGCATTCCGTCATCCCATGGGGGAAAAGCTATGTGTGTCGGAGCAAAAACCGGAATACAAATCCTGGAAATGAGAACACCGCCAGCAGCGCTACAGTAATTACGTAGAATTGCCAACCTTGGACGAACACCATACCCTCCCGTGCCTCTAGCGCATAAGCCGTAACGGCCAGAATCAGATACGTCAATGCAAATTCCAACATGTATACCCGGAATCTCTTGCCGCGCCTAAGGGAGATAACGCCAAAGACCTTTTCTGTGCTGAATGGAAGGTTGGACATCGAAAGAGCCAGCGCGAGGATAAACCAGCCGGAGATTGACATTGGTGAAGACCTCCTATTGTTTGCGACCTTCAAATAGGGAGCCCGGTGATGCGACCGATGATATCCCAGGTGAGGATGACACTCGACGCAATCCGGTCGATACAGGTTATCTGGTACCGGACATTGCGTTGATGAATGATCACTGAGACTGCACGCCGACCGGCTCCCAGTAGGCTCAATCTACTAACTTCTGATTAAACGAAACCTCAGAACACTGTTCAAGGTTCCATTGGTATATACATTCGATACCCAGAATTTTTGACGGAGAGTCGCGGTTCGACGTCGTAGGTTCGACAACAAATCACAGGGTCGGAAATCGAATGAACTCATCCTTGCGTCCCGATTCGCCTAGTCGTCCTTTTTTTAGTTTATGACCTGGTTCGATGCCCGGATGATGGAGACGCCATACGCGAGTCTATATACGGATACTTGAAGTTCGTTGAGTATTCGTCTGACGGCCAATAAAATCGCCACGGTCATCGATGCATATAGGGCAAGGACGGAATTTTCTCTGGCAACTGTCAGTCATCGAGGGCCTTCGATCATGTGTTGGTCGCGGTCCAGACATCGGTCGTGCATCCTCATATTAGAAGCATTTTGTTGGTAACGCCGAATTCAAAGGACGAGCAAATGGCTACAGGTACTGTGAAGTGGTTCAATGACACAAAGGGCTTCGGTTTCATCAAGCCCGATGACGGCAGTGAAGACCTTTTCGCTCATTTTTCTGAGATTCAATCTACCGGATTCAAGTCCCTTCGTGAAAATCAAAAAGTCTCGTTCGAGGTGAGAATGGGGCCGAAAGGAAAGCAGGCATCAAAAATCCAGGCATCGTGATTTACACCTATAGAATTTAGATGGCCCGCATTCGGCCATTTTCTCTTTCGCGGTCCGTCGACGCCCTTTCCACGCGTCTCAGGCTAGGAGCGTGATTATGATCTGTTTCCCCGCACGATCGAATGCGTCTCCGATCTCCTTTACCCGGCATGCATAGTACGAGGCGACGCGAAAGTCACGCATGCTGCGAAAACCCTTGACTGACATGCCGGCCTCGACCTCTTTCACATACTCGATGATTGGTTTTCTGAGTACAGCTTCTTCATTTCGTCTTCATCTCCGAATGCGGACTTAACAATATTCCGATTTTCCCCGCTTGCTGGGACGATCACATCTTCTTTCAATGAGAGTATGAAGGATACATATACGAACGTATGCCGTCGCGATACTTCGTTCTTGTTGAAAATATGATGCTTTGAACATTTAATTTCGGTGGATGAACATCGCACAGTATTCCTGAATCGGATGCGATAAATTCGCGGCCAGATGATTAATGCGCGATGGCCGTTCGTGACGCGTAGGCGCGACGCATCGGCAGATAGCATTGCCAAGTCGCCTGCCACGCGATTGTCGCCTTGCTCTTGTGTTACGTGGTAACGACGTCTATAGACGCACACAAACTGTCATTCCATTAAGGCAAAATTCGAGCGTGGTAGCTCATGCTATGCATTCCCGGAAGACTTGCCTCCCAATCTAATGAACTTTCCGAACCGTATAGGAGTGTAAGGATGCGCGTGCTGTTTCTGTTCTGGTTTATCGCGAGCGCTTCCTATATTGCCATGCGTGGCAAAGTACGCTTCCCGTTCTGGCGTCAGTTGTCCGACCATTCAACGTTTCTAGCGCCGCTTAACGCCGTCTTCTACTTATTCTCCACGCTGAAGCGTGGTGCCTACATTGACACATCGGGCTTTCCCGAACTCGCGTCTCTCAAAGCGAACTGGCAGACCATCCGGGATGAGGCCTTGGCGGTCGATGCCGCACAGAAAATCGCGGCCGCAGAAAGCCACAACGATATCGGATTTAATTCGTTCTTCAAGACTGGTTGGCGGCGATTTTATCTGAAGTGGTATGACGATCCTCATCCCTCCGCCCAGGCACTTTGTCCGATAACCACACGCTTGCTCCAGGAAATTCCGACCGTTAGAGCGGCAATGTTTGCGCAGCTACCGCCCGGCGCGAGCCTCGTTCGGCATCGCGACCCTTACGCCGGCTCTGTTCGTTATCATCTCGGGCTCGTCACCGCGTCCAATCCTGCTTGCTACATTGAGGTTGATGGAGACCAATATTACTGGCGCGACGGAGAAGAGGTCATGTTCGACGAAACCTATATCCACTACGCCAAAAACGAAACCGAAGTTTCGCGCATCGTCCTCTTCTGCGATGTCGAACGCCCGATGTGTTATCGCTGGGCCGCAGCGTTGAACCGAAGTTTCGCGAACGTCGTGCTCCGCGCCGCCGCTTCGCCCAATGAAACCGGCGACCGTACTGGTTTTCTGAACCGGGCTTTCAAGTACATCTACGCCATCCGTCTAACGGGAAAGCGAATCAAGGCTTGGCATCGGCCCACCTACTATGCAGTTAAGTGGGTCCTGTTCGGATCGATGTTTGTGGGCATTATCTACGCGCTATAGTCTTGCGTAGCTCGATCTACCTGCAGAGACCGACTTCACACTCGATGGACACAGTGCCTACTTATGTTTGACTGGAAGATGGCCAGTTCAGAACTGCAAAAGACAGGTGTGCCATAGATGACGCCCGTTGCTTTTACATTGCTACGTGTGAAAAGAGGTATGCGATGAAATTGCACATTTGCGTCAACGACCGGGAAAGCGTGGGCTCGCGCCAAACTTTACGTTAAGAATGTGCAAATCTGCTCTCGTAGATCTTCTTCGGAAAACAAACGGCCGCCCCTGCTGCGGAGTGAGGCGCGAGGGCAGCCACAAAAGGTGCCCTACGCGCACCGGAACAGTGGATCGCACCGGTTACAAAGCAGCGCCGCGCATCACGCCTCCGTACGCCGCATGAACGTCGTGCCAAGCAGTCGTATCCGAGTCTCCGCTTTTACCTCCAGATAGCGCGAACTCCTGATGACCGCCTCACATCGGAACGCCGATAGGCGTGCGGATGCGCCGCAGACGTTACGTCAAGCTCTGCCCACGACGGGGCGCCGGTCGCACCGGCACGCGCACCCAAACCGAGTCGTGAAGCGTACTTCACCACACAGATAGGCGACGTGTAGGCTGAACCGATCCCGATCGGTTCGACGTCCACCAGGCAGCACTTTCCTTCGAGCGGCTGTCTGTATTTCGATTGCCGTCCTTCTGCAAGACGGCGAAGTCCCGTTGCGAGAATGTTCAATGTCGCATTGATGTCGCAATGATGATGCTACGCGCCACATTCAATACAGGCTCATTGCTTTAATCCAAGCCCTTCTATGTCTTTCAGGCGGGTGCGCTTTCTTTAGCAGCTACAGGTCTGGTTTGAACACGTTTCATCGAGATCGCCGACGCACGGAAAACGATTGTAAGGGCTGGTGCGCAAGCACGCATGACGAGGTCCGTGCTTGCCTACTCGGGCTGGAGCCCGTTGCGGATCATGCTGCAGTAGAAGGCGATGACGCGGGCGTGCGGTTCCGTGCAGTCGTCGACTGCGCAGACACCGCACATCGTTACTGAGTTCCTCGTCGAACCTTAGAGTTTCCCGTAGCTATGCAGTCCTGAAAGAAACATGTTGACGCCGATGAAGGCAAATGTCGTTACTACCAGCCCGGTCAGCGCCCACCATGCTGCCGCTCTTCCACGAAGCCCCTTAATCAAGCGCATGTGCAACCATGCGGCGTAGTTCAGCCATACTATCAGGGCCCAGGTCTCCTTGGGATCCCAGCTCCAGTATCCGCCCCACGCTTCCGCTGCCCATAGCGCACCGAGAATCGTCGCGATGGTAAAGAATGCGAAACCCACGGAAATTGACTTGTACATCACATCGTCGAGTACTTCGAGCGCAGGAAGCCGGTCATCCAGGATGCCCTTGTCCTTCATCACGTAGGCGACCCCAACCATCGCGGACAGAGCGAAGCTGCCATACCCGATGAAATTCGCCGGGACATGAATTTTCATCCACCAACTCTGAAGCGCAGGAACAAGAGGCTGAATTTGCTGCGCGTCGCGCGATATCGAATACCACATCATAAAACTGACTGCGGCGCTAATGATGAGCAACACAAAAGCACCAAGTGCGTGTGTGCCGTAGTGTCTCTCATAATAAAGGTAGAAGAGCGCAGTGATGAGATTGAACAGTACGAAAACCTCGTATAGATTCGAAATAGGGATATGGCCAATGTCCGGTCCGATCAGATAGGACTCGTACCACCGCACCATCATCCCGACGAAACCCATCAACACCGCACTCCACGTCAGCTTCGACGCGATAGCCCCGCCCGATGTTGAGCGGGATAGCATGCCGATCCAGTAAAACAGCGTCGCAAGTACAAACAGCGCACTCATCCACAGGATCGCAGATTGGCTTGAGAGAAAGTACTTCAGAAAAAACTCATGATCAGCGCGAGTGAGATCATCGCTATACTGGTGAATCGCAAACAATGATAGTGCGGCAATACCCACCATTAACACGCGCGCTGGCTTCCAGCGCCATCCCAGCGTGGTGAGCGCGGGAATCGCACATACCAGCACTAGCTGGTCGTAATAGTTCATATGTGCGCGATACTTAGTCAGCGCAAACCCTGCCCCGCAGATCAAGGCCACCTCGAACAGCACATCAAAAAGTAAAGTCTGGAGAGGGACTCTCCGTTGCCAGACTCTAACGCGTGAAGAGGGTGCCATTTCCACCTTCTTATTGCGCAATGGCGAGCGATGCGGAACACCAGATGTCACGTTCATTTTCGACCTCGATCCGAGGAATATGCCATGTAGCCCGTTCACCATAATGAATGTCGTGTAGCGGAGATGGGTTCTTCACGCAGGCGGTATCTCGAGCGCGTGCGAGCCGGAAATAACGCCATCAAGCGACTATCTGCGCAAGTAGTAGCATCTCCGCGTGCCACGCCCGCCAGCGTCATTACGCCTTTTTCACGTACCCATTACACCAACCGGCCCCTTCGACCGTCTTGCCGTTGAACAGCGGGCAGGCAGCGGTTCTTGTAGATGCACTGCCTTGGTAAAACTGGCAGTTCGCGCACACCTGGCCGGTCGCGTATTTCGGAAACTTGACCTTGTCCACCTTGGTCGCATCCGCTCGGTAGCCAAGAGCGACTGCGCTCGGATCCGTCTCGGATAGTTCTTCCGCGGCATAGGCGACGTGCGGCAGGAATGCGGCCGATACCAGCCCCACAACGCTTCCCACGATGAACTCACGGCGATTCGACTGCATTTCAACCTCCTCGTTGGCTTATTCGGCGACATTGGCTACTCAGGGTCCCGTCCTCGGACGCGCATCGGGAGTGGCCGGGACAATGTGTTCGTTGGCACCGTCCTTCGCGATCTGTTCGCGGGCTAACGTAGAACAGGACCGCATGGTCACACCCGCGATTCATAGTATGGCCATGTGCACTACGTCACAACGTCTCATGAGTATCGGGCCTATATACCGCCGCATATTGCATGAGCATTACGAAGAGCAAGTGCTCATGCCATAGAATGTCCGAGCGCGGAAACCATCTAGTGACACAGATCCTTTAGGCACGTAGATTCGCAGACGGGGCGTTTATCTGATTCCAACACGGGGCCAACAGAAGTAACGAGCGCCAGTCACCGTTACTGCGTAACAAACTATCGTGATATCGCGTAACGGAATGTTAGGCTCAGCTTGACGACACCCCTGTCGTCGCTCTAGAAAGGCTCTGGCCCGTCTTCAGGCGGGCTCTTTTTGTGCGCCACGCCCGCGCAATAGCTTCGGTCGCATTTTCCTGGTTCAACCTGATGGGAAAGGACTTGCGAAACGCGAAGGCGTCGACGCGAGCGGGTTCGGAAGGGGAAGCGTGTAGCAAAGCTGCTGTATGACGAACAAAAAGGATGCTAGGCCTACCCGATCGAACAAGCAAGCAACTGAGCCCAACGTTCGCAACCAACAAAGGCCGCCGTGCAAGAGTCAGCCGCAGGTTACTGCGACAACGCCGAGTGTCCATAGCATCCTCATGTCAGCGAGGATACGGTGCCATGAGCCTGAGAATCAGCGACGCAAGGAGTGTCGATACCTTCAGGACAAGATCCACCACTGATACACTGAACACGACGGCGGACGATTCATATACGATCGGCAAAGCCTGTGCTACAACGATCGAACTGACCGCACAGAGAAATAGAAATACGGCGCTCGCAAACCGCTTCTTGTACATGGCCCCGAAGGCGAACGCGACCCAGATCAGACACCCGGCTACCGAACCGAGACGCTCCGTCGGCGATTGCGCCAGGATCATCTCAATTGGCAGTTCGACTATCGACCATGTTGCAACAGAGAACGGGAGCACGCGCCGTGCCGCCTTTAGTATTATGGGCGACGGTTTGGGGATAAATCCCGTCTCCTCTTCTTGGACAGACTTAACTCGATCGGTTACGTATTCAAGACGTTTGTCTATATTTCTCAGACGAGTGGCAGACATGCTTGCTCCGGGGTTCTATGGCCCAAAAACGCTCCGGGGTCCGTTAGTGACTGATGTAGCGACGGAGAAGCGCGACTATCTGCGCCACTGCACGTGCAATTCCCCGGCGGGCAGCCATGGAAGACGCGTGATAACTTCGATGTAAACGTCCCCGCCGATCATGGTCGTGGAAGCGACATACGAACGGACGAGGCAAGGATCATCCGATGACTGTTTGCCGGTGCGCGCGTCTCGCATACCCGCGGTCGGAATACGGAATCTCCGATTCTGATCGGCATACCGCTCAGCGCGCAGAACGATTGGACGCGTGCGAACCCCATCCTCCACACCTGTTCGCCAAAATACCCCGAGGTGGCGTCGCTCCAGCAGACACTAAGCGTGACCGACGACAGTCGCTCGATGATTGAAACCTTGGCGGATGACAGTTCTTTCTTGAGATTTTCATCTGCCTGTTGACAGAGCATCTTTTTTGTTCTGCGGAATTTCTTCTTTTTAACAAACGTCACTTCAGATATCGGGGCTGGTTGCGGAGCCAACAGGCACAGCAACGCTCGATCAATAATGTCTTCGCTAGCTTCCAGAGTCATATGACACCTTCTTCGTCGATCGACCTCAGAATCGATTAACGTTCCCCATGACGATTAAAGCTTGTCCGGGACATTGGGAAACGCGAGCCTGACCATTCTCCTCATGCCTGTCCATGTGCTGTTGCAATATGCAACCGATGGACGGCCACCACCTGATCGCCCTTGAAGCCCATATTAGCGATCGAGAAGCTATCGAACAACGTTCGCTTGGTATCGTTTGCGCATCCGTCTGTATATGCGCTGCATAGTCGACTTCCGACATGCCAGAACTTGGTCGATATGGATTCTATTTGGACCGACAAGAGTGTCCGTCTAATTCAGATATATCACTACGGCATGTAGCTCGCCGAGTCAAAATAAGTCTGAACATAACGTGTGGGAAATACTCAGGTATAGAACCGCGATACAAAATAACCGCATCGTCGTCTTAATAGCAGCGACACCGTGACGTACACTCTCAGCATCAATTCACGCCATCGCACTGCCTAAAGAGAGCTTTTCGTGAAAAAAGCATCGAAGTTACTTTCCGCGCCGACCGCGCGAGATCCTGTGCGTGTGTGGGATTGGCCAGTGAGAATCTTTCACTGGTCAATTGTCGGCCTCATCACCACGGCATACGTAACATCCCAGTACAACTGGATGACGTGGCACGTTCGCGTGGGAAAACTCATCCTGACTTTGCTGATCTTCCGCATTCTTTGGGGCTTTTGGGGTAGCGACACAGCGCGCTTCCGAGGGTTCCTGGTACGCCCCTCGATTGCCCTCGCCTACGCCCGTGGCTTCTTTTCACAACCCGCGGCGATGCACATTGGACACACCCCCCTCGGCGGGTGGATGGTGGTTGCACTTATCTTCGCACTGTCGATGCAGGTATTGACGGGCCTGTTTGTGAATAACGACGTCGTCCGAGTAGGCCTGCTCTTCGGCATCTTTTCCGCTAATACCGTCGATATGCTGGTCTCTGCGCACGGAATACTTTTCACTCTGCTGATGTTGTTAGTCACGGTTCACATAGCTGTGGTTGCTCTCTACTGGATCGTGAAGCGACAAAACCTGGTTCGGCCGATGACGACCGGAATACAGTATCTACCGCCTTGCATTCAGAAACCACGAATCATGTCCGCGAGGCGAGCACTGTCGTTATTCCTTTGCTCTATCATCATCGCGACGCTTGTTAGCCAGCTGTGAACCATCATGTTGGCCAGTAATCTCAACACGCCAGTCGATTGGAACCATTGGCATCTGGCGTCTTTCGGCATCGTCGCCGTCTTAGCGCACAGATGTTTGATGGATCTTGGTCGCAGCTTCTCGCGTCGCTGCGTCAAGAAGCAGCGGCTCGAGGGCGAAGCCAGCTGCCCGCCACGCATCGAGCCCACCAGCGAGTGGAAACACGTCCGCGTAACCCTCTGTCTTCATCTGTTCTGCCACTAACGCCGCGCTCACTTCGTTCGGACAGTCACAGTAAATAATGAATTTTCTGTTCCGATCCAGTCTGTCAAACTGTGCTACCGATGCAGCGTGATCGAACACGATCGCCCCCGGAATCCGGACAGGATCGCTCTGTCGCCGCGATCTTTGTCGTACGTCGATGACGCAAGGTGGTGGATTTTCCGAGAGCAACGCATCTAGCTGCGAGGCGTCGACCCGAGGCATGCGCAAACGATGCAGTAAAGCCACCCGGTGTCGCCATCGGACACCAACGTAAATAACCAGAAAAATTGCCGCGATGATCACTGCCCCCACGCCGAACCAGTCGAAGACGTTGAGAATCGTGTCCACTGCATCCGCAAACAACACGCCGAGAGCTACCCCGACGGTCGCCCATAGCGCTGCCCCAATGGCGTCATAGAAGAGGAAACTGACGAGAGGAACGCCCGTTGCGCCGGCGACAGGTATTGCGAGGGTCGATAGGCCGGCAATGAATTTGGATACGGCCAGGAAACGAATGCCGAACCTTCCGAACAGCTCTCCGCTCCGGCTCACACATGTGTCCCGTGAGATCGATATGCTGCACAGTAATCCGAGGACGCGGCGCCCGTAACGCCGTCCGAGCCAGAACCATAGCGCATCACCGAACAAGGCTGATGTCGTTGCAACGAGAACCACATTGAGCAGAGGCATTCTCATCATCCAAACGCTGCTGTGGGCGCCCACCGACGCGGCGATTGCCCCGGTGAGAACAAGTGTTGGCATCGCCGGAACCGGGAAACCAAGGGACTCGAGCAGTACGTTAAGAAAAACCAGCGGCAAACCGTACTCGACGATCAATTCTCGAAGCATGGATTGGACTCAGGAAACAAGAAACATGATTTACCAGCACGGTTTCGACACGACGCCCTCGAACGCCTGATGCTGCCTTTCCTCGTAGCGGGCTGTCCAGCCCGTAAGGGTACCTCCCGTATTGGGATCATGTGAGATGGCCCAAGTTGTGATCAAGATGTCCTTCGCCTGCGCTGATACGTCACGCGGGGCCACCGGGCGCCGCCCACTCGCAACGCGCTGAGCGCGACCTCAGCGGTGTGCGACGAACCATGGCTTGCGCGTGCCCGAAGTTGTTCGTGACAGCTAAATCCATTCATTACAGTGACAGCGTTAGCCGCGGTGTTTCGAATAGTTGCGAGTAGTGCATTTTAGACAATCGCCGTCGAGAGTTGATAACGTTTCGGTTTTCGTTTGAACTGGATGTCGATATCTATGCGGTTGAATGCGACGTTCACCTCGGCGCAGCACGAGAGAACGTTCGCCCTCAAATCGTCAGCACGCGCGTTCTCCTGGCTTTCTATGTTTTTCCTTCGGGCACAATCGGCCGTTGAAAGCCACGAGTTCCCGCTCATCCAACACTGCAATCGCTGCTTCGTAGTTCTCATCCGGCACGCCAGGCTGCGCGCGACACAAGTGACCGACTCGGCCCATGCGAGGGCTGCACGCTCACATTCGTCAAACAGACCACCGGCTTCCACCATGCCTGTACCAGCGCCAGCTTTTCGAGCGTCACGCATTTCTTCAGCAGGTCGCGCGTGTGGATGTCGAGACAGTAGGCGCAGTTGTTGATCTGTGAGACACAAAGCTAAGCCAGTTCGACGATAACAGGCGAAAGGCTGCTCCGCAAAACGTACCCGTAGATTCGCTTCGCGCCGTCGTCCACTTGTGACTCGATGGCGCCCGTGACCACGTAGGCATAGATGAAAACCGACTTTTCGTGCTCGTGTGACGACAACGTTTCACCAAAGGCATAGTCGACAACGACGGCAGTAAACGACTTTTCATGAACGTTGGGACTGGTATGCTCGAAGTTCGGTGTGACGGTTTCGCCGGTCCCGTGTGCAGAAGTAGGCGTTGAGATGGTAAAGGAAACTACCGCGCAGCGCAGCACCGAGGACGGTTCGAACGTTCATGTGGAAGCTTCCCCTTAGTCCATTGCGTTGTGACTGCGCTCCGGGCACAAAGTAAGAACGCCCGCCCGAACATGCAGGTTTGAGAGCCCGATCCAACCCGGACTCTCGACCCAGCTTAGCCCCGGAACAGATGTGAAGCGTGCGTGACGGCACCGCCTGCACGAATGACCGCCGCCACGAGCGCGGCTTCCGACAGTTGCGCTTCGCTGGCGCCTGCGTCGCGCGCAGCGTTGGTGTGCAGTTCAATGCAGTAGGGACACTGTGTGGTCAATGCGACGGCGACGGCAATAAGCTGTTTCTGTTGCACACTCAACGCGCCTTCTTCAAAGACCGCCTTGTCAAATGCCCAGAAGGTTTTCATCGCTTCCGGTGCGTTTTCGTCCAGCCTCTTGAGTCGGCTAAGATGCTTCATATCGAACACGGGGTTCTCCTGTAATGGTTGGCCTGCATGCTCATAGTAGAGAGGTGGCCGTTCCATTTGGTCTCGATTTGGTTCGAATTCGTCCATGACTAATCACGCTATCTTTGAGCTTCCCGTCCAGATTCGGCTTCGGAAGCCGCCACAGGGCGACGACCGTTCATGGTCCAGGCGCAGTCGCAGACGACGCGAGCGTCAGCTAGTCGCGCTGAGCCAGTCGCACAGTCGCAAATAGTTTGGCACCCGACGCCGTGTGGGATGCCTGTTTACGACGCGGAATGCATAGTTCTATTACCTTCTATCTTTCGGGTAACCTGTCGAACCACTCCTGTCAGAGTGCGTCATCAGCCGTGCATCTCGGTCAAACATACCAAGGTATATCCAGGCATACGCGCGCGTCGGCGCGAACTGTGCCGAACCTGGTAATATCGATAGCATCTTTGCCGCGACCTAGGAACTGACCACGCAGTACTGGGACGACCCCGCATGCAGCGTATGCCACACTGTCAAAACCGCGTCGCGCAGACGCAGTTTTCGAACAGTGCGCACCGTGTCAGATAGCCGCACAGAACGTTCGTTAGGCTCCTGATTGCTTGCCTGCACGCGAACTTTGGCTATATCACGTGCAGCTCTGTGGATCTGACTTACGGCGCCCCTTCCGTCATTAAAACGGGCATGTGGTCGCGGCAAGCCATACATTCGTACGATGGCTCCCTAAATCACGTCTTAGCTCGCCAACGGTCCCGAAAGATAGCTGCTCCCCGGAACATCGCGATTACCAGGATTTGCGCTAAACAAGCGACGGAGACCCGAAGAATCCAATCCGCCTCGATCGAGCACGTTTTTCTCAATGTGATTCTTCTTCGACTCCGAACCAAGCTTCCTAAACATTTGAACTCCCGCGCAATCATGCACCGTGCCGGACAATTCAACGACTTCGACGTCATCGATGTAGCCATAAGCTATCTTTGCGCAAACAAGTTTTTGAATGCGTCGATGCGCAAGCTTTCGTGCGAGGCACATGTAAGTTGTAGAAGCCTCTGCAACACATTCGGTGGGACGATCAGTCGCTATTCCGTAGTAATGTCCCCCGGCGATTAGCGTAAATACCGAATAACCTGTGATACACAAAGACCGAATCGAAGTATTACGACAAGCATGATCGGTGACCGGCATCTCGCACAGCTACTGGCAATGGGCCAGCTTTCGCAACAACTTTCACGTGGCACCGATGAAGCGAAACTCCTCGCCACTTTCGTACGAGGCGCTATATCCGTGGCAGAAGCATACCGTGTTCGGCTCGTGAGGAACGAGGGTGAGACCTTCCTCGTCGAATGCGAGGCACAACGGTCGCAGAACGATGAGATTATCGTCAGCTCTCGTAGGCCGCTAGATGAGCCTGAGGAACTTTTCAGAAGCGCTTTTCATACAGCTTCCGAGACCGGCATGCCGGTTCTCTTCGGGACGACTGCCTTCGATCCGGCAGAAGTCGGGGCGAGTTATAAAGCCTATGCTCTCGAACACCCCATGCTATGTGTTCCTTTGCTCAACGGTGACCGGAGCAGGGAAATCCTCTTTCTGGATAGGCAACGCAACGCCCCCTCTTTCGAACCATCCCTCATCGCGTACCTGCGCATACTCTCGTCACAAGCGGCAGTGAAACTCGAACATGTACGGTTTCGCGCACGCATCGCAATCGAGAACAGAACAAGGGAAGAGGTCGAAATAGCGCTACATGCGAACGAGAAAGAGTTGGTACACGCACAACGAATGAGCCAAACGGGCAGTTGGAGATGGTACGCGATTGCAGACATCATGCAGGCGTCGCCAGAATGTTTCCGCATATATGATATTCCTCACGAACGACGCGTACCGAGTGCAACATTTGCGAACCTGACCCATCCAGATGATTACACGTCTGTACGAATAGCACTCGGGAAAGCCGTTACTGCTCGTCGCGTCTTTAAGCTCGAATTCAGGATTACGGTCGGCTTCGGGGAAATCAAGTATGTACAAATCGAAGGACATCCACAAACAGACGACATCGAAGGTCTGCAGTATGTTGGAGTGGTCGTTGATGTTACGGAACGACGTAACGCGGAGAACGCGCTCCAGGCGGCGCGCGCGGAACTCGCTCGCGCCCATCGCCTCTCCACGATGGGCGAGATGGCGGCTTCAATCGTTCACGAGGTCTACCAGCCACTCACTGGAATCATCACTAACGCAGAGGTTTGCCTGAGATGGCTGTCTAAATCTCCCGCGGAAACAGCGCGCGCCAGTGATTCGGCTCGACGGGTAGTTCGCGACGCACACCGTGCCGCCGAAGTGTTCAGAGGACTACGGGCTGTCGCGTCCAACTCTGGGATTGTTAAGGTTCCAGTGGATCTGGACGACGCGATCAGAGAAGTCGCATTTCTCTTGCAAGGTGAACTCGACCGCGCAAACATACGGCTACGCCTGCAGACTGCTGCACCAAAGCCCGTACTCGGGGACCGCACCCAGATTCAACAGGTTCTCGAGAATCTCATGCGTAATGCAATGGATGCGCTATTGCCCGTCATCGGAACACAAAGGTCTTTAATCGTCAGTTCTATGCCGCACGACACCGCGTTCGCGATTGTGACTGTACAAGACAACGGCTGTGGGTTCGGCGAACATTCTCCAGAGGAGCTTTTCGACGCTCTCTTTACAACCAAACCTAATGGAATGGGCATGGGACTCAAGGTGTGTCGTTCTATCGTAGAGGCGCACGGTGGAGTACTTCAAGCGGAACGGCGTGAACAGCACACTGTATTCCGATTTACGTTGCCGTATATAGACGACACACCAGATGAATGAATTCCGAGCTTAGTCGCACATTAGCCTGGCGTATATGTCCGGGTCAACGAACGGAGCACAATGATATGGAATCCTATGCTGTGATCTATGTTGTCGACGACGATACTTCTGTAAGAGAATCCGTCGCCGATCTCTTGGCGACGGTAGGTCTGAAGGCGATACTCTTCACCTCCGCCACGGAGATGTTCGATCTGTTGGAGAAGACCCCAGATAAATACACCGCACCACCGAGTTGCCTCATTTTGGACGTTCGAATGCCCGGGATAGGAGGTCTCGATGCACAAGAGCGACTCGCCAAGCTTCAGCTGCACATACCGATCGTCTTTATGACGGCGCATGGTGATATCGCGATGACTGTGAAGGCGATGAAGTCCGGTGCCCATAACTTTCTGAGTAAGCCCTTTCGTGGCCAGGACATGCTTGATGCCGTACGCTCTGCAATGGTGCATGACCGCGCGCATCGCGAAAACGAGCGGGTTCGGCGCGAGTTACGTGAACGATACGAGGCCTTGACCGCCCACGAACGCAAACTCCTGTCCATGGTCACGAGCGGTATGATGAACAAGCAGATTGCGGCAAAGATGAACCTCAGCGAGATAACCATAAAGGTACATCGGGGGCAGCTGATGCGTAAGATGAAAGCGAACACACTCGTTGAGCTCGTCAAAATGGAAATCCGCCTGCCAAAGTCAGATTTCTGAGTCGCTTCGTCGTTTCGACGCTGTCAATAGTACAAACATACTATCTGTGCCGCCGTGCATGCCAGGATATAACGTACGCACGCATAGATCGCATGTCCCACCACCTGAATCGATTTCATATGGCCTTTCGCACTGCTTGCACCGGATTCCGAGGCTCGCGGCTCTCTTCACGCGATCCTTGCGACTTCAGCGATCCCCCGGAGAACATGGTGATATACCGATGTATCGCGCGAAACACCGAAGGATGATTGACGACTGCGCTGGATTTTCGTTGAATCACAGCGTTATATAGCTTTTGACGTTATCCCCTAACCAGCGCGAGGAGTGTGATGTACGATCCGGCGGACATGATGGGGGTATTTGCTGTCTGCGTTGTACTGGCGGCCATCGTTTGCCCTTCCCACTTATTTGCACCGATGAGGCCATCGATGTCGACGGAACCGGCGCCGGAATATTCAATTTACGGAGACCTCGCTCTTCCTACTGACTTCCGCGCCTGGATTCACGTGCAGTTGACTGATGAGTCGGTCCACAACCCATTTGACTTCAGCATAGGGATGAACTATCCCCATGCGTACATCGCCCCCGCCGCTTATATACATTTCCTCTCCACTCACGTCCTTCCTGACGGCACCATGGCCTTCAAGAGAATCGTTGAATGTTCCTCGATTAGAAGTTGTGGACTCGCCGATCGAAGTTGGAGACCGCGTTTTATACCGTCCGATATAGAATGTGCCAATGTCGCGATCAAGGACAGGCTACAGTTCACGGAGAATCGTGGATGGAGATTCTTCCGTCTGAATCAGACTGAGGTCGACGATTTTTGGCTCGAACTCTAAGCGTAAACAAGCCGCAACAGCGCGGTCGCACAGCTAGTTATCGTGGAAAGAGCGCGGACCTTTTAGCGTGTGTCGACTCTCCGGGCTCAGCTACCATTTCATCGCTCATCTTCGGAAAATCCGGCCGTATGTCGAATACGTTGGCTAGCAGACTGGTCAGGGAGAACTGGGCGCATAGCGCGATGATCTCGACGATCTGCGCACCAGTGTAGCCCGCCGCCCGTAGAATACTCAGCTCGGATCTCTCGATCTTTCCTCGCGACATCGAGACCTCACGAGCGAACTTTACTGCCGCTTCAGCCTTCGGATCCAGCGACCGTCCTACGCGGTTTAGCGCTATTTCTTCTGGTTTGAGCTTCGCGAAATAGCGTCCAAGATAGGAATGAGCAGAAATGCAATAGTGGCAGCCATTGACTTCCGATACTGCTAGTGCAATGCGTTCGCGCGTACGCACGTCCAACGTCCGT
Organism: Paraburkholderia phymatum; assembly: GCF_038900715.1. Taxonomy (GTDB): domain Bacteria; phylum Pseudomonadota; class Gammaproteobacteria; order Burkholderiales; family Burkholderiaceae; genus Paraburkholderia; species Paraburkholderia phymatum_A. The sequence goes on along the minus strand of NZ_JAYMRZ010000004.1, from coordinate 396,280 downwards.
GAGAGCGCGACTTGCATCTCTATCAGCCCGGTCAACGAATGGGGACTGAGAGACAATAGACGGTAAATATCCGGTACGAAACCAAAATGCTTGCTAACGAAATGAAATAAAGGCTGTAGACTGGACGGTGCAGTTTCATCATGACTTGGAATGTCAATGCGTGACATTTGTTTCTCCGATTACGTCGTCCACGTGTAGGTGTGGCGTTGATCGTAGTCTTGCCTCAGCATTCTGATAAGTCTGTGATTTCGAAACGCGCAATTTCAAAAAGCGAAAACTCGTGGGAGCACTGAAATGGGCAACTGTAAGCAATCTCGTCGTAAGTATCCACGCGTATGAGCTAGCGATACCTGTCGTCATAGATATATACCCGTGGCGTTTTGACAAGCCATGTCAGCTGGCGCATAGTTGCAATCCGGGTACACGGTCCGGACAGGGGCGGTTGAAGGCCTGGCACAATGATGTCGATCAAACCACTAAAACGCGCCCCGAACACATCGTCTTTCCGCTTTTGCTAGCAGCACCGATGTCCGCGCTCGTCATGCCGGATTCGAATGTAGTGGCCGTATCCCCGCCGGCAATCCGCAAATCGCTTAACGCCTTGTTTGCCGCCCTGTCAGCACCGCTCTCTTAGAGCGCTTGCCGGGAAAATCACGCGAACGGGCAGTTCAAACTGCTCCACTTGTGGACACGTAAACTCCCACCGCTCCATGAAGCAGGACGTGGGCACTCGTTACTGAATGACAGGGATGCTCATAGCCCTGCGTTCGTTGATAATCCTGTACTTTTGATAAGTTTGATCTCAGCAAATGAGAGGTTAAATGGATCGCTTCGAGGCAATGTCGTTCTTCGTTACCGTCGTCGACCTGGGCACCTTCTCTGCAGCAGCACGCAAGCTCGGCACTCCCTTACCGACTGTCAGCCGCAAGATCGCAGAGCTTGAGCACCATCTGAATGCACGATTACTTGTCCGCTCTACCCGCAAGCTGACGCTCACGGAGACTGGCGAGGCATACCTAAGCGCTTGCAGAACGATCATTAACCAGGTTGGAGACGCAGAACGGAACGCGTCGGGCGAATATTCAACTCCCCGCGGAGAGATGGTCGTCACAGCGCCCATTGTGTTCGGCCGGCTTCATCTGTTGCCCGTCATTAGCGATTTCCTCGCGGCCTTCCCGGAAATCCACATCAAGCTGATTCTGTCCGATCTAAACCTGCACTTGATCGATCAGCGGATCGATATTGCACTGCGTATCGGTCATCTACCGGATAGCTCGCTCGTTGCGACACCTGTCGGTACGGTATGCCGTGTGATTTGCGGCAGTCCCGCCTACTTCGCCGGTGCTGGCAGACCCAAGAAGCCGGAGGATCTCGCAGACCATGCCTGCGTGAGCTTTGAGGCACTCGCATCGGGCGCAACGTGGACTTTCGCCTCCACTCGCGGACAGCGGCCGGATCGCCAGGTAGGCATCCGGCCCTGCCTGTCAGTTAATACGGCTGAAGCTGCAATTGATGCGGCCATCGCTGGCGTCGGTGTAACGCATGTGCTTTCCTACCAGGCCGCGCATGCCGTCGAACAAGGCTCGCTCACGCTTGTCCTCAGAGATTTCGAGCCCGAACCGATGCCTGTAAGCGTGGTGCGCGTTGGACAACAGAAGCAACCAATCAAGATCCGTAGATTCATAGAATTCTGTGTCCCGAGACTGCGTAAGGCCTTAACAGTTGATAAGGATAGACTTCGGATCGGGATGGAAGCTCACGCTGCGCAGATCTGAACTCCCCTCAGGCGACAAAGATGGTATTTTAGAACACATCAACTAAAACGTGAAGACCTTTGAAAAATTTGGATATTGCGTGTCCTTGGCATGCATGTTCCGAAAGCATGAGAACACCGTCCGGTCTCCTCGCCCTATCGTTTTTCGAAACAGAACATATCAAACAAGGCAGTTTATCTATGCCGGTGTAGAGGGATAGGATTCCCCCAGCCAATAACGGCATATTCAACTGAAGAGAAAATGACCCGTTTCGCTATCCCGTCCCGCGAACAGATCTCCGTCGATTCGCAGGCCACGCTCGAAGGCTTCGAGCAGCTTCTTGGCTTTGTTCCCAACGTTTTTGCTGTGATGGCGCAAAGCCCGCACGCTTTAGCGGGCTTCAAAGGTCTGCAGATTCCGCTTGAGAAAACGCTCGACACAGGAATGCGCGAGCGCATTGCGCTTGCCGTCTCCGAGGTAAATGGTTGCGAGTATTCCATCCGTGCCCATTCCTATATCGGCGCGCGATTCGGGAAGCTCGAAGCTGCCGAACTGCAGATGAGTCGTTACGGCAAATCCAAGGACCCGAAAAGCGAAGCGGCCGTACAGTTCGCGAAGAAGGTCACTGAGACGCGCGGGAAGATCAGCGACGCCGACCTGCAGGCAGTCCGCGATGCAGGCTGGACGGATGCGCAGATCATCGAGATCATCGCGCGTAGCGTGCAATTCCTGTACACGAATTTAGTGAACAATGTCTTCCAGACCGAGATCGACTTCCCGGCGACGGAGACCGCTGCCGACGAAGCGTAAAGCAAAACCACCATGCTCCGCATGATGCTGAGCCGGTAGTGTCAGTTGAGGCCCGACATTCCAAACTTAAACAACACGTCATCGCACGGCAAGCGAAAGCAAACGGTGAGCGGCCGCGGTCCTGTACTCGTCCACTGTCCCGATGAACCTATGCTTTCGTATGCGCCGGCGTAGAACTTCTATACCGATGCATGTTTGTTTCTCGCACTAGCGAGGGGTAGTATTTCTATATCGATGCCGCACTCGTTCGTTACGAATCCTCCGCCGTCGAAAGACTTCGAAATCAACACCCCCTGCGACCGACGGCCCTATGAACGCGGATAGGAGCTTGCACTCCATAGCAATCTCACGTTATCTGCGGCAAACCCGAAGCCCCGGAGATGAAACATGGATGCATCGGCAGCAAGGGGCAAAGACGCGCCATGGAAGAGCATTGCGCGATCGCTTGCACGATCGGGTTGGCGATCTCCTGAAGGCATTCTATCCGCACGTCTGACCGCGCCAACGGTGACTCCAGCGTCTGACAACATGGATCTGCACCATGCGAAAGTGAATGTCCTCGAGCGCACTTCCGCGTCCACCGCGATAATTTCATGGCACGACCCAACACGATGCAGTTATCGCTTTCAGCTTTGGCGTCGAGCCAACTCTACCAGATCAGGCGTCTGCGCCCTCAGCGCCATGGTCATCAACGCGGGCGACAGGATCTATAGGCCTATCACGAAGCCACCACCGCTTAACGCCTCCGCGATGATCCTCGCTACCGAGGTCGAAAGCCGTCTCAGCTATGAATCCCTTGAACACTGCTAGATGGCAACCGCGCCTGAAGCAACCCGTCAACCAGCTCTGGGCGGACCGCGACGTCGCGTCTTTCGACGTCTAGCACTTGTTACGCAGTAACGAATAGTTGACCCGATCTGTTGAGGACAATATAAACCTCGATTGTTTTCGAGACCGGGGCCATCTTGATGATTGAGAATGCGAGGCTAATGGATCCTGGCTTTATGGAAGCCGCCTTGACCTGTTTCTCTACTTACGATTTCGAAAAGGTCACCATCCACCACATCTCTAGCTTCACAGTTGTGCCGCCGACGATGCTGATCGCAGAGTTTGGAGACAAGACACAACTGTTTGCCGCCGTGCTCAGCTGGTATATCGACAACGGATTTGATTCGATGTTGCGCCAGTTGCGAAGAGCTTGTTGTCCTGTCAGTGCAATTCTGTGCTTCTTCCGGGTGGTAAGCGAACGATCGATCACCTGCGGAGGCAGCAGCGCAAGGCTCGTGTTCACCACCGCGATAAGTCTTGCGACCCGTAGCTCGGCTTTCGAGCACATCGTTTCAGACGCCATGCAAAAGCTCGAGACCTTTTTCTACGAATGTGTGACAGAGGGCCAGGAGACGAGTGACAGCATGACGCGAGAGCCCGCGGAGCACGTCGCGAAGCTGCTAATCGGATCCGTTGCCGCCCTGCCGGTTCTGGCCCATGCGGACGGCAAGCATGCGACGGTGGATCGATTCATCAAGTCTGTAGAGCTCTTACTGAGGAGAAAGTTCGGCTAACCATGCGTCGCAGAGAGGGGGCTCATCCGCCCTCAGCACCCTGTCATCAGCCGCGGCGCTACGCACATGTACAACGGGATTTCCACTGCTGGAGCTTTTCGCACGGTGGACGCGGCGCGAGTAACCGACACAGTAAGCCGTGGGTAACTTTAGCGGCGGCCGCGGAATCGACAAAAGTTTGATGATGTACGGGGATTTGCTAAACCCGCCGCCGAACGATCGGGCCGCCAGGACAAACGCGGGCCGCGTCAATCATAGCGCCCCAACGCTGCCGGGCACAGCCGCGACTGTCAAACCGTGACATCCTTCGACGATCCCGAAACGGCGGCTGCGCAGCCAGGCGGTCACACCTTGAGCACGAGGAGGGCCGAACGGGCAATACCTTCGAGCAGAGCACGATTGGGGCGCACTCGGGCAAGCACCCGAATCCCGAGTAAGGCACCTAGTAAGAGGCGGGCCAGATCAGTCGCGGGAAGTCCGGTCGATACTTCACCTTGTTCCTGACCTCTTGCTATTGCGCGTTTGAAAAAGGCCTCGATCTCAACGAAAACGTCCGACACGACCCCCTTCAGCTCTGTATCATCGTCGCCAAGCTCAAGAGCTGAATTCACTAGTAGACAGCCTTTTCGATTTTTATCTCTTAGCGAATAGTTGACGATATCTTTGAAAAATGCGTCGATCGCACTTACCGTAGACTGACGTTCGCGAATAACACGGCCTTCGATACCTGTCTCGATGTAGCGGGCAAGGGCCAGCTTGAAAAGGGCACGCTTATCGCCGAACGCGTTGTAAAGACTGGCGCCTGTAATCCCCATCGCAGCAGCCAGTTCGCGAACCGAAGTAGACTGGTATCCGTGGAGCCAGAAATGATCCACCGCCGCGTCGAGTGCGGCTGCCTCATCGAACTCTCTGGGGCGCGCCATTCAAACTATCCTCTTGTGTTTTCTGCCTGGGCCGATGTGGGTCGCCACATTACCCCATTATAAGCGCGGGTGCGGTCAGCCGGTCACGTAAGTGCGCCGACCGGCCACACTGGCACACGGGCAAATACCTACAATAGTCTGACACAACCGCCGCCGTAGCGGCATACATTGAGCCTTTGTCCGGTGAGATTAGCTCCGCCCGTAGGTAGCATGGGACTCGTCGTCGTGTAATACTTCTCTAGGAGAATAGATGCTTCATTCCGGGCGTCGGGCAACGGTCCCCGCGCAGTCGACTGTATTTCAAAGGAGGAAAGATGTTCGCCCATTCTCGTCCACCTCAACGAGACGTAGCAGGCAGAACTGAGACCGTACACGAGTCGATCGTATATATCGTCGACGATGACGAGCCGACCAGGCGGTCTTTGAGCGCCCTCTTCCGTTCCGTGGGCCTGCGCGCGGAGACATTCGCGTCCACACGTGAATTCCTGTCGTTTTCGAGGCCGGCGATACCGAGCTGCCTCATCCTCGACGTGAGACTGCCACACGAGAGTGGGTTGGAGCTTCAGCAGCAGCTTGTGAAGATGGGATTGTCTATTTCCATCGTCTTTATCAGCGGGCATGGTGATATTCCCATGACGGTTCAAGCCATGAAGGCAGGTGCATTGGACTTCCTGGCGAAACCGTTTCGTGACCAGGATATCCTTGACGCTGTCGCCTCGGCCTTGCGTCATGACGCCGAGCGCCTGTTGAACGAACGCTCGATGGCCGACCTTCGATACCGGTACGATTCAATGAACGCCAAAGAACGGGCTGTTATGGGCTATGTAGTCGCGGGCCTCATGAACAAACAGATCGCGGCAGAAATGAATCTCAGCGAAATCACAATAAAAACGCACCGTGCTCACGCAATGAAGAAAATGGCGAGCCGCACGCTTGCGGAATTCGTTCGCATCGGCGAAATTCTGGGCATCGAGCCGGAGCGGCGTTTTTTATCGAAGCGCAACTGATCGATCCAGGCCGCTTTTCTTATACGCAGGTATGCTTCCGTTGGCAGTGGCGATAATATAACTTCCCAATGTATCTATTCGATCGCGGAACGGTTTGCCGATCGGGTTCTCGGCGCCGTCCCCCATTTCATGGGGATTGTCGTTGCGCAACACCCTGATTTCGATCATCGATGATGACGAGTCCGTCCGACTGTCCCTCGCGAGCCTCGTGCGATCTTTAGGCGCTGAAGCGAGGACATTCCCGTCGGTGCAGAATTTCCTTTCGTCCGGCGTACTCGAACAATGCGCATGCATTGTGTCCGATGTCGAGATGCCGCAATTGAGCGGGATCGACATGCAGTTGCTGTTAGAGCAGCACGGTTATTCAATCCCGGTGATATTCATCACGGCTCTCTGGAACGACTCGGCACGGAAAGTCGCGATTTCGCATGGTGCAAGTTGTTATCTGGAAAAGCCACTTGATGCGCAGACGTTCGAAAATGCGCTGAATCAGGTATTAGGCCCGGACGTGTAGACGGAGGCTGCCCCCGGTTCGGGAAGCCATACTTCGAATCGCGTTCCGTAAGGATTCAATCGTTCAACAGTAAGTCGACCCGCATGCGCTTGCACTATGGAGCGGCATATCGGTAAGCCCATGCCCATGCCATGCGGCTTTGTTGTGACGAAGGGTGCGAAGATGTGGTCAGCTGCGCCCTCCTCTATGCCAACACCCGTGTCCTCGATCACGAGCCTTACATGCCCGTCAGCGGCCGAACTCCCGAGGAACAGGCGACGTTCACGGTCGCCGATTTCGTGCATTGCCTCAATCGCGTTGACTATCAAATTGAGAACTACCTGTTGTATCTGAACCCTATCGCCCCACACCAACCTCGTACCGGAGATCGCGTTCGAATCGAGCCAGACGGCGTGCTTCTCAAGTTGGCTCCTTGTAACCAACAACACTTCCTCGATAGCGTCGTGCAGGTCGAACGCTGAAAAGGAAGGAGCAGATCGCTTGACCAGCGCCCGCAGGCTTCGCACTACGTCATGTGCACGAGTACTGTCGAATTGAATTCTCTTTAACGCATCCTCGACTTCAACGAAGTCCGGTTCACCACGCCTCATAAAGCGCAACGCTGCTCCGGCGCTGGTTGCTATTGAAACTAGCGGCTGACTAACTTCATGTGCAATAGACGCGACTAGCTGCCCCATCGTAGTAAGGCTCGCTACCCGCGCGAGCTCTTCCCTCGTATCCTGGAGCTCCCGTTCAGCGGCTTCGCGCAACGCGTTACTCCGTACCGTGTCAGCATAGAGCCGCGCATTTTCGAGTGAGATCGCGGCTTGCGAAGCAAATACCTCAAGCAGCGTCGTCTTCTCTTCCGTGAATGCGCCTGATATGAGGTTGTTCTCGACATACAGGATGCCGACAAGCTCAGATTGCTTCAGCAAAGGCATGCACAACACTGACCGTAGCCCTCGTTGAATAACGTCGCGGTCCCGTGCGAACTCATCAGAACGGGTTGCATTATCGAGCAGCACCTTCTGTCGAGTCCTTGCGACGGTCATGAATATACCTAGTGGCAACTCGACTTCCTGAAGCTGGCGCGATTCGATGACATAGGTGAGACCGTCCAGAGACGCTCGCGCTTCAGCTTCTATCCGGAATTCGCCCTTCCGATGTAGCGCAACAGCACACCTTTCCGCTCCAGCGTGCTCCAGAACGTTTCCAATAAGCACCTCGAGAAGTCGAGGCAGGACAATTTCGCTGGAAAGAGCATGTGATGCAGTTACCACCGCCCTGGTATCAAGGTGCACTCCCCCCGTATCGTTTCTGAGCTCCGACCGCTGACGACCTATAATCCGCGTCATGCGAACCTCGACCTCTCGCGCCTTCCCTTCCGCGCCCCAATGGAGGTATGCATACCGAGCATTTCGGAGCAATGTTTCCGCTACAACAGGAAGATGCTGAGCAGAGTAAAAATTTGCTGCCGCTTCGAGCGCGACTGCCTCGTTGTGAACAAAATCTTGCTTGCGCGCAAGGTCGATCGCTTTTTCGTACAACAGTTGCGCGTCGCCATTCCTGCCCTGCACCCTTGCCAGCTCAGCAGCCGCTAGCGCTGCCCGATCGCCGAAATTATCAGGACACGACTCCGCCAGCGACTGAAGGTAATCGTGATGGTTTCGGAGTGCGCGAAGATGCACTTCTCGCGCCCCTTCTTCTGTCGCACTGAAGAATGCTGCCGCCCGACAGAGGGCGCCGTAATAAGGAAGGTCCGCGGTCTCGATGTGTGCGAGCGAAGCACCGAGCAGTCCTGTTGCTTTCCCTTCAGCCTCCAGCGCACCGCCCCAATCGCGGAACAGAACGCAGAGCTGAAGCCGATGCACCCAGAACGCGAATGCGCCTGTACTCGTGCAGGCAACTCCATCAGTAAGACTCTCACTCCAGTCCGATTCGAGTCCCCTGGACTCGAATGTCTGAGCGTATGTGCCTCGTAACGTTGAAGCAACCATCAGTTGCACAAGTATCGTATCGACGACAAGCTTGAATCCGGCACTGCGCGCAAAATCAACCGCCTCTTCTGTCGCACGCAAAACTTCTCCAAGGGGTGCACCCACGAAGAGCAGATTAGAAACGAGATTTCTCTTGGAATAAACCGCATACGTCAGGTCGCAACTATCATATGCGGCCTTCACCGCATCTTTAATGTAGCGTTGAGCGGACCTGATTGGTCTTGTCCATGGAATCACAAGGACGCCAAAGCACATGCGCACGCGCGCCGCCAGTCTGTCGAAGCCCTCGTCGGAGCTTAACTGGAGCGCCTTCTCGCCAAGGAACAGGCTTCGCTCAACGTCGCGGAAACGGTAAGCGAGAATGCCGGCCGCGTGAACGAATGCATAGCTAGACGCACTGCAGAATCCCCTCTCCACGGTCATCAGCGCCATCGTGAATACAAGGCTGTCAACCAGATTCTCGTTGTTGCAAAAGAGCGCGGGCAGAATCAGGTCTCCCAACACATCCATCGCGCCGGCCCACATTGGACTAGCTATCGCTCCCCGCTGTGCGACCGATTCCAGCCGCGCGCGATCAATGTATTGAATCAGCTTCGCGCGATCTCTTTCTACGTCCTCGTCACCCGGCTCGCCAGAAACGACAATGCCAAGCTGTGCCAGGTAAGACAGTCCTATGTCGACCGCGACGCGTTGCCTGCCTTGCGTCGTGTACAGGGCAGCGCGAAGCCTTGTGACACTGGATTTCAACACGATGTCGATGTCAGATGACCACAGACGCTCCAATCTTGCCTCGGCAGCAGTCAAGTCCGCGGTTACGAATTCGCATTCAGCTCTGTGAAACTCAATCTGACCTGCGATCGTCAAGTCTTCGACGTCCCGCAGGAGGAACGAGGCCGCCTGAAGATATGCGATCGCCGCGCGATAGTCTGCCGATTTTTTCGCAAGTATTGCCGCATCGAGATTCAAGCGTGCGTAGCGCAGCTTTTCGTCACTGTCATCGATAAGTTCCGCGCCAAGGTTGATCTGATTCGCAGCGGCGAAAAGCAACTCTCGCTGTTCGGGCCGCGCTCTTGCAAGCCGTCTTCCCACCGTAATGTGCATTTCCTTGTGCCGATGGTCCCGAACGAGAGAGTTGTAGGTCGCTTCGCGGATCCGGTCATGCAAAAATGAATATGCCGACGCGTTCCATCGGACCAATCCGGCATGCTCCGCCGGGTCGAACAAGGTATGAACGCTGTGCTCTTCAATCGCCGCAGCCATAGCTAGAATCTGAACCGTGCTGCTGTCTCCGAGGCATGCCATGCATCGCAACAGGCTCAGCGTCGCGACAGGCAACGTTTCCAGTTTATCGAGCAGCAACTCAGCCACATTGGAGGTGTAATTGCTGGAGCGCGCCTTTGACAAATCCCATTGCCACGAAGAACTGCCCGAGTCGAACCATACGAGTCCTTCATCCAGCAGCATCGACATAAACCGTATGACGAAGAACGGATTTGAACCCGTCTTTGTCTGAATCAGGTCGGATAGTGGAATTGATCTAGCCGGCGAGCAACCCAATATGTCACTGACCAGGCGGTTCACGTCGACAAACTCCATCGGGCCGAGGGTGATTTCAGTAACTGGAACAGTAGAACAGTCGAGTACGGCCCATACCTGTTGTGGAGCCAGCATTGCTTCGCTACGCGAAGCAAAAATCAATAACAGATTGCGCATGCCTTTCGCCTGCAGGAGGCGCTGGGCGACGCTTAGCGTGCCGCAATCGGCCCACTGCAGATCATCCAGGAAAAGAACCAGCGGACGTTGATCCGTTGAAAAGCACTCGATGAATTTGCATATGGCATCGAAGAATCTGTCCTGATCGCTGGCGGCAGCAGCACTGCTCGTCACGTGCGGTAAATCTTCAACGATTAGACTCAGGTCGGGCAAGAGCGTACGTAGCAGTGCGATCGAAGACCCGAGCGCTACCCGAAGTTTCTCAGACCATGCGATGAATTCCCGGCCCTCCTCTCTTAACTTGTTATGAAGCAAATCCCTTAATGCCATCGCGAGACAGCCGTAGGGTGTGGCGTCTTCCACCTGCCCGCATTTGCCCGCCCCAAACCTGTGAGTATTTTCGTCGAGCGTCCGCTCGAAACAGCGAACAAGCGCAGATTTACCCGTTCCAGACCCACCGAATAGTGCTACGCACCGCGTCCGGCCATCACTCGCCACATCCTCGAATGCATCGCGCAGAGCATTCAGTTCACAGACACGTCCGTATATGCGGTCAGACGCATTGAGCCTCCTCGCAGCGTTAGCATGATCAATCGGAAAACACTGGAGGTGGGAATGCTCTCGCCACGCTGCATGGCACCTCAATAGGTCTCCGAGCAGACCATCGGCTGACGAATATCGGTCGTTTGGGTCCTTGGCCATCAACGTCGCAATGACTTGTGAGAGTACCTTTGGGCAGTCAGGCATGACCGCGCTCGCCGGCGACGGTAGCATCGCGAGGTGAGAGTGCACTGCACTAGGCAAATCGTCCACCGGAACTGGCGGGGAACCGGTAGTCAGTTCATATAAGACACAGCCCAAGGAGTACAGATCCGCGCGCGCATCGACTGGCCGATTGATCGTGCCACATAGCTCGGGAGCAAGGTAATGCAGCGACGTACTCGACAACGGGGAAAGCGAACGGTGATCCGCGCCCAAGACCATCGCGTTGCCGAGGCCAGTCAGCCAAGCCCGCTCTGCGCGCCAGTTGAAAAGAATATTTTCCGGTGACAGGTCGCGATGCACAATTCCTTGTGCGTGCATTGCCGAAACCGCGCGCGCGAGTGCAATAGCGAGCGTCAAAAATTGATCAATTGCAACCGGTGCGCCGCAGCTTTCTCGAAGCACGTACCCACCGGGGTCCGAGAGCGTCAGCTGAATCTGATCCAGACGATGTGAGAGCTTCAGAGGCTGCAGCGCCCATGATCCCACCAAGGTCTCCTTCAGCTCGTGCTCCGACTGCAGCAACCAAGGCTTTCCAGACGCCGTATCGAGAGACGTCGTCGCAAGCAGGACCGACTCGCTCCCCTCGTACCACCTACGATACAGTTCAATCTGACCTGCGCGAAGCAGAGTCATATCGAGGGTAGCAGGTTCGTTCATGTTAGCTTGCCAGATATCAATTCCAGTCAGATCGACCGTTCGTACTCGATGTGATTGCCTGTCCTCCCAGACGCAGCCGCCATTTTATTCGATGCGTTCTAAAATGGCTCAATGTTTTTAACATTACAGAAATGAAAGAAACGGATCGCTTGCTTTTTTCAGGGCGGACTTGCCTCGCGCGATCGCTTTGATCAATGCCCGCGGTGGCCACGATTTATTACGTTATGGCGAAAGCGTAGAACGGCTCGGTGGCCGTCGGCCTTTCTCGTGCGAGCGCAATGGCATCGCTTTCCTGCCTGACCGACATCACACACACACCTGAACTCCCGTCTTTCACGCCATCGAACCTGCATTTCTGTAGAAGGACTTCCCCGAACTTCGAACGTACTCGGTAGCGGTTTTGATATACGAAAGTATGTTTGTTGACCGGCGCACATGCACATATGATCCAGTTGGCGACAAGGCACCGGTGAACACGCGCCGCGTGATCCCGGTTGTCGATGACGAATCCATCATCCGAAGCCGCGAGACTTATCACACGCGTGTTTCGCTGTGTCGGGAGTTGAACATGTTCGATATGTCAAATCTGAATCGTCTTCAAAAACTTGAAGACCACGCGCCCGCAGGTATTGCGGCGTTCTGGGCCTTCGACAAAGCTGCCTTTGAGGAAGGCGCCTTGTCCGTTCAAACCAAACAATTGATTGCGGTTGCTGTTGCACTAACCACGCAGTGCCCGTACTGCATTGAGCTTCATACCACTGCCGCGCGGAACGCCGGTGCCACAAACGCCCAATTGGCGGAGACTGCCGTGGTGGCGGCCGCGATTTGCGCGGGCGGTGCAATTACCCACGCCACGCATCTGATGCAGGAATGATGGCGTCTCTCTCTCTGTTTGCGCCGTACGCACGTCAGAAGGTCGAGCGCTCGAACCGTGTTAGCCGGCTGTGGAATTGTCCTAATGTCCGCGATAAATGCGAGGCCTTACCCTCCTCTAAACGAACTCATCGCCCTGGCACGTCGCGATGCGCGCGTCATTGTGCGAGCTTGAGCACACACATACGAGTCCATGTGGAAATCAACCGATACTCACGTATGTTTGTTAATGACGACGCTGGCAGATATTATTTTTTATCTGACGCTCTGCGCGCATACAGATGTTTGTTTGACGTGGACTAATTCGCGACTTCAGGATACAGGTCAGCTAGCAAGGCCATCTCAGTCAGAACGTTTTATCTATACAACCCACTCACTTTTGCTTGCGACGGGCAAATCATCGCAAATACTGTCTGGGAGTTGGCTCGTTCATCCGAGTTTATCAAGTCAGATCTATTGGAGAAAGATATGCTTAAGAACGTATACGTCGCGGAAAGACATGACACTTCCGTTTGGCCGCTCGGATTCCTTCGTTGGGCCTTGGTAGTCATATTTCTCTGGTTCGGTTGCATGAAGTTCACCAGTTACGAAGCTCATGGGATCTCTTCGTTCATCATGCACAGTCCGATTATAGGTTGGCTTAACACCCTATTCGGTGTACAGGGTGCGAGCGATGTCATCGGCGTACTGGAACTGTCAACGGCTGCCGCTCTTATCCTGGGCGCATTCGTCCCGCTATTTTCGGCTCTTGGTGCGGCAATGTCCTGCGCGACGTATCTCATCACGCTAACGTTTATGTTCAGCACTCCCGGTGTAACAGCAGCCCCGCTGGGCGGCTTCCCTTGGCTATCAGGCGACGTGGGGCAGTTCCTGATTAAAGATCTTGTTCTTCTTGCCGCGTCCGCCTGCCTGTTGATCAAATCGATTCAGGTTGCACCGAGGTGCGCGCCTGAGGCGACAGCAATGTCTCGATAGGCCGCTAGAATACGTGCTCCCTTGTGTGCACGTTGCGCCCGGACGCTGCATTTAGGGCAATTGACGACGTCGCATCAGCGTTGCAAGCCAGGTCCCTGCGGACTCGCGAGGGACAAACCGTCGTCCCCGATTCGGGAGTGGCATCGCGAGTCCGGGCAGCGCAGCGCGAATAACTTTGTCGCGCGGCATGGTGCGACGGGCGCAAAGGCCGCCGTCGCGCATAAGCCTTGGAACGTCACGTGTAAGTCACTTCAGGCAGACGGAGGGATATCGCCAGCTGGCGCCGGCCAGCGAACCATTCGACACATCCCAAACCGGCCAGGCGAGGCACATGTAAATCGTATTGTCGCGACGAGCGCCCTACAACGCGCAACGTACAACGCGCAACGACCGTCAAGCTCATCCGTGTGATGGCCTGGCATGATATGTTGAACACGTACGCATCTGCGTGAGCATCGAGTGAATTTCTGACACGACTGCCGCGCCTTCTCCGACTGCAGCCGAGACTCGCTTGATGGACGACGAACGCACGTCGCCTATAGCAAAAACGCCGGGCACATTGGTCTGGAATGCAGGGCATCTCGAGGTCTCGGAAGACTCTGCCGCGTTTGTCAAAACAAAACCCCTGTCATCGACTTCCACTTCGCAGTCGCGAAGCCACTGGGTATTTGGGTCGGCGCCTGTGAACAGAAACAGGTGTCTTGTCTCGATTGACGCATTCCGTCCGTCAGCGTTCACCGTCAGACCGCAAAGTCCGTCTTCATCGCTAGATGCTGATTCGATTGTCGTGCGCGCATGTATCGTCACGTTGCGTAGCGCCATTACACGATCGATCAGATATCGAGACATGGTCTCTTCCAGCCCCCCACGCCTCACGAGTACATTGACACGGCTCGCATAATTGGAGAGATACACAATGGCTTGACCAGCCGAATTTCCTCCTCCGACAAGTACAATCTCCGTGTCCTGGCAAAGCTTTGCCTCGATGGAAGACGCCCAATAATAGACGCCTTTCGCCGTGGACAAATCGAGACCATCGATATCCGGACGACGATACGAAGCACCGCTTGCAATCACGACTGAATGCGCACTGACGACACGACCATCAGTGAGATGAACCCTGAACGGCGACACGCCACACTCCAGCCTGGCAATTTCAGACGGGATCGAAATTTCCGCGCCGAACTTGACGGCCTGCATGAATGCCCGATGGGCGAGTGCATGACCCGAAATCCCAGTGGGAAAGCCCAGATAGTTTTCTATACGTGCGCTGGCCGCGGCTTGCCCGCCAGCTCCGTGTGCGTCGAAGACGATGACAGACAGGCCTTCCGACGCCGCATATACCGCGGCCGCCAGTCCAGCCGGACCCGCCCCGACTATCGCTACATCATAAACATTCGTTGGAGGCAATTCCGGCAGAAGACCGAGCCCGGCAGCCAGCGCCGCCTCGTCTGGACGGCGTAAAACATTTCCGTTGGCCAGCACCACTATTGGCGTCGATTCGCGCCAGTCCGGAAGCTTTGAGAGGAAGCCGACGGTTTCCGCATCGCTCTCCGTATCGACCACCCGATAGGGATGATTGACTCGCCGAAAGAACCCCTCGAGCGCCAAGGTCTTAGGGTCCGTCACGGTCCCGATGAGTACCGGGCCGCTATCTTCCTGTACGAGCGCGGCACGGCGCAGTATGAGGGCGCGCATGATGATTTCCCCCAGCTGCGCCTCCTCTATCAGGAGTGCACGTACCTGCGTGGGTGAGATCAGGATCGCCTCGACATCCTTGAGCGCATATCCGTCGACAAGATATGGTTTCCCCGTGAGCTGCGCTGTCTCCCCAAGGAACTGCCCTTCGCTCAATTCAGCCAAAAAATGTGATTGTCCCAGTCCATCTCGCCGGGTAAGCAAGACATTGCCACGTAAGATAACTCGGAGTCCGAGTCCCGGCTCGCCGGTGCGAAACATCGTCTCGCCGGCTTTCCAAGACTCCGGCGTGCCGAATCGACGTATACGTTCGATACTCGCATCGCGCAGCCGGGGATACATCTGAGGACGCCGTTGCTCGATCGACATGTGCATCGCGCGCAGTTGGTCTTCTCCGGGCGCACGACTTCGATTCAGATAAGAAGCGTAGTTAGAAGACTGTCCCGCGCGCACATTCCGCGATGTCGCCGGAACATGATCTGTTGGTTCATTCGAGATGTAGCGACCATAGTTCGCGGAAACGCCGCCCACGGGAATAGCAGACTCCGGCGGGGCATCAGAGTAGCCGTCCTGTGCAATGTCGGGCGACTGTTCACTGGTACTGTCGGTCGAAGCCTTACGTTCTGGGTCGAAGATGGATTCCTCGTCTGAATTCATAGAGCGTCTGGTTGATCGGAGCTTTCGCCCCATAGATCAAGCTGCAACGACAATCACGCACGAAAGCTATCCCGGTCCACATTCGGAATAGTTCGTCACTGTGTTTCACGATCACGCTACACCCAGCTAACCGGACAGCATCGACTTACAGCTGAGCCGGTCATCGTTGGATTAGGCAAGATGGCCCCCGCCGACATGACCGCGTTCTCATTCAGTCTCTTGCATGTGGCGTTCTCCAGCAATGCTCTCAAGGTATCAAGTTCATATTCTCAGGTATGGTCCAGCAATACGTTTGCTCTGAGTACACTTGTCAGATACGCCGGCGAGCTTTTCCGCGCAACTCAGCTTCGGAACAACCGGCAGTATCCGATCGAGAAAAAGTACGCCTCTGCAGTCATTTAGTGACAATCCGACTTAAGGGCCATACGTCTAGCCACCGCTTCGCGGCTATAAGCCAGACCGCTACTCAATCGTGCGATTTGGCCTTTATGGAATATGAGAGCATGCACGAGAGAACTACGAATCTGAGAACACTGATCGCCTCTATGTCTCCTGTCCTCAATCGGGAGCGTGTCGCGTTCGTAAGCCTTGCTTTAGGCGAACGGGCTCCAGAAGGCATTCCGGGAAGCGCAATTATTGGGACATTCCGGGAACAAGAAGGATTGACTGTGTTTGTAGAACTCGGCGTAGCAGAACGATTCAATTTACAGATATCGTTTCGTGCCGCATGGATCACCTTGCTGCTTCGCTCGGACCTGACTTCTGCCGGCCTCACGGCCGCATTCTCCGGCGCGCTCGGCGCGGTCGGTATCAGCTGCAATGTGGTCGCCGCAACCTATCACGATCACATCTTCGTACCCCTGGAAGCGGCCGACGATGCAATGTCTGTCCTTGAGCAACTTCAGCGTGACGCCGCTAATCAAGATGGTACGACACTACATTGAACAGCAATGCGCTGCATACGGTAACGGCCGTGATTTCTACCGGGGAGTGTCAGTGCGATCGAATGCCGATGATCGAGCGGACATCGCACGGCCGGCGGCCGATCCGCTTATGCGCCGACGCACGCGTGGTGAAGTACTGCGGCACGACTGCAAGAGACGCATCCGTGCGGCAATCTCCTGAAGCAGAGGAGAAAACTCCGCGCCAACACGTCGAACGAATCCGGGTACTCATAGTGCGAAAGCACTCCTGTCCCTCGACCTATTCCTTCACCTATAGGAACCACCGTGAATAATGCCGTCATCGAATGCATCCTGAGCCGCAGCGCCGCCAAGTACTACGACCCTGCCGCCACCCTGAGCGACGACCAGATCCGCGAACTGGTGCGTATCGGCACCTCTGCGCCGACATCCTTCCACCTGCAGAACTGGCGTTTTATCGCCGTGCGCACGCGTGAAGCCAAGGCCCGGCTCAGCCCGATCGCCTGGAACCAGCCCGCCGTCACCGATGCTGCCGTTACCTTCATCGTCTGTGGTCAGTTGGCCGATTCCAGCGTCATACCGGAACGCCTCGCTCCGCTGGTGGAAGCGGGCGTCATGCCCGCCGCGATGGTGCCGGAGTGGGAAAACCCCGCACGCGATCTGTACAAGGACTACCCGCAGCGCCAGCGCGACGAGGCAGTACGCACCGGCACCTTCGGCGCAGCGGCGATGATCTACGCGGCGCGCTCGCTGGGCCTGGGTTCGACGCCGATGATCGGTTTCGATGCCGAAGCGGTGCACCGCGAATTCGGACTGGCCGAGAACGAAGTGCCCGTCATGCTGCTGACCATCGGGGCGGAGCGTCCGGGAAACTGGGCGCAGAAGCCGCGTCGTCCGGTGGCCGATGTGCTGGATCTCGTATAAATGTTCCTAAAACCCGTAACCTTAAGGATGACTGACATGCCAAGAAGTACTGCCCTAAAGCCGGAACAGGTGCCGGCCGAATCGAAGCCGACTCTCGATGCGTTCAGCAAGAACATCGGCTTCACCCCGAACATGATGGCAACCTTCGCGCAGAGCCCGATCGCGTTCAACTCATGGGCCACGCTGCTCGGCTCCCTGAGCAAGGCACTCGACGTGAAGACGCGTGACAGCATCGGCCTCGCTGTCTCCGAAGTGAATGGCTGCAACTACTGCCTGACGGTTCACAGCTTTACGGCGAAGCATATGGCCCAGCTGCCGGCCGATGAAATCATTCTCGCCCGTAAGGGCCATGCCAGCGACGCGAAGCGCGACGCCGCCGTCCAGTTCGCGCGCAAGGTCATCGAGACCCGTGGCCAGGTCACTGACGCCGATATAAAAGCCGTTCGCGATGCCGGCTACACCGATGCGAATGTCATGGAGATTGTCGCGCTGGTCGCCATGTACTCCCTGACGAACTTTTTCAACAACGTGTTCGATCCGGAGAAGGACTTTCCCGCCGTTACGCCGGCTGGCGCGATCTGAACCCTATCCGCCCGCATCGAGCCATAGCCGACGGTTCCCGGATGTGTCATCTGATGCGGGCGTAACGAGCCTAACGCCAAAGCCTCGACGCACCCGCGAGAGATTCTCGGGAACGCGTCTGGGTGGATTTTGAGGTCGGTCGGAACACGCGTCTGGAGATAGCCTTCGTCGACCAGGATGGAGCCGCATCAAGATGTCCAGCTCCGATCGATAATTCTGCGCACTTTTCAATAGCTCACCGTCTTCCCACCATAGCCTCACGCGATGCGACGGCGGTGAACCCCGGGCAATACAGCACCGCCATGAGCTTCGCGTGCTCCATCACGTCACTCTCATCTGGAGAATCCGCCATGAAGATCCTCGTAATCGGTGGTTCCGGCCTGATCGGGTCGCGTCTCGTCACGCTTCTTGGCAAGGCGGGCCATGAGGCACTCGCCGCTTCGCCGCGTACCGGCGTGAACGCCGTGACGGGCGAAGGCTTGCGCAATGCACTCGTGGGTGCGGACGTTGTTGTGGATGTGACGAACGCGCCGTCATGGGAGCCTCAGGCGGTGCTCGACTTCTTCCGCACGTCGGCACGCAACCTCGGCAAAGAGGAGGTGGCTGCTGGAGTACGCCATCACGTCGCGCTGTCCATCGTCGGCTGCGAACGGATGCCGGAGAACACGTATTTCGTCGCCAAGGTCGCACAGGAAGCGGCGATTGAAGCGGCGGGCGTGCCATACACCATCGTGCGCGCCACCCAGTTCATGGAGTTCATCGGAGGTATCGCAGATTCCAGTACGGTAGGCGGTACTGTTCGCCTTGGCGACGGACTGTTTCAACCTATCGCTGCCGACGATGTCGCAGTGATCCTCGCGCAGACCGCTCTCGCCGCGCCGCTGAACGGCACGGTCGATATCTCCGGCCCCGACCGTGCCCTTTTCGCTGAGATCGTCACGCGTTATCTGAGATCGGTAGGCGACGCGCGCCCTGTGGTGACGGATCAGGACGCGCGGTACTTCGGTGGACGCGTCGAAGAGCACTCGCTCGTACCGCTCGGCGACGCCCGGATTGGCCGCATCAGCCTTGTCCAGTGGCTGGCGCAAGCCCAAAACGGTTGATTGCTGGTATATGCGAAAGCTGAATCGACGTGTTTAAGTCCGGCGTGAGCAAACCTGTCGACCCGGCAGGCATTGAAGCTCGCCAACACTATTCCTGGGTACATCATGAGCACATCACAAAAAGTAGTCGTTGTGACAGGCGCCTCGCAAGGCATAGGCAGCGAAGTCGTCAAGGCGTTTCGCAAGCTTGACTATTACATTGTCGCGACTGCGCGTTCGATCAAGCCGTCGGACGACGCGAACATTCTGACCGTCGCTGGTGATATTGGCGACCCGGCGACCGCCCATCGCGTCATTGCCGAAGGTGTCGCACGATTTGACCGGATCGACACGCTGGTGAACAACGCCGGCATATACATCGGCAAACCCTTCACTGAACACACCGTCGAAGACTACGCTGCGGTGATGAACGTGAACATGGCGGGGTTCTATCACATCACGCAACTCGCTATCAGCGAAATGGAAAGGCATTCGAGCGGCCATGTGGTTTAGCGTGACCGCCAGCATCGTCGATGCCGCGCAGAGCGGTGTGTATTCGGTTCTGGCAGCCCTGACGAAGGGAGGGCTGAACGCGGCTACGAAGTCGCTGGCTATCGAGTACGCGAGGAAAGGAATTCGCGTGAACGCCGTCGCGCCCGGAATCATCAAGTCGCCGGTGCATGCGCCGGAAACCCATGAGGCACTGGGCGCCTTTCATCCGGTGGGACGCATGGGTGAGATGAGCGATATCGCCGACGCGATTCTCTTCCTTGATTCCGCACCGTTCATCACGGGAGAGATTCTGCACGTCGACGGCGGTCAGAGCGCCGGTCGCTAACCGTACCTGGGCACCGCAAGCCGGCGCCCTTTCGTATCCCCCATCGCGACAAAGGTCCAGGCGCAAGCCCATAGGAATAGGCCTCCCGCGCAATCCTCTTGTCATCCACGCCATCGGCGCGCTTGAGCGCCACTGCAAAGTCTGGATGAATAGAAATCGTCTTCAATGATCCAGGCACGGCGCGTCTTGCCCATTCGATAGCGACCTTTTGGACGCGCGCTCGAGCATTAGATTTCGAATAGTCATGGGCCATGGTACATTCAAAATGTACGTTCTTGGTTCTTTTCCATGAACTTCTAACAGATCATGATTCTAGCCTCCAAGGAGCTAGTCATGAAACTTCATAGCATTCTTCTGTCTCTCGTAGCCGCAGCGAGTATGGCTTTTGCCGGGGTTGCCGCGGCTCACGATGCCGGCGACACGGTCAAGCCGAATTTCTCAAGGGCGATCCCGAACATTCCAGGCAAATCCCTCATCGCCGTGGAAGTCCTTTATCCCCCCGGCGGCGCCTCACACGCTCATACCCACGCCAAGTCGGCGTTCATTTACGCCTACGTCGTATCGGGCAGCGTGGTCAGCAAGGTGAACGACGAGCCTGAGCACGTGTACAAGGCGGGAGAGAGCTTCTTCGAGGAACCCGGTTCACTCCATGCGGTGAGCCGCAATGCGAGCAAAACCAAGCCTGCGAAGCTACTTGCGGTATTCGTTGTCGATTCGAACGACAAGGAGCTGACGACCAACGTCAAGTAGGAAATTCAAATGAGACTAGACTACATTAATGCATCGCCCGGCGGTGTGAAGGCGTTTGGCGGCGTGTACGGTTATATCGTGCAGTCGGGTCTTGAAGACGTCCTCATCGACCTCGTCTATCTGCGCGTGAGCCAGATCAACGGCTGCGCCTACTGCCTGGACATACATACCCGCGACCTGATCAAGAAAAACGTGACGCCAGCGAAGCTTGCCCTCGTGCAAGCCTGGCGGGAGGCGGAACCGATGTTCAGTGACCGCGAAAGAGCTGCGCTGGCATGGGCGGAATCGGTGACACTCGTGGCCGACACCCATGTGCCGGACGATGATTTCAATGCCGTCGCCGCAGTGTTCAGTGAGAAAGAGCTTGCGGATCTCACGATGGCCATTGGCTTGATGAACGCCTATAACCGGCTCGCCATCAGTTTCCGCCGTGTCCCGGACTCAGTGTTTGCCGCGAAAAGCGAAAGCGTGTCGCGCCTCTCAAGCGCAAAAATGGAGAAACGCAGCTAGTCAAGTGCGTTTCCTCTTTATGTGCAGAGAAGACATCAAATGCGGCTTTACGACCCCCACGGGTGCGAGAGAGTGCGGTGGGCGAGAAAAGTCTTACAGGCAAAACCCATTCATATCGCAATGTATCTGAATGGGTCATCGAAACACCGAGCAGCAAAAGTCGCTTTGACCGAGGCGCGACTCGCGAAAGATACATTCGCCTCATTTAATGACTGCCCTTTCACCGGGCGGGTCAGTTCGCGATGGGATGAGCAATCCTATTGAGAATAGGACTGCTCAAACTAGCCATCGCTTCTACAACAAATACCAACTGGATCATAGGTCGCGTATCGCCTGCTCGGTTAGCGCAGTAATAGCCGGTCCAAAAATATTGTGCTTTCACGTTGATTCAAGGAAATCCTGGTGAGTCGTCAACCATCTTGCAGCGTTGCATGCGATATCCACGGCGACCTCTACGTAACGGATCTATACGCACGTATGTCAAAAAGAGACTTTGATTTCGTTGCGTTGGCGGGATGTTCAAAGTTTAATTGAACTCAGAACGTCCTGTCGCTCGGCGAATATCTTGGTTCGATCGTCGATATAAAACAGCGTCGAAATAGAGCGAAGTGGAGCGATTTGACGCTGACAAAAAAGTTCTGACGTAAACGAATAAGCTGGGACGACGATTTCGACTGTGGGGCGCCGAACGATTATTGGCAAAACCAAGAAACGATCTATGGCACTTTCTAATTCGGAACGACAAAGACGGTATCGGAAGAGGCGACTTGGCATCGGCGGAAAGCACGAGCGTGTCAATTGTCTCGTATCCATCGCTACGAAGCGAAGTCTGGAGCGGTTGGCATTTCATTTCAACAATACCATTACCGGCACAATTGAGATGTTGATCAACGAGAAAACGAATGAGGTGCTTAGTCAGCTTGACGAAGATGGACAGCATCGATTCTTTTCGCAAGGGTTCGTATCAGAAGATACCTAATCACTATTGGCGCTTCAATTCGTACCGTCGACGGTAGAAAAATTGAACGCCGACATGGAGAAATCCGACCATGATCATTCGTCCGATTCTGACCGGATGTTGCGCGACAATTGCAATCTTTGCCAGCGCTGGCGCCGTGGCGCATGCGCACAGCGAAATTGTGAAGCAGAATTTCGAACGAACGATTCCCAATCTGCCGGGCAAATCACTTGTCGCTGTGGAAGTCGAGTATCCGCCGGGCGCCGCCTCCGCACCTCACGTCCACGCGAAGTCCGCCTTCATTTACGCGTACGTGGTATCGGGCGCAGTCGAATCAAAGGTCAACGATGGTGACGTGCACGTGTACCGCGCCGGCGAAAGCTGGTTCGAACCGCCCGGCGCGAGCCATCCCGTGAGCCGGAACGCGAGCAAAACCAAACCTGCGAAGCTGTTGGCGGTATTCGTCGTCGATAGCAACGACAAAGAACTGACCAAGCCGGTCAGGTAAGGCGCCATCTTGAAGCGCGAAATGTGCACAGGGATCGCCCGCTGACCACTTCTACAGGATTTGTATTAACGCAGTGTTGTGATTATTAGCTTGTGATCTTGCACTTTCGTTTTATAGGATATCCAATGACTCAACCGCAACCGTTCTTGCATGGCACAACCTGGAATGGCTGCCTGTTCGTTGGTCAATGGCGCAAGGGCGACAACATCGTTGCTGTCACGGAACCCGCGACCGGCAAACAACTGGGCCAGATCGCAGTGGCTGACGCCGCACTTATCGCCAAACAGGCGGCGGCAGCAGCCCACGCCCAGGAGACGTGGGCCGCCCTTCCTTATGACGAACGCGCGCAGTGATGCGTAGAGCCGCATGTCTCGCAGGCCTTTCGACACAGATGACGAAGCGATCGCACTAGCCAACGACACCGAATACGGGCTGTCGATGGCAGTCGTCTCCAGTAACGTCGGGCGAGCACTCAAGCTTGGCCAACGCTTGCGAAGTGGCCTGCTGCCTATCAACGATCAGACGGCCAACGACGAAGTAATCAATCCGCTCGGCGGCGTCGGCACCTCCGGCAACGGTACAAGTACTGGAGGCGCAGCGAACTGGGAATAGTTCACTCAATGTCAATGGCTCACTATCAAGGGCGAAGCACCTGCCTACCCCATATGACGAGGAAGACATCATGCATATAGCCGCCGATCGACACGCAGTCACCGTAGCGGTGGCCCGAGCCTCGTGCCAGCCATTCACCATTGAACCGGCATACATCCGCGCGCCCCGAAACGACGAGGTATTGGTAAAGGTGGTAGCCACGGGCATGTGCCATACAGACTTGATCGTGCGCGATCAGTACTATCCGGTGCCGTTACCGGCAGTGCTCGGCCACGAGGGCGCGGGCGTGATCGAAGCTCAAGGGCCCGACGTCAAGAACCTGAAAGTCGGCGACCATGTCGTATTGACCTACGGTGCCTGCGGTCATTGCGCGCCATGCGTCAGTGGCCATGAAACGTATTGCGAGAACTTCTATGCGCATAACTTTGGCGGCGCCGCTCCGGACGGAGACATTGCCTTGCAAAGCCGCGACGGAGAACCGCTGCACGACCATTTTTTTGCACAATCTTCGTTCTCCACCTATGCGCTTGCCCGCGAGAGAAACGCGATCAAAGTACCGGCTGAGGCCCCGCTTGCGTTGCTGGGCCCGTTGGGCTGCGGCATCCAGACAGGCGCGGGAGCTGTCATCAATTCGCTGAAGGTACGTCCGGGCGGCAGCTTCGTCGCCTATGGCGCCGGCGCAGTAGGATTGAGCGCAGTGATGGCCGCGCGCATCGCCGGCGCCACGACAATCATCGCGGTCGATGTGGTGCCTTCCCGGCTGGAACTCGCCGACGAGCTCGGCGCTACCCACACCATAAACAGCCGAGAGGTTGATGTCGTCAACGCTGTACGAGAGCTAACTGGCGGCGGTGCCGGTTTCGCACTTGAATCTACCGGCCGACCGGAAGTACTTGAAGCCGGCATTGAGGCGCTCGGCGGACTGGGCACGTTAGGTATCGTCGGGGCTCCAAAGCTCGGGACCAAGGCAAGCTTTGACATTAACAATCTGATATTGGGCGGGCGCAGTGTCCGAGGCATCGTAGAGGGTGACAGTGTGCCTCAGGTATTCATTCCTCAACTGGTCGAGCTGTATCAACAGGGGCGTTTTCCATTCGATCGATTGGTCAAGTTCTACCCATTCGAACAGATCAACCAAGCCGCCGAGGACAGCACAAAAGGCACCACACTCAAGCCCATCCTGCGCATCGCCGAAAACTGACCACGTGCAATCACGTATGGCCACATCGCCAGGAAAGAGCCTTTGGAAAGTGTCTGGGCTCTTCGTATGTACCGACCGGTTCCCCGGACGCGTTCGCGCTACGTGTCCGATCAGTTGAAGCAATGCGCCGTGTGGCGCATGCAACTGGTATGCAGCCACAATAAGCTGCTTGCGCGTTT
This sequence comes from Paraburkholderia phymatum, assembly GCF_038900715.1. Lineage (GTDB taxonomy): Bacteria > Pseudomonadota > Gammaproteobacteria > Burkholderiales > Burkholderiaceae > Paraburkholderia > Paraburkholderia phymatum_A. Next base: position 371,329 of record NZ_JAYMRZ010000004.1, on the reverse strand, counting down.
CAAGTTCCCGAGGCCCTATGCCCCAAGTCGACTGGCTGAGCAATCTCCTGCAAATGATCACCATCGCTGGCCAGCTCGAGGTCCGCTGCGCGTACGGTGCGCCTTGGCGTGTGGCCTGGCCCCAATCGGCGGCGCACGAGATTCCCTACCACGTCGTGCTCAAGGGTCGGGCCATTATTGAGGATCCCGGGACGCGGACGACCAGGGAACTGGTGGGCGGAGATATCGTGCTGTTGCCTCACGGGTCGGCGCACGTGCTTCACGATGGCAGCGGAGCTGCGCCGGGTCTTACCCGCAATCGCCAAGGTTCTGCAGGATGGACGCTCAGTGAGAATGATGGCCAGGGCGAGCATCTGGACATGTTGTGTGGCCGATTTTTCATCGGTCCACCCCATGATCGGCTGATTCGCGATTACCTTCCGACGAATCTGGTGGTGCGCGCCATGGCCGGCCTGAGTGAAGAGGGCCTCGCATCTGCTTCGAACCATCTGGCCAGTCTCGTGGCGCTGATGCGCATGGAGTCCGCCGGCGACAAACCGGGCGGATACGCCATCCTCAATGCGCTTTCCTCGGCGCTGTTCACACTGGCACTGCGCGCGGCGAGCGAATCTGAGCAAGCCCCGCCAGGCCTGTTGGCACTGGCTGGCCATCCGCGACTGGCCCCGGCCATTTCAGCCATGTTCACCGATCCGGCGCGACCCTGGAACCTGCCTGAGCTGGCCGATTTGTGCGGCATGTCACGCGCTACTTTCATGCGGCACTTTCAGGACAAGCTGGGGCGCTCGGCCATCGAACTGTTGACCGATATCCGGATGAGCCTGGCCGCCAACGAGCTGAAGAAGCCGGCGATGAGCACCGAGGCCGTGGCCGAGTCGGTCGGATACCAATCGGTATCGGCATTCCGGCGTGTGTTCACCGACAAGATGGGGATGACGCCGGGGCAATGGCGTCGTCTGGCGAGCACAGACGAGTAATGGGCTTCTCTTTCAGCGTGCAGCCTGGATGAGGCGCCAGGCGCGCCGGCGCGAGGCGGCCAGTGCTTTCGCGCGAGCGACACACTCGTCTTTACCTGCGGGCACCTGAATCTCGATCTCGACGAGACGACTTGCGTCGTGCCGTTCCGTACCGCAGTTGGGCGATGGACCGCCTCGTTGTTTTGATCCTTTCTAGCATTTTATTGAGCATATGCAGTCTCGAAATCGGCATCGGGTACGCCTAAAGTGAAGGCTCGTAACCACTTGATGAAAGCGTCGCACGATGAGTCGTATCGCTATTCACGCCATTGATATTTCCTCGCGCCGGCGTCTTTGGCAGCGCTGCTCAACGCCGAAAGCGTTCAGAAGCTTGAATGACAACCGCTCTGCATAGAGCGAAAGCACTCCTGTCCCTCGACCTATTCCTTCACCTATAGGAACCACCATGACTAATGCCGTCATCGAATGCATCCTGAGCCGCAGCGCCGCCAAGTACTATGACCCTGCTGCCACCCTCAGCGACGACCAGATCCGCGAGCTCGTGCGTATCGGCACCTCTGCGCCGACATCCTTCCACCTGCAGAACTGGCGTTTCATTGCCGTGCGCACGCGTGAAGCCAAGGCACGGCTCAGCCCGATCGCGTGGAACCAGCCCGCGATCACCGATGCGGCCGTTACCTTCATCGTCTGCGGCCAGTTGGCCGATTCCAGCGTCATACCGGAACGCCTCGCTCCGCTGGTGGAAGCGGGCGTGATGCCCGCCGCGATGGTGCCGGAGTGGGAAAACCCCGCGCGCGATCTGTACAAGGACTACCCGCAGCGCCAGCGTGACGAGGCAGTACGCACCGGCACCTTCGGCGCAGCGGCGATGATCTACGCGGCGCGCTCGCTGGGCCTGGGTTCGACGCCGATGATCGGTTTCGATGCCGAAGCGGTGCACCGCGAATTCGGACTGGCCGAGAACGAAGTGCCCGTCATGCTGCTGACCATCGGGGCGGAGCGTCCGGGAAACTGGGCGCAGAAGCCGCGTCGTCCGGTGGCCGATGTGCTGGATCTCGTATAAGTGTTCGTAAAACCCGTAACCTTAAGGATGACTGACATGCCAAGAAGTACTGCCCTAAAGCCGGAACAGGTGCCGGCCGAATCGAAGCCGACTCTCGATGCGTTCAGCAAGAACATCGGCTTCACCCCGAACATGATGGCAACGTTCGCGCAGAGCCCGATCGCGTTCAACTCATGGGCCACGCTGCTCGGCTCCCTGAGCAAGGCACTCGACGTGAAGACGCGTGACAGCATCGGCCTCGCTGTCTCCGAAGTGAATGGCTGCAACTACTGCCTGACGGTTCACAGCTTTACGGCGAAGCATATGGCCCAGCTGCCGGCCGATGAAATCATTCTCGCCCGTAAGGGCCATGCCAGCGACGCGAAGCGCGACGCCGCCGTCCAGTTCGCACGCAAGGTCATCGAGGCCCGTGGCCAGGTCACTGACGCCGATCTGAAAGCCGTCCGCGATGCCGGCTACACCGATGCGAACGTCATGGAGATCGTCGCGCTGGTCGCCATGTACTCCCTGACGAACTTCTTCAACAACGTGTTCGATCCGGAGAAGGACTTTCCCGCCGTTACGCCGGCTGGCGCGATCTGAACTCTATCGGTCGCATGGACCCTCGCCGAGGGTCCCAAGAGGTTTGATGTGATACAGGCCTAACGCCAAAGCCTGGACGCACCCGGGAAAGATTCTCGGCAACGCGTCTGGGCTCTTCGTATTAGCCGACAAGTCTATGAGGAAAAAAGTGACACTCGATCATTCGATTTTCACGCGCTGGCCGGCGCAGTACGCCGATCGGCTGCAACTCTTTTCCCTGCCCACGCCTAACGGTGTGAAGGTAGGCATCATGCTGGAGGAGACAGGCCTCGCTTATGAGGCGCACCGTATCGACATCCTTGCGAACGAGAACAGCGATCCGGCCTTCGTCGCGCTCAATCCCAATGGCAAGATTCCAGCGATCTACGATCCCAACGGACCGAGCGGCCGGCCGCTTGCATTGTTCGAATCTGGAGCGATCCTGCTCTATCTCGCGGACAAGACGGGGCAGCTCCTCTCCACCGATCCCAACACGCGCTATGAAACGATCCAGTGGCTGATGTGGCAGATGGGCGGTGTCGGTCCGATGTTCGGCCAGGTCGGCTTCTTCAACAAATTCGCCGGCAAAAGCTATGAGGACAAGCGTCCGCGCGACCGCTATGCGACCGAATCGGCACGGCTGCTCGGTGTCCTCGACCAACGGCTCGCGGATCGCGAGTGGGTGATGGGCGCCGACTACAGCATCGCCGATATCTCGCTGCTCGGGTGGGTACGTAACCTGATTGGCTTTTACGAAGCGCGCGAGCTCGTTGGCTTTGACCGCTTTATTCATGTGCAGACGTGGCTCGATCGCGGCCTCGCGCGTCCGGCGGTACAACGCGGGCTGCAAGTGACCGCTGCCTAGAAGCCTCCAGAGGGTAAGAGAGGGAAGGCCCTTACGGGCCGCGAGGACTCGCGTGGCGCCTGTAGCCGGCGATATGGGATTCACTCATATTCATGACCAAAGACGGGCACACACTTACGCGGCGACTATTGAACGCCTTGAATGACGGCTAGTGCCTGAAGACAGACCAATTTTCAGATCCTTACCATCTTTTATTTCAGGGGCACTCTATGCAATCAGTCGAGATCAAAGCCATCGATAACAACGATTTCGATATTTGGCTTCCGCTGTGGAAAGGCTATCAGCGATTTTATGAAGTAGATATCCCCGATTCCGTGACGCTCAAGACCTGGGCACGCTTCCTGGACCCAGTCGAGCCGATGTATGCGGCGCTTGCCATGGTGGGTGAACAAGCATTGGGGCTGGTGCATTCGATCTACCATCGATCTTCCTGGTCGACGGGCGACCACTGCTATCTTCAGGACCTGTTTGTCGCGGACGATGCGCGCGGAGGCGGCATCGGACGCGCACTGATCGAGCATGTCTATGCGGATGCGAGACGTCGTGGAGCGTCCCGTGTTCACTGGTTGACACACGAATCCAACCATAGCGCCATGAAGCTCTACGACCGCATCGCTGATCGATCGAGTTTCATCCACTACCGAAAACTATTTGCCTGATACGCCGGTGCGGGTCCGTCCTCTGGACTCCTTCGGCGCATCGTTATCTTCCGTGATCCTCGCGAGGTAGTGATAGTTGGCTTTGATCCTTTCTCGCATTTTATTGAGTGAAACTAGTCTCGAAATCGGCGCAGGATAGGCCCACAGTAGAGATTCCTATCACTTGAAGAAGAGGCGCACCATGAGCCGTATCACTATTCCCGCCATCGAGTCCGCCACCGGCGCCACTGCCGATATCTATGCGCGGGTGAAGAAGATTTCCGGTGGCCGCGTCCCCAATACGTACGCCGCGTTGGGCTATCTGGTACCGGCGTCTTTGGCTGCGGTGCTCGACGCCCAGGGCACATTGAACGCGGGCAGCCTGAGCCGGCAAGAGCACGAAACCATCAAGCTGTTAGTCAGCGAGAAAACCGGTTGCGACGTTTGTGTGGCCGCACACAACTTCGTGGGCAAACTGGTGGGCCTGCCGGCCGATGCGCTGCGTGCCATTCGCGCGGGGCAGCCCACGGGTGACGCCAGGCGTGATGCGTTGGTGCGCTTCGTGTCCCACCTGCATACCACGAGCGGCACGATCAGCGACGACGAATTCAATGCCATCCGCGCGGCCGGCTACACCGACGCCCAACTGGCGGAGATCTCGCTGACCATTGCGCTCGGCATCTTCACCAATACCTTCAATCGTATCAACGGCACCGATGTCGACTTTCCGTCCGTAGAGTAAGCTGACTTGCCGGCGGAGCATGGCATCACACGTCCAGATTCGCCCGGCAGATCATAGATGTACTCCGCGCCAATTGCAGGTCTTAAGGATCTCGTTTTGCTGGCTGCATCCTTTTCTCTCCTTCCGGCGTCTGTACAGGGCTCGTGGCCCAACGCTCAGAAGTCGTGAGGTGAACAAATGGCGCGGACATACAGGCCGGCTAATTCAACAGGAGGTTAGATATGACCAACACGACCGCTGCAATTCGAAAAGAGGCCGCCTATCACGGTGTGCCGGCGGAAGATGACTATGGCTATGCACAGGCGATCAAGATCGGGAACATGATCTATGTGTCCGGCCAGCTCAGCCACGACAACAAGGGTGTCATGATCGCGCCCGCTGCCCTCGATGAAACTGGAAAGCCAGCCGACTTCTCGATGATGGCAGAGCAGATGCGCGTGACCTATGCAAACGCTGCAACGATCCTCGCACAGTTCGGAGCCACCCTCGACCATGTGGTGGAAGAGACGCTCTATGTCCTCGATGTCGATGAAGCGTTCGCGGTGGCGGGCAAGGTGCGCAAAGAAGCCTACGCCAATGCGCGCCCTCAGTGCGCCAGCAATCTGATTGGCGTATCGAGGCTTGCCTTTCCTGAGCAGCTCATCGAAATCGTCTTCAAGGCGGTGCTGCCTACAGCATAGGTGAACCCCGATAATCTATGCGGCGCTGGCCCATTCTCTTATTCCAAGACCTTCCCTGCCGTTCGGGCCAGTGCGCCTGTTACAACCGCGCCGCTTATCTTCACTGATTGCGCGCGCCTCGGCGCAGTTCAGGTAATCGAAAAAATTCGCACACAACCCTTACAGCATCACGGGAGGTGAGAGCTGCGTCGCGAAGAAAATCGCCTGCCGATTGCGCCTCGCTATCCACTTCGCGGCGAATTTTCTATACGCACGTATGGTCGTTTCAGTACTCCACGGCTATGCGTACCCGGGTACACTTGTTCCGCCGCAGTGAGCGGCAAAAACTACGTTGCGTCGATATGAGCGTTGGAATCCCGGAGCATTCCGTACGGTTCCGCGTGAGGCCAATCTATAACCAGATCGAGAACAAGTGAAAATTCCAAAAGAACTTCTTCGGCATCGCATTGTTCAATTCTTCTCTGGTTTAACGTCCCGTTCACTTATCGGCATTGCCTCTTTGATAACGCTCTCATTGGCCGTACCTCGCGTCGCCTGTGCGGATCAGTTCGGCGTACAGGTCGCGGGCGGCATCGCAAACAATCACGACATTCACGAGAACAAGGTAGATCTTGGCGGTGTGTGGGACCCGCAATGGTCGTGGTGGGCAATCGCGGGCTGGCACTTCACCGCCGTGTTCGAAGGGCATGTTGCTTACTGGCACTCGAGCACGGCTGATGTGCACGACAACATTTTTGAATTTGGGGTAACGCCCGTCTTACGATTCATCAAGAGCAGCGGAGCGATTCGCCCTTACGTTGAGGCTGGAGTCGGCGTCCGATTGCTTTCGCATCCCTCCATTTCTAGCCACTACACAATGTCCAGCGCTTTTCAGTTCGCCGACATGGTTGGCGTCGGTGCCAGCTTCGGTAGCCGTCAGCAGTATGAGGCAGGGTTTCGCTTCCAGCATCTATCAAATGCCAGCATAAAGGAACCGAATCCTGGCATTGACTTTGAACAGCTATACGTCCAATACAATTTCTAACCGATCAAGTCCGTTGCCGGTTGACAACCGCCGTCAGGGCATCAGCGAGCACCGCACGACGCTGGCCGATGCTGGCGTCCGCGCACAGCAGCGGTACACGCTTCATCGACAATATCAAAACGCCGGGCGGACAACTGATAGGGAGTAGCGCCCCAGGTTCACCCCGGTTATCTGATGTGGCAGCATCGCAGTCCGTTTTGCATCAGTTATCGGTGCCTGCGCCTGGTTGCCGGAATCGGAGTAGCGATATGCCATCTTTTGATGAGTTAATTGCGCCCTAACATCGTCGTTCAACGTAGGCGGCGTTGATTGTGCGAACGACGACACAGCCGAGAAGGCGATAAAGGCAGCGACGAGAAACTGAACGATTTTCATGACTTTTTCTCCGGTTCTGTGTGTGATCTTTCGCGATTCATTGGCTGTAGTCTAGAGCGACATCTACCTGGAAGTGACGACAAAAAGAGCAATTCATTGTTGTCTGATTGCGCACATCCTTGAAGTATCTAGATGTACGCTGCGGTTCGACTTGCGCCCCGTTACGCAATAACACCGCGCGCAATGATCGATGTGCTGGTCCGAGCGAAAGAAGAACGCGCTCTCGCGGCAATAGAACCTGATTCACCACACGCGTACGTGCTTCAACGACAAACTGTTACTGCGTAACGATGATGGTCATCCGAGTCTCGAACAACGGGAAAGTGTGCCCTCTTCCTGATTAAAAACAAGTCGCACTGCGTTATGTCTTATGCCGTTTCGGCGGCAGGCAAAACGACCCCCGCAAACGCGAAATCGCAGTTGCCAAACTGACTAAAAAACCGCATCCTTAAGCCTGTTCGATTCTGCGTTTTACTCCTGCTTCCGCTGGCTTCATTACGCCGCCCATTCCCGGCTCGCTTAGGCCGCCCCCGTGACACACGGCGCCGAAGATCTCTTAAAGTGTGCATTCGTCCACAGGCTGGAACGCTCGCCTTCGTTATAGGTGGATACGACCTGCTCATCCGAATGCCTCCGATATTTCATTCGACCGGGATCGATGAGCTACGTCCGCCTTTGACGCGCGCGCAGTCGCTCCAGCATCGGAGCAGAACGACGACTTTCTCGAAACGAAACGATCGCCGCAAGAACAGACGGCACCCAAGACCAACGGCGGGGGATATCGGCACCCAGGAAAGGGCGCCGCGATGGATACGGAGTACACGTGCGAATTGCCTTTTTCACTTTCAGGGATGTACTGTTCAACGAGGTCAGCCAGGCTTTTGAACTGAACGGCATGTCCTGTACGCGGTTCACCGACGAGCGTTCGATGATCCGAATTCTGCAACGCGACGCGACGGCGCTCGTTATCTTCGATGCGACGCAAAGCCAACTGCCGGCTCTCTCGACGATCAAGTGGCGCACGTGCCATTTCCGCGCCGATCTGCCCGTAATGTTGATCGGCCGCTCCTGGAATTGCGAGGCCGTGATCGAGGCACTGGATGCCGGGGTCGATGAAATCGTCGTCGGCACTGCGAACTTCGACGAGATCATGGTGCGCGCACGGCGCCTCATTGTTCGGCGGCGCAGCTCGCAGGCAATCGACCGGCTGACGGTAGCCGGGTATACGATCGACCGGACAGCGCGCACGGTGAGCTTCGGCGAGTGCTGTGTCTCGTTGACCGCGCGCGAACTGAGCCTCGCATGGCTGCTGTTCATGAACCCGGGGAGGCTGATGAGCCGCGAGCAGCTTGCGGCCGCCGTCTGGGGCAAGAACGCCGACCTGGCGGGCAGGTCCCTCGAACAGCATATATACAAGCTGCGTACGAAACTCGCGCTCGACGACCGTGGCGGGCCGCGGTTGAAAACCGTCTACTCACTCGGTTATGTCTTCATCGCGCACTCAGGTGCTGCTGCTGGTGAATACGGCGACCCGCTCGCTTCGATTGCCGCATGAGAGCCGCCGATGCGAGGCTGCTCGCGCCATCATGTTGAAGAAGCCGTAAGCCTCAGGGCGAACCAACAGTGAATACAGTGTCGTGCGCCATCCACAGGGATAGAAAAGATATACCGGTGGAATTTTGTATGTCCCAGACGTAACACCTACTATCCTCCTGCAGCACAGCCACTCCACCGCTACCGCATTAATCAACGACAAATCCTCGTGACCAGCCGGAGGTGATGTATCGCACTTCCGGACGACATTGGCCTACGCCGAGCACGGAGCCTCGCAGCGAGAACCAGCGCGGCTTCAAGCATTTCGCCCTGCCTCAACTTTTGATGACGGGATGTGAGCCATCTCCGACCTTTGTCCCGGAGTGTCGCTTCTCGCCGCCGTTCCCCGGAACACCATGGAGATTCTGTAATGGAAAGACGTCAGTCAAGTTCTCTGATTTGGTTTCGCGGTGCCTTCATCACCTTCGCTCTCTTTGCGGCAATGGACAACGCCGCAAACGCTGACTCAGAGACGGACCCTCCCGGTGCTGTATATGTTTTATCTAACCAGCCCTCTGGGAATTCAGTTCTGGTCTACTCACGGTCTGCGAACGGGACGCTCAGGTTCGAAGCTTCTTACCCGACGGGAGGCAAGGGGGCGGGCACCGGAACCGATCCTCTGGCCTCGCAAGGCTCTCTGACGCTGGGCTCAGGCTACCTTTTCGCCGTGAATGCCGGAAGCAACGATGTATCGATGTTTGCAATAAACGGCACGCGGCTGACGCTCCTCGACCGCGAGCCCTCGGGCGGGCGAATGCCTGTAAGCATCGCCATAAAGGGATTCAGCGCATATGTGCTGAATGCCGCCGGCACGCCGAATATCAATGGCTATATCATCGATGCGTTCGGAAAGCGCCTCATACCGCTGCCGGACTCCAGGCGAGCACTAGCGGGCGGAGCTAACGCGCAACCCGCCCAGGTAAGTTTCACTCCGGACGGCGACGAGATACTCGTAACCGAGAAAGGAACGCAGCTTATCGATACGTTCCGCGTCGGCGCTCTCGGTTATACGACCGGTCCCGTCCCGCATCCGTCGAACGGGGTGACAGCCTTCGGGTTCTCTGTCACTAATCGAGGCTATGCCGTTGTAGCCGAAGCAGGTTCAGGATCGGTGTCTTCGTATGAAGTCGACGACAACCAGCAGCTCACTTCGATCAGCGCGGCGATCCGTTTGGGACAAACGGCGCCATGCTGGCTTGTTACCACTGGCGATGGGCGTTACGCCTATACGGCAAACGCCGGCAGCGGAACGCTTAGCAGCCTGAGAATCGGCGCGGATGGCACAACTCGCCTTGTCAATGCCACGGCCGCTGTGCTGAGCGCACCGTTTGACCTCGCGCTTACCAAAAACAGCAAATTCTTGTATGTGCGCGAAGGAAACGGCGCCGTCAGCGGCTTTCGCGTTTCCGCCGACGGTGCGCTTAACCCTATAGGGTCCGTAACTGGAGTACCCGCAGGTGCACAAGGAATCGCCGCACGCTGAGTCTGACGATGTAAAGCATCTGCCAATGGTGCCGGCCCCCGGTTCCCGGGTTGCCGCAGCCTGACACAATGTAATCGCAGATGATTTGCTCCTGATTCACGCGGAAGCTCGCGCGGTGAGAGACTGAAAACGCGTAAGGCGCATTCAATCCGGAGGAGGCGCACGACTCGAGTCGCGCGCCTCTCACGACATCACGACCTCAAGACATCGGCGGCCATCGCCTTGGCGCCCCGGTAAGAGGCTGTCGTCCCGGCGCGTTCGTGGTTGATGTACTCCAGCGCGTCCCGCTGCAGCGACACAGCCCTCTTTGCATAGATGGCGTTCAGCCATGCCCGCTGTCTGCTGCCGGACGTATCTGCGCGACGACAAGCGAGCACGCGCACTGGTGCTCGCCAGCGCAGTGACGTACCGATCGTGTTTGATTGCATGTTCCAATCCCAACGGCGAAAACCCATAGGGAATTCTTGTCAGAGCCGCTCTCTCGCGGAGACGGCCGGAATGCTCACTCCATTCGGCGATAGGGCTCATCTAGTCTGGATACGCCAGTCATCAGGCCGCGCCGAACCCAAACCTCCGACAGCGTCAATACATGACGCTTCGCAAGGCCTTGTCCCACAAGCTCTTTCGCATGCTCATCCACCGCCTTCGCCTGATTGGGCATCGGATGGAATAGTCCTTTGCTATCAGGTGTTGTGTGTTCGAGAGCGCTGCAAACGAGACAGCGCCCACGACCAGAACGACGGGGGATATCGGCGCGCATCAACCGCGCCGCGATGGTTATGGAGCACACATGCGAATTGCCTTATTCACTTTCGACGACGTCCTGTTCAAGCAGCTCAATGAAGGATTCGAACAGAACGACGCGTCGTGCGCTCGTTTCACCGACGAGCTTTCGCTGATCCGCTTCCTGCAACGCGATTCGGCGGCGCTCGTCATCTTCGATGCGACGCAGAGCCAGATTCCCGCGCTCGCGATGCTCACGTGGCGCAGCTGCCATTTCCGCACCGATTTGCCCATGATGATGATCGACCGTTCGTGGAACACCGAGGCCGTAATCGAGGCGCTCGATGCAGGCGTCGACGAAGTCGTGATCGGCACCGCGAATGTCGATGAGATCATGGCGCGTGCGCGGCGCGTGCTCGCACGCCGCCGTGGCGCGCGCGTCGTCGACCGGCTGACAGTCGCGGGCTACACGATCGACCGGACGACGCGCACTGTGAGCTTCGGCGATCGACGCGTGTCGCTGACGGCGCGCGAGCTGAGCCTCGCGTGGCTGCTGTTCATGAACGCAGGCACGCTGATGAGCCGCGAGCAACTGGCGCATGCCGTGTGGGGCAAGGACGCGGACCTCGCGGGCCGCTCGCTCGAACAGCACATCTACAAGCTGCGCTCGAAACTCGCGCTGGACAACCGCGATGGCTCGCAAGTGAAAACGGTGTACTCGCTCGGCTATGTATTCGTCGCGCGTGCGCAAGAGGCAGCCGAATGCCGCGAACCGATCGCCGCGTGAACGGGTTGCGCGCGTACGCGAGGTCGATGTCCGGAACATGACCACGGAGTGGACGAACGCGGCCCGCGCGGCACACGATGCACGCGCCCGACGCTGCGGCAACCCACCCGCAACGTGTGTCCGTTCGCCATGCCCACATCGCGCCCGTTCTTGCTCTCGCTCTTGCACCCGCGCTTGCACCCGTTCGCGCATGCGGATCGCCGTTCGAGCCATTCGCACATGCGTCAACGGCATGCGAAAACGGCCCTCAGACGCCGCCCGCCCTCACGCGAGAATCTGGTTCAGGTAGCCGAGGCGCGAGGCCATCTGCGGATCCGACGGCTGCTCGAACGCGTTGCAGAACGCCTGCGTCGCGGCCTGCGCGCTGTTCGTGCCCTTCACGGCGGCGATCGCGCCCGCTTGCGACGTCTGCAATTCCTGCTTCAGATAGCCGTAGTTCGCCGCCTCGCTCGACGGATCGAGATTGTGTTGACGCGCATAGTCGACCAGCCCCTGCTTGCGCGCACCGCCCCATTGCGCGATGCCGTAGCCGTTGGCGTTGTCGTCGGCCATGTTGGAACTCGGCGCGCCGATCCTGCCGCCCTGGTTGATGCCCGAGTTCATGCCGCCGCTCTCGTGCCACAGATTCGCGACAATGCCCGCCGCCTGATCCGTTGTGAGCCCGAAATCCTTTTGCAGATTGCTGACGTAGGCATCGGCGGCCTGCTTGCTTTGCGCGGACGAGAGCGCTTGCGTTTGCGGCGCGGTGCTGAGTCCTTCAGGTGCCGCGCCTGAGGATGTGCTGTTCGTCGAAGGCGGCTTCGATGCGGGTGTTGTTGTGCCGCTGCTCGCGTTCGCTGCGCCGCTTGTACCGCGAGATCCACCAGCGGGCGCCGTATTGCCCGGCATCGCGGTGAAATTGTCGTAGCCGCTATACGGTGTGCCCAAGGGCGAACCCGAAGCCTGACCGCTTGCGCCGCTCTGCGCGCCCGTGCCTTCGGGATCGTTCAGCATCGCGGCGAGATCGGAGAGGAACTGCGACAGCGCGTTGCCGTTGCCTGCCGCCGCGCCCGAGGTCCCGGCGCCTCGCCCTGCCCCGTTGCCGTCGATCAGCTTCGCAATGTCGTTCAGCAGACTCGCGATCGACGCGTCCTGCGACGAGCCATTGCCCTGTAAGCCCGAAACAGGCGACAGCCCCGATACACCACCCACGCCGTTGAAAAGAGAAAGAGAGTTCATTCGAGTCCTCTGAAGAGATGGCCGGCGATGCATGGCGTCGATTGCGCCGCCAGATAGCTCACGATACGGACCGCGCGCTCGCTGCATCCCGCCGCGCGCGAAGCCAGATGCGCGAACGCGAACGTGCGGCATGCGCTGTGTGCTTCGCACGCCTGTATCGCTGCTTCGCGTCTGGCGCGCGTCGACGGCGGATGGTCCGTATGCTCGTTCGCATCGCCTTCTGCTCGACAAGGAGCCCGTTCATGCGCCTCTCCCGACGTGCCATCGTTGCGTTGTCGATCATGCTTTCCGCCGTCTGCGCTCACGCTCACGGCGACGTCAGCGACGGCTTCTTCTTGCGCGTGAATGCATACGACGACCGGATGGAAGCACGACGTATCGAAGCGGCCCGCGCTGAACAAAGACGCCTCGACGATCATCGTGAAGAAGCACATCGCGAGGACGAACGGCTTGAACAAGAGCGACTCGTCGAAGCCCGGCGCGAAGCGCGCATCGATGCGTACAACGCGTGGCTTCAGCGCCGGCACGAATCACGGAAGATCGAGGCGACGCCGCCATGAATCCTGGTCGCGCACGCCACGGCCTGTCGCGCGTCGCGCACACGCTGCTGTTCGCGTCGGGTTCGCTCGCGAGCGTTTCAGCGCACGCCGCCTGTCTCGACGATGCAACCGCGTAACAACATCTGAATCCGCTCGTCTTGTGCGCGATCGCGCAGCGGGAGTCGCACAACAACGCCGATGCGATGCACGTGACTGCGAACGGCTCGATCGACTACAGCGTGATGCGGATCGATTCGATCCATTGGCCGGAACTCGCGCTACAGCATCCGTCGCGATGCGCCGATGATGCCGTGCAAGAACGTCTATATCCCGCATGGCATCTGCGCAAACAGGTGGTCCGCTATGGCGACACATAGACGGCGGCGGGCGCCTGTCATTCGTCGACGCCCGCACCGCGCGACGACTACCCGCGCCGCACACGGATTGCACAACGCGGCACGCCCGATCAATCCGGCGCGCCGCATCCGTCAACTTCGATCAGACGTCGTTCTTCTGATTCAGATCGCCCGAAGACACCGAAACCTGCGACGAATCGAACACCTGATTGCCGCCGTCGGCCGTTTTCGGCTTCGTGAAACCGCCCCCGCCGAACATCTGCGCGATGTTCATCTTGCCGTCGGCGTGGCCCGTTTCGAGAATCGCCGCTTCCTTCGTCGCGCCCGAGTTCAAGGTGACAGAACCGTCCGCGCCCATATGGCCGACGTTGTTGCCGCTCGCGTTGTACAGATTGCCCTGCGAGTCTTCCTGCAGATGCAGCGCGTCGCCGCCTGCCTTGCTGTTGATCTTGATGTTGTGCGTGCCCTGGCCAGCCGCGCCGAGACCGTTGTTGCCGGCCGACGCGCTGACGGGCGAGCCCATCGGCGAACCCGTCGAAGGCATTCCGCCCGGCTGGCCGCCCAGCGACGTCGCCGGACTCTGCACGCCCTGCTGCCCGCCCTGCACGCCCCCCAGATCCTTGAGGAGCTGGCTGACGTTGTTCGATCCGCCCGCGTTGTTCTGCTGGCCGTCGATCAGTTGCGACAGGTCCTGCAACAGCTTGCCGACGTCGCCACCCTGACCCGGCAACGCTTGCGTCGAGCTGTCCGTCGTGCCGCCGACGGGCGTGTAGCTCACAGGGTTGAGAAAGGATTGGGTAATGGTGTTCATCGAATTCTCTCTGGTTAAAAAAGAAGACGAACCGGAGATCTTCACCCGATTCCGATTCAACGTCGAAGATAGAGCGATGTGCGCAATCGTCGGATGCCTGGCGCGAAGCCGCGTGACGCGTCGCGAATGACGGGGGCGATGTCGGCGCGAATCGTCGCTTGCAGTACGCGAAAACCTCAAGCGCTCTCTTCAATCGACATAGCCGAACGACACGCTTCGGCATGCGGCACGACGCTTCGCGCATCGACGACCTCGAACGGGCCGCCATGCGCAGAATGCAATGTCGGGCGTGTGCCCGCTATCGTTCTTCAACTGTTCATGCGAGGCCGACATGTCGAATCTTCAATGCAGTCCATCCGTGCTCAACGCGATGATGTCCGTGTTCTCAGGCGGCATGCGCGTCGGCGCCATGCCGGAACTGCATGACATGCTTGGTGCGTTGCGCGCGTGGCAGCCGGACAGTCCGCTCGCCGACGTATGCGAAGCGCGCCTGCTGATCAATCAGACCGCGTGGCGCGAAGGGGCGAACCTGTTGCGCCATGTGACGAGCCGTCACGCGAATCTGCCCGTGGTGTCGGCACTGTACGCGCTGTGTCTTTTCATGCAGCACGACGACGAGTGGCGCCGCGCCGCAACCGAAGCCGTCGATACGAACAACGACACGGCCATCGCGATCGTCGCGCGCTTCCTGAACGTGCCCGCCGATGATACCGCGAACATTCACGGTGCCGATCTGTCGACGCGCGTGCTGGCCGCCATCGAGACGAGCCGCGCGCTCGAGCACAGCTGATCGCGATGGACGCCGGTTCGATGAAACGCGCCGCCGCGACTGCCGGCGCGATAACGCTGCTGCTGGCGGGCGCGGGTTGCGCGAGCGTGCCGCAAGCCGCGCGTCAGGCGGGTTTTCCGCCCGCACTAGAACCCGCGCAAGGCGAAGTATTGGGCGACACGCTGCACGCTCAAGGCGACATGCGTTATGTATGCGTGCGCAAGGAAGCGGACCACGCGAGCGCGCCTTCCGCCGATTTTGCCGCATACACATGGAAACCCATCGGCACATTTGCACGGCTTCTCGACGACAAGGGCCATGCCGTCGCGCTCGTCACACCCGAACGCTATTACTCCGCGTATGACGGCAGCTACGTCGTCGCGCGTGTGACAGACACCGTGCAGCCCGATCCGCAAACGCTGCCGTGGACGCGCGAAGCGATCCGCTTCACGGCGGCATCGTCGAACGGAGATGGACGCTTTGCACGAACGGCGGCGATCGTGCGCGCGCATACGATCGGCGGGCTTGCGCCTGGCGGTGCGTGCGATCAGGAACGCGCGAGTCTCGCGGTGCCGTATTTCGCCACGTATCTGATCTATCGGCATGTCGATGCACATACCGGCGCCGCAGCGCCTCGCGCGGCGTCCGTTGGCATCGACACGCGCATCGGCGTCACGGCGCAGTAGCCGCCGCTTCGTTCGCGCCGCTCGGGAAAAACCGGCGGCGTTCCCCCGCCGAGCTGCACTCGAATCCGCACCCCGGACAACGACTCATCCGCGCGGGCAGCACGCACGTCATGGATACGGACCTGAAGCGGATCGCCGTACACGGTTCGCGATGCGCGCGAATGGAGCACGCCGCGCTCAGAACTCGATCACGCGCGGCGTGAGCAACACGAGCCGTTCCATATGGCTGCTCTGATGCGTACGTGAGCGGAACAACGCGCCGAGCACGGGAATCTTCGACAGCACGGGCACACCCGTATTCAGATTCGAATCGTTGTCGACACGATAGCCGGCGATCAGCAGACTCTGCCCTTCCGACACAACGGCCTCCGTGTTGATCTCGCTCGTCCGAATCTCGGGAATATCCTTCACGGTGTTGCCCGTCGGCTGGCCGTCTTCCACATGCACTTGCAGCTTGATCTGCTGTGCGCCGTTCGCATCGACGACCATGGGCAGCACGCGAAGCGTATTGCCCACCTGCACGCTGAACAGATTGCTCGACGTAAAGCCCGACACGGGGATGAAGAACTGCGTCTTGTTGTTCATCACGGCTTCGACGTTGTCGAGCGTCGCGACCTTCGGGCTCGCATCGATCCGCGCGAGGTTGGTCTGCTCAAGCGCGTCGACGCGTGTCAGCAGATAGCGGCCCGCGTCGCCGACCACAGCCGTCAGCGAGCCGCCCGTCGGCGTCGCCGTCGCGGCCAGATTACCCGCCGTATCGAGCGATGAGAACGTCGGGCTCACGGTGCCGTTGAAGTTGTTCGCGTCGGCGCTGCCGCGACCTGTCTGGAAGTCGAAGTGGCTCGAATGCGCGTGCCAGTCGACACCCAGTTGCTTCAGCGCGCCATCGTCGATCTCGATGATGTGCGCTTCGATCTCGACCATTCTGCGCTTCACATCCAGCCGGTCGATCAGTTGCTGATACTGGCCGACGCGATCGGGCAGATCGCGGATCAGCACGGAATTGGTCCGCGCATCGGCCTGGATCACGGGCAGCGAGCCCGCGCCGTCCGGCACGGCCGCCGTCGCGGCGCGGCCGGCGCCCTGACCGCCGCCCTGACCGCCGCCCTGTCCGCCGCCTGAAGCGCCGCCCGCTGCGCCGCCATAGCCGCCGCCCGGCAATGCGCCGACCGGCCCGCCGCCCGCTGCCGCGACGCCCGCGAACACGTCGGGCAGCGGCGGATTCACGCCGTTGCTGTTGTACGGCGAGCCGCCGCTCGTGCCGCCTTGCACGTCCGCGTAAGGGCTGACCTGCTGCAGGTTCGCCGTGCCGTCCGCCGACCCACGCGACGTGCCCTGCTGGTCGCTGTCCCGTTCCGGGTGATAGAGGCTGGCCAGCACGTGCGCGACGCCCGGTATGACCTGCGTGTTGCCGTTCACGGTGATCGTGTGATCGGCTGCCCAGCCGTAACGCAGCGGGTACGCTCGCACTTCGCTGCCCGTGCGCCGGTTTGCGTTCTGATCGAGGCGCGCGGCTACCTCATCGACCAGCTGGATCAGCCGGTGCGGCCCCGTGATCAGCGCGACGCCCTGCTCGGGGTCGTAGACGATCGGAAAGCGGTCAGTGTCGAGCCCGATCTGCTTGAGCGTCGCGCGAAGGCTCTGCGTGCCCGCGAAGTCGAGCTTGATGACCTTGGTGGTCACATCGTCGGCGGTGCTGATCGACAGCACGCTGCCGTCGTAGAACCAGACGAAGCCGAACGTCGCCGCCATCGTGTCGATGAACCTGCGCGGCGGCAGATCGAAGCGTCCCGACACGGTGCCCTGCACGTTCGGCGCGATCGTCGCGATGATGCCCTGGCTCGCGGCGAAGTCGCGCAGCACGTCCTTCAGATCGCGGCTTTCCACCGAAATATGCACTTCCCCGGGACGCCACGAGATCGGCGCGGCATGGCCTGCGTTCAGGCCCAACATCAGCAGAGTGGCCGCGATCGCGCGGCAACGGAAGGTGAGTCTCATGTTCGACGCTCGGATAGGTATGGTTCTGGTGAAATCTGCTGGCGTTGCGGGTCAGCGGTTCAGCGTGTCGGAAGGCGATTCGTTGAACTCGCGGCGATAGTTGTTGACGAGCGTCGAGCGGTTGCTGACGCCCCATTTGACGGCCGTCGCGAGAATGCCCTGCTCATGCGCGCTGTCGTCGTCTTCGAGGTCCGCGCGGATACGCTCCATGCGCAACCGGCGGATGATTTCCGTCGGTGTCGCACCGAGGCTCGCCTTGAAGGCGCTTTGCAGCGCGCGATCGGTCACGCCGATCTGCGCGGCGATTTCGCGGATCGACAGGTCCTTGCGCTCGAGGTTATCGAGCAGATACCGATACGCGCGCCGGTAACGCGCGGGCAGCCGCGTGCCGATGTCGTCGAGCTGTTCCGGCGCGCGTGCGATGCGCTGGCCGTAGCGCGCGAGCGCGCCCGCTTCGTCGCGGATACAATGGACGGCGGCGAGCGCATAACGCGTGTACATCTCCAGCGATTCGCCGTTGCGCCCCTGCACGTGACGCAGCTTGGCGAGGCAGTACAGATACTCGAGCTGCCGATGGCTCTGCGGCAGGCGCACTTCAGCCGTCAGCAGCGCCAGAATCGACTCGGCCAGCGACGACGCGCCGCCCGCGAGACTGGCGAGCACGATCTCGATGCGCACCGCGCTCTGATAGTTCTGGATGCCCTGCTTGCCCGCCCATTCGGCGTGCGCCAGGATCTGCTGCTGCGCGTCGCGCTCGCCGTCCGCGAGTTGCACCAGTCCATCGAGGAACGCAACGCGGCCCCGCAGCAGCGGATCGGCGATCGCGCCCGTCAGCAGGCGCCGTGCGGCCGGCCGCTGCGGCGCGACGCGCGGCGCGGCGTCGCCCGTCAAACCCACTTGCCAGTAGATGTGATCGGACAGCGCGGCGCGCGAGCGCAGCGCGCTCTGCGCTTCGACATCGAAACGCACGGTGCTCAGCAGCCGCTGCCAGCCGGCAGAATCGAGCAAAGCGTTATCGTTCGACGTGGCCTCGTCGAGCAGGTCTTCGAGCGTATCGAGCACGGCATCCGCATCGCGCAGACGTCCGACGCAGAACAGCACGCCGAACGCGCCGAAGAGAGCGTCGAGTCGCAGCGCAACGCTCGCCTGCGGATGATCGGCGATCTGCATGAAGCACGACATCGCGGTACCGTAGCGGTAGCGGAACAGCGCCTGCCAGCCGGCGTTGCGGCAAGACGCGAAGCGCATGCCGTCCTTGTCGTCGCGCATGCGCTTTTGCGCTTCGCGGAACGAATCGTCGGCGTCCACCTCCATGCCGAGCGACAGTTGCAGATCGCCCTGCAATTGCAGCAGCGCGGCGGGCGTCGCGTCGTCGTGCTGATCGACGAGGCGCTGCACGTGCGCGGCCGCAGGCTGCACATTGCCGTTGCGGATCAGTTCGACGACGCTGGAGGGCGCCGACGCCGCGTTGAGCATCGACACGAACGGGAAGTAGTAGGTAACGAGCATGGCTGGTTCCGTCGTAAGGCTCGCGCAGCGATAGAGGCGACGCTGCCTGAGCGCATTGAAACGATCGCGACGCTTTCGATGCCTGCGTCGCGGCGACGGAATGCACTGTAGCCAAAAGAGAATGTGAAATTCTCAATAATCTGATGAAAGCGTTGAGGCTTGAGTAAAGTTGAGATTCTGCGTTCCGTGCAGACAAGAACCCTCAACAAATCTCAGTTCCTTTGCGTTCCCGCGCCGTTGACATCACGGCGTCACATCGTCGGATCGAGGCTTTGTGCCTGGCTTCAGATCGGTGTCGCGATCGCTCGTCTGCGCAATCGCGCGCACCTGCTGCGTGAAGAGCCGCAGATCGAGCTGATCCTGCACCTGATGCACGAAGAGTCCCGTGAACACCGCGAGCATCAGCACCGTCACCGCACCCTTGATCGGCTGGCTGAGCGCGCTCAGATCGAGCTTTTGCGCAGCCTTCGACGCCAGATTCGCACCGAGGTCGATCAGCAGCAGCACGAGCAGCATCGGCGCGGCGAGCTTCGCGATGGTCTGCATCAACGTGTCGGTCTGATGCATCGCGAACACGCCGAGAAAATCCGTCGACATCGGTTTCGCCGACGCGACGGGCCACCAGCGATACGACTCGTATAGCGCCTCCAGCAGAAACTGCATGCCGCCCAGCGACCAGAACGCGACGGTCGCGATCTGGCCGAGCAAGGTGGCGGACGGCGTCGATTGCTGCGAGAGCATCGGGTTGCTCATCTGCGCGTTGTTGTAGCCCGTCAGATTGTCGAGATAGATGCCCGCGCCTTCCGCGACCCAGAACACGGTCGCCGCCGCAAAGCCCATGACGACGCCGATCAGCGTTTCGCGCAGCGCGGTCATCATCAATGTGAATCCGGTCAGGGAATCGGCGAACGATGGCGGCTGCGCAAGCGCGACGATCAGCGTGAAGCCGAGTGCGACGCCGTTGCGCAAGCGCCCCTGCAGCACGCCTTCGGCCGTCGGCGGAAAGAGCGTCATGATCGCGTAGAGCCGCAGCGAGCAGACGCCGAGCACGGCAAGGTGCTTGAGAAGCCACGGGCCGTAAAGTCGCAACAGATCGGTCATGCGCGCGCAAGGCGCGCGAGCGCCGTCTCCTCGATGTCTTCGTCTTCCGCGTCGGCGGCGATGCCATCGAGCACGCGCTGCAATTTGCCGATGCGTGCTTTGCACACGTCAATACGTCCGCGATGTTTCGCAATCTCGCGGCGCGTGCTCGCGATCGTGTCATCGTGTTCGGCGACGGCCTGTTGCGTTGCCATCAGCGCATCGAGCGCGGCGGCATGCGCGCGATCCACTTCGTCGGCGTAGAGACGGATCGCCGTCAACGTATCGATCGAAAACGGCTCCGCGCCCGTCATCATCGCGCTGGCGCGCTGCCAGTAAGATCGCGCCTGCGCTTCGAGCGCCGCCGCATGATCGCGCGCCTGCCCTTCGCGCTCGACGAGCGGCAAACGTGCCGCGACGAGTTGCGCAAGCCGCGCACGCAGGTCCTGTTCGAAGCGCTGACGGCGCGACACGGCGCGCAACAACGCGGCGATCTCGCGTTCGGGCGTACTCATCGCGGCGTGCTCATTGCGCGTCCCCTTGCGCGAGTTCGTGCAGCGCTGCTTCTGTTTCGGCGGGGTCCGCGTATGAATCGGTCGGTTGCGAGAGGAACGCCTTCAGCGCGTCGATCTTCGCGATCGCTTCGTCGGCGAGCGCGTTCGTGCCCGGCTGGTATTCGCCGATCTGCAGCAGCATGTCCACCTCGCGATGCTTCGCGAGCAGCATGCGCAGCCGCGAAGACGACGCCATGAATTCGCGCGGCATCACCTGCGGCATCACGCGCGACAGACTGCCGAGCACATCGATGGCCGGATAACGGTTTTGCGCGGCAATTTCGCGCGACAAGATCAAATGGCCGTCGAGCACGCCGCGCACTTCTTCCGCGATGGGATCGCTGCCTGACTCGTCTTCGGCGAGCACCGTGTAGAGCGCCGTGATCGAGCCGCGCTCGCCCATGCCCGCGCGTTCCAGCAGGCGCGGCAACTCGGCGAACACGGACGGCGGAAAGCCGCGCCGCGCGGGCGGCTCGCCCGCCGCGAGACCGATTTCGCGGCCCGCGCGCGCAAAGCGCGTCAGCGAATCCATCATCAGCAGCACGCGCTTGCCTTCGTCGCGGAAGTGCTCGGCAATCGCCGTCGCCACATACGCGGCTTTCGCCCGTTCGCTCGACGAGCGGTCCGACGTCGCGCACACAATCACGGAACGCGCCATGCCTTTCTCGCCCAGAATCAGCTCGACGAATTCGCGCACTTCGCGGCCGCGTTCGCCGATCAGCGCAATCACGTTGATATCGCATTGCGCGCCGCGCGCGAGCATGCCGAGCAAGGTACTTTTGCCGACACCCGCCGGCGCGAAAATGCCCATACGCTGTCCTTCGGCGAGCGTTGTCATCGCGTCGATCACGCGCACGCCCGTGACCATCGGATGCTCGATCATGCGGCGTGTCATCGGGTTCGGCGGGTCAGCGAAAATCGGCCGACTGTCTTCGGCTTCGATCGGGCCGTGGCCGTCCATCGGCCGGCCGAGCGCATCGATCACACGGCCGAGCAGCCCGTCGCCGACGGGCACGGACAACGGCCGCTGCAAGCCGATCACGTGCGTCGCGCGCGACACTTCCGACAACTGCGCGAACGGTGACACGACGGCATGCTCGCGCGTGAAGCCGATCACTTCGCCATGCTGCAACAGCTTGCCTTGCGGCGTGCGCAGCTCGCACAGTTCACCGAGCTTCAGGTCGATGCCGGCGACCTTGATCAGCGTGCCGACCACTTCGGCGATCTTGCCCGTCTGGCGCACGGGCAACAGCGAACGGATTTCGCGTTCGATCGCGCCGCCGAGTTCGCGCAGGCCGTGTTCGTGCTGACCGAACACATCGGTCAGCGGCATGTCTTGCAGTGCATTCGAAGCGGTCGTGTCCATCAGGTTGTCTCGGCTGACTCGGCCCGGCTGGCTTCGACCGGTGTCTGTGTTTTCAGCAACGTATTCAGCGCGCGGACGATGGCCGCGCGCATCGAATCGAGCTGCGTCGACAGGCTCGCGTCGACGATGCCGAGATCCGATTCGCACACGCATGCGCCCGGCTCCAGACGCGGGTCCGCCGCGACGGCTAGCGGCACGGGCCGTCCCAGCACGCGCAGACGCGCCTCGAATTCGCCGAACGCGGCGCGCGCCGCGTCGAGATCCGCGGGATGGACGCTCACGCGCAAGTTCGCCGAGCCTTCGACGATGCGGTCGATCGTGTCCGTCGCGCGCGCGAACAGGGCTTGCGCACTTTCGGCGCGCACCAGTTGCTCGACGGCGAGCATCACGAGTTCGGCCATCCGGCTGCGCATGCTTTGCTGAAGACGCTGCGCATCGGCGCTCATTGCCGCAATGCGCTCGATCCATTGCGCCTCGCCACGCGCGACGCCTTCGGCATAGCCCCGCTGCGCCGCGTCCTCCCGTTCTCGCGCCGCAGAAGCGACGAGCGCCGCAGCCTCTTCTCTCGCCGCTTGCAGAGTCTGCTCGCGCTCGATCTGCGCGGCGGCGAGAATCGCCTGGCGCTCAGCCTCGACGCGGCCGTAAGCATCGTCGATGGTCGCGAGCATGCCGAAGGTTTCGCGCGGCACAATGTCGCCGACGAGGCCGACGCGCGGTTCGTCCTTGCCTTGTGTCGAGTCGCGAGTCGCGTGCGCGTCGCGCGGCCGGCTCAGCCAGATAACCATGCGTACTCCGGCATAAGAGGTCCAAGACGTTCGCGCAGCAACGCGAGTGCGTCTTCGCATTCGTCTTCCGAAGGCGATGCGGTGATTGCATCCGCGCGTGGCAACGCAAAACGCAACAGCATCCGCTGCGCGCCGGCACGCGGCAGCAACGCAAGGCCTTCCAGCGCGAGTTCCTCCGCATCGAGCGAGCCGAGCGCACGCGTGCCGGCGCGCTCGCGCTTCGCATCCGCGAGCGACGGCGCTTCCGGCGCAGCCTTGCCGAGCAGATCATCGAGCGAACAGCCGATCCATTCCGCCAGCCGCCTACGCGTCGTGCGATCGACGAGTCGCCGCACTTCTGCGCGCCGCGCCAGCAGCGCGAGCATTCGCAGTGTCTGCAAGCCCGTTGCGATCGGCAGCGCGTCGAGCCGAGACGCGGGCACGATGCGGAAAAGATCGAGCGTCGGCGGCGCGGGCAGCAGCACGCGCAACACGGCGAGCGCGCACGTTTCGTCGCAACGCATGTGCAATTCGGCTAACGCTTCCTCAAAGCACACTTGCGCGCGCAGCGTCCCGTCGATGCCCAATGCAAGCGCAAGCCAGTCACGATGCAACCACTGCAACGCGCTGCGCGCATTGCGTTGCCAGCCGAGCAGTATCTGCACGGCGTCGGCGAATGCGAGCGGCGGCTCGCTTGCGGGCCTCTCGCTTGCGGGCCTTTTACGTGGCATTGCAGCGACCGCGCGCATCGTTCCCTGCGCGAGCGCGACATCGACGGGCTTTGCAAGCGCCGCAGTCATGTGGACTTCTGCCTGCGTCCCGGCAGACGTTGCGCGAGCGCACGGAAGCTCGCCTTCACCGGCGCGATCAGCCCGCCGAGGCGCGCCCGAAACACATAGCCCGCTGCGCCCGCCGCAACGATCAGCGCGAACAGCCCGCTCAGCACGAACGGCCAGACGGGTGCATGCGACGGCAGGCGGCTGTCGAAATCGACCTGATCCGCCGGCACGCCCGTCACGCTGACCTGATCGTATGAAAGCCCTTCGACGCTATGCACGACGAGATTCTTGATCTGCGGCACGAGCGCATCGAGTTCGAGGCCGGGCCGGTATTTGATGAACACGGCCGCGGACGACGGCTTGATCGTCTGCGCGAGCGGATCGTTGTTCGGAATCACGATCTGCACGCGCGCCACCAGCACACCGTCGATATGCGACAGCGTACCCGACAGTTCCTGCGACAACCCGTAGATGAAGCGCACGCGCTCTTCCGTCGGCGTCGACACGAGACCGTCCTTCTTGAACAGGCTGCCGAGATCGTCGAACTTGCTGTGCGGCAGGCCTTTTTCGCGCAGCACCTGCATCGCGCGCACCATGTCGCCGTCCTCGACCTGCAACGTATAGGTCTTGCCGCCGTCGGGCGAGGTCTTTTCAGCAGACAGACCGCGCTCCAGCAACGCGACCGTCATTTCGTTGACGTCCTCTTCGGCGAGGCCTGTGTAAAGCTCTTTCTTGCAGCCCGCCAGCAGCACGCACGCGACGAACAGGCCGCCCATCACGGCGCGTCTTGCGGCAGAAAGCCGGGTTCTCGTGTTCATCACTGGTTCTTCATCAGCGTTTCAGCCGACGACTTCGACGCCGACACGACGGCCATCTTGGTCTGGAAGTCGAACTGTGCGAGCGACAGGTTCAGCGACACCTGCGCAGCCGCTGCAATCTGGTTCGTCGGCGAAAGCGATGCAGAGTTCGCGTTCAGCGCCGCGACCTGTTCGAGCGCCGCTTCCATCTGGCCGTCCTGCTTGCGGATCGCGTCGACGAGATGATTGTCCGCGTGCTGCGCGGCGTCGCCGCCTGGCGCGACCAACGGTTGCTGCATCAGATCTTCGAAACGGCTGACGGATTCGGGCGGCGGCATTTGCGGCAACTGCTCGGGTTGCGCGGCTTCGGTGGCGGCGTGCATGGCCGTTTCGGCAACGGTTGAGATCGACATGATGGCTCCTCGAATCAGGCGCGCAGAAACGCGTGCGACGCGAACGCCGGCGCATCACCCGACAGCGGACGTGTCGTCTTCGACTGCGCGCTTTCCTGCTCTTGCGCGAAATCGCGATACGACTCGGGCATCACGAACTCGCCGCCGCGATGATTTGCGCGTGCGGCTTCGAGATCGGCACGCACGCCGAGCGCGCGGACCAGCGCGCGCGTCTCCGGCCCCGCTTCGCCTTCGAGCGCCTGATCGGCCCATTGACGCCAGCCGGCGTCGTTCTGCGACGCAAGGCAGTATGCATACATCGCCTTCGCATACGCGAACGACGGCACAGAGTCGATCACGTCGCGCAACGTGCGCGACGCCTCTTCCCAACGGCCATTGACGATATGCAGCACGCCCGCCAGCGTGTCGATCTCGGCCACCTTCGGACGGAACGCGCGCAGCGCGTCGAGCACCAGTTCGATGTCGGCCGTATCGGCGGAGGCTTTCGGAAAGTGCCGGAATAGACCCGCCGACGCAATCTCGATCAGCGCATTCAAGGTGGCATCGCCGCATTGCAAATAGTTCTGCGCGGCCGGGGCGCAAGCAGGTTGTGACGGTTTCGCGAGCATGGCGTGGACCCTCTTGATGAAAACGGGACGCGGAGCGTCATCGTCAGCAAGGTAGCAAGGGGATAGCACGCTTCCCGCGCCGCAGCCGAAGCGAGTCGCGCGAAAGCGAACCTCGGTGTGTGAATGCAACGCGAACTACAACGCGAACGCGGCGCGATCCACGCCAGCGATCCGCGCCAGCGATCCACCCGCTTCGCCCGCGTGCGCGGGGCTTCGCTTCGCGCAATAGAACGCAAAAGCGGGCGCCCTACACTCCGGCAGCACGGTTCGCGTGAAGCGCACCGCATTCCAGCATCGCGCGCCCGCATCACGCCTGACGCGACGTGCCGCACGAGGAGCGCCCGATGAGCGACGATAAAACCGAACAGCCAACCGAGAAACGCCTGCGCAAGGCGCGCGAGGAAGGCGAGGTCGCGAAGAGCACGGACCTCGTCGACGGCGCGTTGCTGGCCGTCGGCGTCGGCATGCTGATCGCGACGGGCGACAAGATCGTCGATGCGTTGCGCTCGTGCATTTCGATTGCTTTGATGTTCGTCGCCGGTCCGCACGATATGACGACACTGATGCTGGCCGTCAGCCAGATCGGCTCGCGCACGACGGGCGCCATCCTGCCCATGACCGGCGCGGCGATTCTCGCGTCCGTCGTCGCGCTGGCGGGACAGACGGGCATCGTGATTTCGATGAAGGCGGTCGGCCTCAAGTTCGAGAACGTCAGCCCGATGGCGGGCGTCAAGCGCATCTTCTCGCTCAAGTCGCTGCTCGAACTCGCGAAGATGACCATCAAAGGCATCGTGCTCGCGATCGTGATGTGGAAGACGATCACGGGTCTGCTGCCGCTCGTCACGGGTTCGATATTCCAGTCGCTGCCGGATCTGTCGAAGCTCGCGAGCTTCGTCGTGATCCGCTTGCTCGCGGTGGCGGCCGCGCTGTATGTCGTGTTCGGCGGCGTCGACTTCAAGCTGCAGAAGTTCCTGTTCATACGCGGCAAGAAGATGAGCAAGGACGAGATCAAGCGCGAGTTCAAGCAGGACGAAGGCGATCCCATCATCAAGGGCGAGCGAAGGCGTCTCGCGCAGGAACTCGCGACGACGGCGCCGCGCAAGATCGCGACGGCGAGCATGGTGGTCGTCAATCCGACGCACTACGCGGTGGCCGTGCGTTACGCGCCCGACGAATATCCGCTGCCTGTCGTGATCGCCAAGGGCATGGACGAAGCAGCGCTGCAGATGCGTCGCGACGCGCAGTTCGCGGGCGTCGCCATCGTCGGCCATCCGCCCGTTGCGCGCGCGCTCTACAAGGTCGATCTCGACGAGCCGATCCCCGACGAACTGTTCGAAGCCGTCGCTGCGATCCTGCGCTGGGTCGATTCGCTCGCCCTGCCGCGCGACTCCGCAGACTCGACGGCCTCTGCCGCGCCGACGCTGTCCGGCTGAACGCACGCGTCGCGTCCATCAACGCCATTTGCTTCGCTCAACCACCACGCTCATGTTCAAGACACTCAAACTGCCCGCTGGCGGCGAGATCGGCATCCTCGTGATGATCGTCGCGATCGTTTCGCTGATGATCCTGCCGCTGCCGTTCTTCATGATCGACATACTCGTCGGCCTGAATATCGCAACGGCCGTCACGCTGCTGATGATCACGCTCTATGTGCCGAGCGTCGTGTCGCTGTCCGCGTTCCCGTCGATCCTGCTGTTCACGACGCTCTACCGTCTGTCGCTCAGCATCGCGTCGACGAAATCGATCCTGCTGCATGCGGAAGCGGGCGACATCATCGACAGCTTCGGCAAGCTCGTGGTAGGCGGCAATCTCGTGGTCGGCATGGTGGTGTTCATCATCATCACGCTCGTGCAGTTCATCGTGATCGCGAAAGGCTCGGAGCGCGTCGCGGAAGTCGGCGCGCGCTTCACGCTCGACGCGATGCCCGGCAAGCAGATGAGCATCGACGCCGACTTGCGCGCCAACCTGCTGAGCGCCGACGAAGCGCGTCACAAGCGCGCGACCCTCGCGCTCGAAAGCGCGCTGCACGGGGGCATGGACGGCGCGATGAAGTTCGTGAAAGGCGACGCCGTCGCGGGTCTCATCATCACGATGATCAACATCGTCGCAGGCCTCGCCGTCGGCGTGCTGTATCACGGCATGACGGCGGGCGAAGCGGCGAACCGGTTCTCGATTCTCTCCGTCGGCGATGCGATGGTCGCGCAGTTGCCCGCGCTGCTGCTGTCCGTCGCGGCGGGCGTGATGATCACGCGCGTCGCCGACGACCGCGACGAGAAACCGCGCTCGCTGGGCGCCGAAATCGGCAAGCAGTTGATGGGCAGCGCGCCCGCACTCGGTTTTGCGGCGTTGCTGCTGGTCGCGTTCGCGGCCGTGCCGGGTTTTCCGTGGCCGCTCTTTCTCGTGTTGAGCGGCATTCTCGGCTTCACAGCATGGAAGCTGAAAAAGCGCGGACCGTCGCGCGCATTCGAAGACCTCGAAGCCGTGCGTTCGATGCAGCGTGCAGGCGCCAAGAGCGAAACGCCTGCGATTTCCTGCGTGCCGCCCGCGTTTTCGTGCGCGCTGGGCGTGCGGCTCTCATCCGATCTCCGGGGTCGCCTCGCCGTCGACCGGCTCAATCAGGCATTCGAAGCCGAGCGCGCTTCGCTGCAAGAAGAACTCGGCTTGCCGTTTCCCGGCATCCATATGTGGATCAGCGAAAAGCTCGCGCCGTCCACTTGCGAGTTTCTGATGCACGATGTGCCGTCGTTCACGCTCGAACTGCCGCAAGGCAAGGTACTGCTCGTCGACCTTCCGCAACGGCTCGCAGTCCAGCCCGACGATGCGGAAACGAAGGCGCTCGCCGAACGCTGCGAGCAGCGCGACTCGATCGACGGCGGCGGCCAGCCGAGCTACTGGCACGACGAAGCGACGCTCGCCGGCAAGACATCCGGCTGGCGAGCCGAACAGGTGATCGCGCATGTCAGCGTGCAATTGCTCAGGCGCAATGCATCGCTGTTTCTCGGCGTGAACGAAGTACAGTGGATTCAGGAACAGCTCGGCATCGAATATCCGGGCCTGCTCGCCGAAGTGCAAAAAGTGCTGCCGCCGCAGCGTATCGCTGACGTGCTGCGGCGTCTGCTCGAAGAACAGATTCCAATCCGCAATATCCGCAACATCATGGAAAGCCTCATCGCGTGGGGACCAAAAGAGAAAGACGTCCTGATGCTGACCGAGTATGTGCGCGGGGATCTTGCGCGCTTTCTCGCGCATCGGGCCGCACTCGGCGCTCGCATCCTGCCTGCGATCCTGCTCGATGGCCCCGTCGAGCAGCATATCCGCCAGGCGATCAAGCAAACGCCGACGGGCAACTACCTCGCGTTGCCGCCCGATCAGATCAGCTTTCTCGTGGACAGCATCGAATCGTTCGCGGGACTCACGCAGCGTCCGGGCATCGCGCTCGTCACGTCGATGGATATCCGGCGCTACGTGCGGCGCATGATCGAAGGCAGGCTGGGCTGGCTCTCCGTCTATTCGTATCAGGAACTCGGCGGACATCTCGAACTGCAGCCGATCGGCCACGTCACCGCCTGAGGCCGCGCATGTCGAGAATCACATCGCGCCCCGTGCGCGTAATCGCAGCGCCTGTGCAGGCGTCGAACGCTTCGGCGGGCGCGCGCGTTCGGCGGGCGCGGCATGCGGACTTCGCCGCGCTCTTGCGCCGCGACGGCAAGGCCCCGCCTGACGACGATCTTCCCGCCGCTACGCCCGACGATGAGCGTGAGCCCGAACGCCAAGCAGAGCCGTCGCTCGCGCAACGCATCGGCAGCGCGAGCCAGCGCGTCGTGGCCGCCATACTGCGCTGCGAGCAACAGATGCTCGAACTTGCGCATGTGCTTGCGCGGCATGTCGCCGAGTTCGCGTCGAATCCTGCGATCCGCCTGGCCGGTCACTGGGAAGTGACGTTGCGCATCGATCCGCAGCGGCTGCCCGGCACCCAGTTGCATCTGATGCTTTCGCCCGCTGTTCTCTTGCTTCGCTTCGACGTCGAGAGCACTCACACACGCGAACTACTCTTGCAGCATGCCGGCCTGCTCGAACGCGAACTGCGCCAGTTGCTCGCGTCACGAGGCGAAGCGCGCACGCTCGAATTGACGGTTCACTAGCCGCGGGCTGGCGCCGTTCATTTGCAGCGCGGCCGAGAATGCCCCGGCCGGCTTTACGACACGCTAATCACGCAGCCCGTATGTCCACTGTGTCCACCGAACGTCCGTATGCAGAGCACTTGCGCCACGTCACGCCCGATGCGGCGCACGCCGCGCGCTTTCTCTGCGATGCGCGTCATCTCGATGCATTGCGCTATCTCGGCGCGATCGACGCCCTCGAAATCTCGCCCGCTGCTTGCGCAGCGAACACGTTCGACGAACCCGGCCGCATCGTCATCGCGCATCTGGAAGGCACGCTCGACATCGATCTCGATCTCGCGCGCTATCCCGCACTGCAGATCGTCGCGTCCAGTGCGGGCGACAGCACGCGTCACGCACTGCGCAGCACGCTCGCCAACGCACTGCTCGCGCCGCTCGTGCAGCGTTTTCAGGCAGCAGGGCTCGGGCGCTGGCGCGTGACAGCGGTCGAACGCATAGCCGCTGTCACACATGGCGAACGCTTCGACGTTGCGTTGCTGCATGAGGGCGTCGTGCATCGATTTTCGATCGGCGCTTCCGGCGCGACGCTCGACGTGCTGCATAAACGGCTCGCCGCATTGCCGTCGCGTCACGCCACGGAAGCGTTCGCTATCGCGTCTGCGCTGAGCGTTTCCGGCGCGATTGCGCTCGGCGCGCGGCGTGTGCCGCTTGCGGCCTTGCAGTCGTTGCGTCCCGGCGACGTCTTGTTGCGCACCTTCGCACCCGGAGTCGCGCAGGCAATGCACAGCGGCGCAGCCTTTGCCGCGCGCGCGGCGTGGGGCGCAACGGCAGCCGGCATGCGGCGAATCCACACGCGTGTCGCGATCGACGGCACGCAGGTCACTGTAGAAGAGAAACCCACGATGAACGAAGAACCCTTGCAGGCCGAATCGCCGGACACGCTGCCTGGCGACGGCGAGACGCTGAATGACAGCGAAGCTGAAATGCACGATGTCCGACGGGATGAAACAGCCGAAACCGACGATGCGCACGGCAACCGGCAAGCCGATGCCGAAGCGGAATCGTTCGACGCCCCGCTCGATATCGGCCTGCTCGATCTGCCCGTGCAGTTCGAAATCGACAGCGTCGCGCTGCCGCTTGCGCAACTCGCCGCGCTGCGGCCCGGCTATGTGATCGAACTGGCCGCGCCCGTGCTCGATACGCCCGTGCGGCTCGTCACGCATGGGCAAACGGTCGGCTACGGCGAGATCGTCTGCGTCGGCGAACATCTGGGCGTGCGGATCACGAGGATGGCTTATGCCGGCGATTCAGACAGGTGACATCACCGGGCTGCTGATCGTCGTGCTGGCGATCAGCGTGATCCCGTTCATCGCGATGGTGGTGACGTCGTACATGAAGATCGTCGTCGTGCTCGGGCTGCTGCGCAATGCGCTCGGCGTCCAGCAGGTGCCGCCGAACATGGTGCTGAACGGCATCGCGATCATCGTCTCGGTGTACATCATGGCGCCCGTAGCATTCTCCGCGATGCAGGGCATGCAGGCAAACCAGGCGCCCGGCAACGTCACGCAGAACGTCACGGCGGGCATCGCCGCCGCGCGCGAACCGTTCCGCACGTTCCTCGAAGCACATGCGCAATCGCGCGAGCGCCAGTTCTTCCTGCGTTCGGCGACGACGCTATGGCCCGCACAGGAAGCGAAGGCGCTCAAGGACACCGATCTGATCGTGCTCGCCCCGGCGTTCACGCTGACTGAACTGACCGACGCTTTCAAGATCGGCTTTCTGCTGTACATCGGCTTCATCGTCGTCGATCTGGTGATCGCGAACGTGCTGATGGCGATGGGCTTGAATCAGGTGCAGCCGACCAACGTCGCAATTCCGTTCAAGCTGCTGCTGTTCGTCGCGATGGACGGCTGGTCTGCGCTGATGCACGGTCTCATTCTCGGCTACCGATAGGCCCCGCGTTTATCCACGATGGACTTGTCATGACTATCGATACGCTCGTCGGACTCGCGACGCAAGGGCTGCTGCTGTGCCTGTATGTGTCGCTGCCGATCGTCGTCGTCGCGGCCGGCGTCGGGCTGCTCGTGTCGTTCCTCCAGGCGATCACGTCGCTGCAGGATCAGACGCTCTCGTTCGGCATCAAGCTGATTGCCGTGGTGGTGGCGCTCGTCGTCGTTGCGCCGATCGGCGCGTCGGCGATTCTGCGCTTCGCAAACCAGTTGCTCCTGACGGCCGTGCAGCGATGAACCCGATCCACTCGCGCCCGACAGCTGGCACTTCGGCTACGAAAGAGACTGCGCAGACGCAACGCGGCGGCGTCGAACCCGCAGCGCAGCAGAACCGCGCGCGCTTCGCCACGACGCTGCGCAACAACGTGCGGTTCGCGCACGCGCATCATGCGCATCTGCAAGGTCAGGCGCGCTCGGCCAACGCGCGGCGTCTTGCGAAAGCGCTGGCGAAGAAGCGCCAGGGCAAGGCAGCGACTGCGCGTTTCGCGGCGACACGCCGGCCGACCACGGCTCGCACGGCCAGCAATGCGCGCGCCGCGCAGAACGCGAGAAGCACCGATCGTCAGCGCAATTCGCCGCTACGTGTAACGCGCGACGGTGGTAACGGCGGCTCGAAAGGTGGTGGTAGTGGCGAGCAGCAAGGCGGCCAGCAACAGCGGCAGCGCCAGCACAAGCACGACACACGGAACGACGAACCGGCGCTCTTCAGCGCGGACAGCGCGGGTCGCGCAGTTGCCGCGTTGCCGATGTTCGCGGGCTCGCCTGCGCTTGCGTTGCAAGGCGCGCCGCGCCGCGATGCGTTGGCCCGCGCGTGGTGCGATGCGTTGCTCACACCCGATCGCTCGCTGCACGACGCGATGAAGCAGCTGCGCACGCTTCGTCATCACGAAGACGCGCTGCCGCTCGCGACCCTTGCGCAAGTCCGGCAAGCGTTGATGGATGCGACGGTCCGTTCGGCTGCGCTTCGTCAGGCGCGTCAGGCGTTGCCGGCGTCTGAAGCGCCATCCACGCAGCACGCCGCGCCTCGTCTGAACACGGCGAAAGAAGCCCGCAACGTGCTTGCGCCATTGCTCGCGCTCGTCGCCGGCGGACCGATGCTGCCAGCGCGCGAAGGCCGGGCGGCAAGCGCGAATGCGGCGCTCGACGGCATCGCGCGCGCACGCAGTACGCGTTCCGCCGATCCGTCCGCGCCGTCTTCTCCTCGTCCTCCCGGCTAGGCATCTGAGGTCGCTTCGCGTTCGTGCGAATGCCTTCGCAAACTTGAGAGATCGCGTTCCATGCGTCGATTAATCTGCGACTCATCGAAGGAAACCGAACAGCGCGACGCCTGCACCCGCTTCCTCGCCTGATCGACCGAACTCATGAAACAACTGCGCATCCTGACGGGTATTCATGCTGGCGCAACCGCCCCGCTCGGTCCCGGTCCACACCGGATCGACGCGGACGACGACGCAGACATCCGCATCACCGACTGGAGCGGTTCGTCCGCGATCGTCGAAGTGGGCGAGAACGATGTCGTGACCGTTCGGCGGCTCGCCGCGCAAGAAACTGATGTGCGCGCTGGCGATGAAGCGCGTGGCGACGCGGACGCGCAGCAGGTCGAAGACAAAGAGACGGAAGCGCTCGCGCCAGCGAATGAAACCGTCGAAGACACCGCACCCGTCTTCATGCTCGATTTTCTGCCGATGCAGTTCGACCAGAGTGTGATCTGCATCGGTCCCGAAGACGTCGAATGGCCGAGCGATCTCGCGTTGCTGTCGACGCTGCTCAAACCCGGCCAGTCCGATGACGCCGAAAGTGGCAGCGTTCGCGCGCGGCGCCGCACGTTCGTTGCGCTCGGCGCCGCGTGCGTCGCGCTGGCGGTGATCGCTTGTGTCAGCGCGCTGTCGCTGACGTCGCGCGCCAGGGCTTCGATGCTGCCCAGCGACGTCGCCGCGATGGAAGACGTGAACCGCGAGTTCGCGAGCGCGCATCTGAACGAACTGCGTGCGTCGCTCGACGGACATGGCGGCGTGCTGGTGCGCGGCCTCGTCGCGAACGAATCGGAGAATCTCGCCGCGCGGCGTCTGCTTGCCGCGATCACGTCGCCGCGCGTGCAGACGCAGTACGGTATCGCGGAAGTGATCCGGCGCAGCATCGGCGAAAGCCTGCCTGTTGCGGGGATCAGCGTACGTTACGACGGCAGAGGCGTGTTCTCGATTGCGGGCACGAACGTCGATATGGACGCATTGCAACAGGGCGTCAAGCGCATCCGCCCCGATCTGCCCGCGAACGTGAAGGACATTCGCATCGTTGCGACGGGCGCCGAGCAGGCGGACGCACCGGCGGGCGCGAGCTACACCGCCATCGTGTCGTCGGACACGGTGCGTTATGCGCAAACGCCCGATGGCGTGAAGCACATTTTCATACTCGACAAGGAGACGGCGGCCAGCGACGCCAGCGCGGCCGATGTCGCCGGCGATACAGCCGCACCGCAACCCGCGAGCGATGCAGCGCCGTCCGCTTCGTCCGCTTCATCCGCTTCATCCGCTTCGTCTCCCTCGTCCGCCTCGTCCCCTTCAGCAGACGACGCTTCGAAAACGACGCCCGCGTCGCGCACATCGATCGCCGGGCAGTTTGCCGGGCCTGCGTCGCCGGGGCACGCCCTCGACCAACCTCACACGTCCGTCCCGCAGACGGCCGACACGTTTCGGAGATGACCATGTACGAAGCCATTGAACGCCACGCGCAGTACTTCATGGAGTTGCAGAAAGTCGTGACAGCCTCGGATGCCGATACGCGCGTCACGGAACTGCGCAAGGCGCTCGAAGACAGCGCCGAGCAACTGAATCATGCCGCCGACGGCACGGCCGCCGACCGCGACGCGCGCGCCCGCATCTATCGCGGCCTCGTCGCCGCGAGCCGGATCGTCGGCCAGTTGCGCGAGGATGCATTGCGCGGCTGATGCGCATTGCGCTGCGCATCGACTCTATTTCAACCACCGGTCCGACATCCTGTTGGCCGGATCCTTCCAGGAGAGTAACCATGCCAGGTATCGCAACAGCAGGACAAGCCGTACTGAGCGGCGTCACCAGTGGCATCAATTCGGGTGGCGCAACGGCAGCAGCGGAATCCACCATCAACAACAACGCGCAGCAACAGCTGCAGATCGCGCAAGCGCAATCCAATGCGAGCCTGCTGCAAGCGCTCGGCGAAGCGATGAAGTCGGGTGCGTCGAGCATCCAGAAGGCCGCGCAGGCATCGTAATGCGGGCTGGCCGGCCGTCTGCATGGCGGCCGGCCGCTTCTGTCATCTGCATTAAATTCTCTTGTTTGAACGGGTAATCGCACCGTGAGTGAAGACCGTTACGTGGAACTCGTCGCGTCGCTGTGCGAGACAGTTGGCTTGCCGGATGTCGAGCACGTGCTGGAGACCCGTTCGATCGAAGTCGGCGGGCTCGATGTGCGCCTCGACTGCTTCGGTGAAGATCCATACGCTATCTATCTAAGCTTCGATTTCGGCGCAGTGACGGCAGGACGCGTCTTGACGGTTTATCGGCTGATGCTCGAAGCGAACTTGCTCGTATACGCGCAGGACCAGGCGCAACTCGGGCTCGATTCCGACTACGGCAATGTCGTGCTGCAGGTGCGCGTGCCGTTTGCCGACGCGCCGTCGGGCGAGACGCTCGCCGACCTGCTCGCGCATTATTCCGAGCATGGCACGTACTGGAAACAATGCATTCTCGAAGCGAGCGACGAGTCGTTCGAAGCGATCGCGACGGGCAACTTCTCGTGGATCCGTGCATGACATCCGTGTACAAAAAACGGCTATCCATTTGGCTCCACGGTTTCGCATTGGGGCCGGTCGCTTTCGCGGCGTGAATTCCGAACCGCTACGTCGTCGTATGTTAGCGACGCGGTCACGACTGCCTGATCATTTCGCTTGCGAACAGAATGTTGTCGACGGGAAACACGCGCGTGAGCAGGCCGACTCCCGGCTGATGATAGGCGCGGATGTTCAAGATGATGTTGTTGAGCGGATGTTCCAGCAGCGGAGGCTTCTTCATTACCTGCGCTAGCCCGCGACAACGCCCTCGGTGATAAGGCGCCATGCCGCCGCCATGCGGAATGCCTTCAAATTGCTGGTCCGCGAAGAAACATCCGGAAGAAGGCTCTTCCGGATTCCGCGCGCGATTGCCCCTGCCGGACTAGTCGACCTTCGGTACTTCCCTCGTGATCTCATTCAGCACATTCGCCTTCTCTTTTGGCATCGCAACCTGCCTCCCGTTTTCATCTTTGCGAATCGCGTACCCGTTCTTCGCGAGATCGGCGAGTTCATGCGCATACCACGTCGGACGACCCACGTCGCTCTTGAACAAGAAGTTGTTCTTCGACGGCCCGATCTTTTGCCCCTCCCGCTTCAGGTGATCTTCGTAACCATTCCAAGTGCCCTTGTCGGCGGCCGCGTTATGTTGCTTGACGCTCGCCTCTCCCAATGGCGTCAGCAAACGGAACGCGGCCTTGTTGTCGTAGCCGCCCTGCATCCAGCCTTGATTGATGTAATCCGTCCAGCCATCCTTGACGTCGAGCATTTCACCATGCCGAACCGGTCGAGGCTTGTTTTCCGCACCTCCTGCCGCGTTCCGCTCGCTCCACGCGGAGACGTCCTTGCCGGCGCCGAGCGCCCTCATGGGATTGTTCTGGTGCATCGCACCGCTCGGCCCCCATTCGTTGCGGGCCTTCGATACGGCTGCCCTGTTCCAGTCGGCCTTTAGAAGCTGCGTCCCCTCATGCATCGGCTCCAACCTGTTGCTCTCGGCCGTTGCGTCCTTTTGCTGCTTTTCCAGCTTCGCGATCTCGTGGTCGACCTTCCTGCCTGCCGACTTCGCGAAAGTTGGCCTGCCACGCGCCTCCCGTTGTTGCTCCTGCAATCCGGCGAGCTTCCCGGCTGCGGCTTGCGCACTTACTCTGCTTTGATGTAGCGCTTGCGAAACCTCCTGAGCGTTATTGACCGCGTACTTAACGTCGCCAAACTTGCGCATGCGTTTAGTCGGATCTGTCTCTGGGTCCGCGACCGCGGCCTTGAACGTCGGATGACTGCTAATCTTCATATCGCGCACCTCCGAAGGATTTCATTCATCGTAGGCGCAACCCGTTGTCAACGACGATTTCGACACGAACGTCGGTCCTGCCATACGAAGACAGTGCAGTTCCTTATCAGCTCAGGGAAGGCATGGTGGTCTTCACCGCCCGCTGCCACATATCTTCGAAGCACAGCACAGATGCACGCGCAACCACCGCGCGACGCACTGCGGATACCGACGCAACTGGACGCAATGACAACGCAAACAATCAAATCGCTGCGAATCGGCATGCACTGGTTTCGAGCGTGCCGGCGGCCTCGGCAGCATGTTGAAGCGCATCGGCGACGCGGGGACGACCGATAACGTGCGGTGCCCGGCTTCGCGGCGGACCCGCATCCAGTCGCGCTAGACCCGGCGGCGACGCTCGGCGTGGTGCCAACCGTCGCGCTCGTGGGTGTCGCCCTGGTCGATTGAATCGCTTGCGTCGGGCATGCCGGTGACACCGACCGGCGCGCTGTGGAGGCGGTGGGTGGCTGTTGCAGGACCTGGTAACGGGTAACGGCACATTGAAGCTGCCGGATGCCGATGCGTGCCGCCAATACAGCGCGCGAGCATTTCGATAACCCGGCGATCGCACAGCGCGTCGCGTCGGTGTATGGCGAAGCGCTCGCGACTGGGTCGATGCATTGAGGCAATGAGTCAGGCAGCGTCCTTTGCGGATGGTGCTGCCCGAGTGAGTCCGGCGCGATGAGCCAGACCTGGTGCGTGCAACCCGCTCAGTAGCCCGGAGGGATAAAGCCTCCGCCACCACCGCCGTATGGGTTGTTCATCGCGGATGCAGGCTGCGCCCGTTGTCCGGCTTCAGCCAGCGGACGATGGACGACGGTCAGCACGCGATTCTGTGCGACCACTTGACCGTTGTGATCCCACTGCAGTCCATTCACCAGATCGAGATTTTGCCATCCGACCATCGTCCCACCCGCGACGCCGACGCAATCGTTTTTGTTGCCGGACGCGTAGCCGTGGCCGGTACTGACCATCACATGAGCCAGACGGTCGCCATCGTAGAAGCCGATCGAATGATTGGCGGGCAGCGACTGCATCTGAGCCGGTCCCGCGACCTGCGTGTCATGCCGGTCGACCAGATCGTGTTGGCCATTGATGGAACTGTGCAGCATGCCGGCACGTTTGCCATACGTGGCGATTGCATCCCAGCACATCTGCGCGGACAGCATTGGGTCGTGGTGCTTGAATGCCAGCTGATGCGCCTGTCCAAGCGGCGCCACGCCCGTGGGTTGCGTGGAGATCGGGGGATGTCCTCCCATCGGCTGCAGCGGGATCGCGGGCGGCGACGGCGACGGGCGGCAAGGGCCACACGACAAGTAATAGCTTAAGTCGTGCGTGCGCGGGCGGCGCGGCTGCAGGCCGCCGAGTGCAGGCGGTACATGCTGCTGCGTGGGCGCGGCGTATGAGTGCGGGTGATGAGGCTGCGAATGAGACGACCCTTGCGGGCTCGGATAGCTCGGTCCCTGATTGGCAAACGGGGTACGGGGAAATGTGGAATCGAAACCGGACATGACAGGAGACTCCCTCCAACAAAGAAACGGCACAGTCCTACATTACCGGTATGTTGATTTCACGAACTTCACGGTGGCGAAGCGCCGAGCGGATACGCGAAGCTCCCCACGGCTGGCGAAGAATCGTCGGCGCGCGGCGCGACTTGCGGGAATCGCTCGACGTTGCCGCGCAAGGCAGCGACCGCGCGCATATCCATCGCGACCTTATCGAGAACATCGATGCGGTGTTTGGCGCGCCGCGCGAGAGAACCGTCGACGGGCGTGTCGTGGTGTCGATGGATCGAAAACGGATGGTTCAGACGCTGACAAGAACGCCAGGCATCGAGGCGCCGCCGATGGCTACAAGACCAGCGGCGCCCGATGCCCGTCGCTTGCGGCCATCGTCGATCGCAAGCGCCAGCGCGGCCGGCACGCTCTACGATGCCTCGATCAGCACCTTGAGCGCATGCGTGTCGGCGGCGTGCGCAAACGTCTCGTACGCGGCGAGAATGTCGACGAGCTGAAAGCGATGCGTGATCAGCTGCGCGGGATCGAGGCGTCCCGCTTTGACCGTCTTCAGCAACATCGGCGTGCTGACGGTATCGACGAGACGCGTCGTGATCGCGATGTTGCGATCCCACAGCTTTTCCAGATGCAAATCGCACTTGACCCCGTGCACGCCGACATTCGCAATCGTGCCGCCCGGCGCGACCAGTCCCTGGCACAGCTCGAACGTCGCAGGAATGCCGACTGCTTCGATCACGCAATCGACGCCCACGGAATCCGTCAGCTTCAGCACTTGCGCGACGGCATCGGCGTGCGCGTTGTCGACGCAAGCCGTCGCGCCGAAACGCCGCGCGACTTCCAGGCGATTGGCGTCGGGGTCGATCATGATGATCTGCGCGGGCGAGTAGAACTGCGCCGTCAGCAGCGACGCAAGTCCGATCGGTCCCGCGCCGACGATGGCGACCGTGCTGCCCGGCTGAACCTTGCCGTTGAGCACGCCGCATTCGAAGCCCGTCGGCAGGATGTCGGACAGCATCACGAGCGCCTCTTCGTCGAGGCCCGGCGGAATGCGGTAAAGACTCGTCTGCGCATGCGGGATGCGCACGTATTCGGCCTGCGTTCCGTCGATCCGGTGGCCGAGAATCCAGCCGCCCGTCGTGCAATGCGAGTACATGCCGCGCCGGCAGTACTCGCATTGTCCGCACGACGAGATGCACGAAATCAGCACGTGATCGCCCACCGACAGTCCGCTCACCGCGCTGCCCACGCTATGAACGACGCCCACGCCTTCATGCCCGAGAATGCGGCCCGGCTCGCAGGTCGGCACGTCGCCCTTCAGGATGTGAAGGTCGGTGCCGCAGATGGTGGTGCGCGTGACTTTCACGATCGCATCGGTGGGCGCCGAGAGTTCGGGCATCGGACGCTCGTCGAGCGACTTCTCGCCGAGACCGTGATAAACGAGTGCTTTCATGTCGCATTTCTCCTGTGACCATGCAACGGTTGCACGCTGTCCAGTCCAGACATGCGCGGCCGGACAGGCTTGACTTCGCGCTTGACTCCGAACAATCAGGGCGCCGCTCACGCGACGCCTTCACGCAATGCTTTCGTCAAGATTCCAGAACATAGCGGCCGGGCGCCCGTTCGAGTGCCGGGTCCAGTTGCCGCGCGCCCACCTGGCCAGTCGAATGGGCGCGCAGCCACGCGGACCAGCAAGGCCACCACGAACCGTCGACGGCCCGCGTCTGCTCGAAGAATTCCTGGCGGCTGCGAAAAGGCGCGTCGGGCTCGCGCGTCGCGCAGCGGTAATGGCGCCCAGGATGTCCCGGCTCGGAAACGATGCCCGCGTTGTGCCCGCCCGACGTCAATACGAAGGTTAGTGCGTTGTGCGTGAACAGGTGCAGCTTGTAGACGGACGGCCACGGCGACACATGGTCGCGCTCGGTCCCCACGACGAAAGCGGGCGTGTCGATGTCGGGCAGCGCAACGGGCTGGCCGTCCACGCAATAGTGGCCTTCCGCGAGATCGTTGTTGAGAAAGAGCTTCGTCAGGTACTCCGAGTGCATCCGATACGGCATGCGCGTCGTATCGGCATTCCATGCCATCAGATCGTTCGGGTTCGAGCGGCGGCCCAGCATGTATTCGCTCATCATGCGCGACCAGATCAGGTCGCGTGCGTTGAGCA
This sequence comes from Paraburkholderia phymatum, assembly GCF_038900715.1. Lineage (GTDB taxonomy): Bacteria > Pseudomonadota > Gammaproteobacteria > Burkholderiales > Burkholderiaceae > Paraburkholderia > Paraburkholderia phymatum_A. The sequence goes on along the minus strand of NZ_JAYMRZ010000004.1, from coordinate 330,638 downwards.
ACTGGAACGTCGCCGCCATCTGCGAGCCGTCCAGATAGCCTTGCTGCCACATCAGCGCATCGAGCGCGGCAAGCTCGCTCGCGTCGATGAAAAGCCCGAGCTCGCCCGGTTCGCTGAAATCCGTCTGCGCGGCGAGCAGCGTGACAGTGCGCATCAGATCGGCTTTCCCGTCGCGCGCGAGCGCTGCCGCCGCGATCGCGAGCAGCGTGCCGCCGAGGCAATAGCCCGTCGCGTGAACGGCCTCGCCGCATCGCGCGTGCACCTCGAACAGCGCGGCCAGCAGGCCCCGCTTCAGATAGTCGTCGAGCGCGAGATCGCGATCGGCCGCGCCGGGATTGCGCCACGACACCATGAAGACGGTATGGCCCTCGTCGACCAGATATTTGACGAGCGAATCCTTCGGCTGAAGATCGAGGATGTAGTACTTCATGATCCACGACGGCACGATCAGCACGGGCTCGCGCGTCACCTGCGATGTCGCCGACTCCTACTGGAGCAGTTCGCAAAGCTCGTTGCGCCAGATCACGCGGCCTCGCGTGCACGCAACCTCGTGGCCCGGACGCCATGCGGGCGGATGAACGGGACGGCCGCTTCGCAGCCGGCTCGCCATGTCGGCGAAATCTTCGAGCCAGTGTTGCGCGCCCCGGATCGCGATGCCGCCGCCCGAATCGATCAGCGCTTTCTGCGCGGAAGGATTCGTCGCGAAGAAATTGCCCGGCGAGCATGCGTCGAGCCACTGCCGCGCCCAGAAACGGACCAGTTCTTCGTGATGCGCTTCGACGCCGCGAACGCCCGTCGACGCGTGCTCCCACCACTGCTGCGCCAGCAGGAACGCATCACGGTACAAGCGAAACGGCCACGCATCCCACTCGGCGGCTGCGAAGCGCGGGTCCGGCGTTGTCTGACGCGGCGCCGGCGGCGTGCCGCCTGCTTGCATTGCGGGCGCAACCAGCGCCTCGGCCGCGAGATCGAGTTGCTTGCCGGGCGAGACCGTTAGGTGCATTGTCCAGTCGAGCCACGCGAGCACCGTCGATGCCGGCGACAGTCCTCCCGTCCACGCCGCGACAGCCGCATGCGCTGCGCGGTCGAGATCGTCGCTGGCCGTCCCGCGCGCCGGAGCGCAGGCAGAATCCGCAGCGCTGCGCGTCGACGCGGTCACGACAGCATTGGCGATATCGGCGGTATCAGTGGTATTGGCGGGCAAGGTGCTCGCAGGAGCCGGCGCGGGCGCCTTTTTTCGAAGCAGTTGAGGGGCGCTCATCGCATGTGCATGCCGCCGTTGATCGCGATATCGGCGCCCGTGATGAACGCCGCTGCATCCGAACAGAGAAAGGCAATGAGCGCGGCCACTTCTTCGGGACGCCCGAGCCGGCCGACGGGAATCTGCGGAAGAATCTTCGTCTCCAGGATGTCGTGCGGCACGGCTTCGACCATCGCCGTCGCCAGATACCCCGGCGACACCGTGTTCACCGTCACGGCATGCTTCGCCGTTTCGAGCGCGAGCGCCTTCGTGAAGCCATGCACGCCGGACTTGGCCGCCGAATAGTTGGCCTGTCCATACGCGCCGCGCGAACCGTTGACGGAGCCGATGTTCACGATCCGTCCGAAGCTCCGCTCGACCATGGCTGAAAGGAACGGCTTCGTCATGTTGAAGAGCCCGTCGAGATCGGTGCGGATGACGGCGTCCCAATCCGCCTTGCTCATGCGCACGAACGACTTGTCGCGCGTGATGCCCGCGTTGTTGACGAGCACGTCGACCTTGCCGAGTTCGGCGAGCACGCGTTGCGCACAACGCTCGCACGAATCGAAGTCGGTCACGTCGGCTTCGTATGCATGGAAATTGCGCCCCGACTCGCGCTCGCGCGTGAGCCAGGTCGCGGCGTGATCGTTGCGCGTCGAGTACGACATCGCGACCGTCATGCCCGCATCGTGAAGCGCCCGGCTGATTGCCGCGCCGAGTCCGCCCATTCCGCCCGTGACAAATGCGACACGGCCCGCTTGGTGCGCTTGGCCCGTTTGCATGTCAGCCTCCTGTTGCAGTATCCGGAACCGCTTGCGCGTGGGCCGTCGATGCGGGCTCGTGCTTCGGCCAGACGCCCAGGTGCGGCATCGCGTCCTGCCATGTCCGCATCCATCCGCTGAAGCTGCCGACAGCCGGCTCGATGCCGGGCAGCTTTTGCAATGGCGCATGCCACAGGGTTCGCCACGCGCCGAACACGCTGTCGAGTTCGGCGAGCCATTCGCCCTGGTGCTGCGCCGTCAGCGAGATGGCCTCGCCCCAGATCGCGAGACTTTCATTCGCGTAGTCGTGGGTCGCCGCCTGAACCGCCGACGCAAACCCGAACCAGTCGCCGGAGCCGGCGAGCGCTGCCTCGACGCGCTGCATCGCGTCGCGATCGCGCCTGATCCGATGGGCCTCGAGCGTGTTCAGATCGCGCCGCCAGTCCTCGGCGAGGCGGCCGAGCCGCACGGGCGCAGTGAGTTCCGCGCGGCACAGCTCGAATGGAGCATTGGGTTCACGATTCATGGTGGGTGCCCTCCGGAGCACAAGACGATCGACTGTCGAAACAGGCTGCATGGCGTCCTTCGCTGGTCCCACTGTATTGGCGCGCAGCGGCTGCCGGTTGACCTGTATCAACGGGCGCCCCAACACGGACGCGGTTGATCTGCGTCAACGGCGGCGCGTGTCCGGCTCATAGACTCGATTTCAGCATCGGGCGCTCGCCCGTTCATCTCGTTCTGTCACGGAGCTATGGCGATGAGCTACAAAAGCATCCTCGTTCACCTCGATACGAGCGCTCGCGCGCATCCGCGCCTCGAAATGGCGTTGCAGCTCGCGCATCAGTTTCACGCGCGGCTGACGGGCGTTTTCTCGACGTACATTCCCGCGCCGCACGCGTTCTTCGTGATGGCCGGCACGGCCGAGTACTACGAGGAGCACGAGCGCCAGCGTCACGAGCGCTGCGCCGCGCTGGAGCGCCTGTTTCATGCCGAGCTTGCGCGCGCGAAGGTCGAGGGCCAATGGATCGCGGCGAACGGCTATGCGAACGATGTCGTGCCTCCGTATGCCCGCCTCGCCGATCTGATCGTCCTCGGGCAGACGGACCCGTCCGATCCCGAATCGTTTGTCTCCGAGCAGTTCGTCGAGCACATCGTGCTGTCGGCGGGACGGCCCGCTCTGATCGTGCCGTCCGCGGGCTCGTTCCCGAAGCCCGGCAAGCACGTATTGATCGCGTGGGACGGCAGCCGCGAAGCCACGCGCGCGATACACGATGCGATGCCGTTTCTGTCGCTGGCGTCGAACGTGACGCTGCTGACGATCAACGCCACGCGCGCCGAACCGCCGCGCTACCGGATTCCCGGCGCCGACATCGCGCTGACGGTCGCGCGTCACGGCGTGAAGGTCGACGTGCGCGAGATGTCGGCCGACAGCGATACGTCCATCGGCGACGTGCTGTTGTCGCAAGCAGCCGAGTCGGGCTGCGACATGATCGTGATGGGCGCGTACGCGCATTCGCGCGTGCATGAGGTCGTGCTCGGCGGCGCCACGCGCACGATCCTCAAGTCGATGACTGTCCCCGTGCTGCTGTCGCATTGAACGCCTTCGAGAGGATCGCCATGTACCGCCGCATACTCGTCGCGCTCGACGGCAACGACACCGCCTCCCTGGCACTCGATGGCGCGCTGAAGCTCGCCGCCGACTCCGGCGCGCAACTGCTGCCGCTCTACGTGATCGACGTGCCCGTCATCGCGTACGACGTGCCCGGCTTCGATCCGTCCATCGTCCGCGATGCGCTTGTCGAGGAAGGCCAGCGCATCACAACCGATGCGCAAAGCCGGATGAACCAACGCGGCGTGACGGGCACGGCGCGCACCGTCGAAGTCGTGTCGCCGGGAGAAGACGTGGCGCACCGGATCGTCGCGATTGCAAACGACTGGCATGCCGACGTGATCGTGATGGGCACGCACGGGCGCCGTGGATTCCGGCGGCTGATGCTCGGCAGCGTCGCCGAGCGCGTGCTGCGCAGCGCCGCCTGCCCCGTGCTGATGATTCCCGCCCGCGTGAATGACGCGAAGGGCGCGAAGGGAACATCCGCCGATCCCGCCGTCACCGCTTCCGCCGAAAAGGAACTGTCATGAACTACAAGACCCTGCTCGTTCATATCGACGACAGCCGTCGCAGCAGCGCGCGCGTCGAGATCGCCCTGGAACTCGCGCAGCGCTGGGACGCGCATCTGATCGGACTGTATGTCGTGTGCCAGGACATGTTCCGGCCGATCTTCAACGAAGACGAAAGCCTGCGTCTCGCGCAGGCCGAGGCGCAGGCCGTCGAGCGCGAGCGAAAGGCCAGGGACGCTTTTCTCGCTGCTGCCGAACGCGCGGGACGCAGCGTCGAATGGCGGGCGCCGTCGGGGCCGGCGCTCGACGCGGCGACGCTTCACGCGCGCCACGCGGATCTGCTGGTGCTCGGCCAGGAAGACCCGAAGGACCCCGCCGCGTATATCGAGCGGAATTTCGTCGGCAATCTCGTGCTGGGCGCCGGCCGCCCCGCGCTCGTGATTCCGTATGCGGGCGCGGTCCGCACGCTCGGCGAGAACATCCTGATCGCGTGGGACGGCAGCCGCGAAGCCGCCCGCGCGATGGCCGACGCGCTGCCTCTGCTGAAACGCGCGCGCTTTGTCCGCGTCGATATCGTGCAGCACGCCGGGCAGCACGCGTATGTGCCCGAGGGCATCGACGTCGCCGCGTGGCTCGATGCGCATGGAGTGCGTGCGTCGTTTTCGACGACGCCGAAGCACGTCAGCGTCGGCACGGGCGCGACGCTGCTCAATCGCGTGTCGGACCTTCACGTCGATCTGCTCGTGATGGGCGCATACGGGCACTCGCGCACGCGCGAGCGCGTGTTTGGCGGCGTCACGCGGACGATGCTCGAATCGATGACCGTGCCCGTGCTGATGGCGCATTGACGGACAAGCGCAACGGATGAACGGCGCCGCGCAGACGGCGCCGCCCTTGCATCGCAGGAACAAACGGCGGTCCGCTCAATCGGGTCGGGACAGAGACGGCGAACCGTCAAATTCACCGGCGGTTCACTAGCGGGAAGCCCCGCTCCCGCGATCCAGTCGTCGCGAACGTTGGCTGAGCCTGCCAAATCACGCAAAATGGCGGCACCACAATACGTGTCGGGTGTCGGCTGCATTGCGGCCGCGAAATCCGCTTTCCGCGCGAACGCCCGTTCCTGCCTGAAGGCTCACATGAAAAAAGAACCGTATGCCAACCGCGCCGCCGCATCGCGCGAGCCGTCCCGAGCGCCGTGGTTCGTCGGGCCGGCCGCGCTGAGCCTCGTGACGTTCGCGGTGGCAGCCGCCATCACACTCGCGGTATCGCATTTCGTCATGCAGCAATGGGTCGAGACGAACCCCGCCGTTGCGGCCCGCGCGGCGACCGTCGTGCTCGTCGCCGGCATGGCGGCTTCGGCGCTTTTTGCCGTGCTTGTGTGGCTGATCGCGGCCTCGCACACCACGGCCTCGCCGCTCTCGGACGAAGCGCGACGCAACGAAGCGAGAATGATGGGCATCATCCGCTCGTCGATGGAGGCGATCATCACGATCGACGACGCCCAGAACATCGTGATCTTCAATCCGACTGCGGAACGGGTCTTCGGTGTCACCGCGATGGATGCGATCGGCACGCCCCTTTCGCGCTTCATTCCGCAGCGCTTTCGCAGCGCGCACGCGCAGCACGTCGCGAAGTTCGGCGCAACGGGCATCTCCGAGCGGAAGATGGGCCATCAGCGCGTGCTGTACGGCTTACGCGCGAACGGCGAGGAATTTCCGCTCGAAGCGTCGATTTCGCAGATTGAGGAAGATTCGGGCAAGCTCTACACGGTGATGCTGCGGGACATCACCGAGCGGGTCAAATCGGAAAACGCGCTGAAGCAGTCGAGAGAGGAACTGCGCCAGCTATCGGCCAATCTACAGAACGTGCGCGAAGAGGAAAAGACGCGGATCGCGCGCGAGCTGCACGACGATCTCGGACAGCAGTTGACGGCGTTGAAAATGGATCTTTCGGCGCTCGAACAGGTCTTGTCCGTCGACGGCTCGCTCGACGCGAACGTATCGGACCCGTTGCGCCGCATGCGCCGGATGATCGATTCGACGGTGGCATCGGTGCGGCGGATCGCGGCCGATCTGCGGCCCGTCATGCTCGACGATCTGGGCCTCGTGCCCGCGATAGAATGGCTCGCGAACGATTTCACGAACCGCTATGGCATCGACATCACGCACAGGATCGAGCCCGGCAATGCAGCGTTTTCAAAGGAGGGAGCGACGGCCCTCTTCCGTATCGTGCAGGAAGCGCTCAACAACGTCGCCCGTCACGCGGATGCAACCGCCGTCGAGGTCGCGCTGCATACGACGGGCTCGCACTGCATGCTGCGGATCGCCGACAACGGCCGGGGCGCCGACTGGAAAGCCGCCGCCGACAATCGTCAGGACCGCTCGTTCGGGCTGATCGGCGTGAGGGAACGCGCGCACATGCTGGGCGGTTCGGTGCAGATCGACACGGCACAAAACGAAGGCTTCGCCATCACCGTCACTTTTCCCTTGCAGTCCGTGCAACAGGAAGAGACCCACTCATGATCAAAGTACTACTCGCCGATGACCACACGCTCGTTCGAGACGGGCTGCGCCATATCCTCCAGCAAGCCAGCGGATTCGAAGTCGCGGGCGAAGCCTGGGACAGCGTCACGACGATCGCGCTGGTGCGCTCGACGGATGCGCAGGTGCTCGTGCTCGATCTGTCGATGCCGGGGCGAAACGGCATCGAGCTCATCAAGCAGATCAAGGACGAGAAGCCCGCGCTGCGCATCCTCGTGCTGACGATGCACGCCGAGCAGCAATATGCGGTGCGCGCGTTCAAGGCGGGCGCATCCGGCTATCTGACGAAGGAAAGCGCGAGCGCGGAACTGGTCGGCGCGGTCACGAAAGTGGCGTCGGGCGGTGTCTACGTGAGCCTCGCGATGGCCGAGCGCTTCGCGCAGAATCTCAACGAGCCCGCTGAAGCGCTGCCTCATCAGCGCCTGTCGGACCGCGAGTTCGACGTGTTCCGGCGTATCGTCGCGGGACAGAGCCTCACCGAAATCGCGAATGAACTCTGCGTGAGCGTCAAGACCGTGAGCACGCACAAGACACGCGTGCTCGAAAAGATGCAGATGCCGAACGAGAACGGACTCGTGCGTTACGCCATCCGCCACAAGCTGTTCGACGACGAAAACGACATCTAGCGTCGCGCGACAGCGCCCGTTCATCTCCACTCGACGGCCCATCTGGAACGTTGACCCGCCTCAAGCGTGCCGCGATTCGAAGTGACACGATTGCTGCAGGCACCGCATGTCTGCGGGCATCGTTCCAGAGGAGGCTTCGACATGACGCACGCTGCGCAAGCCCGCAGATCGGTCATGCACCAAGACGACCCCTGTCCGACGTGGTGTTTTGACGCGCTCGTGGCCGCTTGCCATCGTCGGGCGCTCACGGCATCCGTTGACCTGGCTCAAGGGCATCGATGCGTCGCGCGATAAATTGAAGCTGTCAGCCAACCGGGACGCTTCAACGTGATCCTTGCGCGTTTATCCGTGTCGCCCGTTTGCGCGTGCAGCGTGTTGCTGGCGGCATCGCAAACCGCGCTCGCTCAGCGCAACGAACCGACGGAACGGGTCGATCAGCAGCATTGCATGTTCTGCCATACGTCGGATGCGCCGTTCCTTGCGCCGTCGTTTCATCAGATCGCCGACCGCTATCGCGGCGTGCCGAACGCGACGGCCATGCTCGAACACAAGCTGCGAATGGGCGGTCGCGCGCACTGGGGTGACATGGCGATGCCGTTACCCGCCGGGCGCGGCGGCCCGCTATCCGCGCAAGACGCACATACGCTGATCGACTGGATCATGTCCCAATGATGCGAGCGTTGCAAGAGTCCTGAATCCTGCCCGTGAAGGAGCCATCGATGAGAATCACCATCCACCTCGATACATTCGAATGCCCCGATCCCGCCGTCTACGCAATTCTCTGGCTCGACCGCGAAACGCGTAAATGGTCGCGCGAGGGACATGCCGTGATCGATGTTCCGCAATGGGGGACGCTGGTCTCTTCGAAGGGCAGCACGCGGGTCTACGACGCTGCGGGCGCGCATCCGTTCTGCGAGCTGTCGGGGCTCGACCTGAATTCGGCGGAAGGTCCGTTCGAAGGCGAATCGGGCCACGCGCTCTGGTATCGGCATGCGCATCATGCGCCCGTCGTCGGCCAATGGCATGTGCAGTGCGTCGACGAAACGGATGCGGAACCCGAGAACGGCGTGTTCGCGGATGACGAGGTTTGAGGAAGTAGCTTCAGCATTGGCCGGATATGCATGACCGGCCGATGCGATTCGATTGCGGCGAGTGCTCCAGTTCCGGCAAGCACGCGCCGATCGCCCGTCTCGACGCTCTACTTCGATTCTTTACTCGGATTCCCTACTCCGATGCGCGAAGGTCCGTTCCATCCGTCGCGGACGCTTCGACATGGAATGTCCGCGAGCGCTTGAGTTCGATCCAGATCATTCCCTCGCGCAGGCCCGCGAGCATCGCTTCGCGCTCGGTGGAAAACGTCTCGTGACTCGCGAAGACATGCGCGAATCTGCCGTTGCGCCGGGCAGCGGCTTCCGGATCTCGATACGAATGCCCATCGACGCGCTCGAATAGCCGCAGAACCGACGGCTCGAATCACCCGCTGATCTTCACCCTTGCGCCGTATGCGCCCATTTGCGGAGCTTCGGCGGGAACCGCTTCGAGAAAGCCGCGGCCCATTTCGCGCTCGAAGCGCGACGGCGTGCCTTCCCATACGATGCGCGCATGCTCCAGCACATACACGCGATCCGCGTGAGGCAACGCGAACGTCACGTTCTGCTCGCCCAGCAGCACCGTGATGGGCGTCGTCTTCTGCAGCTTCTCCATCGCACGCGACAACTGCTCCAGAATCACGGGCGCGAGGCCGAGCGTCGGCTCGTCGAGAATCAGCAGCTTCGGCTGCATCATCAGCGCACGCGCGATCGCAAGCATCTGCTGCTCGCCGCCCGACAGCGTGCGCGCCGTTTGTCCCTGGCGCGACTTGAGGATCGGGAACAGGTCGAAAAGCCATGCGAGCTGTTCCGCGCGCACCGCGTCGGCGAGATGGTAGCCGCCCAGGTCGAGGTTCTCGCGCACGGTCATGTCGCTGAACAGCTCGCGCGTCTCCGGGCATTGCACGACGCCTGCGCGCGCGATCGCCGCGCCGCTCATCCCTTTCAGATCCTGTCCGCCGAAACGGATCGTCCCCTGATAAGGCACGAGCCCCGAGATCGCGTTGAAGAGCGTGGTCTTGCCCGCGCCGTTGAGCCCCACGATCGACACGAACTCGCCCTCGTGCACATGAAGGCTCACGCTGTCGAGCGCGCGCGCCTTGCCGTACAGCACGCCGACGTCATCGGCCTGAAGCACCTGCGGCCTCGCGCTCATGTCGCCGGGCGGCCTCTCGCGCGTCTCGATCTTGCCGCCCAGATAGACACGGCGCACCGTTTCGTTCTGCATGACCTCGTCGGCCGTGCCCTCGGCGACGTGCTCGCCGAGGTACATCGCGAGCACGCGATCGGCGAGCGCCGCCAGACTCTTCACGTTGTGATCGACGAGCAGCACCGCGCGCCCTTCGGCGCGAAAGCCGCGAATCAGCTCGGAGAACGCCACCGATTCCGCCGCCGTCAGACCAGCGAACGGCTCGTCGACGAGCACGACTTTCGGATCGCGCGCAATCGCCTTCGCCATCTCCATGCGGCGCAAATCGGCGAAGGGCAGCGTCGCCGGATGACGCTGCATCACGGCGCCGAGGCCGACGCGCTCGGCGATCTCCCGCGCGCGGCGGTTCACGTGCGGATCGGCGGCGAGCTTCATCAGCGAATCGGGCAGCAGCGCGAGCTTGATGTGCTCGAGCACCGTTTGACGGTGCAGCGGCCGCGAGTGCTGGAACACGATGCCCACGCCCGCGCGCGCGATCCGGTGCGGCGCCCAGCCCGCCATCTCCACGCCGTCGATCTTCACCGATCCCGCATTGGGCCGCTCGATGCCCATGATCAGTTTCATCACGGTCGACTTGCCCGAGCCGTTCGGGCCGATCAGGCCGAGAATTTCGCCGGGCCGGATGTCGAAGCCGATGTCCTTCACCGCGACGAGCCCGCCAAAGCGCTTGGTGAGCCCGCGTACAGCGAGACGGGGTGAATCGCTCATTCTCGCTCCCTCACGCGCAGCACGTTGCCGAGCAGCCCGTCCGGGAAGAACAGAATCACGGCGAGTGCGACGGCGGCGACCACGAAGGTGTTGATCTGGCCAAGCGGACGCAGGAATTCGCCCGCGACGATCAGGAAGATCGAGCCGAGCACGGCGCCGAGTATCGTGCGCCGGCCGCCGAGCACGGCTGCAATGATGATCTGCACGCCGATGCCGATATCCACCACCGTGCTGACAGATGCGGTGCCCTGGTAGAACACGAGCATCGCGCCCGCGACGCCGGAGAACACCGCGCTGATGCAGAACGCCGCGAGCTTGTGCTTGGTCACGTTGAAGCCGAGCGCCTGCGCGCCGATCGTGTCCTGACCGCTCGCCTGCAGGATCAGGCCGATCGCGGAACGCGACAGCCCGAACAGCATGATCGCGCAGACGATCAGGAAGGCGAGCGCGATCCAGTAGTTATGCGAGGCGTCCACCGACATCACGTCGGGCACCATCATGCCGATCTCGCCGCCCGTCACGCCCGCGAAAATCACGATCGAGTTCTGCAACAGGAGCACCGCGACCAGCGTGACGAGGCCGAAGTACGGTCCGCGCAAACGCAGCGCGGGCACTGCGAGCAGCAACCCGCCGATCAGCGCGACGAGCCCGCCCGCCGCGACGCAGACGGCGATGGGCGCGCCCCACTTCGCATCGAGTATCGCTGCCGTGTAAGCGCCCAGACCGATCAGGAACGTAGGGCCGAAGTTGACTTCGCCCGCGAAGCCGAACAGCAGGTCCCACGACATCGCGAACACACCGAAATAGAACCCGACGGTGAGCACGCCGAGTATGTAGCCCGAGAGCCACCAGGGCAGCGTCGCCGCGATGGCGACGAGCACGATGGCCCACACTGCGCGCGAACGGAAAGGAGCGGTCATGATGGTCGGGATCTGTGCGGTTAGCGCCGTCCGAGGAAGCCTTGCGGTCTGACGTACACGACGAGCACCAGAAGAATGAGCGCGGGCAACGGCCGCAGCGTCGGCGCGACGAGATAGGCGGTGATCGTCTCCAGATAGCCGACGACATACGCGGCCATCAGCGAACCCGACACGCTGCCGAGCCCGCCGAGCACGACGATCGAAAACGCGCTCGCCGTCAGTTGTCCCGTGTTGTTCGTGCTCACGCCGAGGAACGACGCGAGCAGCACGCCCGCGATGCCCGCCAGCACGCCGTAGATGGTCCATGCAAGCAGATAGATGTGCGAAAGCTCGAAGCCGAGCAGCGTCAGGCCGCGCGGATTCATCGACGCCGCGAGCAGCGCCTTGCCCATCCGCGTGCGGTTCACGAACAGCCAGAGCAAGCCGATCACGACCCAGCACACGACGGCGATCATGATCTCGTTGAACGGCGTGCGCACGCCCGCGATGTTCGCCACGCCGCCGATGAGCGGGCGCATCGTCACGGGGTTGTCGGTGAAGAGCCACGCCATGCCCTGCTGGATCATGATGCCCCACAGCAGCGTGCCCGTCAGCACGAAGATCTCCTTCTCCTCGCGCGGAATCGCGCCCGACCGCTGGATCGGGCGCACGACCATCAGATACGTGATGTACGCGGCGACCATGCCCGCCAGCACGCCGAGCAGCGTACCGAGATACGTGCCGAGGCCCGCTTCGCCCGCGAACATCCAGCCCATCAGCGCGGCCACCAGCATCACGCCGCCATGCGCAAGATTGAGCACGCCGGACACGCCGAAGATCAGCGTGAAGCCGATTGCGCCCAACGCATAGAGAGAACTGATTGCAAAGCCGTCGATAAGAATCTGCAGTGGCAGCATGCCCGGCCTTTGATTGTCGATGACCTTGATTGTCGATAAGGTACGGATGCACTATCTGTCGTGACGGATCGCGCTTGCGTCGCCGAACGCGTGAACCGCCGCTGCGGCGCCGGAGCACCGCAGCCTGCATGAGCGTCGCGCGGCTAGTTCGCGGACGCCTGCTGCACCTTGACGAAGGCCGGGAACCTGACCTTGCCGTTCGCCACCGACTTCGGCCAGATCGCCACCTGCTTGCCGTCCTGCCATTGCAGGTTGATGCCCGTGATATAGCCCGGCCCGTACTTCAGCGCGTGAGTGAACTGGTCGTTCTTGCCGTAGAACTGCCAGCGGCCGATCGTGCCGACGTAGTCCGTTTGCTCGAGCGCGTCGACCATCTTGTCGGGATCGGTCGAGCCCTTGTTGCGCTTGATCGCATCCGCGAGGATGTAGACGAGGTCATAGCTCGTGAAGCCGCAATACGCAGGCGACACGCCGAATTTCTTCTGATACGCATCGACGAACGGCACGGTCTTCGGCGTCATCGCGACACCGGGCGCCGCTGCCGACGCCGTGATGACGCCTTCCGTCGCGCCGTTCGTGTCCTTCCAGAAGCTCGTGGTCGTGGCCTGCGAGCTTTGTCCCGTCATCGGAATGGGCACCTGCTGATCGTGCCATTGCACGGTGGGCTGCACGCCGACGTGGCTGATGCCCGTCGTGATCGTGTCGGGATGCTTGCTCTCGATCTGGTTGAAGATCGGCGTGAAGTCTGACGTGTCAGGATTGAAGCGGATGTGATCGAGCACCTGAAGCCCCGCTTTCGGCAGGCATTCGAGGTAGCGATCGTCGAGCGGCTTGGTCCACGCGGCGTCCTCGCTCATCACGACCGTCGTCTTCATCTTGAACTGGCCGACCAGTATGTCGTGCGAGAAATCGCAGATCGACTGCGCGATGAACGCCGACGTCATCCAGCCATGGAACGTGTACTTGTAGTGGTCGTAGTCGTTGTGGACCTGCTTCGAGATGTCGTTGCTCGCCGCGCCCGGCGTGATGAACGGCATCTTCAGACGCGCGGACCAGGGCTCCATCGCGAGCGCCACCTCGCTGATGTAGCTGCCGATCACGGCCACCACCTTGTCCTGATTCGCGGCGCGCTGGAACGCGCGCACGCCGTCGGAGGCCGACGAGTGATCGTCGTAGGCGATGATCTGGATGGGTCTGCCGTCGACGCCGCCGTGGGCGTTGATCTCGTCCGCCGCGAGTTGCGCGGACTTGCTGATCGAAGCGCCCGCCACCGCGGACTCCTCGCTGATGACCCCGATCCTGATCGGGTCTGCTGCTGCATACGCCGTGGCCGCGAGGCCAAGTCCCGCTACCACCGTACCCGTCGCGACGACGCGATACAGGTCCCGCCACATCTTGTTCTTGGACATGTTCTCTTCTCCAATTCTTTACGATCGGGGAGCGACATCTGCCAGACACGTTGCAGCTATTAATTGCAGCTATTAAGGGTGCGCGCACAACAGTACCATCGGCATTCGGCGCACTACATCGGTAGTTACGATTAGGGCGGCGCTGCGGATGCGATGGTGCAAAGCGAAAAAAGCGCGCCCCGCATTCACGACAGCGCTGTCAAGATTGCTGCTGAAACGCCAGAACAGTTGCGCATGTCCGTAACAACGGGACAGATGCCGCCATTCATGCTGCACTGCTTTGCGATGCACTCGCATGGCGCGCAGCGGCCGCGTGGCGAGCGGTCTACAATCGGACCGTGCACGACGCGCGGGAATGTGCGGTCGACAACATAGAGCCACTGTGCAATCGAGCGGATCATGCACTACTGGTCGTGCACTGGGTCGTGCATATAAGCCGGCAAAGGAGGGACGATGCCCTCGCAAGTGACTCCACGCGTGCGCATCCGACGCGCCGCGATCACCGTTGCCGCTGTCATCGTCGGCCTGATCGTCATCGGGCGCATCACGCGGATTCTGGTCGACTGGATGTGGTTTGCTTCGATCGGCTACGCCCGCGTCTTCTGGACAATCCTCGACGCCAGAGTGCTCCTGTTCGCCGCCGTGTTCGTCGTCTCGACGGCAGCGATCGGACTGTCCGGGTTGCTCGCGCATCGTCATGCAAGGCGCTTCGATCCGTCAGCGGCCACGCTCGAAATCATCGACGAGCGCACGGGCCGCGTCATGCCCCGCATTGGCTGGCGCTGGGCCATCGCCGGCGCGGCCGCACTGCTCGGGCTGCTGCTTGCAGCCTTCGAAGCGTCGAACTGGGACCTCGTGCTTCGCTATCTTCGTCAAGTGCCGTTTGGCGAACGCGATCCTATCTTCGGCTATGACATCGGCTTCTATGTCTTCTCGCTGCCCGTCTATGTGGCGCTCAAGAACTGGCTGCTGCGCGTGCTCTTTTGCAGCGCCATCGTTGCGGGCGTGATCTATGGCGTGCGCGGCGACATCGCAGTCGAACAGCCGCCGCGCGGCCTCTCGCGCGCCGCCGCCATGCATGGCTCAGCACTGCTCGCGCTGTTCTTCGCGGTAAAAGCCGGGTCTTATTGGCTCGACCGGTTTCTGCTGCTCTATGACGACAACGGCGTCGTCGTCGGCGCGGGCTATACCGACATTCACGTCGGGTTGCCCGTGCTGTGGCTGCTGATGGGGCTTGCCGCCGCCGCATCCATCGCTTCGTGGGCCAACATGCGCCGGCGCAGCTATCGCATTGCCATTGCATCGGCGCTGCTGGTGTTCGGCGGCTCGTTCGTGTTCGCCGCGATCTATCCGGCGCTCTATCAACGGTTCTATGTGAAGCCGAGCGAACTCAGGCTGGAGACGCCCTATATCAAGCACAATATCGCGCTGACCCGACAGGCCTATGCGCTCACACGCATCACGGCCAGGCCTTTTGCCGCGGAACAGGGATTGAATCTCACCGAACTGCAAGCCAATCGCCCAACCATCGACAACATCCGCCTGTGGGATGTGCAGCCGTTGATGGATACCTACGCGCAATTGCAGGAGATCAGGACGTACTACCGGTTTCTCTCCGTCGACATCGACCGCTACGCGCTCGACGCCGGCTACAGACAGGTGATGCTCTCCGCGCGCGAACTCGATGCGTCGATGCTTCCGGCCAACGCGCAAACCTGGGTGAACCTGCACCTGCTGTTCACGCATGGCAATGGCGTCGTGATGTCGCCCGTCACCGAGAAATCGACCGAAGGCTTGCCGTCGTTCTATCTGCAGGACATTCCGCCTGTTGCCAATGGCGGCCCCTCGGTTCGCGAGCCGCGCCTCTATTTCGGTCAAGGCGATCAGGACTATGTGATCGTGCAAGGCAGCGTGCCGGAATTCGACTTCCCTCATGGGAAGGAAAACGTGTACGCGGCTTATGGCGGGCGCGACGGAGTCGGCATCGGCAATAGCGCGCGACGCTTTCTCTTTGCGTGGCAGTTCGCCGATCCCAACATTCTGCTGACCAGCTACATCACGGACAAAAGCCGGATTCTTTTCCACCGCAACATTCTGGACCGCGTGCGCACGATCGCGCCGTTTCTGAGCTTCGATCACGATCCGTATATCGTCGTGAGCGGCGGGCGGCTCTTCTGGATACTGGATGCGTACACGGTCAGCCGCTGGTATCCGTATTCGCAGCCTGCCGCCGGCGACGGCACCAACTACATCCGCAATGCGGTCAAGGTGGTCGTGGACGCCTATCACGGCACGGTCGATTTCTATGTCAGCGATCCCGCCGATCCCATCTTGCAGACCTGGCAGCGCATCTTTCCCGGACTCTTCAAGCCGCTCGATGCGATGCCGCAAGACCTGCGGCAACATATCCGCTACCCGGAAGATCTCTTTCTGATTCAGGCGCAGCTTTACCGCACCTACCATATGGAAGCGCCGGAAGTCTTCTACAACCGCGAGGACCTGTGGCAATTTCCGCGCGAACCAGGCGGCATCGATGCGGGCAACGCCCAGGGCGCGCGGATGGCGCCGTACTACATGATCATGCGGCTGCCCGGCGAGGCGCGCGCCGAGTTCGTCCTGCTGCTGCCGATGGTGCCCAGTCAGCGCGAAAACATGATTGCGTGGCTCGCGGCGCGTTGCGATCCGCCCGAGTACGGCAAGCTCATCGTCTACACGTTTCCGAAGGACAAGCTGGTGTACGGGCCGTTCCAGATCGAGGCGCGCATCCAGCAGAACACCGAGATTTCGCAGCAGATTTCACTGTGGAACCAGATGGGCTCGCGCGTCATTCGCGGACATCTCGTCGTCGTGCCGATTGAGAATTCGATCCTCTACGTGTCGCCGCTCTATCTGCGCGCAGCGTCGGGGCAGTTGCCGGAACTGAAGCGGGTCATCGCCGCATACGGAGACCGTGTCGTGATGCAGGAGACGCTCGCGCAAGCCCTCGCGGCGCTCTTCGAGCAAACCGCGTCAACGGCAGCGCGGCCTCCGGGCACAGCGGACGAGCGCGCCCGCGAAGCGCTCGCGCACTATAACCGCGCGCTCGAACGGCTAAGAGCAGGAGACTGGAGCGGCTTCGGCTCGGAACTCGATGCGCTCAGGCCGCTTCTCGAATCGCTTGGCGGCGGGCGTCCGGAGCATCGTTGACGAACGTGTTCGCTCTCGAATATGCGCCCGGCTCCGCGTATCGAATGATGCGTGCATGAAATGCAAAGCGCCGCTCACGCGGCGCTCTGTGCGACGTCAAATACAACCCGTGGCGTCAGAAACGATGCACCATGCCCACGCCCACGCCGACCATGCTGCGCGATGACGAAGGCGACGAGTTGAAGCCGTCGCCGAGCGTCGCCGTCGCGTTGATGATGTTGCCCGCGCCGTTGTTGCCGAGGGTCTGGCCATTGGCGCGCTGATACGCCTGCAATGCATACAGTCCCGTGCGCTTCGACAGCGAGTAGTACTCGGACAGGTTGAACTGCTGATACTGCGCGCTGCTCGTGATGCCGTTGGCCTTCGTCGCGCGCGTGTAGCTGTAGCCCGTCGCGAAGTCCCATGCGGCCGTCGGCTTCCAGTGCAGCACGATGCCGCCCGTGTTCCAGATTGCCTCGCTGTGGAACGCCGAGCCGGTGCCGGGAATGTACTGCACGTTCGTGTACGTCGCCGTGATGTCGAACTGGCTGTTGAACGTGTAACCCGCGCCGACCGCGAAGCGCTGTTGCGCCTGCGCCGTGCGGTAGCCGTTGGTCACGGCCGAGACGCCCGTCTGCGCGCCCGCGTTCGACGTCGTCGAGTCTGCGCCGAATGCGCCGCCGCCGACCGTCGAGTTGTTGATCCGCGAGAAGCCGACTGCAACGCCGACAGGCCCCTGCGAATACTGGATCGCCGTGCTCCACGTCGAGCCCTGGTTCACGCTGCCCGGTACACCCGCAAACGAATACGAGCCGCTGAACTTGAAGCCGTAGAGCGTCGGCGACATGTACAGCAGCGTGTTGTTCGCGCGATAGATCGTGTCGAGGCCATCGACGTCGCCGGGGTGCGCGCCGTAGAAACCCGTGAGCCATGTGGTCGGGCTGTACGGTGCAAGCAACTGGTAGTACGACGCGTATTGACGGCCTGCCGTCAGCGAACCATACGTGGCGTTCGTCACGCCGACGAAGGCCTGACGGCTGAACATCAGGTTGGTCGTCGACATGGCGCCGCTGTTCGCGCTAAAGCCTTCTTCCAGTGTGAAGATCGCTTTCGTGCCGCCGCCCAGGTCTTCCGCGCCCTTCAGGCCGAAGCGGCTGCCCGCCCACACGCCCGTAATCATCTTGAACGCCGAGTGGCCGCCCGACGTGGAACCGAGCGTCGTCGAGCTCGACTGATAGCCGATGCCGTTATCGACGATGCCGTACAGCGTCACGCTGCTTTGCGCGAACGCGGGTGCAGTTGCTGCCGTGGCAACGGAAGCGACTGCCGCCAGACCAATCAGGCGCCGTTGACGGTTCTTTTTCATTGCGTTTTTCTCCAGAGGCCTCATCGAGGCTGTTATTGATTCGTTGTTCTGTGCCTGCCAGTCGATCAGGCTTTCAAACCGATGTAATTTCGCGCCGCTGTTTTGCGCGGCTCAGCCTGCCGGCGTCGACGTTTTCGTCACGGTGCGGCCCGTTGCTTCGTCGGTATCGTCCGGTTCCGGAATCGCTTCGATGCGTCCCATCACGAACACGAACGACACGATCCCGACCGCCAGGATGACGCCCGCGACGAGGAACGCGTTGGTGAAGGAGTTCGTCGCGCCGACGATAAAGCCCGTGACGATCGGCGCGGCGACGCCCATCAGGTTGTTGGCGAAATTCATGATGCCGCCGACGGTGCCGACGCCGCCCTTCGGCGCAATCAGCGACGGCAGCGACCAGCCGACGGGCGCAGCCGCCGCGAGACCGCCGAGCGCAATCGAGATCCACAAGATCGCCCATCCGGGATTCGTCGTCTGCGTGGCGCCGAAGACGGCGAGGCCGAACAGCATGCCCGTCACGAGCACCGCCTTGCGCACGCGCGTCTCGTCCTTGCCGCGCGCGATCAGATGGTCGATGAGCCAGCCGCCGACGACCAGGTCCGTCACCGTCGCCACGGCCCACGGAATCGCCGCGAAGCCCGCCGACTTGAGGATGCTCATGTGCATCGTCTGGACGAGATAGCCCGGCAGCCACGTGAGGAACAGATAGAACGAGTAGCCGTAGGCGGCAAAACCGATCGTCAGGCCCCAGACCTTGGTCTTGGTCAGCAGGTAGCCGAGCATGCCGAACACGCTTGCGCTCGACGTGCCTTCGGGCGTCGCACCGCCCTTCTGGATGTAGTCGAGCTCGGCGGGAGAGAGCTTGCTGTCCTTGCTCGGATCGCGATAGATCACGAAGAAAGCGATGAAATACGCGAGGCTCAGCAGCGCCGTGACGCCGAATCCCCATCGCCAGCCCGCATTCACGACGACGACGGCGACGAGCGGCACGCCGATCACATTCGAGAACTTGGCCGCCGCATCGAAGATGGCCGTCGCGAGCGCGCGTTCCTTGCGCGGGAACCAGTAGCCCGTGGCCTTCGAACTGACGGGAAAGCCGGGCGCTTCGGCGATGCCGAGCACCGCGCGCGCCGCGAACACGCCGCCGAATCCGCTCGCGAAAACGGTGATGGCCGATGCCAGGCCCCACAGGAACGCGCCCCAACGGCCGACGCGCGTCACGCCGAAGCGGTCGAGAAAGAGCCCCGCCGGCACTTGCAGCAACGCGTACGGCCAGAAAAACGCGCTGAACAGCAGGCCCATATCGGCGGGCGACAGATTGAACGCCTCTTTCATCTGCGGCGCCGCCACCGACAGGTTGATCCGGTCGAAGTAATTGATAAGCACGCCGATGCCCAGCAACAGGCCGATGACCCAGCGCCGGTTCTGAACACGTTGCCCTGATGCGATTGCCATCATGGTCTCCTTGAAAAGTTATCGTTTTGGCCTTGTGAGCCGGCCCGCGAGGAACAAATGTGAGACAGCGCTATCTCACGCAGCCTGCATAACGGCAGATGGCGACTGCGAGTGGCCGCACCACGCGACCGCCTCGGTGACGAGACTGGGAAGCGAACGGGTGCCGTCGAGCGTCAGCGTCAACGGCTCCGCAACGGGGCGCTCGAGCGTGGCGAACTGGCTCTCGACGAGCGACGCCGGCATGAAGTGGCTGTCACGCTGCGCGACGCGCCGCAAGGCCTCGCGTTGCGGCAGATCGAGAAACACGAAGCCCAGCGACGATGTCGCGTTGCGCAGCCGGTTGCGATAGCGCGCTTTCAGCGCCGAGCACGCGAGCACGGCACGCTCTCCACGGCTCGCGACGCGTTCGAGTTCTTCCGCGAGGCGATCGAGCCAGCCCGCGCGGTCGTCGTCGGTGAGCGGAATGCCGCGCTTCATCTTGTCGACGTTCGCTTGCGGATGAAACGCATCGCCTTCGATCAGCACCCCGCCGAGACTCGCCGCAAGCGCCTGTGCGACGCTGCTTTTGCCGCATCCGGCGACACCCATGACAACGAGCGATGAAACGTGTCCGATCATATGCGACTCCTTTCAGCATTCGAGATTGCGCTATCTCGCACAGACAAAAATTATGTCCTGCGACCCTTGGCGCTCGCGTTGCCCGGCGGCTGGAAGCCGTCGTTGAACGCTGTTGCGCGGGATGCAAGACAGCGCTATCCTAAATCGATCATGGCGACATCGACACTCAGGAAAACCCGAAGCACAGGCCGGCCGACCCTCGAGGCGGTTGCCCGGCTTGCGGGCGTCAGCACGATTACGGCGTCGCGCGTGCTGCGCGGCCTGGGCTCGGTCGGACCCGATTATGTGGAGCGGGTCAAAGCCGCCGCCGCCGAACTGAACTACGTCACCAATCCCGCCGCCCGCGCGCTCGCGTCGTCGCGCAGCGATGCCGTCGCCGTCGTGATTCCGTCGCTGTCGAACGCGGTGTTCGTCGACGTGCTCGAATCGATCCACACGGTGTTGCGTCCGCGCGGCTACGAAATCCTGATCGGCAATTCGCACTACTCGCGCAACGCCGAGGAAGACCTGATCCGCCACTACCTCGCGTCGCCGCCGAGCGGCCTGATCGTGACCGGCTTCGACCGGACGGAGAGCGCGCGCCGTCTGATCGACGCGAGCGGCGTGCCTTGCGTGCACATCATGGAACTCGAAGAGGCCGAGGGCGTGCATTGCGTCGGCTTCTCGCAGGCGCGTGCGGGTGAAGCCGTCGCGGAGCATCTGATTGCGCGCGGCTGTCGCCACAATGCGTTTGTCGCCGCGCAGCTCGACTCGCGGATGATGCAGCGCGGAGAGGGCTTTCGCGAGACGCTGCAGCGCAAGGGGCTCTATGATTCCGACCTCGAAGTGCTGACGCCGTCGCCGTCGTCGATCGGGCTTGGATGCGATCTGTTCCGCCAGTTGCTGCAACGGCGGCCGGACGTCGACGGCATCTTCTTCGGCAACGACGACCTTGCGCAAGGCGCGCTGTTCGAAGCGCGACGCCAGGGCATCGAGATTCCGAACCGCGTGGCGATCGTCGGCTTCAACGATCTGGCGGGCGCCGCGGATTGCGTGCCGCGCCTGACCACGGTACGCACGCCGCGAGTGGAAGTCGGACGCATCGCGTCCAACCTGCTGCTGTCGATGATCGGCAACGAGCCGGTTGCATCGCCTGTCGTCGATCTCGGCTTCGAGCTGGTCGTGCGCGAAAGCGCGTGATGCCCGTCGCCGGCGCGGTCGCCTGACCCGCGCCTGGCCTGCGCCTGGCCTGCGTTTAGCTCCCGCCTAGCAAGCCGAACACTGCCACGCTGTTTTGCGTGCCCACATACACCTTGCCGTTCGCGATCATCGGCGTGATGAATTTGTTGCCTGCGCCGAACTGGTCGCGCGCGCTCGCGGCCTGATTGCTGTTGTACAGCTCGACGGCGAGATTCGTCGCGTCGTACGCGTGCAGCACCGCGATATCGCCGTTTTCGAGCGCCCACACGATTCCGCTTGCGTTGCCGTTCGCGGAAATGCTCGGCGTCGCGCCGGGTGTGAAGAAGCTCGTCGGCGTGCGGCTGGTCGGCGTCGTCGTCAACCCTGCGGCGCTCACGCCGAACGCCTTGATGCTGTCGCCGATCGAGCCGAAGTACACCGTATTGTTGAAATACGCGGGCATGCCGAACTCGGGTCCCGTCAGTTGTCCGCTGATCTGCTGAAAAAGGTTGTTGGCGTTTGGGTTGAACTTGCCCATCGAATCGCGATTGACCACATAGATGATCGCGTCCTTGCCGGCCCCGAGCGCGAGGTGACGGACGACGCCGCTCGCGTCAGTCAGATCCGGCAGCACGAGCGCGCCGCCCGAGCCCAGGTCCTCGTCGGCTTGCGACTCCGTCAACGTGTCCGACATGACGAAATAGTCCACGACCTTCGGGGGAAGGGCCGCGTCCAGCTTGATGAACGCGTTGCCGAAGTTGCCGTTCACCGGGAATCCGTTCGCGTCGAGCGTCGTATCGAACGTGCCGTTCGCGTCGAGGAAATAGATCGACTGCCCGTCCGACGCCATGCCTGCGCCGCTCATCCAGATCGCGCCTCCCGTGCCGTTCGGCGTGAGGTTCAGCACACCCGTTTGCTGCAGCGTGTCCGCGTTATAGGCGATCACCCAGCCGTTGTACGGCGCGATATCGCAGTGGGACGTCCAGCCCGTGTAGACATTGCCGTTGAGCAGCAGCAGCGACTGACGCTCCGCATACTGCCTCGGATCGAATGTGAGCGTGCCGCCCGAACTGTTCGGCCCGCCGCCGGGGACCGACGCGCTGATCGCCGTCGGGCCGCCGAACAGTTCGGCGCCCGTCGTGAGGTCGAGCGCGTGAATGCGCTGATGATAGTTGCCCGACGCATCCTTCGACATCGCCACCAGATAGATCGCACCATGCGGCCCGCGCGCGCGATCGATCACGGGCGTCGACGTAATGCCGATGATCGGCGAGATCTGGAAGCAACCCAGGGAATCGCTTGGCGTTTCGCCGTTGCCGAGCGCCGAGACTTTCCATAGCTGTGCGCCCGTGTCGGCGTCGAACGCATAGACGCTGTCGTTCTCCGTCGCGACATACAGCACGTTGTGCGTGCCGCCCGCAATCGATACGTTGGCCAGATAGAGCGGCTCGGCGTCGACCTTGCCATCGACGGGATAGTTGTTGATCTTGCCGAAGGTCGACGCATTCACGTTCGCAGGCGTGAGCCTCGTTTCGTGCAATTGCTGGCCGGTGCGCGCGATGTCGTTGTGATAGGTGACGACATCCACCGTTGGAGCCGCGGTCGCCGGCGGATTTCCCGCTGTGCCCGATCCCGAACCTGGGCTCGATCCCGAACCGCCGCCGGTGCTGGCGTTGTTGCTGTCTCCACCACCACCACCGCTGCAACCGACGTAAAGTACGGCGATCAGCACCGCGCAAATCAGGCTATTGCGACCGTGAGCTTTCATGTGTCCACCCCACAATCAAGCAAGCCCCGCTATGTATCGGGGCTGTCCGACGATTATCCGCCCGCGTCACGGCAATCGCCATATAAGGCCACTAAGGGAAGCAGGCCGCGTCATTCGACATATCGCCGATCCGGCGCGGCCCATGTCCCCGTTCTATACAGACATTTTCGTCATGCATCCGCCGTCGTTGCTGAGCAATGCGCGTGCCCGCTCCGTGACGCACGTATACCGCTGTTGCGATTCGCGGCTAAAGCGCAGTGAAACGAAGTCGATGAGCGATGGCATTGCGCAGTGGGCAAAACCGTTGCGCGAGCCAGGACGGGCGCAAATGGCCGCGCGAGCGAAGCGAAGGTCGATCGCGACAAGGGCGAGCGACTATGCGTACGGGCCCGGGTCCGCGCGCGACAGCGCCAACGCCAGTCTCGCTCCCACTTCCGCGTTGTGCTTCACGAGCGCGATGTTCGTCGCGAGGCTGCGTCCGCCCGTGAGCGCCTTGATGCGCGCGAGCAGAAAAGGCGTCACGGCCTTGCCGCTAACGCCTTGCGCGGCGGCATCCGCAAGCGCCTGGCGCGTGATTGCGTCGATCTCTTCGGACGGCATCGCCGCCGCTTCCGGCACGGGCGTGCTCAACACGACGCCGCCCGCCAGGCCCAGGTCCCATTTCGCGCGGATGAAGCGTGCCTGCTCGCGCGCATCGTCGAGCCTGTAGTCCGCGCGAAAGCCGCTGTCGCGTGTGTAGAACGCCGCGAAATTGTCCTGCTCGCAACTGAGCACGGGCACGCCGTGCGTTTCCAGATATTCGAGCGTGAGCCCGATATCGAGGATCGACTTTGCGCCCGCGCACACGACCGCCACCGAGGTCTTCGCCAGTTCTTGCAGATCGGCGGAAATGTCGAAGGTCTCGGACGCGCCGCGATGCACGCCGCCGATGCCGCCCGTGACGAACACCTCGATGCCCGCGAGCGCCGCGCAGATCATCGTGCCCGCTACCGTCGTCGCGCCCGTTTCGCCGCTCGCGAGCACGGCAGGCAGATCGCGGCGGCTGACCTTGTGCACGCCGTCCGAGCGGCCGAGCCGTTCCAGCTCGTCGTCTGAAAGGCCAATGCGGATTCGTCCGCCCATGACGGCGATCGTCGCGGGCTCGGCGCCCAGCTCGCGAATCAGGGCCTCGACTTCGCGCGCGGTGCGCACGTTCTCGGGATACGGCATGCCGTGCGCGATGATCGTCGATTCCAGCGCCACGAGCGGGCGGCGCGCGGCCCGCGCAGCGGCGACGCGCGCGCTGAAGGTCAGCCAGGCGTGTGCAAGGTCAGCGGCCATGTCGACGTTTTCCGCACTGTGGAGAATCGCTCAAGTATGCCGCACCAGACCGCCCGTTGGGTCGCCATGCAGGCGCGGGACGCCTATCATCAAGGTTGCCGTCCGGCGGCCGTCCGTTGCGCGCCTCTGAAGACGCCCGCCTCGCAGACGCCGCTCACGACGCAAAAGCACTGACGTTCACGCACTGATCGTATCCGCAGGGTCGATGTCGGGCCGGGAGGTTCCATGCCACCGCTACGCGCAATCAATCTGCTGCAATCGAAGGAAGGCTCGCGTCTGCACGGCCCGGACCTCGACCGATGGCGCCGCTGGGGACCGTATCTGAGCGAGCGTCAATGGGGCACGGTCCGCGAGGACTACAGCGATTACGGCACCGCGTGGGACTACTTTCCGCACGATCATGCGCGCAGCCGCATGTACCGCTGGGGCGAGGACGGCATCGCGGGATTCGGCAACGATCCGCTCGACTGGTGCATCTCGCTTGCGCTGTGGAACGGGCACGATCCCATCATCAAGGAACGCCTGTTCGGATTGACGAACGCGCAAGGCAATCACGGCGAGGACGTGAAGGAGCTTTACTTCTATCTCGACGGCACGCCGACGCATTCGTACATGAAGATGCTGTACAAGTACCCTCACGACGCGTACCCGTATCAGGATCTGATCGACGAAAACGCGCGTCGCGACGCCGACCAGCCCGAATATGAAATCCTCGATACGGGCGTGTTCGACGATAACCGCTACTTCGACGTAGTCGTCGAATACGCGAAGCACACGCCCGACGATATCGTGATGCGCGTGACCGTCGAGAATCGCGCATCGCGGCGCGCGGCGCTTCATGTGCTGCCGCAGTTCTGGGCGCGCAACCGATGGGCATGGTCCGGCAAATCCGGCAAGCCGTCGCTCGTGCTGCAGCCGGATGCCGACGAACGCGCGCGCGTCGTCGCGCACAACCCGTCGACGGGCACGATGTTCGTGACGGCTTCTGCTCAGCAGCCCATCGAATGGCTCTTCTGCGAAAACGAAACGAATGTGCGCCGCATCTTCGGCATCGATGGCGCGGGACCGTTCAAGGACGGCTTCAACGACTATCTCGTAGCGGGCGACGAACAGGCGATCAGCCGCGAAAAAGGCACGCGCGCCGCGGCGCACGTGTATCTGCAATTCGAGCCTCACGAGCGCTCGATGCTGTATCTGCGCTGGCGTCCCGAAACCGCGCGCGACACCGTGCCGCTCGACATGGACGCCCTCTTCGCGCGCCGGCAAGCGGAGGCCGACGAGTTCTATGCGGCGCTTCAGCACGACATCGACGACGACGATGCGCGGCTCGTGCAGCGTCAGGCGCTGGCCGGCATGTTGTGGACCAAGCAGTACTACCAGTTCGACGTGACGCGCTGGCACGACGGCGACCCCGGCCAGCCGACGCCGCCGAAACCGCGCAGGCACGGCCGCAATGCGGACTGGCGGCACATGTGCAACGGCGACATCGTGTCGATGCCCGACAAGTGGGAGTATCCGTGGTACGCATCGTGGGATCTCGCGTTTCATGCCGCCGCGTTCGCGATGATCGACCCCGACTTCGCGAAGAAGCAATTGCTGCTGCTCGTGAAAGAGCGCTACATGCATCCGAACGGGCAGTTGCCCGCCTACGAGTGGGCGTTCGGCGACGCGAATCCGCCCGTCCACGCGTGGGCGACGTGGCGCGTGTATGAACTCGACCGCGAGTTGACGGGCGTCGGCGATCACGCGTTTCTCGAAGTGATGTTCCACAAGCTGCTGCTGAATTTCTCGTGGTGGGTCAACCGCAAGGACGCCGACGACCGCAACATCTTTCAGGGCGGCTTTCTCGGACTCGACAACATCGGCATCTTCGACCGCTCTTCGCCGCTGCCGACAGGCGGCCGCATCGATCAGGCCGACGGCACCGCATGGATGGCCTCGTATGCGCTCGACCTGATGCAGATCGGACTCGAACTCGCGATGACGAACGATTCATACGTCGAGATCGCGGTGAAGTTCTTCGAGCACTTTCTGTATATCGCGGAAGCCGTCAGTTGCAACGAAGGATGCAACACGGGGCTATGGGACAACGAGGACGAATTCTTCTATGACGTGCTGCACCTTCCGGACGGAACCCGCGTGCCGATGCGCATCCGTTCGATCGTCGGGCTGATTCCGCTCTTCGCCGTTCACGTGCTCGAAGAACGCGTGCATGGTCATTTGCCCGGACTGCGCGAACGGCTTGCATGGTTTCTCGATCACCGGCCGAATCTCGCGAAGCTCGTATCGCGCTGGACGGAACCCGGCAAGGGCAACACGACGCTGCTGTCGTTGTTGCGCGGACATCGAATGAAAGCGCTGCTGCGCCGCGCGCTCGACGAAGCCGAGTTTCTTTCCGATCACGGCGTGCGGGCGCTGTCGCGCTTTCATCTCGACGAGCCGTACCTGTTCGATCGCGACGGCGTGTGCGTCTGCATCCAGTACCAGCCGGGCGAATCGGATTCGCGCGTATTCGGCGGCAATTCGAACTGGCGCGGCCCGATATGGATGCCCGTCAACTATCTGCTGATCGAATCGCTGTACGAGTTTCACCGCTACTACGGCGATGAGTTTCGAATCGAATATCCGACGGGCTCGGGCCGCCATCTTTCGCTGAGCGAGATCGCCGACGATCTCGCACGCCGCATCGCCACGCTCTTTCTGAAAAATGCACAAGGCGTGCGGCCCGTGATGGCGGCCTATCCGATGCTGCAAGCCGATCCGCATTCGCGCGATCTCATCCTGTTCCATGAGTACTTTCACGGCGACAACGGTCGCGGCGTCGGCGCTTCGCATCAAACGGGGTGGAGCGGACTCGTCGCGCTGCTGCTGCAACCGCGCCTGATGAAGCTCTCGCACGTGGCGCCCGATGAAGAACCTGTGGCCGCGAGCGTCGTCGAAGATATAGCGGCCGTGATCGCGCGTTAGCGCTTGATTGCCTGTTTCGACCGCCGCAAGCCGAATCACGAAGAATGCACGAACATGTACTGGACCTCATCATTCAAGGAGTAACCGATGGCTACCGAATCTCCCGCAGGCGAACTCGGCGTTGCCGCGCCCGCGTTCTCGCTGCCCGCAACAGACGGCAAGACTTACACGCTCGACGACGTGCGCGGCACGAAGGGACTTGTCGTGATCTTCATGTGCAACCATTGTCCGTATGTTAAGGCCGTGTTGCCGCGCATCGTGAGCGAAGCGCGCGAACTGGCGGCACTGGGTATCGGCACTGTAGGTATCAACTCGAACGACGGCGCCGCGTATCCGGAAGATTCGTTCGAGCGCATGGGCGAACTCGCGTCCCAGTTGCAGTTGCCTTTCCCGTACCTGTACGACGAGACGCAGCAGGTCGCGCGTGCCTATGACGCCGTCTGCACGCCGGAGTTTTACGGCTTCGACGCCAATCTGGTGTTGCGCTATCGCGGCAGGCTCGACGCTTCGCGCAAGGAGCCCGTCGCGGGCGCGCGCCGCGAACTGTTCGAAGCGATGCAGCAGATCGCGCAGACAGGCGTCGGCCCCGACACGCAGAATCCCGCGTTCGGATGCTCGATCAAGTGGAAGATCGAGTAGCGCGATTGCATTAGCGGCGCGCATGGGAGGCATGATCGCCTGAACGGCAGCGACCTTCGAGAGCATGCATGGCAGAGTGCGTTTATCCATTCCCGCCGTGATGACTTCGTTGCCGAGGCGTGCTCCTGTCTGTATCGTGAAAGTATGAATGGCCGACGACACGCATGAGGAGCACGCATGACATCGCAAGCAGACGCCCCCGCCGCCGCACCCTTGAGCACCGATGTACTGATCGTCGGCGCGGGCCCTGTCGGCCTCTTCGCTGCATTCGAGGCAGGCGTGATCGGCCTTTCGTGCCGCATCGTGGACACAATCGAACGCATCGGCGGACAGTGCATCGAACTGTATCCCGACAAGCCGATCTACGACATCCCGGCGATACCCATCTGCACTGCTCGCGATCTCGTCGATCGGCTTATCGAGCAATGCCGCCCGTTCGATCCGCCGATGCATCTCGGCCAGTGCATCGAATCGGTCGAGCGCCTCGACAACGGACGCTGGCGCGCACGCACGGACAAGGGACTCACGTTCGACGCCGCCGCTATTCTGATCGCGGCCGGCAATGGCTCGTTCGTGCCGCAACGGTTGACACTCGACGAAGCGGTGCCGCTCGAAGATCGTCACGTGCATTACAGCGTTCGCAAGCAGAGCGATTTCGCAGGCAAGAACGTGGTGGTTGCAGGTGGAGGCGACTCGGCGCTCGACTGGGCGCTCGCGTTGCGCTCCGTCGCGAAGCGCGTGACGCTCGTGCATCGTCGCAACGGCTTCAGCGCGACGGATTCGAGCGTGACCAAAATGCGCCAGTCGGTCGAGGCAGGCGATATGGACTTCATCGTCGGATCGATTGCGGCGTTGAATGCGCCCGGCGGGTCGCTCGAATCGATCGAGATTCGCCAGGTCGGCAGTTCGATGCAACTCGATGCGGACCAGTTGCTCGTGCTATACGGACTCGTCGCCGATCTCGGCCCGATTGCAAAGTGGGGCATCGACATACAGGCGGGGCGCATCGTCGTCGATACGTCGAACTACGAAAGCTCGTGCCCCGGCATCTTCGCTGCTGGCGATATCGCGGGCTATCCGAACAAACAGAAGCTGATCCTCTCCGGATTCCACGAGGCATCGCTCGCGCTTCGCAAGGCGTACAACTACGCGTTCCCGGACAAGAAGCGCGTGCACGTTCATTCGAGCTACGACGCCAAGCTGGCCGAGCGGGTGCAGGCAAGCCACGTGTAGAGCCTTAAAGACGTCACGCCTGCCGATAATAAAGATTTTGCGGATGCCGCGCTTCCGCGAAGAAAAACCACCGCTCGGCCACGAGCCCCGCGTACTGGATCACCGACGCCGCGCACAGCAGCACGAACGAAAGCCCGATCGAGCGCACGCTTCCGCCCGACACGATCAGGCAGAACGGCACGACGAACGCGGCGATCAGAAACGTCCACTTGATCCGCTTCAACGTCTGCGGCGTCTTCCCATGGAAGAACTCGCGCAGATTGAACGCGCCCGCCGTGAAGCCGCGCGATTTCTGCTCGACGTGCGCGCCGCGAATGCCTGTTGCGCTTTGCACCGTCGATTTCGGTCTGAGCCGCGCATTGCGCATCAACGATGCGACGCGCGACGCGCATCCCGCAACCGTCAATCCGCACGCGCCCACGGCGAGCGGCCCGATCAGCGCAGGAGCAAACCATGCGGCACACGCGGTTGCGAGCGTAAAGCCCGATGCACAGCCCAGCAGCACGAAATTGACGAGCGTCAGCGGCGTCGCCCATTCCTGCAGGAAACGCAGACACGCATAGATCATCCCCGTGCAGATGAACAGCAGGCCGCTCGCCACCACCGCGATCACGCCGACATAAAGCGTATAAGGCGTCGCGAACGCATGCGCGACACCATAAGCGAACGTACACGCGAGAAACGCGGGCAGGCACAGACATTCTCTCGACAGCCACGACGTGCGCCACATTGCGATCGCGCGCCACGCGCGCTCGGGATGCCCCAGATGAAAGAACGACGCAAGCAGCCCCAGCGCGCCGAGCACGCATGAAAGAGCGGCGCCGACGACATAGAACATCTGCGGCACGGCAGCCGCATCGCCGAAGCCGAGACCGAAGCCGAGCCGCGACGCCGCTTCCACGCCGACGAGCGCGATCAGCAGCCCCTGGCCCGCGCCGCTCAGCGTCGTGAGGAACACCACTGAAAATGCCGGATTCATTTCGTTCTCCCGTTTTCGATCCGTTCACTCACACGCGCGTCGCAATCGACGCAAGATGAAGGTCGCCGCGTTCCACCTGCGTTTCGACGGACACCGCTTCGTCGCCATCGGACGTCTTGCACGAACACGCGCCGCTGCCGCACGACGTCACTTTCTGGCGCGGCAGATAGTGATTCGACGGCCGCGTGTCCCATTCGGGCATCAGCTGATAGCCGCCGCGCTCGCGAATCGCCTTCGACACGACGGACTCCGGATCGTGAATGTCGCCGAAGAGCCGCGCCGAGGTCGGGCACGCGAGCACGCACGCGGGCTTGCGGTCGCGCTCGGGCAGTGCTTCGTTGTAGATGCGATCCGCGCACAGCGTGCACTTCGTCATCTCCTTGCGCTCTTCATCGATTTCGCGCGCGCCGTAAGGGCACGCCCACGCGCAGTACTTGCAGCCGATGCAGCGGTCGTAATCGACCAGCACGAGGCCGTCCTCCTTGCGCTTGTAGCTCGCCCCGGTCGGACAGACGGGCACGCACGGCGGGTCCTCGCAATGCAGGCACGACTTCGGAAAATGAATGGTGTCGGCGAGCGGAAACTCGCCGGCTTCGAACGTTTGCACGCGGTTGAAGAACGTGCCGGACGGATCGGCGTCGTAAGGACGATGATCGGACAGACTGCCCGCCTCGCCCGACGTGTTCCACTCCTTGCAGCTCGTCACGCATGCGTGGCAGCCCACGCAGACGTTCAGATCGATTACGAGCGCCATCTGTGTCATCGATGCTCTCCGTTGCAGTTGCACCCAGTTCCACTCAGTTCCATCAGCTACGCTCGGCCGCCTTGCGCAGACGCGCGGCGAACTCGCCGCGTCCCGCGAAATACGTCTGCACGATGCGATGAATCATGCCGCCCGCCGCCCCGCCGGCGACGCCCGGCAGCGCAGGCATCGGCGCGAACTGCGGCAGCGTATGATCGGCGTCCGCTTCGGCCGGATAGATGCGCACGCGCACGTCGTACCAGGCGGCCTGGCCCGTGATGGGATCGGAGTTCGACGTGCGCGGGTGATTCGCACTGTTGACGGGAATCTCATCTGCGATCAGATGATTCAGCAGAAAGCCGCGCTGCGATTCGTTCGCGTCGGGCCCGAGATTCCACGCGCCCGCCGACTTGCCGATCGCATTCCATGTCCACACGGTCCCCGGCTCGACGGCTTCGCTGTAGCGCGCAAGGCAGCGCACCTTGCCCCATTGCGACTCGACGTAGATCCAGCCGCCGTCGTCGATGCCTTGCGCCGCTGCCGTGCGCGGATTCATGTACAGATAGTTCTCGCCATGTATCTGACGCAGCCACGCGTTCTGCGAGTCCCACGAGTGATACATCGCCATCGGCCGCTGCGTGACGGCCGCGAGCGGATACTGCGCGTGATCGGTCGTTTCGTGTTCGAGCGGCGGATACCAGAACGGCAGCGGATCGAAATACTGCTCGATGCGCGCGCGCAAATGCTCCGGCGGCCGGCGTCCCTTCGTCTTGCCCTGCGCGGCGAGCCGGAACTTCTGCATCACGTCCGAGTAGAGCGCGATCACGATCGGCTCGTTGAACTTGCGAAAGCCCTTCTCGACCGCGAACGCCAGATACGGCCCGTTGCAGTTGCGCATGTACTGCAACGACTCGGGCAGCGTGTAGTGATAGACGCAGTTGTGCTTCGCGTACTCTTCCCACTGGCGCGGATTCGGCTCGCCGACGAGCGCCTTGTCGCCGTCCTTGCCGCGCCAGCCGATCAGAAAGCCCACGCCCGAGCCCGGCGCCGTCTGGTGATTGACGATGAACTCCGGATAGTCGCGATACTTGCGCTTGCCTTCCGGCGTCGTGAAAGCGGGGAACTTGAGGCGGCTCGCCAGTTCGACGAGCACTTCCTGGAACGGCTTGCATTCGCCCGTCGGCGGCACGACGGGCACGCGCACGGAATCGACGGGGCCATCGAATTCGGAAATCGGCCTGTCGAGCATCGACATCGCGTCGTGGCGTTCAAGGTATGTCGTATCGGGCAGGATCAGATCGGCGAACGCCGTCATCTCCGACTGGAACGCATCGCACACGACGATGAACGGAATCTTGTAGTCGCCGTTGTCGTGCTTGTCCGCGAGCATCTTGCGGACTTCGACGGTATTCATCGACGAGTTCCATGCCATATTGGCCATGAAGATCAACAGCGTGTCGATCGGATACGGATCGCCGCGCCACGCGTTCGTGATCACGCTATGCATCAGGCCGTGCACGGCGAGCGGATATTCCCACGAGAACGCCTTGTCGATTCGCACGGGTTCGCCGCTGTCGTCGATGAACAGGTCTTCGGGCGCGGCCGGCCAGCCGAGCGGACCGTTCGCAAGCGGCGTGTTCGGCTTTACGTCGTCGGGACTGTTCGGCGGTTTCGCCGACGGCGGCACCGCGCGCGGATACGGCGACTTGTGCCGAAAGCCGCCCGGCCTGTCGATCGTGCCGAGCAGCGACATCAGCACGGCCAATGCGCGTATTGACTGAAAGCCGTTCGAGTGCGCGGCGAGCCCGCGCATCGCGTGAAAGGCGATCGGCGCGCCCGTCACGGTGTCGTGCGTTTCGCCCCACGCATCGGTCCATTGGATCGGCAGCGTGATCTTGTGATCGCGCGCGACATCGGCCATTTCGCGTGCAAGCCGGCGAATCGTGTCGGCGGGAATGCCCGTGATCTGCGACGCCCATTCCGGGGTGCAATCGGCCACCTGCTCGCGCAGCAGCTCGAACGACGGCGCGACGGGCGTGCCGTCCGCGAGCGTGTAGCGTCCTTCGAGCGCGGGCCGCACGCCCGGCGTGTGATGCAGCACCGCGCGCTGGCTCGCGGGGTCCCACCACATATGATTCTGCGGAAAGAGAGGATTGCTCACGTCGGCCGCTTCGTCGCGCACGAAAAGACCATACGTGTCGCTGTCGGCGCGCATGTCCAGCAGTTCGCCCGCATTCGTGTAGCGCTCGACAAACTCGCGATCATATGCATTGCTTTCGATCAGCTCGCGCATCAGCGCCATGAAGAGCGCGCCATCCGTGCCAGGGCGGATCGGCACCCACTCGTCGGCAATCGCCGCATAGCCGGTGCGGATCGGATTGATCGCAACGAAGCGGCCGCCCGCACGCTTGAACTTCGAGATCGCGATCTTCAGCGGATTCGAGTGATGGTCCTCGGCCGTGCCGATCATGAAGAACAGCTTCGAGCGATCCAGATCGGGGCCGCCGAACTCCCAGAACGAGCCGCCCATTGTGTAGATCATGCCCGCCGCCATGTTCGCCGAGCAGAAGCCGCCGTGCGCCGCATAGTTCGGCGTGCCGAACTGCTTCGCGAACAGGCCCGTCAGCGCCTGCATCTGATCGCGTCCGGTGAAGAGCGCGAATTTTTTGGGGTCCGTCGCGCGCAGATGGGTGAGACGCTTTTCGAGCATGTCGAACGCGACGTCCCACGAGACGGGCTCGAACTGCGCGCTGCCGCGTGGCGCATCCTGTTTGCGCAGCAGCGGTTGCGTAAGGCGCGCGGGCGAGTACTGCTTCATGATGCCCGACGAGCCCTTCGCGCAGATCACGCCCTGGTTGAGCGGATGCTCCGGGTTGCCGTCGATGTAGCGCACCTCGCCATCGCGCAGATGCACGCGGATGCCGCATCGGCATGCGCACATGTAGCAGGTCGTCGTCTTGACTTCGAGCTTTTCGTTTTGGGTGCGAGCTTTGTGCTCCATCGATGCCTCCCTGTAATTGCTCGGTGGCAACGGCGCGAACACCAGGATGCACGCGCAATGACAGCTCTGTACCCGTTGCCGGATTCACTACCCTGTCAATGCTAAGAGCGCGTGGCGCGAAATAAAAATCGCGATTTCGAATTCGAATCATCGCGGCAGCCGATAGAAAAGCCCGCGACGGATATCGCGGGCTTCGCTTCACAACTTTGCTTCACAGCTTCACACTCACCTGCCGCTGCCACTTATTTCACGGGAAACTCCTTGTGTCCGCCAAATCCGAATCTCATCGCGGACAGCATGCGTTCGGGGAACGACTCGGCGTCGCGCGAGCGGAAGCGCGTATAGAGCGCCGCCGACAACACCTGCGCGGGCACCGCTTCTTCGATTGCGGCCTCGATGGTCCAGCGCCCTTCTCCGCTGTCCGCGACTTCCGTCGAGAAGCCGTCGAGCTGGCCGTCCTGCGCGAGCGCGCCCGCCGTGAGGTCGAGCAGCCACGACGACACCACGCTGCCGCGCCGCCACACTTCGGCGACATCGGCGAGATCGAGCGCGTAGCGCTCGCTGTCGGGCAACTCGGGCAGATCCTTGTGCTTCAGAATATGAAACCCTTCGGCATACGCCTGCATCAGCCCGTACTCGATGCCGTTGTGCACCATCTTCACGAAGTGCCCTGAGCCGACGGGGCCCGTATGCATGTAGCCGTTCTCGACGCGCGCGTCGCGTCCGTCGCGATGGGGCGTGGCGGGAATCTCGCCGCGCCCCGGCGCCAGCACGGAGAGGATCGGATCGATGCGCCGCACGATCGCGTCGTCGCCGCCGATCATCATGCAATAGCCGCGCTCCAGTCCCCAGACGCCGCCCGACGTGCCCACGTCCACGTAATGCACGCCCGTCTCGCGAAGCTGCGCGGCGCGGCGGATATCGTCCTTGTAGAAGCTGTTGCCGCCGTCGATCACGACGTCGTCGGCCGTGAGGATGCGCTGCAGGTCCGCAAGCGTGTCCTCGGTGATCTTGCCCGCCGGCAGCATCAGCCACACGACGCGCGGCGCACCGAGCTTCGCGACGAGATCGGCCAGATCGCGCGCGCCCGTTGCGCCTTCCTTCGCGAGCGCTTCCGTCGCTTGTGGATTGTGGTCGTAGACGACGCACTGATGGCCGCCGCGCATCAGCCGCCTGCCGATGTTGCCGCCCATGCGGCCCAGTCCCACGATGCCGATCTGCATGATGTGTCACTCCTTGACGTTGCCGGACTTGCAGCGCGCGATCTGCTTCCTGGCTTCGTCGACGACGCGCTCCGGCGTGAAGCCGAACTTCGTCTTCAGCGCCTTGAGGGGCGCCGACGCGCCGAACGTATGCATCACGATCTGCGAGCCGAGCCGGCCGACATAGCGGTCCCAGCCGAGCGTCGCGGCCTGCTCGACGGCCACGCGCGCGTGCACGTCGGGCGGCAGCACCGAGTCCTTGTATGCGTGGTCCTGCTGCTCGAACACGTCCCACGACGGCATCGACACCACGCGCGCATTGACGCCCTCGCCCTTCAGCGCCTCGTAGGCATCGACGCACAGCGACACTTCGCTGCCCGTCGCGAGCAGCAGCACGTCGGGCTTCTTGCCGGCGGGCACATCGGCGAGCACGTAGGCGCCGCGGCGCACGCCTTCGGCGGGTGCATACTTCTTGCGGTCGAATGTCGGCAGCGGCTGGCGCGTCACGACGATGCACGCGGGCACGTGCGGATGCGAGAGCGCGACGCGCCACGCCTCGGCGACTTCGTTCGCATCGGCGGGACGCAGCGTCGTCAAGCCGGGAACGCCGCGCAGCGACGCAAGCTGCTCGATCGGCTGGTGCGTGGGACCGTCTTCGCCGACGCCGATCGAATCGTGCGTGAACACGTAAACGACGGGCACTTCCATGATCGCCGAGAGGCGGATCGGCGGCTTCATGTAGTCGCTGAAGATCAGGAACGTCGACGCGAACGGCCTCAAGCCCGACAGCGCGAGACCGTTCGCCACCGCGCCCATGCCGTGCTCGCGGATGCCGAAATGCAGATTGCGCCCGCCATAGTTGTCGTGCTCGAAGCTGCACGCGCCTTCGAATTTCAGGTTCGTCTTGGTCGACGGCGCAAGATCCGCCGCGCCGCCGATCATCCACGGAACGCGCTGCGCAATCGCATTGAGCACCTTGCCCGACGACTCGCGCGTGGCCATGCCCTTTGCGTCCGCATCGAACACGGGGATGTCCGCGTCCCAGTCATCCGGCAGCGTGGACGACTGCATCTGGTCGAACTCCCTCGCAAGCTGCGGATACTTTCGCGCGTACTCGTCGAAGCGCTGCTTCCATACGTCGTGCGCCGCCTTGCCGCGCGCGCCCAGGCCTTGCGCGAAGTGCTCGCGCACGCCGTTGGGCACAAGGAATTGCGCGTCCTCGGGCCAGCCATACGCGCGCTTCGCCAGCTTGATCTCCTCTTCGCCGAGCGGCTCGCCGTGCGCCGACGCCGTATCCTGCTTGTTCGGCGCGCCCCAGCCGATGATGCTCTTCACGACGATCAGCGTCGGCCTGTCGGTCACGGCCTTCGCTTCGTTGATCGCGGCTTCGAGCGCGTTCGGATCGTTGGCGTCGTCGACGTGCAGCGTGTGCCAGTTATAGCCGCGAAACCGCGATTCGACGTCGTCGCTATACGCGAGATCGGTGTGGCCCTCGATCGTCACGCGGTTGCTGTCGTAAATCCAGATCAGGTTCGAGAGCCGCAAATGCCCCGCCAGCGAAGCGGCTTCATGCGATACGCCTTCCATCATGTCGCCGTCGCCGCACAGCGCGTACACGCGGTAATCGAAGAGCGGCGCGTCCGGCTTGTTGAAGTGCGCCTCGTGCCAACGCGCGGCCATCGCCATGCCGACGCTGTTGCCGAGCCCCTGTCCGAGCGGCCCCGTGGTCGTCTCGACGCCCGTCGTCATCCGGTACTCCGGGTGTCCGGGCGTCACGCTGTCGAGCTGGCGAAACTGCTTGATGTCGTCGAGCGAGACGGCGGGCTTGTCCATCGGTTTGCCGTCTTCGTCGACGGCCTTCACGCCCGCGAGATGCAGCAGCGAATACAGCAGCATCGACGCATGCCCCACCGACAGCACGAAGCGGTCGCGATTGGGCCATAACGGCGCGTCGGGGTCGTAGCGAAGATGGTTCTGCCAGAGATGGAATGCGACGGGCGCGAGCGCCATCGGCGTGCCGGGGTGGCCGGAATTGGCCTTCTGCACGGCGTCCATCGATAGCGTGCGGATCGTGTCGATCGCAAGGCGGTCGAGATCGGTCGTGGACTTCGGTGTGACTTGTGACATGAGCGACGACTCCTTTGCAGAGTGTGCTGTGGCACGACAGGTGCCGCAGCGGGCAACCAGGTCAATTGAGCAAGTGTAGTGCCTCCCGCGCGGCGCTGCAGGTGAGCGTCGCGGTCGACGGAGCACGATGGCGGGCGGCGCGGCGGGAAGCGTTTCGATGTGCTTTCGTCGCCGATGCGAGCACGAGCGGATGCGTGCGAGACTTTGCAACCAGCTTACGACGGTTGCTGCACGACTTTCCGATGTGCGTGAAGATGCCTTATTTTCAGGTGCGATCGCGTCGCCTTAGCATGAAGCGGGCCGCGACTTCGGTGGCGCCCGATGCATCACATCTGCCGGAACAGATGTGCATATTGCTTGCTCACCGCAACTGCGTGAGCGTAACCGCGCAGCTTCAGCGACATTTTTCCCAATGTGCTGACGGTCGCGCTTTCCACCTGATCGACGTTCACAACCGTGCTTCGATGCACTTGCCAGAAACGCGACGGATCGAGTTGCGCGCACAATTCCTTGAGGCTCGTGCGAATAAGCAGCTCGCCCGTGCGCGTCGTGACGACGACGTATTTGTCGGCGGCTTCGAAGTACAACACGTCTTCCACCGGCACGATGCGGATGTCGCTGCCGCTCGATGCGCGCAGATAGCGCAGCGGCGCGGTTGGCGCGGCGGTTGGCGCACTCCGCGCGCTGTCCTGCGAGCGGCTGTCGAGCCGGACGCTGCGCGTGATCTGCTCCAGCTGGCCGAGCACGCGTTGCAGATCGGCGTGCACGTCGGCGGCGGGCGCGGCGTCGACCGGTGAACGCGCAAGCGGCGCGCGCAGACGCTCGACCGTGCGCGCGAGCCGCGACGCATCGACGGGTTTCAGCAGATAGTCGATGGCGGCCGCATCGAACGCGTCCAGCGCGTACTGATCGTATGCCGTCACGAATACGATCTGCGGCGGCGACGCGAGGTTCGCGCAGGCACGCGCGACATCGAGGCCCGTTGCGCCCGGCATCGAAATGTCGAGAAACGCGATGTCCGGCTGCAATGCGCCGATACGCTCGATTGCATCGCGGCCGTTATCGACTGTCGCGACGATCCGCAGCGCGGGCCATGCCGCCGCCAGTTCCCGTTGCAGCGCGGCGGCAATGGGCGGCTCGTCCTCGGCGATCAACGCAGTTGGCGCGCGACGCGTCTCCGGCGAATGACGTTCGTCGTCTGGGTTCGATGCGGCTGTGCGTGGCTGGCGCGTCTTCATCGATCAAACCCTCTCGCGTCGTTCGGCATCGTCGAGCGGAAGCAGCACGCGCGCAACGATACCGTGCGGCACGTTTTCGATGAGCGTCAGCGAAGCGCGTTCGCCATACAGCACGGCAAGCCGGTCGCGCACGTTCGCAAGTCCGATGCCCGTGCCCTGCGTAGCGGGTGTCGAGCCGAAGCCCGGACCCGTATCGGTCACGGCGAGTTCGACGCAGGGTTCGACGCGCCTCGCCCGTACCTCGATCCGGCCGCCCTCGACGGCAACCTGAACGCCATGCTTCAACGCGTTTTCGACGAGCGGTTGCAGGAGCATCGGCGGCACCGAAAGGGCCGCGCAATCGGCGGGCAGATCGAGCGAATACGCAAGCCGCGGACCGAGCCGCATCGCGTGGACGGCCAGCATTGAATCGAGCACCGCGAACTGATCGGCGAGCGTTTCGCTTTCGGTGCGCGATGCTTCTAGTGTCGCCCTCAAGAACCGGTTGAGGCTGCCGAGCAGCTCGCGTGCGCGCGGCGGATTGGACACGATCAGGCTGTCGAGCGTCGCCAGCGTGTTGAAGAGGAAATGCGGCTCGATCTGCGCCTGCAACGCCTGCAAGCGGGCGCGCAGCGCGGTCTTTTCGGCGGCCTCCTGGAGCCATGCCGTGCGCGCGACCTGCTCGCTCAGTCCCGCGATGCGCGCACGCGACCAGCCGTACCAGGTGACGAGCAGCGTCGCGACGAGCGCGATCCAGCCCGTCGTCGCGATCTCCTTGGTCGCAAATGCCTTGCCGATGTCGAGCCCGAGCAGCGCGCTCGCGATCACCCGCCCGATTGCCGCGCCCGCCACGATGGAGACGGCCATCGCCACGGCGAGCTTCGGTGCGGTGAGCGCGTTCCTGCGCTGGAGACGAAAGCGCGCGGCATGAAGCAGGAGCATGATCGACAGCCCTATCGACTCGCTGAACACGAGGTTTTCCGCCAGGCCTTTCCCCATGCCGACGACGGTCAGGCCGGCCGCGATCATCGCGTTGCCGATCACGACGATCACGGATTCGCGCGCATATTCGGCCAGCAGCTGTTTCGCGGGCGCGGGCGCGTCGGCATACGCAGCGGGGAATTTGACGTTACTGCCTGGAATCATGCGAACCATCCCGTCACGATGACATTCAGCAGACGATGCGGCGTCGCCACGGCAGCGAGTC
Organism: Paraburkholderia phymatum; assembly: GCF_038900715.1. Lineage (GTDB taxonomy): Bacteria > Pseudomonadota > Gammaproteobacteria > Burkholderiales > Burkholderiaceae > Paraburkholderia > Paraburkholderia phymatum_A. The sequence continues at coordinate 290,958 of NZ_JAYMRZ010000004.1, read as the reverse complement.
CCGCCACGACGAGGCCGATAAACGATCCGCGCATCGCGAGCCGATGACCGCGGACGTTGCCTTGCCGTATCGCCCAGATCGCTCGCCCGACACTGACGAACGTCAGCAGCGACAGCCCATGTACCCACGAAAAATGTCCGGGGTTCAGTTCGCGGATATCGAACGAACTGAGCGCGGTCGCGAACATCGCCGCCGCCCACAGACGGCCGAGCCACCTGTGGCGCGCGGTCCCCTTTTCGGCGAAAAGCACGGTTGTTCCGAGTATGACAGAAACGATTGCAGTGGCGACATGCACGGCAATGATGGCAGGCATGCTGGCTCCCCGGCAGGATGGGCGAACTCGATGACGGCAGTCTGCGCGGAGGACGGATGGCTATCGACAGGCATGCGACGAACCGTGCGGATTGCGTCGCGAATGGTGCTATGGACGGCGCGAGGGATGAACGTCCGGCGGGGAAGTGAATCGCCGCACTCGCTGTTCGCGGATGCGGCGATCCGGGTGAGGCTGGAATCGTGCGTTGGTCGTCAGCTATCGGAAGGGCTTGCGGCGCAATCGCCGGGCTCTTCGCTGTTCACGGAGGCGTCGTCGGGTTCGATGCTGGCGCGAAGACCCGCCTCATTTCCAATGTGACGTTCGAGCAACGCAAGAAGCTCCGGGCGCAATCCGTCACCACGTTGAGCCGCGAGAGCATGAAGCGCGAGAATTGGCAGCATGGTTCACTCCTGTCAGGAAGGCATGTCAAATCTCTCGCGACCGACGGACAGACACACTCCGTTTCTTGCTGTCCCATCGAAGCATTTCACGCGCGGATTTTATGGTGGCGCGCCGCCCGTCCGCACCGACGGCGGCGCCCCGCCACGCGCGTTCAAACGGTCTTGATGAGCCCGAGTTGCGTGAGCGCAGTCACGCCGTCATCGAGGCCGACTTCTTCGACGATCTTGCCGTCCTTCAGGCGCAGCACCGTCGTGCCCGTAAAGTGCATCTTGCGGCCCGATGCCTGCGGCAAGGTTCCCGCGAGGAAGTCGCCGAAAGCGGGGCCCGTATGCGTGCCGCCCCCTTCCCAACGACCGACGACGAAGTCGCCTTCAGCGATGAGATCGGCGGCGCCCCAGAAATTGAGGTCCGGGAACGCGTTGCGAAAACCGGTCATGAACGCCTTGATGTCTTCGTGGCCACGTCGCGGCTCGTGCAGCGAATACTTGAGCAGCATGTCCGGCGCGGCGAGCTCGTCGACGACGCTGAGATCGCACTCTTCGCCCCAGAAGCGGGTGAACCAGCGGCCTACGATCGCCTTGTTGTCATCTGCATTCGACATGTTCGACTCCTTGCTGAGCTTGGATCACGGAGAAGCAGGATTGCTTCGCCTGGATACGAACATATCGAGCGCCCTGCCTCGCGGCCATCCGATTCTTGCTGCAACATTCAGTTGCGTTTCTTTGCAGCGCTAGCTCGTTCGGATGCGGGTCTGATGATGGTTCAGGATCGCAGCGTTGGAGTCGCAGCTTTGACGTCGCAGCGAAATGGTTTGAACACAACGGGTTTGAGCACAACGCAAAAAAGCCAAAGGACGTGTGAGTCCTTTGGCCTGACGGTGCTTCGATGATCTGCGTGAAATGAAAGCTGATGCAGCCTCCCGGCCGGACCGCAATCGCGATCCAGGCCGGGCCATGAGACGGCGATCGCTCAGCGCATGCCGCCGCTTGCGATCACATGTTCGCCCGTCAGCCAGCGCGCGTCGTCTGAGGCGAGAAACACGGCGATCGAGGCGATGTCGTCGGGCTGGCCGGCACGGCCGAGCGGCGTCTGGCTGAGCGCCATCGCTTCGAAATCCGAGCCGACGATGCCGGCCTCGTGTGTCCCTTCCGTGACGACGAAGCCCGGATTGATCGCGTTGACGCGAATCTTCTTCGGACCCAGCTCGCGCGCAAGCACACCCGTGATCGCGTCGACGGCGCCTTTCGTGCCGCTGTACACAGCCGTTTCGGGAGGCGTGATGCTGCTGGCCACCGAACTCACGTTGATGATGCTCGCGCCTTCGCCGAGATGCTTCACGGCCGCCTGCGTCGTGAGGAGCACGCCGAGCACGTTGGTATTGAACTGCTTGTGGAAATGCTCTTCCGTGATCTCTTCGATCGGCGCGAACTCGTAAATGCCTGAATTGTTGACGAGGATATCGAGTCGCCCATACGTTTCGACGGCGGCATCGACGATGCCTTGTGCGTCCGCCGCCTTCGACACATCGCCGCGAATCGCGACTGCCTTGCCGTTTGCCGCCGTGATGCCGGCGACGACGGCATCGGCGGCCGCCTTGCTGCTTGCGTAATTCACGACCACGGAAGCGCCCTCTGCCGCCAGCGCTTTGGCGATACCCGCTCCGATACCCTTCGATGCGCCCGTGACCACCGCGACCTTACCTGCGAGCCTGCTCATATCGTCTTCCTTCAAGTTGTGCCATACCCAGGGACAGGACGAACGGTTTCGACAACCGTCCGCCCCGGCGATGGAGCAAATCTAAACACCCCATCTCCCGCGATAAAGCGGCTCGATACGAATTGACTGGCAGGAATCGCCGAACAATCGGCGGAAGCGTTTCGTGGCAAAGCCGTGGAAGGCCGTACTCGTCACATCAACGGCATGACGGTCGGATAACTCAGATGCGCCCGCGCTTCCTTCACGCCTTCGACTTCGAGCGCGGCGATGCAGATCGCCCGCTCTTCGTCTTCCGACTGGATCACGCCCCACAGATGCGCGACGCCATCCTTGACGATCACGTTTTCCTTCGACAGCGCCCACCGCTTGTCGCGCAACGCGGCGACGATCGCTTCGGCGAGTTCGCGGTCGCTGCTCGCGGGCCCTGCCTGTGCCTGCACAGGGGCGCTCGCAAGCGCGCGGATCAGATTCGCGCGGCTCACGATGCCGACGAGCTTGCCGTCCCGAAGCACGGGCACGCGCTTGATGCGGCGCCTTTCCATCAGCTCTGCAATGTCGCCGACGGGCGTCTTTTCATCGATGGCGATCACCTCGCTGCTCATCACGTCGCTCACCAGACGTCCGTGTTCCTTGACGAAAGTGCCGGCGAGATTGCGCGTCGACGAGAACAGTTCGAGCCAGCTCGACCGCCTCGTTTCTGTGCCGGTTTCAACGCGGTGCAACAGGTCTCCCTCGCTCACGATCCCGACCAGCGAGCCGCTTTCGTCGACGACGGGCATGCCGCTGATCCTGTTTTCGACGAGACGTTTTGCAGCTTCTTGCACCGTCATATCCGGTTGCGCGCAGATCACCGACGGCGTCATGACATCCATTGCGAACATGATGTTCTCCTTGGTAGATGCCTCCACTATGTGCGGCCCGACGCCCGACGGCTTGACTGACGTCAACCCGTCCGCAGGCGGCGGCACCCGATGCGCACAGGAAGCGCGTCGAACATGATCAACCCGGCGACGCGGATCGGTAGCACAATCGGCCTGTATTGCGTTGGCCATCGTGGAGAGCGCCATGATCGATCCCGTTGCTTCGAATCCCATGCCGGGCCGTGCGTTTCAGCGCGTGCTGGTGGCCGTCGATGGCACGGAAGCATCCGTGCGCGCGGCCGAGTATGCGCATGCGCTGTTCGCCGGCGAAGCGCAAATCGCGCTCGTGTCGGTCGTGCAAAGTCCGCACACGTTATTTCCACTCGGCGCGACGGCGCGGAACGTGCTCGCCGCCGCGCGCGACGAACTGCTTCAGGACGCACGCACTGCACTGCATGAAATCGAGGCGATGTTTTCAGACACGCGGCCGGAAAGCGAACTCGTCGAGCTATCGAAGCGCAATGGCGATACGGTCCAGGCGCTGCTCGACGTCGCGTCGCGCTGGCGCGTGGATCTCGTCGTGATGGGCGCGCGGCATCATCATGGGCTGTTGCGCTGGGTCGAAGGAACGGTGTCGGAGCCCGTCACGAAGCGCACCGATTGTTCGCTGCTGCTCGTACCCGAGAACAGCCGCGTGCCGACCAACAGACGTCCCGGGCGAATCGTCTTCGCGCTGGACGGCAGCGTGCATTCGCTCATTGCGTTGCGCATGGGCCTTCAGTTTGCCGCAGCGGATACGGAACTGCGCGCCGTCTACGTGCTCGACCGCGCGGTACACCTGTTCGATTTCGCGCCCGTCGACATGCTCGAGAACGCCTTTCTCGAAGAAGGGCAAACGGTGCTGGAACTGGCCGCGCGCATCTTCGCCGAACATCAATGGTCGGCCAAAACGGCGCTGATCGAGACCAACCGCGCCAACGACGATGTGCCGCATGCGATCGTGCGCGATGCGCAGCGCTGGAACGCGGATCTGCTCGTCGTCGGCACGCATGGACGGCGTGGCCTCGCGCGCTGGTTCATGGGCAGCGTCGCAGCGCGTACGCTGCGGCTCGCCGATACGCCCGTTCTGCTTGCCCGCGCGCCCGAAGTGGAACAGGCGCCGTAAGTCGGAAACGCGCGGGCACGCCGCTATCTTTGGCGATCAGCCTCGCGCGATCACATCCGTCGCGAGGGCTTTCACGCCTCGGGCTCGGCTTCTTCTTCGCTGCCGCGAACGAGCAACACGGGACACTGCGAGAACCGCACGAAGCGTTCGGCGACGCTGCCCAGCACGATCCGCTTGACGCCTCGGCGGCCATGCGTCCCGAGCACCACGAGATCGGCGCCGATGCGCTCGGCGCAATGTTGCAGCGTCTGCGAAACGTCGTCGCTCAGGCGTTCCGTCTCGATCAGTTCGACCGCGCATTCGACATCCGACTGCTTGCACGCCGTCCTGGCGCCGTCGAGCGCAGCGGCGCCGTCCTTGCGCAATGCCTCCGTCAACGCGACGGGATCGTAATAGCCGGCGTAACTGAAAAGCGGCGTCGTATCGACGACATAGACGGCATGCAGGGTGCCATGCGTCAGCGCCGCCATTTTCACCGCCTCTTGCAGCGCATGTTTCGATGTGTGACTGCCGTCTACGGCAACCAGAATCTTCTTGTACATGGTGAACCTCCTTGATGTGCTCGTGGACGTTGAAACGTAACGACCTGTTGATGAAACGTGATGCGACCCACAGCGCCGATCGCTGATTCAGCGTGTGTTGATGTGCGCGGCCTAAGCCATCCATTCGGCCTCGTGCAGTTTCGCGAGCCTGTGCCTGATCTTCTGCCCGAATCCCTGGCGCTTCGTGCCGTCGATGTGCCGCTGCAAATTGCGAGCCGTAATCGCGCAAGTGGCCAGCGGCGATTTGCCCGCTGCCTTCGCCATCTGCTCCAGCGCGGACTCGTTGCCGCTCCCGCCCAGCGAGCAGAACAGCGCGAGATGCCGGATCGCCGCGCCATGTTCCTTGAGCCACGCGAGCGCGGGCGCGGAAGCATGGCTCGCCCACACGGGAGAGCCGACGACGACGGCATCGTATGCGGACAGATCGTGTATGCGCGGCATCACCTTGACCTGCCGGTGGCACAGCACATCGATCAGCGAGCGCACATAGCCGCGCGCCCCGGCACGCGCCGCAAGCTCGCCCGGCTCGCGTATCGCTTCGAGGTCGGCGCCCAGATCGGATGAAAGCAGTTCTGCGATGCGCTGCGTCGTGCCGCTGCGCGAGTAATACACCACGAGGACCCTGCATTGCGCGGACATGGCGGTTCTCCGTTCAGGCGCAATCGAAGGCGCCATCCGCATTCAGCTTAAGCGCCTCGCCCGATGCCTTCGTGATCCAGGTCAATCGCTTACACGCGGTGTCACTGCCGCGGTGTCACTGAGTTTCGCGGCCCGCCAACCCGTCCGCTTCATGCCTCAGACGGCGAATGCTCGGAGGAATCGTGGCGCACGATGAGCACGGGTATATCCGTCGAGCGGACCAGCGATTCCGCCACGCTGCCGAGCAGAAAACGCTGCACGCCGCGCCGCCCATGCGTGCCCATCACGATGAGATCGGCTTCGTATTCGTCCGCGACGCGCGCGAGCACGGCGGACACGTTTTCCGCATACGCATCGATGGCCCGCACGCTGCCGCGCACGCCCGCTTCCTCGAACATCTGCTCGGCGACGGCGAGCGCGGCCGCAGCCGCGTCGTTCGCGAGTCCGGACGGACCGGGTTCGGCGTTGAGCGGATTCGCCTCAGCGGGCCATTTGCCGCGATCCAGCACGCACAGCGCCTCGATCGTGCCGTTCGACAGTTTCGCGAGCTTGACGGCTTCGCCCAGCGCGCGTTGTGCGCTCGGACTGCCGTCGATCGCAACCAGTATCCGTTGATACATGATGATGAACCTCCCCGAAATGCGCACGCCTTGCCCAATATGGGCAATGTCGCCCACGTGCGAGGACAGTGTCCCTTCGGCGACCGAATTCCCGGTTGATACAGGTCAACGCCATCCAGACCAGCATACGCTCATCGCGACGGCGCGGACTCGCGATTCAGCGCAGCGGGCACGTCATCCGGCTTGTAGGAATATTCCTATAACGCCTGCCGATTCCCCTAGGTGCGGTTAAAGCGCCGCCGATACTTTTTTGAGATAAGACCGTCGATACTGATCGCCATGGATGCCGCCACATCAACCACCGTATCGAAGATCTATCTCGTCGACGACGCGATCGAAGTCAGGCGACGCCTGGCGCGCCTGCTCGGCGCGATTGCCGGCGTCGAGATCGCGGGCGAAGGCGAAGATGCGGACGAAGCGCTGGAAGGCATCCTGGAGTCGCACGCGGATGTCGTCGTGATGGACGTGCGCCTCGCTGGGGGAAGCAGCCTCGCGCTCATCGAAGCGCTCTCCCGCGCACGACCCTCGATCATCAAGATCGTTTTGACGAACCACACTGCGCGCGCATTTCGCGATGCGTGCGCGGCGGCAGGCGCTGACCTCTTCTTCGACAAGACAGCCGAATTCGATGCAGCCTGCCGCGCCATTCAGTCCATTGCGCAGTCGCGCCGCGCGCACTCGTGAATGAACAGGAGCTGACCATGCATGCCGCAACCGCTCGAGTATCCGACCACCCGATGACGCGCATCCCCAAAGTCGTGCCGATCCGGCCCGTGCAGCCGGCCCCCGTGCGCGCGACCCGCTGCTCCGCCTGTTCGATGCGGGCCATCTGCATGCCGCCCGAGTTGACCGTCGACGAACTGGCCAGACTCGATTCGATCATCTGCTCGACGCGCTCCGTCAAGCGCGGCGAGACGCTCTACCGCTCCGGCGATGCGTTCCAGAGCATCTACGCGGTGCGTGCCGGCTCGTTCAAGACGATCGTCATGCATCGCGATGGCCGCGAGCATGTGACGGGCTTCCAGATCGCGGGCGAGTCGCTGGGTCTCGACGGCGTGTGCGCGGGTCATCACAACTGCGATGCGATCGCACTCGAAGATAGCGTCGTCTGCATCATTCCGTTCGCGCAACTCGAAGTGCTCTGCCACGAGATGAAGTCGATGCAGCATCACATCTATCAGATGATGAGCGGCGAGATCGTGCGCGAATCGAGCCAGATGATGTTGCTCGGCACCATGACGGCCGAACAGCGCGTCGCGACGTTCCTCCTCAATCTGTCGCGGCGCTTCAAGGCGCGCGGATTCTCGGCTGCCGAATTCCATCTGCGCATGACGCGCGAAGAAATCGGCTGCTATCTCGGGATGAAGCTCGAAACCGTGAGCCGCATGTTCTCGAAGTTCCAGCGTGAACGGCTCGTCAACGCGAACGGCAAGACGATTCGCATCGTCGACGCCGAGGCGCTCGCGCGGGTTTGATCGACTTGCGCGGTTCCGTGTATCGCTGACGCTCGCGGCGGCGTCCTGTTGCCGCATTGACTGATTGCGCGAGCGCGTCGGCATGGCTCGGCTGTCGAAGACACGGCCATGCCGAACGCGCGGCAAACTCCATCCATCCATCGTTCCTTTCGCGCTCCGCACCGCGCAATGCGGCGCGCCCGTACTGCATTTCCCGCTCACGCCCGCCTCGCTTTCGACAGCCGAATATCTGAAGCGCTATGTGTGCTATAGCGCATCTCGCGCGGGCGAATGCTGGCAAGTTAAGTCACGTCATGCTGACCGTCTGGATGAAGCCTGGCCCGATGCGGCGCCTGGTGGAAGCCCTGATAGTGCAACTACGAAGGCGCAGCATGAAGCGTTTCGGGATGTTTCCGCAGGGAGGCGGAATGCGATCGGGGAGCATAACGGGACATTGGCATTGACTTGCGTTTGCCGTGTACGACCACAGGCGAGGTAACAACCATGAGAATCAGGACATTGCTCGGGTCCGCGGCGTTGACCGCGACCCTGGTCCCGGCCCTGCTGTCCGCTACCGCGTGGGCCGATGGACCGAAGTCGGCCTATGACAGTGGGGGCGTCAGCAATGCATCGCTCGATCCGGGCGAAGAGCAGATGACTGCCGACGACGAAAACAAGGCGCGCATGAAGGATCTGAGCGATGCCTATCACAACGGCTACAACGCTCGCGCCAAGGAGGATGCCGAGACGTATGCGTCGCTGAAGGAACAGCTGAAGCAGACGTCGAAAGCCTCGGTGCAGCAGCCTCCGCCGTTGCCGCCCGGCGCACCCGGCGACGACGCCGCCCAGGTGAGGCGCGTCAGCCAGCCGCGCGTGGCGCAGCAGCCGCTGCAAAACCAGCCGGCGTATGACGACGAAGCCGCGCCCGTGCAGTACGCGCCTGCACCGCGGCCGCGCTATCGGCCGGCGCCCATGTACGCTCAGGCGCCCGCCTACGACGAACCCGCCGAAGAACCGGCCACCGTCGTGTTTCAGCCTTATCAGCCGCCCCCGCCTGTGCAGTACGTCCCCGTCTATCAGCCCGTGTATGTGAGCCCGCCTGTCGTGCAGCAGGTCATGCCCGCGCAGTATGCGGCTACGTGGCCCGTCTATCGGCCGCGCTATTACGGGTACGGCTGGCGATGAAAAGACAGACGCCGATCAGCGCCCTTCCCCATAGCCAGCCGCTGATCGGCGAACGGACATGCATTGGCCCCGAGGGGCTCGCGCTCACACGGTCATCCCGTGCATCCGGCGTCCGAAATGCGCGCGCTCCGCGCTGTCCATCAGCGCGAGGAACTGCTCGGTGTCCATGTGCACCAGTTCCTCGTGATTGCCCGCCTCGAAGTAGACGTCCGGCTGACGGGCCAGGCTTTCGTCGAGATAGGTTTTCATGCCATAGGCGGCGCATACGGGCGGCAGCGCGCCGTATTCGCAGTCCTTGAACAGTTCACGCAGATCGATTTCCTTCGCGAGCGAAAGGCGGCGCCCCGTTTTCGACCAGAGCTCGGATAGCCTCACCGCATACGTCGACGGCAGCACGGCGGCGATATAGCCTTGCTCGTCTTCGAACAGCACGGTCTTCGCGAGACGATCGCCGGGAATGTGGGCGGCCGCCGCCGTTTCCATGCTGGAATGGCTGTACGGATGGCGCAGGATTTCGTACCGGGAGCCCTTGTTGCGCAGGCAGTCCTCGAGCGTTGTAGACATTGACATGGCGCACCTCCTTTCGAACAAACGGAGAGAGGGAAATAGTTCGGCTGCATCCTTTCAGGATAGTTCGCTCGCGGGTGAAAAGCAGGTTGGCGTCGGTGTTGCGCGGGGCTGCATGCGCGTGCGCCATCAGCCAATGCACGACAGCGCGTCGCATCGTGTCGCGACGCACGCGTCCTCTCGTAGCGCCGAAGCGCTCAGCCGGGCGTCAGCCCTTTCTCCTTCAGCCATTCGAGATTGAACAGCCGACTGCGATACAGCTCGCCGCGATCGCACAGCAGCGTCACGATCGTATGACCCGGCCCCATCTGCCGCGCGAGCGATACGGCCGCCGCAACGTTGATGCCCGTCGATCCGCCGACATACAGCCCTTCCTCGCGCAGCAACCGGTACACCATCGCCACGCATGACGAATCGTCGATGCGGCACGCGTCGTCGATTGCTGCTCCTTCGAGGTTCGCCGTGACGCGCGACGAGCCGATGCCCTCGGTGATCGAGTTGCCTTCCACCTTGATTTCGCCCGTCTTCACGAAGCTGTAGAGCCCGCTGCCGTGCGGATCGGCGAGCACGATCCGCACGCCGGGGCTCTTTTCCTTCAGGAAGCGGCTCACGCCGGCGAGCGTGCCGCCTGTGCCCGTCGAGCACACGAACGCATCGACCTTACCCGCCGTATCGCGCCAGATTTCCGGGCCCGTCGTTTCGTAGTGCGCCTGCCGGTTCACGACGTTGTCGAACTGGTTGGCCCAGATCGCGTTGTCCATTTCCTGCGCGAGACGTCCGGCGATCTTCTGATAGTTGTTCGGGTCTTTGTACGGCGCAGCGGGCACGGGCCGCACCTCCGCGCCGAGAACGCGCAAAAGCTCCATTTTCGCGGGCGACTGCGTGTCGGGAATCACAATCACGCAGCGATAGCCCCGAGCCGCGCAGATATGCGCGAGGCCGATGCCTGTATTGCCCGCCGTCCCTTCGACGACCGTGCCGCCGGGCTTGAGCGTGCCGCGCCGCTCGGCCTCCTGGATGATGTAGAGCGCAGCGCGGTCTTTCACGGAACCGCCCGGATTCAGAAATTCGGCCTTGCCGAGAATTTCGCAGCCGGTCTCCTTGCTGAGCGCCGCGAGCCTGATGAGCGGCGTATTGCCGATGCATCCGACGAAACCTTGCCGTACAGCCATGAGCGTCCCCTTTCGAGTCGTCGGCAGCGTGACCCGCCATACGCAAAGAATAGGCGAAGCGCTCGCGACGTCGTTTCGCCGCAAGCGGCTAGATCGTCACCGCTTCGCGCAGGAAATCCACCAACGCCGACTGCGTAGCATTCATCGTGCCGCCCGCGCCGATCAATGCGAGTTCCGTCGGTGGCAGACGCGGCAAGTCGAAACACACGCTGTGATCGGAAAGAACGGCTGTCGTCGGCAGCACGGTGATGCCAAGGCCGGATGCCACCGCGGCCTGAATGCCCGTCAGGCTGTGACTGCCGAACGCCACGCGCCAGCTGCGCTGCGCCTGGTCGAGGCAGCGGATCGCGCGCAGCCGGTACACGCAGCCTTGCGGAAAGAGCGCGAGCGGAATCGGCTCGCCGCCCTCGTCGGGCACTTCGATCTCTCGGCCGCGCACCCACACCAACGACTCGGGCCATGACGCAAGACACTGGCCGCTTCCCGGCTCGCGCTTCACGAGCGCAATCTCGATCTCGCCGCCCGACAGCTTGCGATGCAGATCGGCGCTCATGCCCGCGACGGTTTCGAGCCGCGCTTCCGGCCTTTCCCTGACGAAGCCGGACAGAATCGACGCCATACGCTTCGCGTCGAAATCTTCCGGCACGCCGATGCGGATCGGCGTGCGCCACGCGTCGCTCGCGAGCGCGTCCTGTGCTTCCTGCGAAAGCGCGATCAGACGCCGCGCGTATTGCGCAAGCAGTTCGCCGTGTTCCGTTGCCGTGACCTGGTTGCCGGTGCGGTCTCGCAGAAGCAGCGTGCGGCCCACCATCTCTTCGAGACGCCGCACCTGCTGGCTGACGGTCGATTGCGTGCGATGCACGCGATCGCCGGCCCGCGTGAAGCTGCCTTCGTCGACGACGCACACGAGCGTGTTCAACAGATCGAGATCGAGCATGGCGAGCGCCTCATATTTACGTTTCCACTGACGGTGCGATTTTAATTTAATTGCCCGATAAGGGTCGCGTAACAGTCGCGCGGCTTGGTCCGGTCTCGCGTCTCCTTGCGCCCTGTTCTGTCAGATTGCCGTACACGCGTCCGGGCCCGGACTATGCGACTCGTCGATTAATGGAGCGACGTGGTGATTTGCGATGCGATCGCGCTCGACCGTTGCCAGTCAGCATCCCGTCTGTCCACCGAGGAGCAACAGATGATTACCGTTCCGACGTTTCTCTTTCTCGTAGCCCTTTTCGCAATAATTGTGGCGATGCATCGCGGCGTGACCCGCAAGGCGGACGCGAGACTTCGCACGCAATTCGAGGCGGAAGGCCCGGGCAGCGACGTGTCGCGTCAGTTGATGCGAGATTCGGGATATAGCGTCTGAATACCAAGCCAGGCTTTGCCCGTTCCTACGATTCCCGAGTACGTTGAACGGTCAGCGGATCGACAGGATCGCCGCCGCTTGAAATACGCAAAGCCTCGAACCGCTTTTCCCGGGCTCGATCAGTGTGTTTCAAACTCTCGTTGCAACGACCGCTCGTCGGCCACCATCGCGTTGCTCGCCTTTTAGATTGCCTGAGTGCATCATAAGTAGCCGATTGGGCGCCACGTTGGACCATTCGGACGGTTTGTCGACTCGCCATCTGGCGCTTGCCCGTGAAATCGGCGTCATGGCGCGATCCCTGCTTGATGCATGAATCTCTATGTCATAGCCGACATGCGAAACGCGCCATACATCAAACGCCGGTTGCTGATCGTCGCGGTGTTCGCATTCCCCACGTTCGCGTTCACCAACGGCTGTAAGTCGACGGCGCCGCCGTCCGCGACCGTCGGGGAGACGGCCCCTGACGACGCTACGCTCGCCATCCGGGTGAAGCAGGCGCTCGCCCAGGACCCGGGGCTGAGACCGTTGCCGATAAGCGTCGCGACGTATCGAGGCGCCGTGCAGTTGTCGGGATACGTGGATTCTGAGGCGCAGATTCAGAAAGCGCTTGCCGTGACGCGCGGCGTGTCGGGCGTGCAATCCGTCGGCAACGATCTGCACCTCAGGCAGCAATGACACGTCCGGGCAGTTTCTTCATCCGCCGGCTCCGCCGGGAGCCGGTCCGGACGCAATGAAACTGTCTGTTCACCCGGTCGCTTTCAATTCCAATGTTGCGATGCTCAGTGGCCGAGGCCGCTGCCGATGAGCTGCTGCTCAACGAATTGCGCGAAAAGCGCATGCAGATGCGTGGTCGGATGGAGGTCGTCGGCAAACATGTAGGTCTGATCCGCATCCCGCGCGACATACGTCGCCGGCGAGCACAGCAGCGCCGTATCACGGGGTGTTTTCGTCGGATCGCAGGCTTGGGCCGTGTTGGAGATTGCAAAGCCGTTGGCCTTGAAGTTCGCGACGATCTGATTCACCCAGCTATACGAATCGATCTGGATCACCTTGCCTTGCAGGCCATTGCTTTGCAACGCAGCGTTCAACGTCGTGTTGAAGAGTTGCGACAACTGCGTAAGGTTCGCGCCGCCGTCTGACGAGGCAACGCCTTTGGGCGAGAGACCGATGTTCGGAACATTGACAACGACCACATGCGTGGCGCCGCTCTGCACGATTTGCCCCACGATCTGAGCCAGCGTCGTCGCCGCCGTTTGCACGGTTGTCACGGCGGCGGGCGGCGAGCCCGCGCGAAGCACGTCGTTCGCACCCGCCCAGACCAGTACCAGTTGACCGGAATTGAAGCTCCTGTGAGCCGCGAGATAGCTCGAAACCTGCTGATTGACGGGCATTTCAACGTTGCCGATCACGTCGACGAGAAAATCATTCAAATTGGCCGGCGTCGCGACAGTGGCACCGCCCTCTGCGTAGCCCAAGCCGCCTTGCGCACTCAGCTTATGATCGACACCGATCGTGAACGCGGCGTTCAGCGTGTCGCCATAGAATTGCGCGACACCCTGAGCCCACACCTGCCCCGGGTTGGTCGTGAAACGTCCCCCGCCTACGGCGCTGGCGATCGGCGTAAAAGTCCCGACGTCCGACAGGCTGTCGCCAAACGAGACGACTTGAAGACGGACCCCGCCTGGCGGGCTGCTCGCACTACTGCCGCCGCCACCGCCGCCACCGCCGCCTCCGCCGCACGCGGCAAGCAGTGCAATCGGTACGGCAAATAATGCTACGTATGCCCACTGACGAATCCGTCTCATCGCGCCTCTCCGCTGCGCGTTCGAACTGCCTCGCGCCAAATACCCGCTGCCCGTCATATGCGAGACATGACTCTCGACGAATCATGCCTTCATGGCGAGGCGTCCGGGGCAACTTAAAGTACATCAAACATTCGCGCAGGCCAACCGACGCCGAGGTCGCGATGCCTGAACTGCCGCGATGCCGCTAGCGTGAGCAAGGCCCGCGCCAGAGGATCTACGGATAACCACGGGGTCTGGACTCGCGAAACAGGAACGTGCCATGCGGGTCGGAAATGAGCCGCTCGTCCGCAGTCGCGGTCACGCATGCGTGACGTGCAACGAGCGGCGCTCCGGAGTCAAGGCGATGACCAGCCGCAATCCATTCCAGCACGAAGGTCGTCCCACAGGCAGGCAGCCGATGGACGCGCTCACATGACGATCGGCTGCCCTGAGTGCGGCGCGCTCGAAGACATCCCGCCGCTCACCGCGCGCATGCTCGCGCGCTGCCGTGTATGCCAATACCCTCTGGAGCGGCGCAGCGGCCGCAGCCTGAACGCGGCGCTGGCCTGCTCGACGGCAACCTTCGCGCTTCTGTTTCCAGCGACCCTCGCACCGCTGATGACGGTACACCTGTTCGGCGCCGAGCGATCGTCGGTGCTTGCGTCAGGCATCGTGGCAATGTGGAGCGAAGGCTGGATCATCCTCGCGGCATTGCTGATGGCCTTTGGCATTGTGCTGCCGTTCATACGTTTCGGCGCCCTTACACTCGTGCTGGGGGCGGTCCGTGCCGGCTGGCGGTTCAAGGGCATCGGCGCGCTGTTTCGCTGGACCGTCCTGCTCGATATCTGGGCGATGCCCGATGTCTACCTCCTCGGCTGCCTCGTCGGTTATGCACGCGTGACGCAGAATCTGACGGGCACCATCGGCGCGGGCGGCTACTGTTTCATTGCAGCAGCGCTGATGTCGATGCTCACGCGTGCATCGCTCGATCGGCGGACCATCTGGCGCGCGATTGCGGCTGAGCGAACGCTGGCGAAAGACGAGCCTGCACTGTCTTGCACCGTGTGCGACCTCGTCGAGCCCGTCGCCCGCGATGGACAACCGTGCTCGAGGTGCGGGCTGAAGCTGCGCTTGCGCAAGCCCGACGCCGTGGTGCGGGCGGCCGCTTTATCGCTTGCCGCGCTCGTGCTGACGGTGCCCGCCAACTTCTTTCCGATGACCGTTTCGACGCAACTGGGCCATGACGTACCGCATCGGATCATCGACGGCGTGTACCAGCTCTTTCATGCCGGCCTCTGGCCGCTCGGCATTCTCATCATCTGCACGAGCATCGTCATACCCGTGGCAAAGATCGTGGGCATGGCGTGGTTCATCGCGTCCGTGAAGCGCCGTTCGCGCAAGCATCTGCGAATCAAGGCGCATTTGTATCGGTGGATCGACGAGCTAGGCCGATGGTCGAACGTCGACGTCTTTACGATTGCCGCCTTTGTACCCCTGATCCACTTCGACGGCATCGCCTCGGCACGGCCCGCGATCGGCGCGACGGCATTTGCGCTCGTCGTCTTCCTGACGATGGCCGCTTCGCGCGCGTTCGACCCGCGAATGATGTGGGACGTGCGGGTCCGGAGACGGCCATGAACGGCCGACGTTCACATCGCACGCAAGCCGGCGTGCGGCGCAGCGCGTGGCCGGGATGGATCTGGTCGGTGCCGCTCGCGGCGTTCGGCGTGGCCGGCTGGCTCGGCATCCGCGCGCTGGTTCACGACGGCGAGACGGTCACGGTGACTTTCGACAACGCGTATGGAATGAAGCCCGACGACACGATCGTCACGCTGCGCGGCGTCAAGGTCGGTGCCGTCTCGGACATCTCGCTCGCCTCCGATGGCCGGCACGTCGAAGCGAAGCTCAAGATAGATCACGCCGAAAAGCAGTATCTGCGCAGCGGCACGCAGTTCTTCCTGCGTGGCGCACAGGCGGATTTCAGCGACCCGTCTTCGATGAAGGCGCTGCTATCGGGGCCCGAGATCGTCATGGAGCCGGGACCCGGCAAGCCCGAGGCTCGTTTCGACGGAGGTGATCGCCGTCCTGCGCTCACGCCCCAGCACGGCCCTGTCGTGACCTATGCCGTGCGGTTCGACGGCGCGGCAGGTGAACTCAGGAACGGCGCCGACGTGGAACTGCGCGGCTTTCATGTGGGCACCGTCACCAGCGTAAGGCTCAGCTACGATGCCGGCACGGGCGCGTTGACCACGCCTGTCCAGATCGCGCTCGACCCGTCGCAGCTCGGCATCGTCGGCGTGCCGCCCCCGGCCAATGGCGACTGGCGGCCGCTCGTCGACGGGATGATGAAGCGCCTCGTCGCCGAAGGATTGCGCGCGCGACTCTCGCAAGACCCGCCCCTCGTCGGTCCTCGCAAGATCGATCTCGAGTTCGCGGCAGGCGCATCGAGCGCGACGCTTGCCGCTGAAAACGGCGTACCCGTGATTCCGAGCGTGGCGTCCGCGGACTTCGACGCGATTGCGTCCGGGGCAAACGATGTCATCAGGAAGATCGACGCGCTTCCGATCAAGGAAACAGGCGAGGAAGTGCGCAGTATTGCAGCGCGTGTCAGCGCGCTGAGCTCGTCGCCGCAGATTCGCGACAGCCTCGCGCATATCGACCGGGCCGTGACGCAAATCGATCGCACGTTGCAACAGGTGTCCCCGCAAATCGGCCCGCTCGTCGCGCAGCTGCGCGAGACGGCCAATGCCGCCGATCACACGGTCGCCGCAGCAAACCGCACGCTCGGTGGTGATGCATCGAGCCAGAACGACCTGCCCGCGGCCTTGCGCGAACTCACGGATACCGCGCGTTCCGTTCGGGCACTCGCCGATTATCTGGATCGTCATCCCGAGGCGCTCGTGCGTGGCAGGCGTGAGGAGAATCCATGATGCGCGGTCGTGCAAGCCCGGCCCACCGTCCCCGCGAAGCGTCGATCACCGTGACCGTGCGGACGGCAGCGCTCGTCACATCGCTTGTCGTGACTGCCGTCACGGGATGCGGGCATAGCATGCCCGTGCGTTATGTGACGCTGAACGCGATCCCCGTCGAGACGCCGCGCGCGGCGACGCCGATACCGCCCGTGCAACTGACCGCGGTGCACATACCGGCCGTGCTCGATCGGCCCGAAGTCGTCACGCTGGCGTCGCGCAACCGTCTGACGATCCACGATAGCGACCGATGGGGCGCGCCGTTTTCCCAATTGATGCGGCGCACGCTGGCGCAGGACCTGGTGACGCGAATGCCCACGGGCTCGTTCGTCTTTCCTGACGCGCCGGCGCCGCCCGATACGCGCACGCTGGTCGTCACGGTGCTGGATTGCGAAGCCGATGCCAGCGGGACATTGACGTTGCAGGCTGCGTGGACGCTGTTGTCCGGGCACCCTGCCCACGTCACGCTGACACAGCAGGCGACGTTCGAGTCCACGATCGCAGGCCACGATGCGGAGACGCAAGCGGCCGCGATGAGCCGCGTGCTCGGCGAACTGGCCGATCACATCGCGGCGTCGGTAGTCGCGCATTGACATGCCGACGCTAATCGCAACCAGAGAGCGCAACTATGTTCGCGATCCTCACCTGGGGCACTCCGTTTCGAACCAATAGTCGACCAGACGCTGCGCCTCCTGCAGATCGTCTGGGTAGTATGGGTCGTCGTACCATGGCGACGGGTCATAGCCTGCCTTCCTGAGAGCCGCAAGCTCGCTTTGGTGTTGCGCCATCGTCGGAGGCGCGTTGCTTTTGAGCGCGGCCAGGTCGCGGCACTCCGTCGGGCTCAGGTGCGGCCCGCTTTGCGGCACGCCGCCGACGGCACATCCAGTCAGCAGGAGCACCAACACAGCGAGCGTCGAGCGGTTTCCCGGAAGGTTTGCCATAGCGCATCTCCACGCGATGTCCACGCGTCCGATCGGCGCAACGCGAGCGGTGCGATGCCGCCCGTGGCGCGTGACATCGGCGGCCTTCACATCGGCGGCGGCACGCCGTCCTTTTCGACCACGACACGTTGCGCAACGTAAGTCCCCTGCGACGCAGGCGTTGCGACAATGAACACCTTCTTGCCCGGCGTCAGGTCGCTGTGCTCCGCGGGCGTGAACGTGACGACGGGCACGTTGGGCGGCACCGTCACCACGTTGCTGCCGCCCTTGTACGACAGCTTCAGATCCCGGCCGCTCGTGCCCTGCACGACGGTGTCGACGTTCGCGTTGGTCATCGAGCTTTTCGGGCCCAGATCCCACGCATAGTGCCCTTCACCCGTGCCGCGCGCGGACTCGGGGAACACCACCACTTCCGTTGCCGTGAGCTTGCCGTCGGTGCCCGTGGTTGCGGCCGTGCCGATAAACGTACCCGGCTTGATATCCGATAGCTGGATCGCCTTCACGGCCGAAACGTTCGCAGCCGGCTTCACGTCGATCGACACAGTATCGCCGCTGCGGCGATGGACCTTGAGCGTGTCACCGTCGTGAGACACGATTTCGCCGCGGATGCGCGCGGGCTTCGTGGCGGGCGCCTGCGCGAAAGCAGCGCTCGCGAGCGCAGCAGCCATAAAAGCTGCGCCAAGTTTGATGCGCAAGGACATAAAAGCTCCCACTGGATGATTGAAGAAGGATTGAAGAACAACAACATCGTTGCCTCACGAGCCGCTGAACCAGTTGTAGCCCTGGTTCTCCCAATAGC
Organism: Paraburkholderia phymatum; assembly: GCF_038900715.1. Taxonomy (GTDB): domain Bacteria; phylum Pseudomonadota; class Gammaproteobacteria; order Burkholderiales; family Burkholderiaceae; genus Paraburkholderia; species Paraburkholderia phymatum_A. Next base: position 272,467 of record NZ_JAYMRZ010000004.1, on the reverse strand, counting down.
CGCCCGGATACTGGTTCGTGATTTCGATAGCGACGATATGCTTGGGATTCTTGAAGCCGAGCTTGGTCGGCACACGCAGCTTCATCGGGAAGCCATACTTCGGCGGCAGCACGTCGCCGTCGTAGGTCAGCGTGAGCAGCGTCTGCGCGTGGAGCGCTGTCGGCATGTCGATGCTCGTCCAGTAGTTGTAGTCCGCGCAATGCAGCGACACGTACTTTGCACTCGTGTCCGCGCCCGCGCGGCGCAGGAATTCGGAAAAGCGCACGCCACCCCAGCGACCGATCGCGCTCCATCCTTCGACGCAGACAAGACGCGTGATCTGGCTTTCCTGCGGCAGCGCGTGCAGTTCGTCGAGCGACCACGTACGCTTGCCGTGCGCGAGGCCGCTGACCTGCAAACGGTAGCTCGCGGCATCGACCTCGGGCACATCGTCGATTTCATAGAACGCATTGAACGGAAACGGTCGCGTGATCATCGATTCCGGATACGTGGGCGCCAGCCTGTTCGGATCGAACAGCAGCGCCTGCACGTCGTCGTTGAAGAACGAGATGCGGCGCAGCGCGGTATTCACCGCCTTGTCGTTGGTCAGATCGCAACCGGACAGCAGCGCGATGCCGCCTAGCGTCAGCAGCCGCCGGCCGAACAGGCGGCGCGCGGGCGATTTGAGTTCGCGCTGTGCGTCGCGGATGATCGATTCACCATGCGTCGCGAGAAAGGTGCCTTGTTGCGCGGTTCGTTTCCGGATCGTCATGATTTACCGTCCGCGTATCATCAGCAACAGCGAGCGCGGCACGAGCGCGACCATCGCGACGTGAATGACGAAAAACGCTACCAGTACGCTCATGCACACGAAGTGCACCACGCGCGCGTTGTCATATCCGCCCATCAGCTCGCGTAGCAGCGGGAACTGCACCGACTTCCACACGGCAAGCCCCGACAACACGATCAGCACGATGTCGACGATCACGACGAGATAAGCGAGCTTCTGCACCGAGTTGTAGTGCGCGAGATCGTCGTGTTTCAGGCGCCCTCGCAGCGCGGCGACCAGGTCGGCGGCCAGCTGTTTCGGCCTGACAGGCAGCAGCTTGCGTCGAAAGCGTCCAGACGCCAGATTCAGCGCGAGGTAGACGATGAAATTGGCGCCCAGCAGCCACATCACTGCGAAATGCCATTGCAGCGCTCCGGCGAGCCAGCCGCCAAGCGTGATCGAAGGCGGAAACTGAATGCCGGGAAAGATCGGCGACGCGTCGTAAATTTGCCAGCCGCTCATTACCATCAGCACGACCGCGATCGCATTGATCCAGTGCGTAATCCGCACCCATACGGGTTGAACCGTGTTGCGACTCAAGATCACTCCAGGTCTGGGACCTTCATTTCAGTGCGGCGGGAGCCTTCAAGGCAGACACCGTCAGCGCCGGCACAGGGCGCGCGCAGGATCGGACAACGAACCGTGCCCCGATCGTCAGATTGGCATTGCGACATAAGCGAAACGCGATTGATCGGCGGTTATTCCGTCGTGGAGATTTTTCTTCTTGCAATCGAGTTTCAATGGCGATGCGCATCGCGCGGGAAGGCCGTCGCGCCGCACAGAAAATGCAGCATACGGCGTACCTTACTAAGCGCCGACGTCGACTCGAACGCCGTGCACGATGCACTGGCTGCATCGACGCTCAAAGAAACTGACCATCTGTGCTCATCTGAACAGACCCGTTCCCTTGGCGAGAGCGCAGCAAAAGGTGCGGCATCTAACCGATGCCACGCAGACCGGCAGATATGCTCGGTATCGAAGGCTATAAGTCGATTACAACGGGGGATACGTCATGTTGAGTCTCGGCGAACCAATGACACTGGGCCAACGGTTGCTGGTTTACTGGTCGTGGCTTTGGCGCCAACTGCTCGTCGGGGTGCCAATCTGGCTGGTTGCTACTGTCTCCGGCATCGTGTGGACGCTCAGCCGATTGCATGCCGGGTACTTCCCGACGGCAGCGAAAACATTACCGTTGCTTGTAGAAGTGGTTGCCGTTCTTGCCGCCACTATTCCGGTCTCTGGCTACATGGCCCGGAAAGCCTTTGTCATACATGGGTTCTCCGCGCCCATGCGGCTTCGCTTCAAGGATGCGACTACACTCGGGCTCGAAGCGATGACCTGGGGGCTGGCCGGTACATTAGTGACAGTTCTGCCCGCTCATTCGCTCCGTATGTGGGGGCACACAACGCTCGCACTGATACTGAACATGGTTGTGGGCGTGCTGGTAAGTCTCTTTGTGGTGTTACCGCGTCTCGCGCTGAGGCTGCGACGCTTGTCCCGAACCGAGCAATAGGTCCTCGCATATTGCCTTATCGACGGACTATCCGCGAAGGATTGTTACGTCCGGTTAGGGATATCGCCCTTCTCGTCAAACTGGATGGCGTCTGTCACCCCGTCCAGCCGTTGCCTCCGGCAGCCCTGGCTGACTTTTCGATTTCGTCGGCACGACCCTTCATATTTATGTTTCCACTGACGGTGGCGTTTTAATTTAATTTCCCAATAACGGCCGCGCGGCTTAGCCTGCTGTCCATCGCTTTTGTTCATCTCGACGCTTCAGCAAAGGAACGAATCATGTCGCTCGACAACACGCGTCGCCCTTCGTGGCTGACCTTCGACTGCTACGGCACGCTGATTCAATGGGACGAAGGCTTGCAGGCCGCCGTCGCGGCAATACTCGCCAGCAAGCAAGCATCTTCGATCGATCCGCGCGAACTGATCGCCGTCTATGACAGGCACGAGCATGCGCTCGAACAGACGCCGCCTCATCGCAACTTTCGCGAAATCGCGGGCGAAGCACTGCGTATCGCGCTCGGCGAATTCGGGCTGCGCGTGGACAGCAAAGATATCGGCACGCTAACCGATCACATCTCCGCGATGCCGCCGTTTCCCGAAGCGGTCGAGTCGTTGCGCGCGTTGAAGAAAAAGGGCTATCGCCTATGCATCGTGTCGAACACAGACGATGACGTGATCGCAGGCAACGTCGCGCAACTCGGCGGCCATATCGATCGTGTGATCACCGCGCAGCAAGCGGGCGCGTACAAACCAGACCGCCGGCTTTTCGACTATGCTCACGAACAGCTCGGCGTATCGCGCGACGACGTGGTGCATATCTGCGCAAGCCCGCATCTGGATCATGCGGCCGCGCGCTATATCGGCTTTCGTTGTGTGTGGATCGATCGCGGCACAGGGCGCAAGCTCTTGCCCGACTACACGCCCGACGCAATCGTGCCGACGCTCGACCGCGTGCCGCCGCTCTTTTCATCGCCTGGCTGGTGAACATCGGCTGGTGAACATCAAAGGCAAGGGGATCGTTCTTCATGGCTCATACGCTCAACGTCAGGACCACGGCTGTCTCGCGCCTCGCCACGCTCGACTCGGACGCCGTGCGCGCCGCTCGCGTCGAACTCGCGGCCTGCTTTCAACTGGCCGCGCAATGCGGCTTCGAAGAAGGGGTGTGCAATCACTTCTCGGCTGTCGTGCCGGGGCATGACGATCTCTTCTTCGTCAATCCGTACGGCTTTGCGTTTTCGGAGATCACGGCGTCGCGCCTCCTGATCTGCGATTACGACGGCAACGTGATCGACGGCGAAGGCCAGCCCGAAGCGACTGCCTTCTATATCCACGCGCGCCTGCATCGCGCGCTGCCGCGCGTGAAGGCCGCGTTTCACACGCATATGCCGAACGCGACCGCGCTGTGTCTGATCGAAGGCCCGCCGCTGTTGTGGCTCGGACAAACGGCGCTGAAGTTCTATGGCCGCACCGCCGTCGACGAGCAGTACAACGGCCTCGCGCTCGACAATTCAGAAGGCGATCGCATCGCTAAGGCAATGGGCGACGCGGACATTCTGTTCCTCAAGAATCACGGCGTGATGGTGGCGGGCGCAAGCATCGCCGAAGCGTGGGACGATCTGTACTATCTGGAGCGAGCCGCCGAAGTGCAGCTCAAGGCGATGCAGAGCAATCGCCCGCTCAAGGCCGTGCCGCACGACGTCGCGCAACGCACGTACGAGCAGATGAGGCTGGGCGACAAGGAAAGCGCGCGTGCGCATCTGGACAGCGGAATGCGTCGCTTGCGCGAGGCGGGGAACCGGTTTGAGTTGTGAGTGCCTGCGACGGCGGCGTGTTCTGCTTTCATATGCCCGTCGCGGGCATCGCGTTCACGCCACTTCTACGGTCACTTCGGGCAGCGCGCGAAACGGCGCCAACAGCTCCTCGGTCGCCATCGAAGAAGTAATGAGCCGCCAGTCGCGCTGAATTGGCGTCCAATGCTGCTGACGCGCGCGCCCCAGCTTCGCCGAATCCGCGAGCACGATGATTTCGGCTGCGCGTGCCACGATGCACTCTTTCAGGTAAGCCTGCTGAGCCGTCGTCTCGCACAGGCCGAATCCCGCGACGACGCCGTCCGCGCCGAGAAACGCGCGATCGACGGTCAAACGGCTCAGGATCAGTTCGGCGAGCGGCCCGAGCGTGCTCATGCTCGACCCGCGCAACTCGCCGCCGATCAGCGTGAGCCGCACGCCCGGTGCATTCGCGAGCGACGTCACCGCGAGCAGATTGTTCGTCACCACATGCAGGTTCTCGCGCGCGCTCAGATGACGCGCAAGCGCGGCACACGTCGTTCCGCCGTCGAGCAGCACCGTGTCGCCCTCGCGGACATGCGCGGCCGCCGCTTGCGCAATCGCTTCCTTTTGCTCGCTCTGCGCGGCCTCGCGTTCTTCGAGTGACGCTTCCGGCTCATGCACGCCGACCAGCGCCGTCGCGCCGCCATACGTGCGCACGAGCCGCCGCTGTTTCGCGAGCGCGGTCAGATCGCGCCGGATCGTCGCTTCCGATACACCGAGCGCGGAGCACAACTCTTCGACGTTGGCATCGCGCGTGCGAACGAAATCCAGAATTGCCTGATGACGGTCAGTCGTTTTTTTCACATCGGCAGCAGCGTGAGAAAGGGTCTCGATCTTACACCAGCGATGCGCGCGAATGGCGCGGATGTGCCGCGTAACGCGCTTCGTTTCGCGTCGATTCGGTTAACGGCGCGTCGCCAGTTCCGCGCCCTGGCGCAGTGCTTCGAGCATGCTGCCTTCATCGACGATGCCCTTGCCCGCGATATCGAACGCCGTGCCGTGATCGACGGACGTGCGGATCACTTCGAGCCCCACCGTCACGTTCACGCCCGCTTCGAGGCCGAGCACCTTCACGGGACCGTGGCCCTGGTCGTGATACATCGCGACCACCAGATCGAAGTCGCCGCGGCCCGCGCGGAAGAACAGCGTGTCCGCGGGCAGCGGGCCCGTCACGTCGAGGCCGCGCTCCTGCAACACCTTGATCGCGGGAATGATCTTCTCTTCTTCTTCGCCGTAGCCGAACAGACCGTTTTCGCCCGCGTGCGGATTGATCCCGCACACGCCGATGCGCGGCTTCTCGATGCCCGCCTTCACGAGCGTCGCGTGGCCGCGTTCGATGGTCCGCTGCACGAGACCCGGCTCGATCTTGCGGATCGCGTCGATGATGCCGATATGCGTCGTCACGTGAATCACGCGCAGTTGCGGCGCGACGAGCATCATCGACACTTCTTCGACTCCCGTCAGATGCGCGAGCATCTCCGTGTGGCCCGGATACTTGTGGCCGCCCGCATGCAGCGCTTCCTTGTTGAGCGGCGCGGTGCAGATCGCGTCGATCTTGTCCGCCTGCGCGAGTTCGACGGCGCGCTTGATGTACTGGTAAGCGGCATCGCCGGCGAGCGCCGACAGCTGGCCGAACGGCAGGTCGTCGGGGATCAGGCCGAGGTCGATGCAGTCGATCGTGCCCTGCTCGTAGCGTGCTTCCGATGCATCGCCGATGCGGCGAATCTTCATCTCGCCGCCGACGATCTGATTCGCGCGTTCGAGGCGCTTCGCGTCGCCGATCACGAGCGGACGGCATTGCGCGTAGACGGACGAATGCGCGAGGCTCTTGACGACGACTTCCGCGCCAACGCCGGCTGCATCGCCCATCGTGATGCCGATTACAGGAAGATAGTTGCTCATGATGTGATCTCGTCAGGCTTCAAGGTTTGATTCTGGTTCATGCACGAACGTCAATGCGGGACGACGTCCGGTTCGGTTTCCGGTTCGATTTCGTTACGCAGCGTGAGCCACGCGGCGTACAACGCGTGATCGGTGCCGAATGCACCCGCCTTCGTCACGACGCCGGGGCAATGCGTGCGCGCTGCGCCAAGCGGCCGGCCAACGGCGACGCCCGCTTCGACTTCCGCCAGCAATTGCAGACTGCCGATTTGCGCGGCCGTGAGCATCGCGCGCGCCGTCTCGCCGCCCGTCGCGATCACGCCGCCCGTCTTCGTGAAGTGCGGCTCGACGAGCGCCGCGAGCGCCGTCGACAGTTGCGCGCCTTCGGCGGGATCGAATGCATCGTCGCGGCCGATTCGCAGCAGCAGATCGACGCCCGCGTGCAACGACACGCCGATCTGCTCCTGCAACGCGCGCCAGTCGCGATGGCTCTCGCCCTCTCGCAACACGGCAGGCGGCACGACCAGTTCTTCGACGCCGCCACGTTCGCGCAGCATCGCGCACTGACGCTCGCTGACAGCCGACAGGCTGCCGACGAGAATGAGGATCGGGCCGCCGGGAAACGGCGCAACGTCCGGCTTGCGGCCCGCTGCGCCGTTGCGCGGATTCAGCGCGGCGATCTCGCGCGCAAGACCGCCCGAGCCGACCCAGAAGAACGGCGCGTCGCTGTGCAGTGTCGCTTGGGCGAGCGCGCGCAGCGACTGCTCGCTCTGCGTATCGACGATCAGCGCCTGCACGCCGTTCGCAGCCATCGCGCCGATGCACACCGCGAGCGTCTCCGGCTCGTCACGCAACGCTTCGGCGTCGAGCCGGTCCGTTTTAAGCCCCGCCGACTCGAGTTGCGTCGCGATATCGGCGGGTAGTCCCGCGTGTTCGAGCTTCCACGTGGCCGTCTCTTCGAGCGGCTCGCCGTACACGTAGACGCAGCCGCCGCGCACCGTGCGGCCCGTCGCGGGAAACGCGGGCGCGACGATCGCCATGCCCGCGAGCGCTTGCAGGCCCGCGACTTCGGCGGCCCAGTTGCCGCGCAATGTCGAGTCGATCTTCTTGTAGAGGCGCTGGTCGCGCGCGCTCATTTCCGCATAGGCGGCCGACGTGCGCGCCGCCGCGTCGTGCGGCGCGAGACGGCGCGTGTCGGTGTCGATGGCGATCGTGTCGGCGCCGTCATGTGCCTGCGTGCGCTGCGCGTCGAGCGTGACGACCGTCCGATGGCCGGCGCTCGCGAACCCGATCGCGCAGTCCGCGGCACCCGACAGGTCGTCCGCAATGATCAGAATCTTCATCGTGCCAGCCCTTGGCGATTCTCCGTGCGTGCGCGTTCGTTGCGCTGCTGATAGCGCTTCGCGATCGCCGAGGTGAGGATCGGCGACAGGATCGCCGTCACGACGACGCACGCGGCCACCAGCAGCGTCGCGCTCTTCGCGGCTTCGTTGTACACGGGGTTCGCCGCGGCGACGAGCGCCGGCACGGCGGCTGCGTTACCCGCCGTATTAGCCGCGGCCACGCCGGCGACGCCCGTGCCGCCCGTCAGACGGTCGGCGAAATACAGCGGAATGCCTGTCACGATCACGACGGCGATACCGAGGCCGATGCCCAGCAGTCCAGCTTGCCACACCTTGTGCAGATCGAGGCCGGCGCCGAGCGCGAGCGCGAAGAACGGGATCATCACAGGCACGGCCTTCGCGAGGAATTCGCGCATGTCGCGGTCCAGATTGCCGAGCAGCATGCCGAGCGCGAGCGGCAGAATGCTGCCGACCAGCGTCTGCCACGGGAACGCCGACAGACCCGCGACGCCCAGCGTCACCATCGTCAGGAACGGGCCGGATTCGAGCGACATCAGCGTATAGGCGCCGACGTCTTCCGAGCGGCCGTACTGGCCCATCAGCGCCATGTACAGACCGCCGTTCGTGTCGTTCATCGCGGCGACGACGGCCAGCGTCGAGATGCCCGCGAAGAGCCCCGCCGAAACCGGCTGCTCGCCGATCAGGTGCCCAAGAATCACGCCGATGATCACAGCCGCGCCGACCTTCGTGACCAGCAGCGCGCCGCCCTTTTTCATCAGATACGGTGTCGCCTTGACGTCGATGCCCGCGCCCATGCATACGTAGAACACGGCGAGAATCGGCAGCGCGCCCGTAAACAGCGCACTGGTGAACGAACCGAAGAATTTCGGCATGTTCGGCATGAACGTCGCCACCAGCGAGCCGATGAGCAACGGCACGATCATCATGCCGCCGGGAACGCGCTCGATCGAGCGCTTGATGGGAATCTGAACCATGCGAGTCTCCTTCCTGGCTTTATTTGTCGCGTCCAAGCCGCGATTTTGATTGAAACACTCACCGTTAGATCGAAATAATCAGTTTGCAGTGTAGCCCGTTCTGGATGATTGCGCAAACCAGTCAATCTGTTTGAACGAATCGATCATTTTGCAGGATGAGCGGAAGGAGACGCGAGCACGCGCGACGCAGCGCAAATGCAAAAAAAGACAGGCGGCCCCGTCATCGGGGCCGCCTGTCTTCATGCAGCGGAACGGCTCGCGGCCTGTCAATTCAAACGGAAGCGCAATCTGCAAACGCGCCCCCGTGGTCCCTCACATCATTAGCGCTTACGCCGCCGCAATCACGTCGATGCGCAGCGCTTCGCCACCCACCGCGATGTCCAGCAGACGATCGACATTCGGGTGCGCGCCCGGACGATTGCGCGCATCGGCCGTATGCTCGGCGAACACGGCGAGGCCGTGTTCCGCGGCCTTTGCATCGAGCGCGCCGAACGCCTGCCGCAGATAGTGATAGACCGCCAACGAGCCCTGTTTGCCCGGCTTGTTCTCGATGCTCGCCACGACGGTACCCTTGCCGTCGATCAGATCGATACGCTCGATGCCGTCGATGCCCGGCAATTGCGCGAGATTGTCCTTGAATACGTTGCTCGGCTGAATCACTGAATACGCTCCGTCGGTTCGGGAAATAACGTGTGGGCCCGCATTTTATCCGATCGCTTTTATCCGATCGCGTCGAAGACGAATCGTCTGCGGAGAAGTCATAACGTAACGGACGCGCAGTTTTTCTCTTCTGCTGCTATCGATTTCGCGTCATCTGCGTCTTGTCCGTCAATGCATCGGCCAGTAGATTCGAAAGCACATTTCACATTGGGACAGTCGTGTTTCGCATCGCCGGATGGCGGCGCGTGAAGCGCATGCCCTCGACATCAGCCATGTATCAGTACAACGAGTTTGACCGAGCCTTCCTGCTGAATCGCGCCGCCCAGTTCCGCGACCAGATCGAACGCTGGCAGGACGGCCGATTGAGTGAAGACGCATTCCGTCCATTGCGCCTGCAGAACGGCTGGTATGTGCAGCGGCACGCGCCGATGCTGCGCGTGGCCGTTCCTTATGGCGAGCTGTCGAGCGCGCAGCTTCGCGTGCTCGCGCGTGTCGCGCGCGAATACGACGCGCCCGAAGAAGACGTCTACCGACGCGCGCTCGACACGCAGCGCAAGCTCGGCACCGTTCGTCTTCCCACGCATCATGCGCACTTCACGACGCGCACCAACGTACAGTTCAACTGGATTCCGCTCGCGAAAGCGGCCGATGTGATGGACCTGCTCGCGACCGTCAACATGCACGGCATTCAGACGAGCGGCAACTGCATCCGCAACATCTCCTGCGACGAACGCGCAGGCGTCGCGCCCGATGAAATCGCAGACCCGCGCCCTTTCGCGGAGATCATGCGTCAGTGGACGACGCTGCATCCCGAGTTCGCTTTTCTGCCGCGCAAGTTCAAGATCGCGATCACAGGTGCAAGCGACGACCGCGCGGCGACGGACTGGCATGACGTCGGGCTTCGCCTGCGCTACAACGAACACGGCGAACTGGGCTTTCGCGTGATGGTGGGCGGCGGCATGGGACGCACGCCCGTCATCGGCACGGTGCTACGCGAGTTCTTGCCGTGGCAGCACATCATGAATTACATCGAGGCTGTCGTGCGCGTCTATAACCAGTACGGACGCCGCGACAACAAGTACAAGGCGCGCATCAAGATTCTCGTGAAAGCGGAAGGCCAGAAGTACATCGACGAAGTGGAAGAAGAGTTCCGCCAGATCGTCGAGCATGACGGCGGACCGCATACGATTCCGCAGGAGGAACTGGAGCGCGTCAGCGCGTATTTCGTGCCGCCGTCTGTTTCAGCGCCCCGTGAGCCGTCGAACGCAAATGCACGCGAGCAACTGCACGATACTGCGCGGCAGAATCCGCAATTCGCGCGCTGGCTGGAACGCAACGTCGCGCTTCACAAAGATCCGTCGCTAAGGATCGTCACGTTGTCGTTCAAGCGTCTGCTACAGGCACCGGGCGATGCGTCGGCGGATCAGCTCGATCGCGTCGCGGATCTCGTGGACCAGTATTCGGCGGGAGAAGCGCGCGTGACGCACACGCAAAACATCGTGCTTCCGTGGGTTCATGAAGACGATCTGCTTGCGTTGTGGAAAGCCGCACTCAGCGTGGGTCTCGCGAGCGCGAACGTGCATTTGCTCACCGACATGATCGCGTGTCCCGGCGGCGACTTCTGCGCGCTCGCCAATGCGCGTTCGCTGCCCATCGCAGAGGCGATCACGGAGCGCTATCAGGACCTCGACGAACTCGAAGATATCGGCGAAGTGGATTTGCACATCAGCGGCTGCATCAATTCGTGCGGGCATCACCATAGCGGACACATTGGCATACTCGGCGTCGACAAGGACGGCGCCGAGTGGTATCAGGTCACCCTGGGCGGGTCCGATGGATCGCACGCAAGCGGCAATGCGCAGCCGGGCAAGGTGATCGGCCCATCGTTTTCAGCGCACGAAGTTCCCGACGTGATCGAAGCGGTGCTGCAAACCTATGTCGAACACCGACGCGCGGACGGCCTGCGCCGCGAGACCTTCATCGAAACCGTGCGGCGCATGGGCCTCGATCCGTTCAAGGCCGCCGCGAACGCGGCGCGCACACCGATGGAGCTTCCGGCATGAGCGGCAATACACGTATCCGGCTTCTCGACGCGGCGGCGCACCTTGCGGATGCCGTCGATCGCATCGTCGCGCTCGATAACGACGCCGATCCGCTCGATCACCGCGACGCGATTGCGCAAGCGCAGCGCGTCGAACTTCACTTCCCGAGCTTCACGGACGGCAGAGCTTTTAGTCAGGCGTATCTGATACGGCGGCGGCTCGGCTTTAGCGGAGACCTGCGCGCAACGGGTGAAGTACTCGCCGATCAGTTGATCCAGATGGAGCGAACGGGCTTTTCGAGCGCGGTGCTCAGGGAAGACGTCGATTCAGGCGACGCGCAACGGCAACTCGATCGCTTCGCATCTTTTTACCAGGGCGATGTGGTTCGCGATGCGCCGTTTCGGCGTCACGAGCAGGAAATGAAAGCGGACGGCTGAAAATCCGGTGCGCGAATAGAAAATTGCCGCGATGCGCATCTACGCATCGCGGCATTTTTTATTTACTTCGGCTTCACATGCCAGGCCGAAACGACTCAACGACCCGGCATGTTTGGTCACACGTCAGTCATGCGCGAGCGCGCGCTCGATTGTGATCTGCGTCGGCATCATATTGATGTTCGCGTTGTGAATGACCCATAGCGAACCCGCCACGACGATGACGATCGCGAGCGCTGTACAGACGAAGATCGCCGTATTCGCGCGCTGATCGGCGGCTGAGCCGAGATGCAGGAAGTACTTCAACTGCACGAGAAGCTGCACGACGCACAGCACGACGACGGCCGTCAGCCCCATCGACTTCGGAACGGCATGCATCATGACGACGCCAAACGACGCAAAGGTCAACACCAGCGACAGCAGCATGCCGACGACATAGCTCTTCACGCTGCCGTGCGACGCATGATGAACGCGCGCGCGTGCAACATTCGATTGAGATGATTGGCTCATAGAAACTCACGCAGATAGACAAGGCTGAACACGCAGATCCATACGAGATCGAGGAAGTGCCAGAAGAGACTCAGGCACGCGATGCGCCGCCGCGTCACCGGCGTGAGCCCGAAGCGGCTGATCTGATGCATCATCACGACGATCCACAGCAGACCGCTCGTCACGTGCAATCCATGCGTGCCGACGAGCGTGAAGTAGCCCGACAGGAACGCGCTCGTCGACGGACCGGCGCCGTCGCTCACCAGCTTGGCGAATTCATATACCTCCATGCCGATGAATGCGGCGCCGAACACGAAGGTCACGGCAAGCCAGCGAATCACCTTGCCGCGCCGGTTCGCGTGCGCGCTCAACATGCCCATGCCGAACGTGAAGCTGCTCGCAAGCAGCAGCAAGGTCTCGCCCAGCACGTAGGGCAATTCGAACAGTTGCCTGCCCGAAGGTCCGCCCGCCGTTGCGTTGACGAGCACGCCGAAGGTCGCGAACAGCGTCGCGAAGATCAGGCAGTCGCTCATCAGGTAAATCCAGAACCCGAGCGTCGTGCGGGTTCCGTCGTCGTGGCCGTGACTGTCGTGATGATCACGGGCCCGATAGGTTGAAACACTGGTCATGGTCAGGCAGCCTCGGCAAGTTTCTCGAAACGCTCGTTCTCGATCCGCGCCACTTCCGCAGCGGGAACGTAGTAGTCGACGTCCTGATCGTAGGTGCGCGCGATGAACGTCGCGATCATGCCGATCAGACCGACGATCGCGAAGACCCACATGTGCCACACCATCGCAAAGCAGAACAGCATGCTGAACGCGGAGATGATGACGCCCGCCGCCGTGTTGCGCGGCATATGGATGTCTTCATACCTGGCGGGCCTTGTATGTGCGCGTCCCGACTTCTTGTTGTCCCAGTGCTGTTCGAGCGACGTGATGACGGGAACGATCGCGAAGTTGTAGAACGGCGCGGGCGACGACGTCGACCATTCGAGGCTGCGTCCGTCCCACGGATCGCCTGTGAGATCGCGGTTCTGCTCGCGGTTGCGGATGCTCACGGCGAACTGGATCAGCAATGCCAGAATGCCCATGCCGACGATCACCGCGCCGACGAGCGCGACGATCAGCCAGGGGTGCCACTCGGCAACCGCGTAGTGATTCATCCGGCGCGTCATGCCCTCGAAGCCGAGGATATACAGCGGCGTGAACGCGAGCCAGTAGCCGACGAGCCAGCACCAGAAAGCGACCTTGCCCCAGAACTCGTCGAGCGTGAAGCCAAATACTTTCGGGAACCAGTAGCTGATGCCCGCGAGACAGCCGAACACGACGCCGCCGATGATCACATTGTGAAAGTGCGCGACGAGGAACAGGCTGTTGTGCAGCACGAAGTCCGCGCCGGGCACGGCGAGCAGCACGCCCGTCATGCCGCCCACCGCGAACGTGACCATGAAGCCGATCGTCCACAGCGTTGACGAGTGATAGCGAATGCGGCCGCGATACATCGTGAAGAGCCAGTTGAACAGCTTCACGCCTGTGGGGATCGAAATGATCGACGTCATGATCCCAAAGAACGCGTTGACGTTGGCGCCCGAACCCATCGTGAAGAAGTGGTGCAGCCATACGAAGAACGACAGGATGCCGATCGACGACGTCGCATACACCATCGACTTGTAGCCGAACAGCGGCTTGCCGGAGAACGTCGCGATGATCTCCGAGAACGCGCCGAATGCCGGCAGGATCAGGATGTACACCTCGGGGTGGCCCCATACCCAGATGAGGTTGATGTACATCATCGCGTTGCCGCCGAGTTCGTTCGTGAAGAAGTGCATGTCGAGATAGCGGTCGGCCGTGAGCAGCGCGAGCGTGCCCGTGAGCACGGGGAACACGGCGACGATCAGGATGTTCGTGATCAACGCGGTCCAGCAGAAGACGGGCATCTTCATCAGGTTCAGACCCGGTGCGCGCATGCGCAGAATCGTCACGATGAAGTTGATGCCGCTCAGCGTCGTGCCTAAGCCTGAGACCTGTAGCGACCATATGTAATAGTCGACGCCCGCTGTCGGACTATAGCCAAGCTCCGACAACGGCGGATAGGCAACCCAGCCCGTCGCCGCAAAATCGCCGACGAACATCGAGATCATCACCAGCACCGCGCCGACAACGGACAGCCAGAAGCTCAGCGAATTGACGAACGGATACGCGACGTCGCGCGCGCCGAGTTGCAGCGGCACGACGACATTCATCAGACCGAGGATCAGCGGCGTCGCCACGAAGAAGATCATGATCACGCCGTGCGCGGTGAAGATCTGATCGTAGTGATGCGGCGGCAGATAGCCCGCGGCGTCGTTGAATGCGATCGCCTGCTGCGCGCGCATCATGATCGCGTCGGCGAAACCGCGCAGCAGCATCACGAGCGCGAGAATGATGTACATCACGCCGATCCGCTTGTGATCGACTGACGTGATCCATTCCTTCCACAGGTACGTCCACTTGCCGGCATACGTGACGGCGCCGAGCAACGCGAGTCCCAGCACTATCACGACACCGAGCGTGCCCATGATGATGGGCTCGTGATACGGAATCGCATCGAGCGTAAGTTTTCCAAACATATCAACTACTCCGATACCAAAGCTGCAGGTGAAGGCATGCCGGCAGGCTTCACGGACATGCCCGTCATGCCTGTCGCGCCTGTCGTGCAGATGGGATTGCCCGCCGCGTCTCGCATGTACTGGTTGGCGATGCCGTCGAAGAGGCCCGGCGCCACGCTGCTATAAAGCGTCGCGGCGACTTTTCGGCTGGGCTGTTGCAGGACGTCGTAGGCGGGCACATCGAGCGCTTGCCGCGAGGCTTTTGCGCGCGCGATCCACGCATCGAAGTCGCCGCGGCTCGTGACGACCGCGCTGAAGTTCATGTCGGAGAAGCCCGGTCCGCTGAACGCCGACGACCGGCCCGCGTACGTACCGACGCTGTTCGCGATCAGATGAAGCTGTGTCTGCATGCCCGACATCGCATACACCTGGCTGCCGAGTTGCGGAATGAAGAACGAGTTCATCAACGATTCGGCCGTCAGTTTGAAATCGACGGGCGTATCGACGGGAAGCGCAAGCTGGTTGACGGAAGCGACGCCATAGTCCGGGTAGATGAACAGCCACTTCCAGTTCAACGCGACCACTTCGACGCGAACCGGCTTCACGTCCGATTCGAGCGGCTTGTAGGGATCGAGACTGTGCGTTGTCTTCCAGATCAGGACGGCAAGCGTCGCGACGATCAGACACGGAATCGTCCATACGACGACTTCGATCGCGTTCGAGTGCGCCCATGTCGGCGCATACGTCGCCTTCGTGTTCGACGCGCGGTAACGCCATGCGAAATACAACGTGAGCACGATCACGGGTATCACGACCAGCAGCATCAATCCGAGTGCGATCAGGATCAGATTCTTTTCCTGCTCGCCGATCGAGCCTTTCGGGTCGAAGAGGACCATGCTGCATCCGCCGAGCAGGCTGAGCGCGCCGGCGGCGGCGATCCGGCCTGCCCGCACGAGATGTCTTCGCAATGGATGGGAGCGGGGCCATCGTCCCGCTGTATGGGGAGGGCCCCCGTGTGTAGGTGGGTTGCGCATGCTTTAAGGTTGGTTGCGTGGTGACATAGCCCCATACATGTATCCCCCAACCATCACGCGCGCGCGGCATCCCACTACGGCGATCCGCGCCAATACTGGCCGATCGGCCATGACAGGCGGATACATACATAGGCTATGCCGGCGCATGCTAGAGTAAGACATATGCCATACATGCGCGACAAGATGCCACACATCACATGACCTCACGAAAACGCGCCGCCCAGCGGCCAGACTGGATTACCGAATTTGCGGACAACGGCAAGGCGCGCTATCTGCAGATCGTCGATCTGATCGAGCGCGCTGTCGCCGACGGCAAGCTGGCGCCCGGCGACCGGCTGCCGCCGCAACGCAAGTTCGCCGAGTTGATCGGCGTGGACCTGACCACCGTCACGCGCGGTTTCTCCGAAGCGCACCGGCGCAATCTGATCGAATCGCGTGGTCCGCTGGGCACGTTCATCGCGCCGCCCAAGGCTGCGTTCATGCAGCGCGTCGATCTGAGCATGAACATCCCCCCTCCTCCCGCCGACGTGGATCTCGCCGTGCTGCTCAGGCGCGGGCTTTCGCAAGTGCTGGTGCGCAGCGATGTCGACCTGCTGATGACCTATCAGCTCGGAGGCGGCAGCGACTCCGATCGACAGGCAGGCGCCGCATGGCTCGAACCGATACTCGGGCGCGTGGAGCCGTCACGCGTCGTCGTGACGCCCGGCGCGCACTCGACGCTTGCCGCGCTAATACTCGCGCTCACGCACGCGGGCGAACCCATCTTCACCGAGCAACTGATCTATCCGGGCCTTCCGCTGATCGCGCGTCAACTCGGGCGCCATCTGAAGCCGGTTGCGTGCGACGCGCACGGAATGCGGCCGGACGCACTCGACGAAGCCCGCCACGGCGCGAACGGTGGCGTGCTCTATCTGAATCCCACTTTGCGCAACCCGACCGCGCAGACGATGCCGCTGAAACGCCGCAAGGAAATTCTCGCAGTGGCCGCGCGCCGGAACATCAAGGTAATCGAGGACGATCCGTATTGGCTGCTGGCCGACGATCCTCCCGCGCCACTGTCCGCGCTCATGCCGCAACAGGTGTACTACCTGTCCACGCTTTCGAAGTGCATTTCACCGGGCTTGCGTGCCGCCTTTCTCGTGTTGCCGTCGGCCGAAGGACCGGACGCGTTTCTGAAGGCATTGCGATCGCTTTCGTTGATGTCGCCGCCGCTTGCCACATCGCTGGTCACGCAGTGGATTGTCGACGGCACGGCGTCGGACGTGCTGGCGGGCATCCGGAAGGAGTCGCGCGAACGCCTGCTCGCGGCCGGTCAGATCCTGTCGCCCGTCAGCGGTTCGAAGACGAGCGGCGGCATTCACATGTGGCAGGCATTGCCGGAGCACTGGGCCGCGCAGAGTCTCGCCGATACGGCCCGCGCCGAAGGACTCGTCGTTGCGCCGGCTTCCGCGTTTTGCCTGGGCGGCGATGTGCCGAACGCGATCCGTATTTCGCTTGGCGGCTGCACGCGGCGCAGCGAATTGACTTCGGCATTGAGAAAGCTCGCCGCACTGCTGGAACGCAAGCCGACTGCCGATGATCGCCTGCTGATATAGCGTTAAAAAGAACTGCTGCGATCGAATTGAAGAGAACTGCTTCTATACGAAAGTCTGGCGCACGCGAATAATTCCGTCAACGCTGCTCCGAACACTTCCTTACTCCTTTTATCGTTCGAAGCGCGCCGGGATCACTGCGCGAGTGCCCGCGGCCCACGCCCTTCAACCCGCAGAGCTTGCAGCTATGTAACATATCGAGCGTGGCAGGCACTAAACCTCGGCCCCTTAGGGCGCCGGGGTTTTTTTATCGTCTCCCTTTTCTCGCATGGGCTCCGCGCCACCGTCGTCCCAGTCGCGCCACTCCACGTGGTGATGCTCCAGATACTTGTCCACGGCCACGCCGAGTGTGGGAAAGAAGCTCGCCCCGCCCAATCTGTCGAACAGCTCGTACTGCCGCAGCATATCCTTGACGGGGCCTCACAAGAACCCGCTCATGCATGCTGCCGGCGACGCTGCAATCGCTCGATCAGTTCGAACACGGCCATTCCGCCCAGCATCGCGGCGACGAAACCCCAGGCTTTCGGATACCCAGCGCCGAGCGCGACCAGTGCCGGCCCAGGACAGAATCCGGCGATGCCCCAGCCTACGCCAAAGACCGCGCTTCCGAAAATGAGCCTTGCCGTTACGGCAGTGCTAGCGGGTATTTGCATCGGCAAGCCGAGCAGCGATCTTGCGCGGCGTTTCGCGAGCAGAAAAACAACCGACGCGATACCGATTGCACCGATCATCACGAATGCAAGCGACGGGTCCCATCGTCCCGCGATGTCGAGAAAGCCGAGTACTTTTGCCGGATTGGCCATGCCCGACACCATCAGACCGACGCCGAACAGCAGCCCGGCCACTAACGCAGTCAGCACGTTCAACTCAGCCTCCCACCAGATGCCGCAGCGCGAACACCGTGACGAAGCCCATTGCCATGAACGTCGCCGTCGCGGCCAGCGAGCGGATCGATCCGCGCGAAATGCCACAGACGCCGTGGCCGCTCGTGCAGCCGCTCGCGTAGCGCGTGCCGACGCCCACGAGAAAACCGGCGACGATGATTTCGCCCCACCCTGCCTGAATGTCAGGGGATATCGGCCTGCCGAACACGCTCGCCAGAATGGGCGCGCCGATGAGTCCCGCGATGAACGCCGCGCGCCAGCCCGAATCGTCGCGCGACGAACCCAGCAGGCCGCCGAGAATGCCGCTGATACCGGCGATTCGTCCATTGAAAAGCACCAGCACGGCGGCCGCGACGCCGATGACGATACCGCCTGCAAGAGAAAAGAATGGAGTGAAGCTCTCCACGTCAATCGACACGACGCCTCCTGATTTGCATTCGCATAGAACCGTTATAGCGCACGGTTACGAATGCAATTGTTTCCTGGGTCAGCCGCGAATGGAAGGTGCTCGCGGCATCGCGACGCGTTTCGATTTTGCTGTGTCATTGAATGCGTCGGTCCTCACGTCGGTCTTGCGCCATAAACTAAAGCCTATGACCTGCCAAAGTTTCTTTTATTGTTTCGCGCGACAGACGCGACCTTACACTTAGCGAACCTTTAGCGAACCCCTAGCGAACAAGGAGACGATGCCCGTCCCGCCGGACATCAGCACCTATGCCTTCGACCCTCGTCTACACGCATTCCGCCTGCCTGAACCATCAACCGGGTCCGCATCATCCGGAGTCGCCGGAACGTCTGAAGACGGTCCTGAATACCTTGCGCGCGCCCGAGTTCGCCGCCCTCGAATGGCGCGACGCGCCGATGGGCACGTTAGAACAGGTGCAACTCATCCACGAGCGGGACTTCATCGACGAAGTTGCGGACATCGCGCCGACACACGGCTACATGCCGCTCGATGGCGGCGATACCGTGATGTCGCCGGGCTCGTGGGAAGCCGTGATGCGCTGCGTGGGCGCGGCATGCGCGGGCGTCGATGCCGTGCTCGGCGGAGAAGCGCGCAACGTGTTCTGCGCGACGCGTCCTTGCGGGCATCACGCGGAACCGTCACGCGCAATGGGCTTTTGCATCTTCAATCAGGCTGCCATTGCGGCCGCATACGCTTATGACGTGCACAAGCTGGAGCGCGTCGCGGTTGTCGATTTCGACGTTCATCACGGCAATGGCACGCAGGCCGCGTTCTACAACCGGCCCGAACTCTTCTATGCGTCGAGCCATCAATCGCCGCTTTATCCGGGCACGGGGGCGGCCGCCGAAACGGGCGTGAGCCACAACATCGTCAATGTGCCGCTGCCGCCCGGTTGCGACTCCGCGTTGTTTCGCACGCGCATCGAAGCCGAAATGTTGCCGGCCATACGCCACTTCGAGCCCGAGCTGATCATCATCTCCGCCGGTTTTGACGCGCATCGGCTCGATCCGCTGGCCGCGTTGCGTCTCGACGATGGCGACTTTCACTGGATCACCCGCGAGCTGACGCGCATCGCCGACGAAACATGCGACGGGCGCATCGTGTCGATACTCGAAGGCGGGTACAGCACAGAGGGGCTTGCGGGCGGCACACGCGCGCATGTGCGCGCGCTGCTGGGTCTGTGACGCGCATCGGCGTTGAGGATTCGACTCATGTCGAATGACGCGCAAGGGTCCGTCCGTGCCCGCTCGCGCTTTGCGAGCGCAACAGCCGTTGAAAAATCAGAACATGCAGGTGTGCGAGCAACGGTACGTTGAAGCACGGAATGAGAATCCACGGCAACGTCGTCATCAGATCGCTGCTCGTGCCGCCGTTGGCAAAGCCAAAGGGAATGCCCGACGACGAAGCCGCGCCCAGAAAAATGGCGTCCGCCAGATCGAACAGTCCGAGCGCGCTCCAGATCAGCGTTGCAACGCGCCATGCCGGCGCCCGCGTCGCGGCCATATAGGCGACTGGTAACGCCAACGCGCCGATCGTCACATCGCCCCAGCCCGCCGCAGGTGCGAACGGTGCGGGCAACCTGCCTTCCCAAAAGAGCAAGACAAACAACACGCCCAGCAATCGCATTGCATGCACGCCGATCAGCACAGGCAAGGGAATCGCGCCGAGTGCATCGCGCAACGCGCCTTGCCGCGTGCTCAGGTATGAAAGCACCGCGAATGGAACGATGACCGCGATGCCCAGTCCCGCCGGCCCTATTCCACGCGCGGCACCCAGCACGCCTGTCGCGCCGCATGCCACGACCAATGCGAACCATACGCCGAACGCGCCGCCCGCGACGGCGCGCTGCCTCGCGGTCCACGCAGAAAAATGCAGGTAGACGAATACCACGAGCGCTGACACTGTCCCCAGCACGACCGCACCTATCACGTCGATCATCGCAGCCTCCTACAATATGACGACCATCATATTGACAAAATATGTCGCTCATCATATTTTGTCAACCAAAGAAAGGGAGGCATTCATGCCGTGGAGTGAAGACCACAAACAGGCGACGCGGGGCCGGATCGTCGAAGCCGCCGCGCGCGCAATTCGCGAACACGGACCGGACGGCGTGAGCGTGGCAGCCATCATGAAGAGCGTCGGCTTGACGCACGGCGGCTTTTACGCGCATTTCGAATCGAAGGAGGCGCTCATCGCCGAGGCCCTTTCACACGCGACGGACGAAACGCTCGCCTGGCTCGACAGGACGGCAACCACCGCGAAGGATGGGCAGACAGCCGCATTGGCCGACATTGCCGACGCCTATCTCAGCAACATCCATTGCGAGCATCCCGACCGTGGATGCGTGCTTGCCGCGTGCGGCACGGAGCTTGCGCGCGCCGACGACCTTGCGCGTATCGCGTGTAGCGACAACGTGCGAGCCTATTTGCGCTGGCTCGGGCAGCGCAGCCGCGCGGAACAGCGCGGCGAGCGAACGCGTGAGGCGACGGGCGCGCTGGCGGCGATGATCGGTGGGATGGTTCTGGCGCGCGCGACCGAAGATCCCGCTGAGGCGCGAAAGATTCTGGCCGCCGTGCGTGGCTTCGTGCGAGGCGCGTTGAAAGCGGATAAGGGCGCTGGTTAGCAACCGTCGAGCGCCCTTAGTAGCAACAGCTACACGACGGCTAGTGCACGGACAACAAGCCCGCGACCTGATTCGACTTCGTCTGCGCGGCAATGTCCATTGCCGTCATTCCGCGATTGTCCTTTAGCGATACGTTCGCGCCGCGCGAGAGCAGCAGCTTCACGGTGTCGGCGCGGTCGTAGCCCGCGGCCCACATCAACGCAGTGAGTTCGTTCTTGTACTGCCGGTTCACGTCGATACCGGCGTCGAGCAACTGCTTCACTACCTGGGTCTGCCCCTGGCCCGCTGCGTATTCCATCGCGGTCTTGCCGACGCGGTCCGTCGCCATCGGATCGGCGCCGTGCGCGAGCAGCAAGGCGACGATCTCTTCATAGCCGCCATACGCGGCTGCCATCAACGCTGTGATGCCCGGCGCGTCGGCATGCTTCACGTTCGCGCCATGTTCGATCAATGTGCGCGCGATAGCGACGTCGCCCTTCTTGCACGCGGTGATCAGAGCCGTATCGCCGATCCGGTTTTCCGAATCGACGGATGCGCCACGTCCGAGCGCCGCATCGACGCTCGCGCGATCGCCGTCTTTCGCGGCAGCAAGCAGTTGGCGATTCGTTTCACCCTGATCCTGAGCGAGCGCCGGCGACGGCGGCGCCGATGCGAGCGCGCACGACACGAGCAATGCACGTGCAACATATCCGACCGTCTGTCTCATCTCGCCTCCCTGGCGCTACTGGAGATTCGCAATGTAACTGGCGAGGTTACGGATATCGTCGTCGGTCAGATTGCGCGCGACGCTCGCCATATTGCCCGCGTCATTAGTGCGGGTGTGCGAGCGAAAGTCCTGCAACTGCTTGACGATGTACTGATACTGCTGACCCGCGACGCGCGGTATCTCGTTCTGTCCGGAGAAGCCGCCCAGATGACACGACGTGCAGAGCTCGTCGGCAGACTTTTTCTGCCCTGCAGCGACGGCCGCGCCGTCCGCCTTGAACGCGATCGGCGCGGGCTTTTGCGCGGCGAAATAGTCGGCGAGATCCTGCATATCGTCGCGCGACAGGTTCGCGGCCATCGGCGACATGCGCGGGTCCTTGCGGCGTCCTTCCTTGAAGTCCTTCAGTTGCAGATACATATATCGCGCAGTCTGCCCCGCGAGAACGGGATACTGCGGATCGGTCGAATTACCCATCGGCCCGTGACACGCGACGCACGTTTGCGCCTTCGTCTTGCCGGCTTCGGCATCCGCACGCGCATCGGTGAGCGGCCACAGCATGCCGCTCATGCACAACAGGGCCGCGCATGCGCGGCGCGCGAGGCACCCGCCGCGCCGCGCGAATGGAACCTCCCGCGCGCCCCCCATCACGGCAGCGCGAAGACAAGCACGGCGTTCCCGCGCTTGTAGTCGAGTTGCGTATTGCCGCCCGCCGCGACGGCGATGTACTGCTTGCCATGCACGCTATAGGACACGGCTGGCGCATTCACGCCCGCTCCGCACTGGAACTCCCACAGCTTCTTGCCCGTCGATGCATCGAACGCGCGGAACAGGCCGTTGCCCTCGCCGTTGAACACGAGGCCGCCCGCCGTCGCGAGCACGCCGCCGATCAGCGGTTGCGCCGTCTTGAAGTCCCACACGACCTTGCCCGTGTCGACGTTGACAGCCGACAGCTTGCCCCATTGCTCTTCGGACGGAATCACCTTGAACGCGCCGCCGAGCCACAGCTTGCTGCCGCCCGGATAGGGCGTTTCTTCGACCTGATACGTCATCGGCTGATGCAGGTTGGCCGCGTACGCCAGACGCGTTTGCGGATCGAACGCCATCGGCGACCATTCGACGCCGCCGTTCGCGCCCGGCAGCATCCGTGCGCCTTGCGGCGTCGGCAGCGTCCACATGTTCTCCTGCGGAATCATGGCCTGCGAATAACGGATCAGGCGACCCGTCGCGCGATCATGCACATACACGTGCCCTGTCTTGCCCGCGTGGATCACGCCCGGAATCATCTTGCCGTTGGTATCGCGGACGTCGACCAGGATCGCCGCACTGGCGGCGTCGAGGTCCCACACGTCGTGCGGCACGTACTGAAAGTGCCATTTGTATTTGCCCGTTTCCAGATCGATCGCGACGAGCGAATCCGTGTACAGGTTGTCTCCCGGCCGGATCGCGCCATACAGGTCAGGCGACGGATTGCCGACGACGAAGTACACCGTATGTGTCTTGCGGTCGACGGCGGGCGCCATCCAGACACCACCGCCCAGCGTCTTGTAGAAGTCGCCGCCCTTGTCCGCGAGCTGCTTCTTCTCCGCGTCGATGTCGCGATGCTCGTCGCGACCCGTTGCGTCCTTCGTCGCCCATACGCCTTCCTGTCCTTTGTCCGGAATCGTGTAGAACGTCCACAGCAGTTGACCGGAGTTCGCATCGAACGCCTTCACGAAACCACGAATGCCGTACTCGCCGCCGTTCGTGCCGATCAGCACCTTGCCGTCGACGACGACAGGCGCCATCGTTTCCGAATAGCCCTGATCGGGATCGGCGATCTGGCTTTGCCACAGCACGTTGCCCGTCTTCGCATCGAGCGCGACCAGCTTCGAATCGAGCGTGCCCATGTAGAGCCTGTCACCGGAAATCGCCACGCCGCGATTGTTGGGCCCGCAACAGAACGTCGTCACGGAGCCCATCTTGTGCTTGTAGTGCCAGAATTCCTTGCCCGTGACGGCATCCACCGCGTACACGTGATTGAACGATGTCGTGATGAACATCACGCCGTTCTTTACGATCGGCGCTGTTTCCATCGACTCGTTGACGGCCGTCTGGAAGATGAAGACGGGCCTCAGCTTCGACACATTCGACTTGTTGATCTGCGTGCCGGGATAGAAGCGTGTCTGCGCATACGATCCGTTCGAATGCAGCCAGTCGGACGAATTGCTGGCCGCGCCGTCGAGCTGCGCCTGGGCGACGGGCTGGAACGTCGAAGGCACGGGCGCCGACGTCGTGGTCGCAGCATTCTGCACTTCGTCGGCGCCGTTCGACGCGGCGGGCGCGAGAGCTGCGACGAGCAAGGGAACGAAGACGGCGAAGTACCGGGGGGATGTGGGCATGAGCGTCTCCTCCGCTTCTTATTGCTTGAGAATTGCGGGCACTGAAATTCGTCGTTCTTCCACACCCAAAACGGCGTGCACAGGCACAATCGCGCAACCCTTCTCAAACAACAAAAGCTTAAAAATTAAAAGCGTTGATTTGCTTCGTCGGAACGGTCGGCTGCGCAAAATCGGGGAGAACCGTGACGCCTTTTCTCGCCCCGGAGGCCGGCTCTAATAAGCCTAGGCCAAGCAATGCGGATTTACCAGGCGCATATGAAACTTGCGCTTCGTTGCGCTGCAATAGAACTTCGATTCACATATGAGGATTCCGACTGAATTCGCGCGCAGCGAGTTCGTCAGGCACGGAAAGCCGTTCTTTGGTAGGGCCGCTGTGGGCTGTGTTGACAAAAGACTACAGTCGCTCGTAAGCGTTTACGGCATACTGACAAATCGGTATATTCGCCGCTCTAAAGCCATACGGGCAGATCCCCGGGTCGGCTCGACGCTCCATTCATCCCTCTGCTCCACGAAAACCGGAATACCCTCGTCCGGCCTACGTCGATGAAGCAATGCGTCGTTATCGTCTGCGCTTCGGCATCCTAACAATGTGTGGCGCCGACTACGTCAGCGGCTGTCTTACGGCGCGCCGCTCCAGCAGGAACACACAGGCATCGAGACGAACGATCGCGCGCGCATGAGTCCCTCGCATGGCGCGACGTTTCAAGCCTTTGTAAGTGGTCGATGCGGTCAAAGATTCAAGGCGGACAACGCAATGAAAGCAGCCGCACGTTTTTCATCACCGACGTCACGCGTGTTTCGTCAGTCGAGACACATGCGTCCACAACAAAAGGAAGAAGAATGAAGAAGACCCTCCTGGCCGTCGCGGCCCTCGGGTGTTTCGCCACGGCAGCGCACGCGCAGAGCAGCGTCACGCTGTACGGGCTGATCGATGCGGGTATCACCTACGCGAACAAGGTCGCGACCTCGACGGGACACGACAGCGTCGTCAAATACGGCGACGGCGTCGCTTCGGGCAGCCGCTGGGGCCTGCGCGGCGCGGAAGACCTGGGCGGCGGAATGAAGGCGCTGTTCGTGCTCGAAAGCGGCTTCAGCAGCGGCGATGGCACATCGGGCCAGGGCGGCGCGCTGTTCGGCCGGCAAGCGTTCGTCGGCGTATCGAAGGACAGCATCGGCGCGCTGTCGTTCGGCCGCCAGTACACGTTCTCGACAGAGTACATCGGCAGCAACTACACGATGGGCAGCCAGACGCCTGCCGGCAACTACGCGTATCACATCAACGATCTCGACCAGCTGGTGTCGAGCCGCATCAACAACTCGGTCAAATTCAGCAGCGCGAACTTCGCGGGTCTGACGTTCGGCGCGATGTACGGCTTCTCGAACTCGACGCTGTTCGCCGGCACGCCGACCACGACCGTCGGCACGACGACCACGCAAGGCTCGTCGAGCGCATACAGCTTCGGCGCCAACTACGCGCAGGGACCGTTCGGCATCGGCGCGGCTTACACGAACATCCGCTATCCGAACGGCGCAACGCCCGCGTTCAGCGTGAGCATCGCGAACGTCAACACGGGCGGACTGCGCGATCTCGAGACGTTCGGCGTCGGTGCGCGCTACACGATCGCAGCGGCCCTCGTGTGGGCGAACTGGACGCACACGAAGTTCGAGCCGCTCACGGGCGCATCGTCGAAGCTGAACAACTATGAGATCGGCGGCCGGTACGCGTTCACGCCGGCGTTGTCGGCGGGCCTCGGCTATACGTTCTCGAAGCTCGACGACCGTTTCGAAGGCAAGTGGCATCAGATCAACAGCGCCGTCGACTACGCGCTGTCCAAGCGCACCGATGTCTACGTGCTCGCGATTTATCAGAAGGCATCGGGCAGCAATACCGTTGCGGGCCGCAATGTGCCCGTGCAGGCGGAGATCGGCTCGTCGTCGTCGTTCATCGGCAATGCGGGCGCGAACACGCAGTTCGTGACGCGCATCGGCCTGCGTCACAAGTTCTGATCGTTCGACGCGGCCGCAGCGCCCGCACGGCGCGTGGCCGCTTTCGGAGCACACTGTCCCGAGTCGCGGTACGCTTGCGGGTTTCGACCGACCACAAGGGACAACGATGTCTGCTTTTCCGTTTGATGCCGTGCTATTCGACTGCGACGGCGTGCTCGTCGACTCGGAGACGATTACCACCGCCGTGCTCGCGACGATGCTCGGCGAACTCGGCTGGCATCTGAGCCTCGACGAAGCGATGGCGATCTTCATCGGCAAGACGGTCATGGACGAAGCGCCGCTGATCGAAGCGAAAACGGGCGTCAGGATCACGGCGGCATGGATCGAGTCGTTCCGCGCACGGCGCAATGCCGCGCTCGAACGCGACGTGACGGCAATAGACGGCATCGCCGCGACGGTCGGCGCGCTGCACGCTCGGCTGGACGGACGCATCGCCGTCGCATCGGGCGCGGATCGCCACAAGGTGCGCCTGCAACTGGCGAAAATCGGTGTGCTCGATCACTTCGAAGGGCGCATCTTCAGCGGCCATGAAACGCCGCGCAACAAGCCACATCCAGACGTGTATCTCGCGGCGGCGGCGGGTCTGGGTGTCGATCCGTCGCGCTGCGCGGTGATCGAAGACACGGTAACGGGCGCCACGGCAGGCCGCGCGGCGGGCGCGACCGTGTTCGGCTACAGCCCGGGCGAGAAAGGCCACAGCTCGAAGGAAGCGCTGCGCGCGGCCGGTGTCGCGGACGTGTTCGAAGACATGGTGCAATTGCCGGCGCTGCTCGCTGGCTGGGCGCGCTGATTTGCGCTAGCAGTTCATCACACGCCACGCGCGTGCATCGGCAAACGGATGCGAGGCCCCTGAATTCGCGGCCCGCGCGCTCAAAGCATGTCGACGGCTTCGAGGTTGGCACCCGAAAAGAACCGGCTCAACTCGCGCGTCAGCTCGTTGAGTATGGCCATCTCCGTCTGCGTGATCTTGTGCAGGGGCTGTGTCTGGGTCCAGTCGCCGTAAAGAAGCGCGACCGTCGTGTCCTTCGCCTTCACGGGCAGCAGCACGAACGCACGGGCGTCGGCGAGATGCGCCTTGAACCAGTCCGGCAAGCGCGCCTCCATCCGCGGTTCGCGCGCGTTTTCGATGAAGATGCCCACCGGGTTCGCGATCGCGAGATGAAACACATCGGGCTGGAACCCCGCGCCGAAATTCAGCGTCGGCAGCATGCGCTCCATGTCGTGCCCGAAGCCGATTCGCGCGTGATACCGCGCGTCGGCCTGGCGCACGAACACGAGCGTGCGCGACAGCGAAAGCCCCGCCAGAACCGCCTCGGAAGCGAGCGTCAGCACGGGCGCGAGCGTCTTGCTGGACGGCAGCGCGCGCAGGTCTTCGAGACCCGCGCTCAACCGCGCATGCGCGGAGTTGCCGGTGCTCACGATCGCATCGGCGTGCGCGCGCAACTCGGCGATTTCCTGCATCAGGCCCTCGCTGCTCTCTTCATCGATCAGCGCGGCGCTCAGCGCTTCGAGCCTCGGCGCATCGACCTTCAGCTCGTCGCTATAGCGGACGGCAAGCTCGGCGAGCACGGCTTCCAGGCCGTCGCCCGACTGGTGGGCGGCAAGCGCGTTGGCCGCTTCCGTCG
The DNA here is from genome assembly GCF_038900715.1 of Paraburkholderia phymatum. Taxonomy (GTDB): domain Bacteria; phylum Pseudomonadota; class Gammaproteobacteria; order Burkholderiales; family Burkholderiaceae; genus Paraburkholderia; species Paraburkholderia phymatum_A. The sequence continues at coordinate 244,569 of NZ_JAYMRZ010000004.1, read as the reverse complement.
AATAGCTGTTGACGGCCCGCAGCCAGCGCACATGGTCCGACGCAGGCTCGTCGGACGGCGCGCCGAGCGACTGCATGCCGGCGAAAATCGTCTCCGGCAGCCGCCAGCGGCGCGCGGCCTCCGCGCCGATGTCCTCGAAACTCACGCCCAGTTGGCGCACGCACGCTTCGCTGTCGTCGATCCGTTCGCTCTCGGCTGTGCGGCGCAGCTGCTCCCACTTGCCTTCCAGATAGAACGCGACCAGCAGCCTGCCGATCTGCCGCATCAGCGTGCAGACGACGGCCTCTTCGGCGATGCGCAGATCGACGCCCTCCGTGATGCACCGCGCGACCGTCCCGCACAGCAGCGCGCGGTTGAGTTCGAGCTTCGCGTCGATCCGGTGCGGCACGCTTTGATGAAAGTGATCGACGATCTTCATCCCGACGACGAGATGTCCGACGGTATCCATGCCGAGCACCATCAGCGCGCGGGTCACGGTCGTGATGTTGCCGCCGAACGCGACATACATCGCCGAATTGGCGAGGCGCAGCACCTTTTGCGTGAGACCGACGTCCGAGAGCACGACCTGCACGAGCGACGTGAAGTCGAGGTCGTCGTCGCTCATCGCCGAAACGGTCGAGCGCAGCGCCTGCGACAGCAGCGGGAAATCGCCGCGTTCGCTCATGCGGACCCACAATTTTTCGAGCAATTCGGATTTGACGACAGCGGACATCGGATGGAAGCTGGAAATCGGATACGTTGAAGACAGCAGCGGCAGGCGTGATTAAAACACAACCCGCCGTCCGTCACCGCGCAGCGTGGACGCGAAACGCCGCAAGTCGCCGATTTGTGATGCGATTTCGCATCATTTGACAGTTGCTCGCACGCTTTTCCCGAGCGTATCGACGAAATAAGGCGCTAGGCCCGATATGCCCGTCGGGCAGCTGATGCACTCGAATCATCAGCGATGGCGCACTCGCGCCACGCTGTGACGGCGCGGCGAAACGAGGCGAGAGGAGATTGAAAGGCGCCCGCGCGCAGGGGCGGCACCGGCCCTGTTCATGCGGCGCGGTCGATCGCGTGCGGCGATGAAGATCCGCTCACGCGGCCGTCTGGCGCGACCGGTACAGCATTTCGCGCTCCAGCAGATCGAGCAGGCCGATGATCCGCTGTCGTTGCGTCGCCACCAGATCGTGCGTCTGCGTCAGCGCGCGCAGGCGCTTGCCCCAGTATTCGTAGTCGAGCCGGGACGTGTCGTCCGTGTCGTCCGCTTCCGTGCGGCGAACGATGTACTGCACCATCCGTTCGAGATGGTCCAGTTCCGCGTCCGCCAGGCTGGCCGACTGTCGTGCCGCGACATCCGTCGCGCTTTCCGCTTTCGTGATCGTCATTGAGCCCCCGCTCGTTACCCCGTAAGCCGTCAGACGGGCCGCGCTCGACTGTCCTCGGCGACAGCGGGGCTGCGCAGCCGCGCCCACGATGCCTCGCTTGAAATGCAAGGCAACGCCGCACGACCCGTCCGGCCTTTTTTCTTTCAACGATAGCGCGACTTTTAAGAATGGCTTTACCATGCGTCTCAGTTCTCTGCAGCAGCCACAGAAATTCCGGCGGCTCGTTATACGCCTCGAATTGCAACGCAGCACCCGCCGCACCGAACCATGACCCAGCGCCCCGATCCGCACCGGCCGCCGCCGGAGACCGAACCGCATACGTCGCTGCTGATCGACCGCTTCAGCACGCACGCGCTCGCGCCCGATCAACAGGTGCTGGCCTGGCGCACGCGGGTCGGACACGTAGTCGACGTGCCGCCTTCGCGGCACCAGCTGACGCAAGGGTTCGGCGCGCACATCGACCGCTACCGGGTTGGCGGCGCGCTTTTCACCGATTCGCAAACCGACGCAATGGTGCTCGAACGCTCGATCGCGCGCGTCTCCACGGATACGCGCCGCGACTATGCGTTCCATCTGTATCTGGAAGGCGAGACGGGACGCATCTCGGGCATGCACCGAAAACGCAGCGAGGCCGATTCGGTGCATGGGATCGTGGCGATGGACCTGAATCAGCCGTTTCACGTCGAGCGCCCCGCGTGCCGCGTGCTGACGCTGTTCGTGCCCCAGCATGCGATCGATGCGGGCCTCGCGGACGGCGAGTCGATCCACGGCCGGACCCTGCCGTTCGGCGCGCCGCTCGCCCGCGCGGCGCGCGATCATCTCGCGGACGTCGCGGCGACGATTCGTGACGCCCAGCCCGATGAAGCGGCGCGCGCGCTCGAAACGGGCGCCCAGTTGCTGATCGCCGCGTTCCGGCAGGACGCGACGCTGACGGGCGCGGGACGCGCCGCGCTGCAGGCCGCCGTGCTCGCGCGGGTGCGGCGCTTCGTTGACGCGAATCTTCATCGGCCCGATCTGTCGCCTGCGAGCGTCGTGCAGACGCTGCAACTCAAGCGCGCGACGATCTACCGCTGGTTCGAGCACGAAGGCGGACTGGGCGCGTACATACGCAACCAGAGGCTGCGCGAGGCCGCCGACGAGCTCGTGCGCTTCCCGCAGCTTCAGGTGATGGACATCGCGTATGGGCTCGGATTCAACAGCGCGTCGGACTTCACGCGCGCGTTTCGCCGCGCATTCGACATGAGCCCGCAGGACTTGCGCGCCCGCGCGCAATCGCTGCAACGCGAGCGCGAGTGAGCGGCGCGCGTGGCGCGGCTGCCGTCATCGCCGTGTCGGAGCAGCTTGCGCGTGCTCGGGAAAGCGCGTCAGCCCGGCTAGCGAGAGCGCCATCGCCGCGATCAGATACCACGCGGGCACCATCGGGTTGCCCGTCGAGTCGATGAGCCACGTGACGATCAACGGCGAGAAGCCGCCGAACACCACCACGCCGACGCTGTAGATCACAGCGAGTCCAGCTGCGCGTCGGTGGCGCGGAAAGGCCTCCATCATCAGCACGGAGCCGGCGCCCGCGTTGTTCAGCGCGAACGCGACGAAGGCCGTGATGATGAGCAGCGCGGCAATATCGCTTGCACCGTCGAGCAGCGCCCGAAACACGGGCCATGCCGCCGCGATCGACACCGCGAGCGTCACGTATTGCAGCGTCTTGCGGCTCGCGAGCCGGTCGGCCATGCGCGCGACGAGCGGCGTGACGACGAGGATCACGAGCCCGGAGATGCAGCCCGTCAGCAGACTGATCGCGGCGGGCCGATGCAGCGTGCGCACGAGGTACGACGGCATGTAGAACACCGTCACGTAGATGCTGACGGTGGGCGCGGCCATCATCAGGACGCCCCAGAAGAGCGGCCGCGCGTGCTCGGTGAAGAGGCGCGCTGATAGCGGTTCGCGCGCGGCCGGCATTTCGGCGGCGGCCATCCGGCTGCGCAGATACCAGCCGACGGGCCCGATGAAGCCGCCCAGCACGAACGGGATGCGCCATCCCCACGCCTGCATCGCCTCGTGCGACAGCAATGCCGTGGTGCTTGCGCCGATCAGCGCCGCCGCGAATGCCGCCGCGCCCTGGCTCGCGCCGCGCCAGCTCACCATGAAGCAGCGATGCCGATAGGCAACCGACTCCATCAGCGACGCCGATGCCGGTCCGATTTCGCCGCCTGCGGCGAGCCCCTGCATCAGACGCGCGACGACGATCAGCACGGTCGATATGGGCCCGATGGTCGCGTACGTCGGCAGACAGGCGATCATCCACGTGCCGACGGTCATCAAAGCGAGCGACACGCTCATGCCGGCGCGGCGGCCGCGATTGTCGGCGATATGGCCGATCATCAGCGCGCCGAGCGGACGCATGACGAAGCCCGCGCCGAACGTCGCAAGCGACAGCAGAAACGATGACGCGGGGTTCGCCGATGGAAAGAACAGACTGCCGATCAACGCGGCCGAGAAACTGTAGACCGTGAAGTCGTAGGCGACGAAGCCGTTGCCGACCACGATGGCGGCGATGGTCCGTGAGTCGATGTGAGCGGGCTGGCGGGGCGGCTGTTCTTCGGGGCGAGGCATGAGTGGAGTCGCAGGCGCTGGAAATGCGTGACTGCGTTAACGGCTGTGTTGTGCAGGACTTTAGCAGCCGCTATGGTGTCCGCGATGGATTGCGCATTCTTGCGCCTTCGATCACGTTCGACGGTGGATCAGAACTGTACGGTCGCCTGGGCTCCGATCGTGACGCGCGCGGTGGGGAAGCCGGGTGGTTTGTAGATCGGCGTACCCGCGAACAGGTCGTACGAGAGCGCAGCATACTTCGCCGGCACGCTGCCGCGAATGCCGATGACCGCCCCCGCGAGTTGCGAGCCAGCCAGAAATGCTGTGTTCGGCCCGAATACGCGTCCGTAGTCGATTCCCGCGTAGAGCGCGTGTCCTGTCTGCCCGATCGGCCATTGCAGTTCGTTGCGCCAGTAAAAGCCTTTCTCTGCCGCAAGCATCGTATCGCCGTCGAAACCGCGCACCGTGTAGCGACTGCCGATGGTCAGGTCGTCGATGAAAAACAGCGTGTCGTTCGTGTACTGGCCGGTGAAAGGTCGTCACGTAGCGGAAGTTCTGTGAAGCGATAGCGAACGGCACCGACAGGTTTGCGTCGAGCACGACCATTTTGTACAGGTAGGTCGGGCGCGGCTTGCTGTCGTCGGTTGCGGAATACAGCGTCGGGTCAGGGTCGCCCGTTGCGCCGAGGTCGTGAATGCCCTGTCGGTACGCGAGCGTGCCGTCGAACTGCGATGCGCCGAAGTAATGGCGATCAGTCAGTCCCGCCTCGATGAACGTGTTGTTGCGGTGCTGGATCGGCATGGTCGTGCCGTCGATGAAGCTCTCGCCGAAGCGCTTCGATAGCTGGAACTCCACGCCAAAGACATCGTTCTGGCCGCGCGAGAGCACGCGCGCGAGACGCAGCGCCGCCGTCTGCGCATTGCCGCTCGATACGAACGTCTGGTTCACGCCGGCGATGTTCTGATAGTACGTGTTCGTGTTGCCCGACAGTGTCGCGGTCCAGTAGCCCCACGGCACGGAATACGAGCCATTGAAGCCGTGCGAACCGAGCGTCTTGTTGCCAAACGACAGGTCCTGGTTCGCGCCAAACGTCAGCACGTCGTTTAGCCCGAGCGGATTGTCGAGCCCAACACTGATATTGCCTTGCCACTTGCCCGTTTCTTTCGTGCCCGAGTTATCGACTGACGCGACGAAGTTCCAGGGCTTCGAGCGCTTTACGGTAATCACGACGTCGCTTTCGCCTGGTGCTTCGGTTGGCTCGATCTTCATGTCCACGTCCTGCGATGCGACGCGCTTCATCTGTTCAAGGCCCTGTTCGAGGTCGCGCAGGTTTAGCAGATCGCCATCGCGTGCAGGAAATGCGGACTTCCATGTGCCGCGTGTGTCTGGGTCGGCAAAGCGCAGATGTCGCGCGACGCCAGGCACGAGCGCAACTTTCAGCGCGCCTGTCGATACGTCCTGTTCGGGCAGAAGGGCGCGCGTCGTCACATAGCCGTGCGAGAGAATGACCTGTTGCAGACCCTTCGTGAGCGCGTCGAGTCCGGCCTTGCCGATGCATTGGCCCTTGTAGTGATCGAGCCATTCGTGCGCGAATGCGAACGGATCGAGCGGTAATGCAGACGCCCCCCGATTGCGCATCGCATCGGGCAGTGTCGCCGGTACGTCGAGCGCGAACGTGTCGATACGGAAGCACGGTGACTCAGTGGGCAGTACGGGAAAGCCTTCGGCCTTCGGTGCCGTGGAGCGCACGGCTGGAGCGTTGACCGTCTGCGCGCGCTGTTGTGCGTCGCGTTGCTGCTGTAGCTGCTGGTTCTGCTCGGCGTTCGCGCGTGCGGCTGTGGCCGTGTCTGCGGGCGTCGGTGCCTGCTGCGCATTGGACGCGAGCGATACCAGGGCTGTGAGCGGCAAAGCCGCCAGCCTCTTATTGAGTTTCATTGTTTAACTGGGTTCCTGATTCTGCTTGTCGTGCGGCAAGCGGTCTGTGTGACCGCCGCCGTAGTGTTCTATTTCGACGCGAAGGTTAAGTTTTTCTAGCCGTTACTTTCGCGTGCGCATGTACTGGATAACAACGAAGATCGAAAAAACTACACCCAAACATGCGCCTACAATCAGGATGAACCGGACATCCTCGACACCCCAGGAGTAGTGACCGCCGTAGACGAACACGGTCACAACGACTACAAATGCCTTAACTGTCGCGAAGCAAAGAAGCGACAAAAAAAGCAAATAGCAGCAGGCCGAAAAGTCGAATCATCCTTATTTCCCAATATTGCGTTTGCCTTGTCTACTTATTCCGTCGTGCGCGTTCCACTCGGTCGGCAAAGGCCGCGCCAATAAGACATAAACCGACTCCTGGTGCTAGGACGCTGAGATCCGGTTCTCGCCCTCCCAATGCCCCGAATCCCACCACGATGACTGATACGAGGAGAATCGCCGGACGTGTCATCAGCCAAAATAGCTGATGCGGTGCGGAAGGACGACTTATCAAGCAAGCACAGGTTAGAAAAAACGTTGCCAAACCTGCTTGAAATGCGGCCTTTGCAGGATCGATAAAATGCTCGACCACAAATGCGAGCGCGTAAAAGGCGACAAACTCCAAAAGGTAACGAAACATCGATATGAGTCGTGGTCTCATTTCTTACGTCCGAGAATATCGTTGAGTGAAGGGAGCACCAAGGTTGATGATGTCGATTTACCAGCTCCAATGCCAGCGCCATAACCGACTCCTGGGAAAACCTTCACGGGTGCTGCACCCCCGATGCCTCCAATAGTGCCATCGTCGTTAATGGCAAGATTGGCGCCGCCCGATGCTCCAAATCCTGCATCCATTTCGGCATAGCCTCCGGTGCTGCTGCCTGTCGTGATTGGCCCGTTGCTGCGACTGATGCCGACGCCGCCACCGACGCCCGCATACGCGCCACCGCTCGCCATGCCGTTTGCCTGCACTTGAATATACGGCGATGTTCCCCCGAGCGTGCCATCCGTTTGGACACCCACATTCACGCCACCGCCCGCACCAACTAGCGGAAGCATTACGGTCCCGGAAATCCCCGCAGAATATTGCTTATATGCCTGCGTTGTCGGCTCGTAACTAAGTGTTCCGCCGCTCATACTGCTAGCATTCTTCGCAATGTAGCTCTGTAAGTCAGCGTCTCCCGAAGGAAGCGATTGTCCCCACACCTGTTGACCCGCCTGATTCACGCCATACAGTACCCAGGTAGTTCCGTCGTCGGGCTTACTGCCCACCGCTACGCGAACGCTTCCGAGTTCCGTTTGGTCGTTCACCGTCAGGTCCATCAACGCCATCTGGTTCTCAATGGCTTGCTCCGTATACTTACCGCCACTCCCATCGGCGAGCTTCTTCGCAAGTACTTTTTCCTGCGCCTTGTTGTCCTCGTGAAGTTGCCGGTTATAACGATCCACATTGGCCGCCGTCACCGCACCGGCACCGCCGCCCACGAGCCCGCCAGCTACGCCAGCAACGACATTGGTCGCGAGGTTCCCGGCAGCCAGGCCCGGATCAATGTCCTGTCCGTTGCTGAACGTGTGCGCCAGTTCGTCGAGCTGGCCCGCCATCTTTGCCGCAACGCCTGCGCCGACAGCGCCGCCAATCGCGCCCATGCCGCTGAGACCACCTGTGAGCGCGCCACCAGCGACATGCAACGCAATCCGGTTCGATCCGCCATCGCCCCACGAATCCGCCTGTGCCTGGTACTTGTTGTATGCGTCCATGTCGCCCGCACTCTTCGCTGCGTCGGCCTGCGCCTGCGCCGCCTTCTGCTGTGAATCAGCAATGTCACCAATGCGTCGTGCCACGGCTTCGCCTGCGGCCGTCGTCGCATCCATCAGGTCGGACTGGTTAGCCAGGAGGTTACTCATATCGGGCGTCTTCGCAACCGTACCGTTGGTGGCCGACGTGTCACGGTTCAGGCTCGCAATGTCCTGCGTCTGGTGCGCGCCGTCTGTCACGTTGACCGTGCCCGAGGTGATGCCGCTTGCCGTCGTCGCGCTTTCACTACCGCTATCGTTCGCAAATACGGGGAGCGCGCCGCCCGTGTTCTTGCCCCACGTTGGGCCATGCGTCGTGTAGTTGTTGCCGCCGTCACCCACGCCCGCGCCTGCGCTGATGCCTGAACTGTGTGCGCTGTATTCCGAATGGTTCTCCACGTCCGACCAGGTTAGCGTGCCCGTCGTCAGCGTGTTCTTCGATGCGTCCGCGTCGCTTGCAATCGTCGCGCCTTTGAGGTCCGTGTTGCCCTTCACGTTGATGTCGAACCCGCCCGAGCCTGCGTGAAGCCCGGCCTGTTCGTTGACGCCCGCATAGCTGCCGCTTGCGTTGCCGTTCTGTGCGCTGAAACTCGCACTGCCGCCACCCTGACTGACGCTGAACCCTCCGCCCGCGCTCTGCTGATGCGCGCTGCTCGTCATCGTGTCCTGCACGCTCGCGACGTTCAGGTTGCCGCCAACGTCGGTCGACACCTGTTTGCCGTTCACGTTCGCGCCGATGATGTTGGTATCGCCACCCGACACGATGGTCACGCGCTCTGCGCCATTGACGTGCGTGTTGTTCTGCATCGCCGAATCGCTGTTCGCGTTGCCGTGCGCCTTCGACATCGAAGCGTCGACACCAAAGCCCTGCGTGCCATACGACACGCCGACGCTCGTGCTGCTGGATTCATTCGTGCTACGCGTTGAGTCGGAATCAGTCGTATTGACGAGATTGACCTGATTCTTTGCCGCCAGTATCACGTCGTTAGCGTTCACGCTCGAACCGGCAACTGTGACATTCCCGCTGCCTGGCGTGCCGTTTCCCGTCGCGACAAACGCGGCAGTGCCGCCCGCCGTTACGGTCGAACCCCGGTTCGTGGTGCCGTCTTCCGTGTACGTGCTCTTGCTGTGGCTGCTGCCATAGCTCAGTTCGATCTTGACCGATGGCGTTTGTCCGTTGGCAAGTTGGCCCATTGCCGCGCCCGCCGCACCGATGGAGTCGAGCGCGCCGCTCGCCGCCGCAATGCCGTGCAACGCCGCCGCGCGATCGTCCTGACTCTGGCTCGCCGCGCGCGCCTGATTGACAGTGTTCGATACCGCATCGATCACGGGAGCCTTGATCGCAAGCGTGAAACCGCTTTGCTTGACTTCGTGCGTCTCGTCGTGGTGCATCGTGTCGACGGCCGAGTCGATCGTGACGATCGCACCTGTGCCGGTGACATTCTGTGCCGCGATCAGATCGCTCCCGGTCACATGAAGGTCTTTGCCCGCTGACATATGGACGCTGCCGTCCATGCTGCCGACAAGACTGCCGTTGTTCGTTACCTGCGCGTTATTGGCCGCATCCATCTGTGTCTTGCTGCCGACTGAAATACCGATGCCTCCGCCTGTGCCAATGCCCGACTCGTGTTTCCGGTAGTAGCTCGACGAGGTCTGCGTATCCTGCGACGTGGTGATATTCACACTGCCGGCCGCTGCGAGATTCACGTCATTCGTGCCCGCGACGGTTGAGCCTTTCACCGTCAGATCCTTCCCGGCGCTGACGTTGACGGAATCGCCGGATACAGTGCTGCCGACGCTGATGTTGGCCTGGGTGCTCTGCATCGTGTCAGTGGTCGAACCGTGAAGGAAACTGCCGCGCTTCGATTCCGTCGCCGTGTAGCTGTCGTGTTCTTCGTGCGCCTCGTTGATCGCGACATTGCCGCTCGCGATGACATTGGCCGCGCCCGTATCCGTCGACAGCGACGAGCCTGTAAACGTCACATTGCCTTTGCTCGCATCGGTACTTAAAGCGGCCAGCGTGCCACTACCACCTGCCTTGAACGACGTGCCAACAGCCTGTTCGTCGTAACTCCGGTCGACTTCCTTGCGCGTCCTGTCATCGGTTGCGACGTTGTTGTACGACGCAGTATTCGTGACCGTCGTCGCCGTCAGATTGCCGCCCGCCACAACCGCCATGTCGCCGCCCGCGCTGACCGCAGCACCCTTGAACGTCATGTCGTTGCCGCTCTGCATCGCGAGGCTGCCGCCCGCGCTGATGCCGCTCATTTCATTTAGCGTGCTATTCGCTTCCCAATGATGGTTCGCGTTCTTCGTGACCGACTGCGAGGTCTGCGATTCGACCGTATCGACGTTGATGTCGTGACCCGCCGCAATCTGCGCATTGCCGCCCGCGCTGATGTTCGCGCCACGCACGTTCAGGTCGTGACCCGCTGATACGACCATGTCACCCGTCGATGCAATCGTGCCCTGTGCGCCGAGCAACGTCTGGTTGACGTTGCTATTGCCAACTGACGAACTCACACCGACCGTGTCGACCAGCGTCGTGTTCGTGATGTCGTGACCGGCAAGCACAGCGACGCGGTTGCCCGTGATCTGGCCGGATGCGTTGACCACATCGTTCGTTGCGGACACGACCGTCGTCCCGTTCGCGCCGCTGCTGCCGATCTTGCCGCCACGATTCACGATGTCGGTCGCGCTGATCACCGTCTGCGAGCCGCCCTTGATGACGCCAGAATTGACGGCGCTGCCCGTCGCATGAATCTCGACGTCATCGGCCGCGATCAGTGCGCCGGTCGGTTGTAGATCATTCGCATGTGAATGGGCCAGATAGACGACAGGCGCAAGCACCTGTTGCGTCGTGCCATCCGGCAGCGTGACGGTCTGGTTGACGAGCCACACGATATCGCTCGTAAGCGCATCCATCTGCGCAGCCGTCAGTGCCATGCCCGGTTCGAGATTGAACGCCTTCGCGACGTTCACGCCGTTGGTCATCAGCGCGCGGTATTCGTCTTCGTTGTTCGTATAGCCTTGAAGATAGACGCGACCCGTCAGTTGCGTGACCTGATTGCGAATCATCTGCTCTTCATACAGACCATCGCCCAGGCGCTTCTCCACCTTCGACGGATCGCAGCCTAGTTGCCCGAGCATGTAGTCGCTCGACATGAAGTTCGTATAGCTGGTCAGGCGCGGATCGGTTGCGATCAGATACGACGCACCGGGCGCCGTGTTGAACGTATACAGGCCGCTCTTCGGCAACGTGATGTTCAGCGCGCCAGTCGCGCCCGCGACCGACTGCGGCGCGTTGATGGTCTGCGTCTGGCCCGTCGCGAGATTGACAGTCTGCGTGCTGCCGCCTGTCACGCCGCCTACGGCCCCGTTTGCGCCGAGCGTGCCGCCCGTTGCGCCCGTCGCCGAATTCGCTGCCGCGACGTTCGTGTTGTTGACGGTCGTCGCGCTGATCCGCACGGCGTTATTCGCGACGATCGTGCCGCCCGTGCCGCCGATCGCAACCGGCGACAGCACGATCGACGGCTCGACTACCTGGCCCACGTCGCGCGTGATGTCCTCGTTCCAGGCGTAGGTCGAGACGATGTCCTGTCGCTGGTACTGGTAGAGCGTCTGTCCTGTGTTGTTGACGGTCGTCCCACCATAGGTGCCGCTGCTGCCACTGTCGAGCGTGCCGTTCTGCTCACTGCTGCCAATCTGGATCGAGCCGCCCGCTGCAATCGCGCTATAGCCGTTGTTCACCGTGCCGACGTTGGCAAGCATCATGTTGCCGCCCGCGACCAGTTGCGCCTGCTGCGCCTGCGTCCCCGTCGCCTGGTCCTGCTGCGTGGTGGTGGTCGTATCGCGCGCAACTTCGACGCGCTGGTATCCGTGGTGCGCGTCGTTGCGCGTCGGGTACTCGGTCGCGGGGTCGTAGTTGACGGTCGGGTTGTAGCCGTCCCAATAGCTGACGGTGATCGTGCCGTCGGCGTTGGTCGTGATCGAGTTGTAGTAGATGGTTGTCGGCTGACCGTTGATGTTCACGACCAGCACTCGGTCAGTGGCGTTGGGGCCGCTCGCGGTCGATACGATGTCGGCGCTGCTGTACGTGGCGTTCACGGGCGCCTGATAGCCGTAATCCCATACGGCCTGCGTACAGGACGAGTGGTTGTCGGCGTTCGTCGTCGCGCAGGCCATGTACTTGTCGCGCTTGGTCTGATGAACGGTTTCTACATCGGATGTCACCGTCGTGACGAGCGGCGCGGGGCGCGTGTTGGTCAGCATTTGCGTCGCGACTTCGATGTTGCCTTGCGCCTCGATGGTCGACTGGTCGTTCGTCAGCGAGTTCGAACGGTTCGCGAGCAGGCCGTTGGCGTCGCGCGTGCCGTCTGCCGCGATGTTGATATCGCCGAGGCTGAAGATCGTCGCGCCGCCCGTGTTCGTGATGTCGCCGGGTGCGTACAGATTAACGGCCGTCGCTGCGGCGATCGCCGCCGCTGCGCCCGTGTTCGCGATCGAACCGGCGATCAGCGTGACCGTATTGCCGATTACTGTCGCGGTGTTGGTCAGTGACGCACTATGCATCGTCACCGAATCGCCCTCGATGCGGCCTTCGTTCGTGATCGCGTTCTGCGCGTTGACCGTCGTGTTCGACGAGTCGATGTCCGCGCCCGCCTGGTTGTCGACGTTCGCGGCGTTCACCGTCAGCGCGTTCACCGCGCCGAGCGTGCCCTGGTTCGTGAAGTTGCCCGCCGTCGTGAACGTCAGGTCGTGGTTCGCCTGAATCACGTTGGCGGCATCGAGCGTGTAGTCGCCGTTGACCGTAACCGTGCCGTCGTTGCCCGCGATGATGCGGCCGTCGCCCGACAGCGTATTCGTCGTGACGCTCAGGTTCTGGTCGCTGCCGATCGCGCCGTTCTGGTTCGCAAGCGTGCCCGTATTGATCGCGACGCTACCGCCGCTGCCCTGGTCGTTGCCGATGCGTCCGCTCGTGTTGTCCAGCGACGCCGTGTTGAGTGCAACCGCACCGTTGCCGTGGATCGAGCCGCCCGCATTGATGACAGCCGCGCCCGGTGCGTTGAGCGTGACGTTGTTCGCGCCCGAGAGCGTCGCGTTCGTGTTGTCGGCGAGTTGCGCGACGTTCAATGCCAGGTCGTGGCCCGACAGCACCTGTGCGCCGTTCGTGTTCAACAGCGTCTGCACGTTCACCGTCACGTCGCCGTTGCCGCCGATGGTGCCCGCGCCCGCTGTTCCGCCCACATTGCTGTTCGTGATGGCGCTCGCGCTGATGATCGTCGCGCCCGTGCCGGTGTTGGCGATGCGTCCGTTCGTGTTGTCGAGCGATGCGCCCGCGACGGCGAGCGTCGCCGTTGCGCCGTCCGCTTCGATCTGTCCGCCCGTGTTGTCGATCGCGCCTTGCGCCGACGCGATTACGTTACCCGCGCCCTGAATCAGGCCAGCACGGTTGACGAGCGCGCCGCCTGACTGCAAGGAAGCCGCACCGCCCGCGACGACCGTGCCGCCCGAGTTGTCGACATTGCCGCCAGAAACCGACGCATCGCCGTTGCCGCCGATCAGCCCACTGTTCGTGTTCGAGATCGCGCCGCTTGCCGCGACTGTCGTTGCGCCTGTGCCACCGTTGGCGATCGTGCCGCCGTCGTTGGCAACCGACTGCGCCGAAACGCCCAGCGTGCTGCTTGCCTGAATCGTGCCGCCCGCATTGTTCAGCGTGCCCGCGCCCGTGACCGATACCGACTGCGCGCCGACGTAGCCGCCCGCGCTGTTGTCGAGTGACGCAACGTTCAGCGTGGCCGACGACTGCCCCGCGAGCGTGCCGCCGCGATTCGATGCCGCGCCCGCATGGACGTTCAGCGCACCGTTCGTCGCGATCGTACCGGCGTTGTTCGACAGTACGCCTGTGTTCACCGCAAGCGTGCCTGTGCCTGCGCTCGCAATCGTGCCCTGGTCATTGACGAGTGCAGCGGGCGAGAGCGTCAGGTCCGTGGCATTCGTCTGGAGCGTTCCGCTGGCGTTGTCCAGCGTACCAGTCACGTCGATCGTCGTCGCACCCGTGCCCGTCTGCGTGATGCTGCCGCTATGGTTGACGAGGTTCGTCGCGTGCAGCGCGATCTGGTCTGCGCTGGTCGTGCCACCGCTGTCGTCGAACGTTGCAGCCGTGAGCGTTGCAAGATGACCGGCCGCGATGGTGCTGGTATTGCTCAGTGTCGTGCCTGCCGACAGGGTCACATTGTTGTTGGCCGCAAGCGTTCCGCTGTTGAAGAGCGTCTGCGTGGTGCTCGCGATAAGCGTCTGTACCGCCGTGATCGAACCGGCATTCACGAACTGGCCGGTCTGCAAGGTCACGCTACCGTTGCCGCCGACCGTGCCACCCGCGCCGTTGTTCAGCAGGCCGGTCGTCGTCAGATTCAGGCCGTCGCTGTTCAGCGAGGCAATCTGACCGCTCGTGTTGTCGATCGAACCCGCGTGCAACGTCTGCGCGCCCGCAGCCTGCATCGTGCCGCCCCGGTTCGAAATTGCGCCCGCGACGTTCGCCGTCAGCGCGCCGCCCGACACGATCTGTCCGTTGCGGTTCAACAGCGCGCCTGCCGTGAGGGTCTGCGCACCGCCCGATGACAACGCGCCCTTGTCGTTGGTGAGCGTGCCCGTTGCGCTCGCGTTGAGCGTCGTGCCCGCTGTCGTCGTCGCGCCCGACAGGTTCACGTCACCCGCGCTCGCCCAAAGCGTCAACGCGCCGTTCGCCGATGTACTGCTGCCCGAGAGATCCACTGACGTACCGCTCAGTGCAGCATTGCCACCCGCCGCATTACGGCCCGTAGCCGTGACCGCGCCCGTTGACGAAATGGACAGGTCGCCCGCGCTCGCAATCGTGCCGTCGCTGTTCACGCCCGCGCCGAGCGTGCCCGTCGATGCGACGCTGCCCGCGCTGAGCGTCGTGTTCTGCTGCGCGGCGAGTGTGCCGCTGTTGGTGAGCGCGCCCGACGTGTTCACGCTGACGTTCTGCTGCCCGTAAGTGGTGCCGCTGTTGTCGATGCCATCGCGCGCGCTCGCCGCGATGTTACCGCTCGCGTTCGTCTGTCCCGCGAGCACGAGCTTGCCCTGTGTCGTCAGGATCAAATCGCCCGCCTGTGCTGCGAGCACACCCCGGTTCGATACGCCGACACCGTTCTCCGTGCCCACCAGCCAGATACGGTTTGCGTACATCCCTCCCAGCTTGCTCACGTCGATGGACACGCCAGGCGCGGGGCCGTTACCCGCAATAGGTGTGGCGTTCAGTGACGCATAGTCGACGTTGTTCGAACCCGTGATGACGTTCAGGTTCTTCGCGTAGATCGCGGCGTTGACCTGTACGGCACGCGCCAACAGATCAACCTGATCGACGTTCGAAGCATTGAACCCCGCGCCCTGCACGGTGATGTTGCCTTGGGTCACATTGAACCCCGACACGGAACCGTCAGGTGCGAAGTTCGGCGTGCCCGTGGTCATGACCGCGCGCGACGTGTTGATGAAGCCCGCGCCGTCTAATAGCAGCCCATTCGGATTCGCGACGATAACCTCGGCGCTGCGGCCCGCCACTTCGAGATAGCCGCGCAGCTGCGACGGCGAACTGCTGTTGACCTGGTTGACGATCACCCGAGCCGAATCGTTCGGCCCGTAGTTCGGATTGCCATTCACGTAGCCCGCAAGCTGCGTGTTCGTGATCGTCGGCGAGTTGTTGAGAATCGCGCCCCGGCTCGACACATCGAACTGGTTATAGGTGTTCATCGACACGCCCGAGCCCGAGGGTTTGTTGATGTTCACCTGCGGGATACCGTTCTGCGTCGTGATGACACCAGGCGCATGCGCGCCGCCCGGCACGATCTGCGCGAACGCAAGCACGGGCGCGACGGCCATCAGCAGCGCGACGAGACTGCGCAGCGACAAGGCAATCACCTGTACGCCCGACTTGCACTTTGAAGCGGACGTCTCGCCCGATTTTCCCGAAGCGGTTGCGGTTTCCTCGACGGCCACGAGCATTCCGCGAATCCGGCTAAAGATCAGCCGGTACGACCTGTTGTTCATATTCTTATGGATTACAGATAAACCAAACCCGTAACCCTATTCGAATATTCACATCAGTTCTGTCAAGGTTTGTCATTGCGCGCGTGAGCGCAACGCTTTGTGACAAATAGAATTCTTTCGATTGCAGCTTGCTAAAAATCTGTCTAGCGGACGAATAAATCGGGCAACAACCAAAGGTTCATCGTGGAATATCGGGAAACACCGGAGAGGCCGCTGAGTTCGGGCCATGAGGCGTCATTCGCGCGCCCCCTCGCACAGATATTCTGACGGCCGCTACGCGCGCCAAACGGCCATTCGCCCCACGAGTTGCTAGCGTTGTCGTACTACGCAGCCACACTGGAAATATGAAGTTGACCTGCTCAAGACGCTGCCTCACGCCGTCGACACTGGTTGGGAAGATCTGCCGATCGTAACGCGCATTGGCATTGCAGCCATCTCCGGATATTACAAACACCTTGTTATATGCGAATGCATTTCCTTCTCACGGTGCTCGTATAAATGTCGAATCACTAACGAATTCGCCACGGGATCGGTCGGCAAAGACTGAATCTTTTGAAGCGGCGGTCTGCCTCGAATCAGCCATCGGGATAATCCCTATAAACCCAAGGCGTAACACATCTATTTGTTACGGTATATTACACCATCCTAACCATTTTAAATTGCATCGGCAGGGACGATGAAAGAATTGAAGGTGTTGCACAGCGAGTCGTCCAGGGGATGGGGCGGTCAGGAAGTTCGCACGTTGAAGGAGATGCTCGCATTGCGTGAACGCGGGCACATTGTTGAAGTCGTTTGTCCTCGCGACGCGGCGATCGGTGTGCGCTCCGCAGAGCTAGGTTTCAAGGTACACCACGCGCGTATGAGAGGCGGCGGGGACGTTCGCTCGATGATGTCTGTCCAGGCACTTTTGCGGCGCCGTGCTTTCGACGTGCTAAACACGCACAGTGGTCACGACAGTCTCGTCGCCGGCTCGGCCGCGCGACTCGCGGGTACGCCACTAGTGGTCAGGACTCGCCATCTTGCGCTGCCTATCAGTTCGCTCGCCACTTATAACTGGATCCCGCATCGCGTGATCGCAGTCAGCCAGTACGTGCGGCGATACTTGATCTCGGCTGGCGTATCGGCCGACCGCGTGCAGACTATCTATGACGGCATCGTGAAGCACGCACACATTCCACAATCGACGCTGCGCGCCGAGCTCGGGCTCGGGTCCGATGCGGTGATTTGCTGCATGGTCGCGATCATGCGCGACAAGAAGGGGCACGAAGACCTGATCTCGGCCGCACAACCTCTTTTGGCTGAGCGTCCGAACCTGCACATCGTGATGGCAGGCAATGGGGAACGCCTCGATAGAATCAAAGGTATCGTCGACAGTCTCGGGCTCGGACGACGTATTCATTTGCTCGGGTTTCGTACGGATATTCCGAACGTACTGCGTGGCTGTGATCTGTTCGTGCTGCCCACGCATCAGGAAGCGCTCGGCCAGTCATATATCGAGGCGATGGCTGCAGGGCTGCCGGTGATCGGTACCGACGTCGACGGCGTGCCCGAACTGATCGAACACAACGTGAACGGTTTGCTGGTGCCGCCGAAGAGCCCTGACGCATTGCGCGCAGCGCTCGTGCAACTGATCGACAATCCGGAGCAGCGCACCCGGTTGGGCGAGGCGGGGCGCCGCACTACCGAAGACCGATTTGGAATCGACGACATGGCGGACGAGACAATCGAATTTTATCGATGCAGTCTGCGCCGGCGGGAAGCGCACGCATGAAGGGTTGCGCGCGTGCGGTTCCTGTGCTGATGTATCACCACATCAGTAGCTCGCCTGGCATGATCACTGTCACGCCTGGACATTTCGCGGCACAGATGGCGTATCTGGCAAGTGCCGGCTATCGGACCCTTGGCTCGCGGCAACTTTCGGCCTTTCTCGCGGGGGAGCCGGTGCCCGCAAAGTCTGTCGTGCTGACGTTCGACGACGGCTATCTCGACAACTGGGTCCACGCACATCCCGTGTTGCAACGGCACGGCTTTACGGCCCTCTGCTTTTTGGTGAGTGCCTGGCCGGGCGAGGGTGAAGTGCGGGCAAATGCGACGAGTGTGTCGAGTCCCACGGAACTTCCGCGCTTGCTCAATCATCGCGAAGGCGAGCTTGCGATCGAAGACGGCCGCGCCGATGAAGCGATCCTGCGCTGGTCGGAAATCGACGCGATGCGCGCAGCAGGGACGTTCGAGTTTCATAGCCATACGCATACCCATATACGTTGGGATCGGGTCACGCGAAGTCGCGACGAGAAGCGCACACGTTTGCGCAACGACCTGATTACCGCTCGCCAGATGCTTGCTGAACGATTGGGCAACATTTCAGATCATCTTTGCTGGCCGCAAGGCTACTACGACGAGGACTATCGGGAGATCGCGCTCGACGCCGGCTTCCGCCATTTTTACACCTGCCATACGGGCACCAACGAGAGCGACGAAACGCATGCGGGGAATGCGGGACGCTCGATCAACCGTCTCGAAGTCCGCGACCGACCGGCGTCCTGGCTTGCCAGCCGCCTGTGGGTTCACACACGGCCCGCGATCAGCCGCGCCTACCTGCGGATCAAGCGCTGAGTACCCGAATGGCCGGCCTGATTGAGGTTTGTGAACGCAGTACGCCGCCGAATGCGAACGACTGGTGTTGCCGTTGGTGTCAATGACGCACAGCCCCCGAAGCAGATGAATAGTGCAACACCGAGCGAACGATCGCGCAACGCCGGCAAGCACATCACTGCCCAGAACTGCTTGGTACTGTTGATGCGGACATCACTGATGAATGGCAGTTTCAGCTTGATAGCCGCCTTTGCTCTATTTCGATGTCGAGCGGTGGGAATGGTCGACAAGCGCCATCCATTCCCCGAAGAACGACAAAAAAAGCCCGCCAAAGGTGAAGGCGGGCTAACTCAAACACGGCAACGCTCAATCCACCAACACAACCACCCGTCACCGCGACTCAATCGACCCCTGACTCGGCGGCGACGTCACGATACCCCACGCCAGCGGCAAATCGCCGATCTGACTGAGCGTCTGATAATTGTTCTTCGCGTCGAGCACATACACGGCATTCGAGCGCCCGCACGCCATCAACACTTTCGAGCCATCCGGCGTGAACGTGAAGTGCCAGCAGCGCTGACCGACAGGCGCATCCGTCACGTGCTCATAGGTCTTCGCGTCGAACACCTGCAAGGTCTTGTCGCGCGCGGCGGCGATCAGCAGATGCTTGCCGGACGGATCGAATGCGACGCCGTATGGCCCGAGCTTCGTATCGACTGTTTTCACGGTCTTCAGCGTCGGCGCATCGAGCACGACGAACTTGCTGGTGTTCTCCAGCGTGACGACATAGTGCTTGCCATCCGGTGTCGACTTGATGCCGCGCGGCCGCGAGCCCTTGTTCAGCTTCACGGTGCGCACGGGCGCGCCGCTGCCCGTCCGATACACCGACACGGTATCGTCGCCCTCGTTCGTGACGAGCAGTTCGCGCCCGTCCGGCGAGAACTCGACGCCTTCCGTTTCGTGCCCGCTCTTCACCGAGCGGATCACCTTCATCGTCTTCAGATCGACGATGGCGACTTCGGCGGGCGGGCTGTTCGCATCGTCATCGTCGTCGTGGCCTTTGCCCGCCTGGCCCTCCGGCTTTCCTTCGGGTTTGCCTTCGGGTTTGCCTTCGGGTTTGCCCTCGGGCTTGCCAGCGCCCTGAGCCTGCTGCGGCGGCCCGCTTTCGCCGGGCTCGTACGTCACGTAGGCGTATCCGCGATGCACGCGCACGAACTCAGGGTTCTTCCCGATCTTCACTCGCGCGACGATCTTGTCCGTCGACGTGTCGATCGCCGACAGGTCGCCCGTCTTGTTCGCGACCAGCAGCCGACGGCCGTCCGCCGTGAGGCTCAGCCCGCGCGGACCGTCGCTGCCCAGGCCGATGGTTTTGGTCAGCGTCATCTGGTCGAGGTCGATCACGCCGACGCCGTTCGTCTCGCTCGTCACATACGCGGTTGCCGCGAACGCATGACCCACACCCGCGCCGAGCAATACGGCGAGCGCGACGGATGCCGTCATGCGTGTACGTCTTGTGCAATGCATCGATGTCTCCTGCGGTTGGTTGTTCGACAGGCCCGGTCGGGTCATTCAGGCCATCTGCGTTTTGCCGCAAGGGCGAATTCACCCACGCTCAAGTTAGCGCATCGCGCGGCCGGATGACAGCGCGGGCGCCCGGGAGTTTTTCCCGAAATCGATGTGCGTGCGATGTACGTGCGATGTTCAATGCGCCGCGTCCGGATCGGCGGCGAGCAGGCCGACGAGGGCATCCGCGCCGCGCCGCCAGGACTGATCGGTATTGCCGCGCATGTCGACCGAGCGTTGAAACACGACCTGTCCGCTTGACGTATCTTCAATGCGCAAGTTGATGTTGAGAATCAGATTGCTGACTTTCTGCACCCAGCATACGCCGACGCGCTGAACGCCCAGCCGCCGGCCGATCTCCAGTTCGCAGCCGTTGCACGCGTTGAGGTCCTGCGTCGACTTGAATCCGTCGATCAGCGACGCGGCCGGCCGGTTGTCGGCGACCTGGTAGAGCCCGCGCTGGTCCACCTGCGAGCGCAATCGTTCGCTGACCATCGCGGCGCGCGCCTGTTCGGCTTGCGCGGCAGCCGGCTCGCTATATTGCGCGTTGTCGTCGATCACCGCGCAGTCGAGCAACGCGGCCGTGCGGGGCGCGGCGAACACTGTCACCGAAACGGTACACAGTGCGGCGCCTGCGGCGAACGCGCGGAGCAATGCACGCGCTTTCCTTCGCCATCCGGTGCGGGAAAAGAGGGAGTCGCGAACGGTCAACGCAGAGAGTCCTCCACGATCGGAGCGTCATGTGGAAAGGGCGCGACAGCAAGCGCGAAAAGCAGCGCGCCGGCAATGCCCGCCTGGGCCGGGCGACGATCGTGAAGCAGATAACGGGCCCGAATGCAGGGCCCGCATGCAGGACCCGGATGCGAGGCTTGCGTTTGCCTCGCGAGAACAGCGCCTACGCTTCCACGCTGGAATGCGCCGCGGCCTGGGCGGCCGCTTCGGCGGCGAGCGCCTTGCCGACCTCATCGGCGAATCGCTGCAAGGAGGAAAGCGGCCCGCACACGCTGTGATACGACTGGCTGCCGATCTGTGCGTCGAGCAGCACCTGCATGCCGGACTTCTTTGCCATTTCGATCAGATCCACACTGCCCCCTTGCCGATTACAAACTGGACGCGATGATCCAGCGTAACCGGTCAATTTGACCGTCATTCGGTCGAACAGAGGCCAATGATGAGACCAATTTACCTGTTCGCGCGGCACGCGTTACGGCACGCGTCACGGCGACTTGACCGGCGCGGACGCGGTGGCGATGGTCCGCGTAGCCACAGGCGCTTCCTTCTCGACGGCATCGGATTTCGAAGAGCGCGCCCTGTCGACGCCTCTGATCGAAAACCCGAACGTATTCACGCCGTCGAGGCTGTGCGCGAACACGAACCCGCCATGCATTTCGGCGACGGCCTTGACGATCGCAAGGCCCAGCCCATGATTCTCGCGGCTGTTCGTGCGCGAAAGCTCGGCGCGGTAAAAGCGGTCGAACACGTGATCGAGGACGTCAGGCGAAATCGGCTCGCCCGGATTGGCGACGGCGATCCACACGCGGCCCACTTCGCGCGAAATCGTGACCGCGATCGACGATCCCGGCGTGCAATGATGAATCGCGTTGATCAGCAGATTTGCGCAAGCGCGCCCGAACAGCGAACGGTTCACGCGCGCGACGGCATCGCCGTGCAGTTCGGCCTGCACCTGCGCCTCTTCCATCGGCATTTCGAGGAATTCGACGGTGCGCGCGATCTCCGCCGCGAGCGACACTTCGACCAGTTCCGTGGCCTGCTCGCCCTGATCGGCGCGCGCAAGAAACAGCATGTCGTTGATGATGCCGCGCATCCGCTCGAACTCTTCGAGGTTCGATTGCAGCGTGCGGCGCAGATCGTCGACGGAACGGTTGCGCGTCAGCGCGACCTGCGTCTGTCCGATCAGGATCGTCACGGGCGTGCGCAATTCGTGCGCGACGTCCGCGTTGAACGATTCGAGGCGCACGTATGCCTCATCGAGCCGTTCGAGCGCGCCGTTGAACGAATGCGCGAGATCGTTCAGCTCGTATGGCAGCTCGGTCGTGCGCAAACGTTGCGAGCGATTATCGGCGCTCACTTCCGACGCATCGACCGTCAGCCGGCGCAACGGCGCGAGGCCGATCCGCGTGACCCAATAGCTCAACAGCGAAGCGCCGATCGCACCCAACGCGGACAGCGCCGCCAGCGCCAGCCCGAACTCGCGCAACGCCTGCTCGGTCGGCGCGTAGCTGGTCGCCACCTGCAACTGCACCTGCGGACGCTCGCCGTTCGGCACGAGCGTCAGCGTGCGGGTCAGCAAGTCGTGACGGGTGCCGTTGTCGGCGACGCGCGCATAGCCGCCCGGCCATTGCGCGATAACCCTGCCCGTCACCGGATGCCCATAGTTGAAGAGCGGCGCGTCGCTCGAAATCGAATAGACGCTCGTGCCGTCGCGCGGCGTCATGTCCGTGAGCTTTTCTTGCGCGATGCGCCACTTGTCGCGATTGATCGCGTGATGCACGATGATCCGCGCGACCTCGGTGCGGCTATCGAGCGACTCGCGCAGCCGCTGCTCCAGTTGCGAGCGGAGCACGAGAAAGAGCCCCGTGTCGACCAGCGTGAAAACGGTCAGGGCGACGAGTGCGAACAGCAACGCAAGCCGCCGCCCAATCGAACGGTTCGAGCGAATCATGATGCCTCCGCTTCCTCGCGCACTTCGAGCACATAGCCCATGCCGCGCATCGTGTGCAGCAGCTTGGTGGGAAACGGGCCGTCGAGTTTCGCGCGCAGCCGCTTGATGGCCGTCTCGACGACGTTCGTGTGGCTGTCGAAATTCACGTCCCAGACCAGCTCGGTGATCATCGCTTTCGACAGGATATCGCCTTGCCGCCGCGCGAGCACGCTAAGCAACTGGAACTCTTTTGCGGTCAGATCGAGCCGCACGCCGCCGCGCGTCGCACGCCGGCCGATCAGATCGACATACAGATCGCCGACGCAGATCAGCGTCGACTCCTGCACGCGTGTACGCCGCGCAAGCGCATGCAGACGCTCGACCAGTTCGAGAAACGAAAACGGCTTTGTCAGATAGTCGTCGGCGCCTTCGCGCAGGCCACGCACGCGATCATTCACGTGATCGCGCGCGGTCAGCATGATGACAGGCGTGGACTTGCGCATGCGCAGCGCTTTCAGCACGCTGATGCCGTCGCGCTTGGGCAGCATCACGTCGAGCACGATGATGTCGTAGTCGAACTCGGATGCAAGATGCAGGCCCTCTTCGCCGTCGAGCGCGACGTCGACGACCCAGCCCTGTTCCGTCAGGCCGCGACGCAGATAGTCGACGACCTTGAATTCATCCTCCACGATGAGCAGCTTCATGGGCGCTCCTCTCTCTTCTCTCGATCATTATAAGTAGGCTTTCAAACGCGTTCAGCCCGGCCTGCGTCACCCTCCATACGGCATGGCCTCCGCCGATGCGCGTCGCTTCGCGTCAGTCCGGCGCGCGCGCGGCGGATGGCGCGAGATTGTTCGCGGCAGCGGCGGGCGCGGGCTGCGCGCCTGTCTCCTGCACGTCCCATCCGCCGCCCAGCGCCTTCACGAGCGCGACGGATGTCGTCATCTGCTGTCCGTGAATCTGCACGTCCTGGCGCTGGCTCGTCAGAAGCGACTGCTGCGCGGTGATCACGTCGAGATAGGCGACGAGACCGCCCGAATAGCGATCGTTGGCGAGCGAGAGCAGGCGCTGCGCATCGGCGACGGCATCGCGCGACTGCGCGGCCGCGCTGTCGAGCACCGAGAGCCCCGTGATGCCGTCCTGCACCTGCTGGAACGCGGTCAGCACGGATTGCCGGTAATTCGCCTGCGCGGCCTGATAGCCGGCGCTCGCAAAGTCCACGTTGGCCGCGCGCCGTCCGCCGTCGAACACGACCTGGCTGAGCGCCGCGCCGAGCGACCACATCAGGCTCGGCGCGCTGATCAGATTCGCGAACTCCGTGCTCTGCCAGCCGATGCCGGGCGTCAGCGTCAAACTCGGGAAGAACGCCGCTTTCGCGACGCCGATCTGCGCATTGGCGGCGGCCATCGCGCGTTCCGCCGATGCGATATCGGGGCGCCGCTGAAGCACATCGCTCGGCAGCCCGAGCGGAATCGCCGGCACGTGATAGTCGACCACCTTGGGCTCGATCGCGAACTGCGGCGCGGGCACCGCGACGAGCGCCGCGATCGCATGCTCGAACTGATCGCGCTGCGTGACGAGCAGTTGCGCCTGCACGCGTGTCTGATCGAGCAGCGACTTCTGCTGCAACACGTCGAGCCCCGACACCGAACCGAGATCGTGCTCCGTCGTCACGTAGTCGAGCGCCTTCTGTTGCAGTTGCACCGAGCGGTTCAGCACGTCGATTTCCGAGTCGAGTTCGCGCAGCGAGAAATAGTCGGTGGCGAGATCGGTGGAGAGCACGAGCCGCGCGTTCGCGAGATCGTCGCGCGACTGTTCCGCCGATGCCTGCGCGCCTTCCACTTCGCGGCGTATGCGGCCGAACAGATCGACGTCATAGTTGATCGTCGATCCCAGTTGCAGATTGTTCTGCACCGTCGATTGATTCGGCGACGCGTAATTTGTCAGAGGCCGGTTCTTCGACGTTCTCTCGCGCGCCGCCGACGCCGACAGATCGACTTCGGGAACCTGTTGCGCGCGCGTGTTCGCGAGCGTCGTGCGGGCCTGCGCGTAATGCGCGCTGGCCGCGGCGAGCGTCTGGTTCTGCGCGAGCGCCTGTGTTTCGAGACCGTCGAGCGTCGCGTCGCCGAACGACTTCCACCAGTCCGGCGCGAGCGGCGCATGCGAGGGCTGCGCGAGACGCCAGTACGAATCCGTGTGCCACGTGGGCGGCGCGTCCGTCAGCGGCGTCTTGTAGTCGGGGCCGACCGTGCACGCGCACAACGCGAACGCGAGTGTCATCGTGCCGATGGTGCGGATTTGCGCAGCGTGTACCGTGTTCACGACGCCGCCTTGCCCTTGGACTGAGACGGCGTCTGCGGATGCATCACCTCGACATGATCGCCGTCGTTGATCGAATCGCTCGGGTTGATGATCACGCGGTCGGTCGGCTCGATCCCGCTTTCGATTTCGAGCGTTTGCCCGAGGTCCTGCGCGATCACGACCTTGCGCAGATGCACGACGCCGTTGCTGTCGACGACGGCGAGCCGCGGCCCTTCCGCGCGAAACAGCAGCGCATTGCCCGGCACCGTCAGTTGCGCGCGTGCGCCCGACGGCAACGCCACCTGCACATAGGCGCCCGGCCGCAGCTTGCCGTCCGGATTGCGCAACGTCACTTCGATTTGCAGCGAACGCGTGGTCACGTCGATCGCGCCGGAGATGTTCGTGATGCGTCCATCGAACTGCTGCCCCGGCAACTCGGCCTGCGTCACGACGACGTCCTCGGCGACCTTGATGTTCTGCGCGTAGGCCTGCGGCAATTGCACATACACGCGCAACGGATCGGACTGCGCGAGCGCGAAGAGCGCGCGGCTCGTGCCGCTGCCCGCGTCGATCAGATCGCCGACATCGACGTTGCGCTGCGTGACCACGCCCGCGAACGGCGCGACGATCCGCTTGAAGCCTTCGAGCTGGCGCAAGCGCTTCACGTTGGCCTCGGCAGCGGCGAGATTCGCAACGTCCTGCAAGTAGGTGCTTTGCCTCTCGTCGAGTTCCTGTTGCGAGACGGCGTCGCGCTGACGCAATTGCTGCCAGCGCTCGAACGAACTCTTCGCGAGCCCGAGGCTCGACTGGATCTGATCGCGCTGCGCGACGGCCTGCGCGAGTTCCTGATCGATCTCGGGCGTATCGAGTTCGGCGAGCAGTTGCCCTTCCTTCACGCGCGCGCCGATGTCGGCGTACCAGTGCAGCAGATAGCCCGTTGCGCGCGCATAGATCGGCGACTCGACATAGCCGCGCAGCGTGCCCGGCAACACCGTCATGTTGCTGCCGTCGTTGTCCTTCGGCGTGACGACATCGACATACTGCTTCGCGTTCTGCTGCGTCATCTGCGCGACCGAGCGGTTCTGCATGATGTTTGCGACGACCGTGCGCAACGCGCCGATGGCGAGCAGAATCAGCACGATCAAGACGGCGATTTTCGCGCGCCGCCATTCGATGTGGCGCGGCGGCAGCGCGTGGCCATCCTCCGTTTCCCGCGCGGGAATCGCTAGCGAAGAATGCGTGTTCTCAGTCATCTCGGCCGTCCGTCGTCGAGCTGTGTCCGTTTCCGTTTCGGTCGTGTCGCTGATCTCGTTCATGAGCGTCGCGGTCCTCTGATTGATTGTCCTGCTCGCGCCTTGCCTTGCGATGCGCGAGCCGGCTGTGGATGCCCGCAAACAGAAGAGGCACGAAGAAAAGCGTCGATACCGTGGCGAACAGCAGCCCGCCGATCACCGCGCGCCCGAGCGGCGCGTTCTGTTCCGCGCCTTCGCCGAGTCCGAGCGCCATCGGGATCATGCCGATGATCATCGCGAATGCCGTCATCAGCACGGGCCTGATCCGGCTCGCGCCCGCTTCGAGCGCGGCCGTCAACGGCGGTGCGCCCGCCGTCAGACGCTGGCGCGCGAACGCGACCATCAGAATGCTGTTCGCCGTCGCGACCCCCATCGTCATGATCGCGCCCGTCAACGCGGGCACGCTCAGATGCGTGCCCGTGAGGAACAGCATCCACACGATGCCCGCCAGCGCCGCCGGCAATGCGCTGACGATGATGAGGGGATCGATCCACGACTGGAAGTTCACGACGATCAGCAGATAGACGAGCACGATCGCCATTGCCACACCGATGCCGAGCCCGAAATACGACGTGCGCATGGTCTGGACCTGGCCGCGTATCGTGATGCCGCTGCCGCGCGGAAGCGTTGCGCGTGCCTGATCGACGAGCTTCTGGACCTGCGTGTCGACGCCGCCGAGATCGCGCCCTTCCACGCTCACATACACGTCGATCACGGGACGGATGTTGTAGTGTGTGACCATCGCGAACTGGGTTTGCGGCGAGACCTGCACGAGATTGCCGAGCAGTTGCGTCGGCGCCGTCGACGTCGCCGATACGGGCGTGCGCAGCAGTTGATCGACGGACGAGATCTGGTATTGCGGCGTCTGCACGGCGACGTTGTACTCGACGCCATTGCGCGGATTGAACCAGAAACCCGGCGACGTCTGCGAACTGCCCGACAGCGAGACCAGCACGTTCTGCGCGACGTTGTTCGCATTGAGATTGAGCTGCTGCATGCGGGTGCGGTCCATCTGCAGATTGATGACAGGCTCGTCGAGCTTCTGCTGGATGTGCGCATCGACGGCGCCCGGAATCGTGCGAATCTGCTTCAACAGCTTTCGCGCGGTCTCGAGATTGCCTTCCTGATTCGACCCGACGATCTGCACGTCGATCGCGGCAGGCAAACCAAAGTTGAGAATCTGCGTGACGATGTCGGCGGGTTGAAAGAAGAACTCCGTGCCCGGAAAACGTTGCGGCAACAACGCGCGCAAGCGGTCGATATAGCCGAGGCTCGGCTTGTGGTCCTCGTTCAGCGCGAGCAGGATTTCGCCGTCGAGCGTGCCGATGGTGCCCGCATTGCTGTACGAAAGATTGATGCCGCTATACGGCAGGCCCAGATTGTCGAGCACGGTGCTCAGTTCCTTCGCAGGAATGACCTCGCGCACCACTTTCTCGACTTCGTCGGCGAGCCGCGCCGTTTCTTCGATCCGCGTGCCCGTCGGCGCGCGCATGTGCAAACGTATCTCGCCCGCGTCGACGCGCGGAAAGAAGTCCTCGCCAAGCGCAAACGCGAGGCCCAGCGAGAGCACGCAAAACGCAAGGAACATCGAGCCGAACAGCCGGCGCCGCACGAGCAGACTGCTCAGGACCATGATGTACGCCGCGCGCATCGTCTCGAAGCTTGAGTCGAAGCGGTGATACAGGCGCATGAACAGATTCGGCTTTGCACGCGCTTCGCGCTTGTGCGCGTGGCCCATCAGCAGCATTGCGAGCGTCGGCACCAGCGTTCTCGACAGCACATACGATGCGAGCATCGCGAACACGACGGCTTCCGCGAGCGGCACGAACAGATAGCGCGCGACGCCCGTCAGGAAGAACATCGGCACGAACACGATGCAGATGCACAGCGTCGACACGAGCGCGGGAATCGCAATCTCGCCCGCGCCGTCGAGAATCGCGTCGTGCAGATTCGTGCCCATGTGCAGATGGCGCTCGATGTTCTCGATCGTGACGGTCGCGTCATCGACCAGAATGCCGACCGCGAGCGCGAGACCACCCAGCGTCATGATGTTGATCGTCTGCCCGAGCGCATGCAGCGCGATCAACGAAGTGAGGATCGAAAGCGGAATCGAAATCGCGATGATGCATGTGCTGCGCCAGTTGCCGAGAAAAAGCAGAATCATCGCGGCCGTCAGCGCGGCGGCAATCACGGCCTCGCGCACCACGCCGCGAATCGCGGCCTTCACGAACACCGATTGATCGAACAGGGGCGTGACCTTGAGATCGGACGGCAGCGCTGCCGTCGCGTTCGGCAGAAGCGAATGCAATGCGTTGACGATCGAAAGCGTCGATGCGCTGCCCGTCTTCAGGATCGAAATCAGCACGCCACGCCGGCCGTTTTCGCGCACGATATTCGTCTGCGGAGAAAAGCCGTCGCGCACATGCGCGACTTCGCGCAGATACGTCGTCGCGCCGTTCACCGTGCGCACGGGAATTTCGTTCAGGCCGGCGACCGTCGTCGGCGAGCCGTTCATGTTGATCGTGTATTCCTTCGGTCCGATCTTTGCGGTGCCCGTCGGCAGAATCAGGTTTTGCGCGTTGACGGCATTGACGACATCGAGGGGTGTCAGCCCTTTCGCGAGCATCGCGCGCGTGTCGAGATCGACGGAGATCAGGCGCGTCTTGCCGCCATACGGATACGGCACGGCCGCGCCCGGAATCGTGACGAGCTGCGGACGCAGGAAGTTGAGCGCCGTGTCGTTGAGATCCTGCTCGGAGAGCCGCGTGCTCGACAGGCCCAGTTGAATCACGGGAATGCTCGAAGCCGAATAGCTGATCACGAGCGGCGGCGTCGCGCCCGGCGGCATCTGCTTCAGTTGCGCCTGCTCGACGGCGACCGTTTGCGCGATCGCCGTCTGGATGTTCGCGTTCGGCTGCAAGAACAGCTTGATGATCGCGATGCCCGCGAGCGATTGCGACTCGATGTGCTCGATGTCGTTGACCGTCGTCGTCAGGCTGCGCTCGTTGACGGACGTAATGCGATTGGCCACGTCCTGGGCGGACAGACCCGTGTAGTTCCAGATGATGCTGACGACGGGGATGTTGATTTCGGGCAGCACGTCGACAGGCGTCGTGAACAGCACGAAGGGTGTCGCCAGTACGATCAGGATGGCCATCACGATGAACGTGTACGGCCGCTTCAATGCGAGATTGACGATCCACATACAGGCTTGGGTATCCGTTAAGAACGCGCAATGGTGACGTCCGGCAGCGGCGTCACTTTTCTCTGCGCGTCCGCGGCAACCAGGTGTTCATGCTAGTGCGTCAGGCCCAACAAACCGGTGACGCGAAAATGGCAGTTTTGCCATCTTCGCGAGATGGGATCTTTCGAGTGCAAACGAAAGGCCAACAAACAGAAAGCAACGTCGCGTGAATTGACGGTGGACGCTGGAGTTCGTGCTCGACGGATCGGGTGAGGGACAGTTCGATGACGCCTCGCTACACGCGCGTGCGCTGGCCGATCGACTTGGAGTGCTACACGTCGCGACGAAGAAAAACCGCTATACGTGTGCATCAAAAAGCGCACAGACCACGAAGGTCTGTGCAAAGTCGTCGAGAAAGCCCGACGACGGAGGTATTCGACATGTTCGGCCCGCTATCGTGTTCTAGCGCGGATGGTCACGCGCGCGTTGTCACGTTATAGCGAGCCCTTTTCTAAACGATGCGCGCGGGCGGAGCCGCGCGTTCAAAGCAGCGATGATGCAGCGACGACAGGATGCGATCAATGTCCGATCAATGTCTCGTGGAACGCGTGCGCAAGCCCATGTCAGGGACGGTTATACATCGCGTTCCAGTCGGCTTGCGACACAGCCGGGCGGCCCGCTGCCGACGAACCGCCCGTCACGCCGCCGACGCCCGTCGCCGCATTCTGCGCAGCCACTTTGGCTTCGGCAGCCTGGATGTCGGCAGGGTAGTTCGGATCTTCGCCACGGGACGGGTTGTAGCCGGCCTTTTCGAGCTGGATCAACTCGGCTCGCACCTGTGCGCGCGTGACCGGCTGGTTCGACTGCGCGAACACGGCGACGGGAGCGGCAAATGCAGCGGCAACGACGACGGCTTGAATCAGCGACTTCATGGTGACTACCTCCAGACTTTGCTTTGGTCCTTTACGAACAGCCCTGTTCGTAATCAGTGACGACAGTCTAGGTATGTAGCCGCTTAAGATTAAGACGGTTACCAGGAAAGGATTGTTGTGGCGGACGGGTTAACCCTGGTGCGAAGCGTGCTGTCGTGGCCCTCGATTTGCGACGGCTGATTCGCGGCTGATTGGCGACTGATTGGCAACGAACCAGCAGCGAACCGGCAGCGAACCAGCGGCTCGCTTTCCGCCAAGCGCGGCCCATCGCATCGGGCGCGGGATTTGCGCCCGACCCAATGCGCTGTCTGACTCGACATTCGCGCGATGCGTCACGACGGCGCTTCTTTGGCTACCGGGAGGCAACATGCAAACGGAAGACGTTACTGAGTACCGTGGTTGCGTGATCCGGCCGGTCGTTACGGCCACCGAAGGCGGTCGCTATGCGGCGGCCGCCATCGTCACGGACCGCGAGGGCGAGACGCGGACGCTCGGCGTCGACGGTGATTTCGCCGATTCGCAGGAGGCTCGGGACCAGGCGATGGAACTCGCGATCGCATGGATTCAACGACGCAACATCGTGTCGGACCACTACGTGAGACGCGGCTAATGCGAGCGCGGCCACTTCCCTGTCGGGCGCGTGGACATGGCACCACCTCAGCGATGGGCGACGGAAGGACGACTCATGCCCACGCGCGATGAGACCTCGCTGTTTCGCGTCGTCGAATGGGCGGTGGTCGCGCTATACGACGGCGGCGTGCTGTCGCCGGCGGTGCTCGAGCGCGTGCTGACAGCGTTCGTCGGCGCGAAGGCGAACTGGAACGCCGAGCTTCAGCTTCGCTCGGCCGATGGTCACACGTTGCACGAGATCATCGCGATGACGATGATGCCAGGACGCGCGCTGCGCAATGCCGCGGGCGATTTCGCGCAGGTCATCGCACATATCGGATCGGTCGGCACGGATGGCGAGTCAGCCTCCGATGCCAACGCATCGTCCGGACATACGCACGAAGAGGATGAAAGCGAGGCCTCGGAACAAGACGAAACACTGGAGCAACAACTCGGCGCAGCGAGACCGGGACGGCCGAAGCGATCGAAACAGCGTGCGCGCCCGGCAAGCGGTCGTGCGTCTGACGCGCCGTCTGATTCTCCAGCGTCCACAGGCTTCAATCCGTTTTTGAATGCGAGGCCACCGCGCAAACGCTGAACTGTCGAATGGCGCTTAAGTACGCAATTCGCTTCGGTTCACGCGCGTCCGCGCGGTCGCACATCGAGTCGACCGAACGTGTGTAGCATGGCGGCGGCTATCGCCGAGCCGCAGCACAGCACAGCAACCTACAGATCGTGCGCCAGCTCCTCGCTCACGGCATTGCGAAGCATGCGCATGAGCTTTTCGCCTTCTTCGATCCGCGCCTGCTCGATGCCGATCTGAGCGGCATCACCCGTGCGCTCGGCCGACCTTTGCCGCTCCCTTGCAAAGATTACGCGCTCGTGCACCGCGCGTATCGCGGCGCGTATCGCGTTCTCCGATTCCTTCGAGTACCCGTCGGCAAGCGAAAGTGCGTTGAATGCGTGCCCCGTATGGCAGCGGTAGCGCAGAGGCCGGTCGTCGCCGACCCGCCATAACGCGCCGCCGCAGTCCGGGCACGTCAACGACGAACGCACCCCGATGCGATCGAGTTCCTCGGGCGTAACGATCCCTTGCTGCGCCAGGCGGGCCTCGAGATCAAGCTGCTGCTCGCTGCTCATCGCTGGTTCCTCCTGCTGACGAAGCGCCGCGCCCCCGATCGCCGCCATGATGTTGCGCGCGAGATCGTCGACCGTCGTGACGCTGTCCGCGCCCGCCGATTTCATCGCCGAGCGCGGCATCGACGGCGCTTCACAATCGGCTGGGTCCTGAACGATGCAAAAGCCGCCGTGCGCGCGGACAGTCGCTAGCCCCGCTGCGCCGTCGTCCAGGTCGCCGCTGAGCACGACGCCGACCACGCGCGGGCCATAGTGCACGGCAGCCGAGCGGAACAGAGGATCGGCTGCCGGCCGCGCGAAGTTTTCGGCCGCGCCTTCGTTGAGCCCCAGAGATCCGTGCGACAGGACCATATGCCGGCCAGGCGGCGCGACATAGACCGTGCCGTTGACGAGCGATTCGCCTTGGACGGGATGGCGTGCGGGCATCGGCCCCCACTTCGACAGCAACTCGGGCAGCACGCTTTCGTGCCGGCCGATATGCAAGACGATGCACACTGCGGCTGGCAAATCCCTGGGCAACCTGGATACCAGCGTCCTGAGCACCGCAAACGCGCCACGCGATCCGCCAATGACAACAATATCTCGCTGCTTCATAGACCCTCCTCGGTACGAACCAGCATAAATCGAACCTGTGCGCAAAGAACCGGATGCAACGTCGCGGGGAACGGCTCCGCGCGTCGACAAAAACGCGAACCGCTTCCCTGCGTCGATAGACGCGGATCATCTGACGCGGGCCGACCAGCACATCGCGGCCGCAAAGAAACGCATCGAGACGCAACAGCTGTTCATCGAGCACCTCGCGCGCAACGACGGCGTCAAGGCACACGCCGAATCGCTGCTCGCGCTGATGCAGGAAACGCTCGCGCAGTTTCAGTCATACCGCCGCGCCGCCGAGAACGCGCAGCAGTCGCTGGCGAACGGTGCGGACGCGCGACGATAGTCGCGAGGCTCGCGCGTTGCGTCGTCGCGCGGCCGCGTCGGACAGAGGCGAGCCACACCCGTCGCCGACGAGGAAACGACGGGCGCGGCGACATCGCGTTCGCGTCGACGCGCCGCCCGCTCCCGCCGCTATTGCGCCATCACGAACCGGCGGCCGGCGCAGTGGAGGTCAGCAATGCATGCAGTTTTTGCAGCAGTTCCTGGAAGTCGATAGGCTTGCCGACCAGCGCGTCGAAGCCCGCGTCGATGGCCGCCTGCCTGTCCGCCTCGCGGTTGAGTCCGATGATCGCGACCGTCCCGATGCGCGCGCGTTGCGGATCGGCCTTGATCTTCCGCACGAGAGCGTACGCGTCGCCGGCCGACGCGCGCACGTCCGCGATCAGTACGTCGACGGGTCGGTCGGCGAGTGCGTCCCATGCCTGCGCTTCGCCCGGCACGGCCGTCACCGATGCCTTTTCCAGTTCCAGCAACGCCGTCAACGACGACACGAAGTCCGCATCCTCCTCGACGATCAACACGCGCGCGCCCGCAATCGTGTATTGCGCCGACGACTCGTCGCGCGGCGGCGCATGGGTCTCGTCCATCGCCGGAAGCCAGACGCTCATCGTCGTGCCGCGTCCTGGGCCGTCCGAGTGCGCGGCGACGCGTCCGCCATGCATGTCGACGAGCTGCCTGACGAGCGCAAGGCCGATGCCGAGGCCTCCGCGCATGCGGCTGCGCGCGCCCTGGCGGAACATGTCGAAGACGGAGGACAGCTCAGACTGTTCGATGCCTTCGCCCGTATCGGCGACGTCGACGCGCATCATGCCCTGTTCGCGCGTCAGGCGCAGATCGATCCGGCCGCCTGCGCGCGAAAACTTCAGCGCGTTCGACACCAGATTCCATATGATCTGCTCGCACCGGACGGAATCGGCGAGCACCATCGCGGGCTGCTCGACGCCCGTCGCGGACACGACGACGCCGCGTTCGGCCGCGTCCGCCTCGCACGACTGCACGATGCCGTTCACCGTGGCGGCCAGATCGACGGGCCCGAGATCGAGCGTGAGCTTGCCGGTGTTCACGCGCGAGAAATCGAGCAGGTCGTCGATGATCTGCGCCTGGCTGCGCATCGCCCGGCGAATCGCGTCCGCCGTTTCGCGCACGGCTTCGATGCCGCGCGTCTCGGGCAGGCGCGGCAGCATTTCCGCCTTCACGCCGATCAGGTTCAGCGGATGTTTCAGCTCGTGCGACAGCACGGCGATGAAATCGTCCTTCAACTGATTCGACAGCGACTCTTTCTGGCGCTCGGTGCGTTCCCTCGCGAGCGCGGCCTCTTGCGCGTCCTCGCGCTCCTTGCGCTCGGTGAGGTCGCGCGCGATCTTCGCAAAGCCGGTAAACGACGCATCGCGGATCGGCGTCACGACGCCGCTGCAATAGACCCTGCGATGATCCTTCGTCACGTGCCAGCGCTCGTCGTCCGCGCGTCCGTCCTTCGCGGCTGTTTCGCGCTCGTGCGCGGGCACGTTTGCCGTGCGATCGTCGGGCTGATAGACCAGTTCGATATCCTTGCCCAGCACGTCGGCCTCGCCGTAGCCGAAAATCCGCTCGGCGCCCGCGTTCCAGCTCACGATGCGTCCCGACGGGTCCTGCACGATGATCGCGTAGTCGTTGGTCGACTGCGCGACGAGCCGCAGCCGCTGTTCGCCGATGCGAGCCTGCTCTTCCGCCTCATGCCGCTTCGTGATGTCGATCAGCGTCAGCACCGCGCCGTCGATCCGGTCATCGGCCGTGCGGTACGGCAGCAGGCGCATCAGATACCACTTGCCGTCGTGGCTTTGCACTTCGCGCTCGATCAGCTTGAGGCTTTCGAACGCTTCCTTGACGTCTTCCGCGAGCGTCGGATGCTGGAGCGAATGCGTGATGTCGAACAGCGACCGCCCGATGTCCGAATCGATCAGCTTGAAGATGCGCGTTGCGCTCGGCGTGAAGCGCTTCACCTGGATCTTCTTGTCGACGAACACGGTCGCGATGTCGGTCGAAACGATGATGTTCTGCAAATCGTCGTTGGCCTTCGCGGTGTCTTCGAC
Source organism: Paraburkholderia phymatum (assembly GCF_038900715.1). Taxonomy (GTDB): domain Bacteria; phylum Pseudomonadota; class Gammaproteobacteria; order Burkholderiales; family Burkholderiaceae; genus Paraburkholderia; species Paraburkholderia phymatum_A. The sequence goes on along the minus strand of NZ_JAYMRZ010000004.1, from coordinate 209,498 downwards.
GCGCGCCTGCAACTCGGCGTTGACGGTCGTCAGCTCTTCGTTGACCGACTGCAATTCCTCCTTGCTGCTTTCGAGTTCTTCCGTCGCCGAACGCAGTTCTTCGTTGATCGCCTGAAGCTCTTCGTTCGACGCCTTCAATTCCTCGACGGAAGTTTCATACTGCTCGATGGTGGTCGCCAGCTGTTCGCGGCTGTGCTGCAGCTCCTGTTCGAGCTGCACGAGCACGGGGTCCTGGCCTTCGTTCTCCGATTCGCCTTCGTCGGTCATCCGCTCCTGCACTTCGTCGAACAGCACGATGAAGAAGTCCGCGTTCAGGCCCGTGTCATGGAACGGCCGCACGGTCATGTTGATCCACGTCGGGCGGCCGTCGCGCATCATCTTGACACGCCGCGCCTCGACGCTCGCGCCCGTTTGCAGCGCGCGAAAGAGCGTCGTGCGCAAGTCGAGCCGAAGCTCGGGCACGACGACGGCCATGATGTTCGTCGACGGCTCGCCGCCCGCGTGCCGCAGGAATCGCCCGACGTTGTCGGACAGATGCACGATCGTCGAGTCGCGATCGACGATCACGCTCGGCGGCGCATACTCTTCGAGCACCCGTTGATGCAGCGCCGAGAACGAGAAGTTGCGGCGCTCGGGCGTGCTCGGGGGCGGCGCCGATGCGCCGCTCGCGGGCGCCTCCTCATGCAACGTCGAAGTCGTCACCGACAGCGACGGAAAGCCGACGGCCGGCTTCACGCGATTGACGGCCGGCTTTGCGCGGTAGATGCGGTTCTTCTTGTCGACGATCGCGAAAAGATCGTCGGCGGCATCGGCCGACTCCGCCGTGCCGAGAAACAGATAGCCGTCAGGGCGCAGCGCGAAGTGGAACAGCTCCAGAATCTGCCGCTGCACCGCGCGGTCCAGATAGATGAGCACGTTGCGGCACGAAATCAGATCGAGATGCGAGAACGGCGGATCGCGCAACAGGCTGTGCGCGGCGAACAGAATGCGTTCGCGCACCGTCTTCACGATCAGATAGCGCGCGCCTTCCTGCGTGAAATAGCGCCGCAAAAGCTCGGCCGGCACGTCGCTCGCGATGGTGCTCGGATACGAGCCCGTGCGCGCGCGCACGATCGCGGAGTCGTCGATGTCGGTGGCGAACACCTGCATCGCGGCGGCCGAGCCCGCCGCTTCGCGTGCCTGCGCAAGCAGGATCGCAATCGAGTACGCTTCCTCGCCCGTCGAGCAGCCGGCCACCCATACGCGCACCTGGGCTTCGCTCGTCGCCGAGCGGAACAGCGACGGCATCACCACGCGCTGCAACACGTCGAATGCCTCGCGATCGCGGAAGAACTGCGTCACGCCGATCAGCATATCCGCGAGCAATGCCGTCGTTTCCTCGGGCGTGTTGCGCAGGAACGTGCGATACGCTTCGAGGTCGCGCACGCCGTTGACCTGCATGCGCCGCTCGATGCGCCGCAGCACGGTCGCGCGCTTGTAGTGCCGGAAGTCGTGGCCCGTGCGCACGCGCAAATGCATCAGGATGTCTTGCAGCGCGCGCTCCGATCCGCCGCGCGGCTGGTCGTCGGTCTGCTCGGCCGCCAGCTCGGCGTTGTCGGGCAACGGCAAGCGGATTTTCTGCGCGTTGTTCCACAATTCGAGCAGCCGCTGCGGCATCTCTGCAACGGGCAGCACGATGTCGACCTGGCCCGTCGTGATCGCGTGATTCGGCATTTCGGGGTATTCGGCGTCGTTCGGCTCCTGTGCGATCGTCACGCCGCCGCTTTCCTTCACGCGGCTCAGTCCAGCCGCACCGTCCGAGCCCGTACCCGACAGCACGATGCCGACGGCGTGCATGTCGTGCGCATCCGCGAGCGTGCGGAAGAACTCGTCGATCGTCACCGTCGCGTGGCTGCGCTTTTCGCGCTCGCCGACGCGCAGATATCCCTCGGACAGCCATAGCTGCTTGCCGGGCGCGATCACGTAGACGTGGTTCTTCTCGATGGCCGTCGTGCTCGTGACCTGCGTGACGGGCATGCGCGTCGCGCGTTGCAGGATCTCGTCGGCGTGACTGGCGTGCTCCGGCGACAGATGCAGGATGATCACGAACGCCATGTCCATCGTGGCGGGCGCATTCTCGAAGAACCGGATCAATGCCTGCACGCCGCCCGCAGACGCGCCTATCCCAACGACGGGAAACGGCAGCGTGCTGTGCGAGGAGGCCGTGCCGGAACCGCTCGCTTCCGGGCTTTGCGATGTGCTTTTGCTCATACTGAAACCTACCCTTTACTCGGATTCCGCGCGTGCCCGGTTCAGTCGATGACGGGCAGTTCGCAAGCGCGCCGATGGATGTTGGGAAATGCGCGTCCATTCGGGAAGGCGGCGGCGCGAGCCGGGAGCCGAACGGCGGCTGCAATCGGAGCCTTTATAACAAATTTCTCGTGACGGCCACCGATCATTGTCGATCAAATCGACCGACGTGCGCAAAGTGCGATGCGTTTGCAGTCAACGGAAGGGGAAAGGCGGCGACGGGCAGCGGGAACGCGTGCTGGTCGTACCGATGCGCTGTGCGCCCGGGGTGAGTAGTTGCAGCGCAGCAAGACGATGGGTGAACAGCGTCGGCAAGGAGCGTCGCCAGCGACGCTCCTTGTATTCGCTCACGTCGAAGCGCAGCGGGAACGGGCGGGAGCCAGCGGGTCATCACGGCTGTGGCCGCAGGCCGCTGCTCTCTGGCCGCGCGGCTGCGAACGCTTGTGAGCGACCTGAGCGGCTGTGACCGCTTGCAAACGCTACACGGTTCGTTGAAAACATCGCGGCGTGGCGCGGTGCGAGCGGCACGCCGCGCCACGTGCCAGTCAGGCCGCAGCCACTACGCGGCCGACATCCGCTCGACGGCCGTCACCCTGACGGGTATCGACTTCGCGCCCGGCACCTTGCTTTCCTTCGCGTAGTGCCACAGAGGCAGCAGCGGATTGCACTCGGGATAGTAGCCGCCGATGCAGCCAGCCGGAATGTCGTATGGCACGACGGACAGTCCTTGCACCTTGCGCTCGATCCCGTCATCGGCGATGGTCTCCAGCGTCACGCGATCGCCTTCGCGCAACTCGCGCTGCGCCATGTCGGCGCGATTCATCAGCAGCACCATCCGCGTTCCCTTGATGCCGCGAAAGCGATCGTCGTGGTTGTAGATCGTCGTGTTGAACTGGCTGTCCGCGCGCAGCGTCATCAGGCGCAAGGCGCCGGGCTCGCGCTCGGGCATGTCCGGGTCTTCGCCCAATGCCTCCGTCACCATGAACTCGGCCTTGCCGCTCTTCGTCTGCCACTTGCGCTCGCGCGCGGGCATCGGTCGCGGAAAGCCGCCGGGCGTCCACATGCGCGCATCGAAGTCGTAGAAGGTTTCCGGATACGTCTCCGCAATGGCCGCGCGCACGCGCGAGTAATCGTCGCGCCATGCATCCCAGTCGACGGTCGAGCGTTCCTGCAGCGTCGCCTTCGCGATGCCCGCGATGATGAACGGCTCGGAACGGATGTGCGGCCCCGCCGGCTCGATGACGCCTTTCGAGCCGTGGATGCACGCCGTGCTGTCCTCCATCGATACCGCCTGCTCGCCGCTCGCCTGCCGGTCGATCTCGATGCGGCTCAGGCACGGCAGGATGTACGACACCTCGCCGTGCACGAGATGACTGCGATTGAGCTTCGTCGCGATGTTGACGGTCATGCGCAGACGGCTCCACGCGGGTTCCGTCTGGCCGCGATCGGGCACCGACCGCACGAGATTGCCGCCCAGGTTGACGACGGCGCGCACGTCGCCCTTCACCATCGCCTCGAACACTTCGACGATGTTCATGCCTTTCTCTCGCGGCGGCTCGAACGAGAACTGCTTGGCCAGCTTGTCGAGCGGCGCGAGCTCGGGCTTCTCGGTGATGCCCACCGTGCGTTGTCCCTGCACGTTCGAATGGCCGCGCACGGGCGACGGTCCCGCGCCGGGCTTGCCGATGTTGCCGCGCAGGAACAGCAGGTTGCACAGCATGCGCACGTTCTGCACGCCCATCCGATGCTGCGTGAGCCCCATGCCGTAGTGAACCATCACGGCGTTCGCTTTCGCGTATTCGGTCGCGGCTGCTTCGAGTGCATCGCGCGACAGGCCGCTCACCTGCTCGATGTCGGCCCAGCTCGTCTCGCGCGCGTAATGCGCGAATGCTTCGAAGCCTTTCGTATGCTCGTCGATGAAGCTCACGTCGAGAACGCGCGGACGGCCTTCGCGAACGGCCTGATCGTCGGCGTCGATCACGGCCTTGCAGATGCCGAGAATCGCAGCCGTATCGCCGCCCGTCTTCACCTGATGGTATTGCGTGCTGATCTGCGTTTCGGCGGGTGTCAGCATTTTGCCGGGCGATTGCGGATTCGCGAAGCTGATGAGACCCGGCTCTTTCAGCGGATTGAACGTGATGATGGGCACGCCGCGCTTGCGCGCATCTTCGAGCTGATGCAGCATGCGCGGGCTGTTGGTCCCCGTGTTCTGCCCGAAGAAAAACATCAGATCGGTCTTTTCGAAGTCCTCCAGCGAGATCGTGCCCACGCCCACGCCGATTGCTTCTTTCAGTCCGACGCTCGTGCTTTCGTGACACATGTTCGAGCTGTCGGGGAGATTGTTGGTGCCGTACATCCGCGCGAACAACTGAAGCATGTACGACGTTTCGAGCGATGCGCGCCCCGATGTATAGAACACCGCGCGGCCCGGATCGATCGCGCGCAGCTCGCGGCCGATTTCCTCGAATGCGTGTTCCCAGCTGACGGGCACATAGCGGTCCGTCGATGCGTCGTAGCGCAGCGGCTCCGTCAGGCGCCCCGCTTCTTCGAGATCGTGATCGTGCCATGTCAGCAGTTCGCGAACCGTATAGGCGCGAAAAAAATCGGACGTGACGCGCTTGGCCGTCGTGTCCCATGCAGTCGCTTTCGCGCCGCTCTCGCAGAACTCGAACGCATGCGGCGACGCGGGCTTCGCCCAGGAGCAGCTGACGCACATGTATCCATCCGGCTTGTTCTGGCGCAGCAGGATCGCACTGTCTTTCAATGCGACTTTTTCCTGCGTCAGGATTCTCACCACGGACTTCAGCGAACCCCATCCGCCCGATGCCCACGGGTAGGCCGGGTTCTTCGTTTCCTTGCTCATTCGTCGCTCCGCGTCGATTACCTCACAACGTGATGCCCGAGCAATCGATGTTCCTTCGGCGCGGCCATCGAATTCATCGTCACGAATTCATCGGCGTGGTTGAGTGGAACGGGACATGCTCAACGCTTTGCCTGATCCCTTCGATACCTGATGCCATGTCCACCACGAACAGCTCCATGTCCCCGACGATCACGACGATGATCCGTCTCGACCATACGCACGTGATTTCCGCGTTTCATCGATACCGGAACGAAACCGCGTGGTGGCGCAAGCGCGCGATCGTCAATTCGGTTTGCGCGGCACTCGAGATTCACGCGCAACTGGAGGAAGAGATCTTCTACCCCGCACTGGCCCGCGTCGATCCGGACAACGACACGCTGAAAAGCAGCCGTGCCGAACACGATGCGATGCGCGAGGTGATCGATACGTTGCGCGGCATGGGCCCGGAGAATGCTGCATACGATGCGCTCTTCATGCAACTGATCCGCGAGACCTTGCATCACGTCGCCGATGAGGAAACGACATTGCTGCCGATAGCGGAACGCTCGCTGAAACACGAGCTAAGAACGCTGGGCGCACAGATGACGCAAAGGCGCATGCAGTTGCTCGGCGAGCGTCCCGTCGAAATCGCCGTCAATACGGCGGGCACGTTCCCCGTCGCAACGGCGTTGCTCGCAACAGTCGTCGCATGCGGAATGCTCAAGCTGTTCAGCGGCAATCACCGTGCGCGGGCGTCGCATGCGTGAGCGTGCTTGAGGGGCCGCTTATCAGATAGACGCGCGGCATCCGCGCGCGCCGACGCTGCGCGCGGCGACGCGTGACTGCATGCACGAAGCTCACGCCGAGCGGCCGAACGAAAGCGACCTGTCGCCGACGAGCTTGCTGCCCGCCTGTTCGAGCTTCTTCACGAGTTCGGCCTTTCGTGCGCCGAGCTTGTCGCCGAGTGCGACGAGATCGATTCCGCGCTGACGCAATTCCGGAAACAGCGCCGACTCTTCTTCCTCGATGTGATGGCGAACGAGTTCGGACATCACCTTGAACGACGCGTCGAAGCCTTCGTCGCCGGGCTTCAGCGAATCGAACTTTTCGACGAGCGTCTTCACGAGATAGTGCTCGACATAGGCTTCGTTCACGTCGAGCACGTCGTGTTTGCCGAGCGCCTTGTGCGCAGCGGGGTACAGAATCTCTTCCTCGATGATCGAGTGTACGGTCAGCTCTTCGCATGCGCGCTGCGCGAGCGTGCCCTTCGCTTCGAGATCGTCGTCGCGTGCTTTTTCGAATGCATCGAATAGCTTTTCGACGGCGCGATGATCGCTCTTCAGCAATTCGATCGCGTCCCGTCCGGGGCTGTGCGCCGTCGGCGCGGCAACGGGTTTGTGTGCGGCCTCATTCATGATTGGCTCCGTGAAGTGCGTTTGCTGTGAGGAATTGCGGCGGCGTGTATTGGCCGCTGCGACGCGTGATGTGTCGCGTCGAATCAGCAATGGGCGTACCTCGCGGGCAAACGAATCACAGTGAGGCCGCGCGGCTCGCGCGCGGTCGGGCTGGAACGGCCGTTGCGCGAACCGGGGCATTCAACCGGGGATAAAGCCATGACAGATCGAAACGCAGTCACCCATTCGCCGCGGCGCCCGTTCCGCCTGTTCGCGCTCGATGACCGGGTACTCGCGCAAAACGCGGATGGCAAGCTGATCGGCATCGGCGCAATGACTCGCGACGGCGATCGCTGCGTCGTTCGTCTGGACATAGACGGAATCACGACGCCGCCGCAGCCCGATCCCGAGAGCGCGCTCGCCGCGCTGAAACCGCTGCTCATGTTCGAGTATCTCGATGGACTCTTTACGGCCGTGGCGGCTGAACATCCGCACGCGCTGCTCGAAGGATGCCCTTCCGTCGTGCTGGTGCTCGACGAACCCGTGCCGCCGTCGACAGGCCCGACCGACGCGCCGCACCGCTTCTAGCTGCGTTCACCGCCAGATGCGTTCACTGCTGCGCGACTGCAAGTCCTGCGTCACCTTGCGGCGCGATCGTGAAAGGAGGGACTACGGCGACGTGGCCGGCGATGACCTGATCGAGTGCAATCGCTATCTGAGCGATGCCCGCCGGATCGCTCACCACGCGGTCGAACGCGACGGGCTGCAAATTCGCCAGGCTGCCGCGTATCAGCGCGACGATGGGCAGCGGCAAAACGGCATGTGTGATTGCGTCGAGAAGCGCCCGGTCGCGGGCCATCGCGCGATCGACGCTCACGAGAACCGCCGCATAGGCGGACTCGCGCAGCGCCCCGTAAAGCTCGGCGACGCTGCATCCCACCGCCGCGTAACCTTGTGTCCTCAGCAGCACGGCCAGGGATCGCACGACCTGATCGGAGCGGCCCACGACCAGGACGTTGCTGCGCGGCACGCGCGAACGCGGCGCGTTCAAGAGCGCATTGCCGCGCAAGGCCAGTTCGGCCGACAGCCAGACGAGCCTCGCCCGCTCGTACGCTTGCCGGGCCTCGACGACCGCTAGCGAATCGGCCGGATAGCAACTGGCCACACGCTGCACGCGCTCGAAAGCCTGCTCCAGACGCGCGAGCGCTACGTCAAATTGTTTGTGCACTGCATCGCCATCCGCGTTCGCAGCATCCATGGGTCGCCGAAACGAAACGACTTCGTTGTTAAGAGCCTTTGACGTCGTGAGCGATCGGTCAGGCATGGATCGAAGGCTTGCGAACGAATGCCGGCAGGAATCGCCCGCATCGAATAGCGGACGACAACCCCGCGCCGACTATTCACGCACATTACGGATTTCTGTCGCAAGCCGGCGAATGCCTTACCGTGTGGCCTCGTTAGCGAAAAGCAGGCCAATGCTCAAGTTGTATCCTAATGCAAAAATCCGCCGACGCAACGGCTCACGACGATGCCGTCATGGCCGGCGGGCCAGCGCTGCACGACGGGCTGCGCCATCTCCGCTACGATAGGCAGGTTCGAGCCGGGCGAGATCGTCTCAAGGGCAACAAACTGAAGCTCGAAGCTCAGGCATGAAACGTGCTGAAAATTTCGATTCGCCATTGGCGACGCTCGACATGAACCACCGGAAGAACGGGGAGACGACGATGCAAGACGACGACCAGGGCGATCTTTCGCTCCCGGAAGACTGGTGCCGGCGATGGGTCAGCTCCGTTCGCGACTATGCAGTGATCGGGCTGTCACGCGACGGCACGATCAGGACGTGGAACGTCGGCGGCGAGCAGATTCACGGCTTCGCGCGCGAGGAAGTCATCGGCCGGCATTTCGACATGTTCCATACGCCGGAAGCGCGTGCTCAAGGCGCCGCCGCGGCCGCCCTCGAAACGGCGCGGCGCACGGGACGCTCCGATTCCGAAGGCTGGCGGATCCGGCGGGATGGCTCGCGCTTCTGGGCCAGCGTCGTGATCACGGCCTTGAAAGACGAACAGGGCCGCATTGCCGGCTTTGCGAAAATCGTGCGCGACATGACGGACAAGCGAATCGCTCACGAAGCCGTCGTCGAAAGCGAGCAGCGCTTCCGGATGCTCGTCAACGGCGTCACGGACTACGCGATCTTCATGCTGTCGCCTGACGGCACGATCACGAACTGGAACGCCGGCGCGTGGCGAATCAAGGGCTTCAGCGCGGAAGAAGTGATCGGCTCGCACTTCTCCCGTTTCTACACGCCCGAAGATGTGGCAGCCGGACTGCCGGAACGCGGGCTGTCGACCGCCGCAGAGGAAGGACGCTTCGAATCCGAGGGATGGCGCGTGCGCAAGGATGGCAAGCGCTTCTGGGCACACGTCGTAATCGACGCGATCAAGGGCGAAGACGGCGCGCTCGTCGGTTTCGCGAAGATCACGCGGGACATCACCGAACGCCTGGAGGCCAGCCGGCAGCTCGAAGAGACCCGCACGGCATTGTTTCGCGCCCAGAAGATGGAAGCCGTGGGCAAGCTGACGGGCGGCGTCGCTCACGATTTCAACAACCTGCTGCAGATATTGCGCGGCAATCTCGAACTGCTCGACAGCCGGCATCACCGCGATTCGTGGACGCGCGAGCGGGTCAGCAAGGCCATCGACGCGGTCGACCGCGGCTCGAAGCTCGCGTCGCAACTGCTGGCGTTCGGCCGCCAGCAACCGTTGCAGCCGGTGGTCATCAATCTGGCGGCGGCGCTTCGCGGCATGGACGATCTGCTTCGGCGCGCGCTCGGTGAAACGATACGTGTCGAGACGGTCGTCGCGGGCGGATTGTGGAACACGCTGGTCGACATCCATCAGCTCGAGAACGTGATCCTCAATCTCGCGATCAATGCGCGAGACGCGATGCCCGACGGCGGCAGGCTGACGATGGAACTGTCGAACGCAATGCTCGACGACGAATACATCGCGACCGTGCCCGATGTCGCTGCCGGACAATACGTGATGCTGGCCGTCACGGATACGGGAACGGGCATGCGGCAAGACGTCGTCGAGCGCGCATTCGATCCGTTCTTCACCACCAAGCCCGAAGGCCAGGGCACGGGTCTCGGGCTGAGCATGGCGTATGGCTTCGTGAAGCAGAGCGACGGCCACATCAAGATCTACAGCGAGATCGACCACGGCACGACGGTCAAGATCTATCTGCCCCGCTCGGCGAAGCCGGCCATCGAGCCGCCGCCGCGAACGCGCGCGCCCGTGAGGGGAGGAACGGAGACGATCCTCGTCGTCGAGGACGATCAGAAGGTGCAGACGACCGCGATCGACACGCTCTCCGAACTCGGCTACCACGTGCTGAAGGCCGACGATGCGCAACAGGCGCTGACCGTGCTGCGAAGCGGCGTGGACGTCGATCTGCTGTTTTCCGACGTCGTGATGCCCGGCCCCGTTCGCAGCACCGACATGGCGGCACAGGCCGCCATGCTGCTGCCGCGTCTGAAGGTACTGTTCACATCGGGCTATACGCACAACGCAATCGTCCACGGCGGCAGGCTCGACCCGGGTGTCGAACTGCTCAGCAAGCCCTATAGCCGCGAGCAGCTCGCGCACAAAGTCAGGCAGATGCTCGACAGCGGGAAAGACGCGCTCGCAAATAACGGTGCCGTCATCGAGCGGGCCGATTGCGCGCAGACGCTGCGCATCCTGCTCGTCGACGACGACGGGAATCTGTCGGAAGCGATCAACGAACTGATCAGCCTGCTCGGCCACGCGCCGAAATTCACCACGTCGCCTGAAGAAGCGCTCGGCTGGCTGCGCGAAGAGCCGTTTGACGTGATGATCACGGATCTCAGGATGCCGGGCATCGATGGCATCGAACTCGCCAGGCAGGCGGCTGAGATTCAGCCGTCGATACGCCTCGTGTTTTCGTCGGGCTACGAGATGCCGGCTGTGCCAGCGTTGCCGTTTCGCTGGGCCGCGCTGCGCAAGCCATTCACGCTCGAAGAACTCGGCGCCGTATTGCAGGGCTTCAGCGACTGACGCGCGGACCGGCCCGTGGCCTGTTGCGTCGACAATGACATCGCAGGAGACATCGAATGAGCCGTTATACGACTACGGAAATCGATTCGCTCGCGCAGCAATTCGACAGAGACGGCATGGTGATTTTGCGCCAGCACTTTCCGAAGGAAACGCTGTGCCGATGGCAAGAGGCATTCGACGCGCTGCTCGATGAACGCATCCAGTCGAACGCGACGGCCGTCCGAGGGCAGAACCGGCATTACATCACGCTGCCTTTCACGGGCACTTTCGCCGACGAGACGATTTTCGCGGACCCCGACGTGCTGGGCATCGTCGAGCGCGTCGCGGGCGACGACCCGGTCATGTGCCAGCTTGCCTCCGATACGCCGCTGCACGGCTCCGACTATCAGGACATACACCGCGACACGCCGGCGCTCTTCGACGGCTTTGCTGAAACGCCGTCGTTCCAGCTGGCGGTCAACTTCCCGCTGTGCGACGTGACGCTCGACAACGGGCCATTCGAAACGACGATCGGCACGCATCGGATGCACGCCGATGAAGCGATGCAAGCGTATGCGAAAGGACACGCGCCGTTGCAGGCGATCACGATGGAACTCGGCGACGTGATGATCAGAGACGTGCGCGCCTTGCACAGAGGCACGCCCAACCGGACGCAGATCCCGCGGCCGATGATCGTGATCGGCTACAGCCGAAGCTGGTACTTCCGGCCCGAAGTGCGCATCGACGTTCCCGAAAGCGTCTATCGATCGCTGAGCGCCAGAGCCCGGCGACTGCTCCGGTACATGCCGCGCGTGGACAGTGCCGACGGCAATGCCGCCGGCGAGAGCTACACGAAGTTCGCCTATTGACCGACGATGCGCCTGCAAAGCTACAAACGGCGCATCGTCCGCGAGCGCTTTACTGGTCGATGACGAAGCCGTCGAAGTGCGGCCGCATCGAAATCGGCTTGACGAGCGGCGGCCGGATTTTTTGCGCGTCGGGCAGCAGCGCCATGCCGAGCCCTGGTCCGCTCGGAATATCGACGAAGCCTTCGCGCGGCAGCGGCACCTTGTCGACGATATCGCTGCCCAGATGCTTGCCAGTCGATTCGAACACGCCCGCCTCGAAGCCCGTTGCGTATTCCTGAATCGCGAAGTTCGGAATGGCCGCGGCCACTTGCAGACAAGCAGCAAGACCGATCGGCGACAGCGGATTGTGCGGCACGACCTGAACGTGATGCGCTTCGGCCATCGCCGCCACTTTCTTCGCGCCCGTGATGCCGCCGCACACGGCGACATCCACGCGCGCATATTCCACCGCGTTGCGCGCGAGCAGCGCCTGGAATTCATAGATCGTGCAGAAACGTTCGCCCGTCGCGATCGGCACGCGGATCCGGTCCGCGACACGCGCCATCGCGTCCGCGTTCTCGGGGCGGATCGGATCTTCGACGAACATCGGCGTGTCCTGTTCGATGCCGTTGGTGAACGTCACCGCTTCGGCAGGCGTGAGACGGCGATGCAGTTCGACCAGCAGATCGACGCGGTCGCCCACCACTTCGCGCATCCGGTGCACGTTCTCGATTGCATCGCGCATCTTGCGGATATGGGTCTTGAAGTAGACCTTGTCGTTGCCTTCGTCGAGGAACGGGTTGATATGGCCGAACGCGTTGAACCCCGCCTCCATCTTGCGCTGACATTCCTCCAGCACTTTTTCGATCGTGCTTTCGTAGATGTGCCCGTAAATGCGGGCCTTTTTGCGCGCCGGGCCGCCGAGCAGTTCGTAGATCGGCACGTTGAGCGCCTTGCCCTTGATGTCCCACAACGCGATGTCGATGGCCGAGATCGCCGCGTTGATCGCCAGCCCCTGGAAGTAGCTGAAGCGATGCATCACGTTCCAGTGATGCTCGATATCGAAGGCCCGCTTGCCGACGAGATATTCGGCAAAGCGCTGGATCGCCGTGCCCGCCGCTTCGATATGCCCCCAGATGCCGGCTTCGCCGTAGCCCGTGATGCCTTCGTCCGTATCGATGCGCACGAACATGAACTGGCCGACGTGCAGCGGCTCAACCTTGGTGATCTTCATTTCTGCTCCTGTGCTCATTGCTTGTGTTCATTGCTTGTGTTCATTACCTTCTGACATCCGAAAAACGCTGTACGTGTGTGCGGATCAGCGTGGATCAGCGCGCATCGTGCGAGACGGCGACCGGGCCACCCGACACCGTGCTTTCTTCTCTCGCGGGACCTTCGAGCGTGCGGCCCCGCGTTTCAGGACCGAGCAACACCGACACCGCCGTAATGCCGCCGAGCGCCACCACGTACCACGCGACCAGATGCGGCGAGCCTTGTCCGGCGGCCAGCAGCGCGACGGCGATCATCGGCGCGATGCCGCCCGAGATCGGCGAGGTCACTTCGCGGGCCAGCGAGAAACCCGTGTAGCGCACGCGCGACGGGAACATCTCCGCGAGCCACGGGCTTTGCGCCGAGGTCATCATCGTCTTGGCGATCGACGACACGAGGAAGAGCCCCGTATAGATCCACACGAGTTCGCCCGTCTGCAACATCGAGAAGAACGGGAAAATGGCGATGCCCGAGAGCAGCGCGCCGCCCATATAAATGGGCTTTCTGCCGACGAGGTCAGAGATCCAGCCGAATAGCGGCACCGTGATGAATTGCGCGGCGGTGCTCCACATCAGCGCGGTCACGATCGTGTCGCGCGACATGTGCAGTTGTTGCGTCACATAGACGATCACGAACGATTCGTAGATGTACGCGAGCGAGTTGTCACCGAGACGCGCGCCCCACGCGCACAGCATCGGCCGCAAAGAGGTCCGCAGCACTTCCGTGATCGGCGCGCGCACCACCGCCTTGTTACGGCGCAGTTCCTCGAATACGGGCGTTTCCTTGAGCCGGCTGCGCAGCAGCAGACCCATCGCCACGACCACTGCGCTGAGCAGGAACGGAATGCGCCAGCCCCATGCCTCGAAGCTGCCTTTCGACATCGACGACGAAATGTGGAAAGTCGCGAGCGACATCAGCAGGCCGAGCGCGACGCCCGTATAAGGCAGCGAGCCGTACAGGCCGCGCCGCTTCGCGGGCGCGTACTCGATCACCATCAGCACCGCGCCCGCGTACTCGGCGCCCGAGCCGAGACCTTGCGCCGCGCGCAGCACGCACAGCAGCAGCGGCGCCCATACGCCGACGGCCGCATACGTCGGCAACAGGCCCATCAGCGTGGTCGAGCCGCCCATCAGCAGCAGCGTGATGATCAATACGGCCTTGCGTCCGATGCGGTCGCCCAGGCGCCCGAAGATGACGCTGCCCGCAGGCCGCACGATAAAGCCGATCGCGAAGCTCGCATACGCGAGCAGCGTGCCCGTCAGGTGGTCGTACTTGGGGAAAAACAGATGGTTGAATAGCGTCGCCGCGGCCGTGGCGTACAGGTAGTAGTCGTACCACTCCATCGCCGTGCCCACGATCGCGCTCAGGGTTGCGTTGCGAACCGCCCGCCGGATTTCCGGCGTCATACGTGCTGCGCTTTCCACGTATCACCTCTTTGTCTTTGCGCGCTGCCCGTGTGCGCCGCGCGCCGTCTCGCTCCATGATGGACGCCGCCCTTCGCTCACTGCTCGCGGCTTCCCTCTCCTGGTCTCTCCTCGCTCCGGGGTCTGGAAACGTTTCCCGGAAACGTTTCCAGACGATAGTCGTTGTAGACTGTCGTGTCAAGAGGAGAACAGTCGATGAGTGACAACCTGCCAGGCCATCCGAAGGCGCGGCCTGGAATCAAGGCGGTGGCGGCGTTGGCCGGCGTGGGCATCGCGTCGGTGTCGCGCGTGCTGTCCGGTCAGCCGGGGTCGAGTCCGCAGCTGACGCAGCGCGTGCTGGACGCTGCGCGGACGCTCGGCTACACGCCGAACGCGCTGGCGCAAGGATTGCGCAGAAAGGCGACTCGCTCGATCGGCTTCGTCGGATCGGACATCACGAATCCGCTGATCGCATCGATCGTGGGCGGCGCGGAGAGCGTGCTGAGCGTGGCCGGTTTCTCCGTCCTGTTGACCAACTCGGGCGGCGTGCCGAGCGTGGATGCCGAGCGTATCGAAGTGCTGATGCAGCGGCAGGTCGACGGCCTCATCGTGCTGCCCGCGCTCGAAGACGATCCCGCGACACTCGCGGCGTTACGCGCGACGAAGGCGCCCATCGCGCTGATCGACCGCGAGTTGCCTGCGGACATCCCCGCGCATTACGTGCTGTCGGACCACTATCAGGGCGTCGGCGACGCCGCGCGTTATCTGCTCGCGAGCGGGCATCGGCGGATCGGCCTCGTCGTCGGCCGCGACGTGCGCCCGACGCGAGAGAGGATTCGCGCGATGGAATCGGCGTTCGACACATACGGCGTCAAGCGCGATCTGATCGTGCATCGCGGCACGCTGTCGCCCGAACATGGCAAGGCCGCGCTCGAAGAAATGCTCGATGCGAAGCGGCCGCCGAGCGCCATCGTGCTCGGCGGCAATCAGTTGCTCGAAGGCGCGCTGGAGGTGGTCCACAGACGCGGCCTGCAACTCGGAACCGATCTGTCGCTGGTCAGTTGCGACGACGTTCCCCTTTGCCGTTTCCATCAGCCGGCCATCGCGACTGTGATGCGCGACGCTGCGCTGCTTGGCGCGCGCGCCGCGCAGATACTGCTGGCGCAGATCGAGGCGCCGGGCGAGCCGGAGACAGTGAGCCTTCCGACATGGTTCGCGCCACGGCCAAGCTGCGGCGCCGCCGCTCGCGCGACCGCCGCCAAAAAGCTGCAACGCGCGTAGCGCACGGTCCCGCCCCTCAGATCTCACCCGACAGCGCGATGGCCCGATCGACCATCCTCGGCGCGAGGCCCAGATAGTTCGAAGGATCGGTCATCCGATCAATTGCAGCGCGATCGAAATGGCGCGTGACCTCGGGCAGCGCGGCCAGCGCATCGGCCAGCGTGCCGCCCTGCTCGTTCACGGCGCGGCATGCGTCGTAGACGATGTCGTGCGCCTGCTGGCGTCCCGTGTGCGGCGCCATTTCCATCATCACGGCCTCGGCGACGATGAGTCCCTTGCTGATCCCGAGGTTGTGCTTCATGCGCTCGCTATCGACGATC
This sequence comes from Paraburkholderia phymatum, assembly GCF_038900715.1. Lineage (GTDB taxonomy): Bacteria > Pseudomonadota > Gammaproteobacteria > Burkholderiales > Burkholderiaceae > Paraburkholderia > Paraburkholderia phymatum_A. Next base: position 193,800 of record NZ_JAYMRZ010000004.1, on the reverse strand, counting down.
AGTCCGCCGAGCGCGAACTTCGCCTGATGCAGCGCGCCCGACGTGAGAATGAAGCTCTCAGGAATCGCGATCCACTCGGCGTGCCACGGACCCGTCGCGCGTTCGAAGTCCTGGATCATCGCGTCGACCATCAGGCCCGCGTGTTGCCGCACGGCTTTCGCGGCGGCGAGCATCAGCTCGCTCGAAATGGGATTGCGCTTTTGCGGCATCGTGCTGCTCGCGCCGCGTCCCTTGACGAAGGGTTCGTACACTTCGCCGAATTCGTTCGACGCCATGATCATGATGTCGATCGCGATCTTGCCGAGCGAACCTGTCACGAGCGCGAGCAGGTTGACGGCCTCGGCAAAGCCGTCGCGCGCGACGTGCCACGTCGTTGCAGGCACACCGAGTTTCAGTTCGGCGGCGAGCGCCGTCTGCACGTCGAAGCCCTTGTCGCCGAGCGATGCCAGCGTGCCCGCCGCGCCCGCGAATTCGACGACGGCCACGCGCGTGCGCAACTCCGCGATGCGCTGCTGATGCCGGTCGAACATCGCGAGCCAGATCGCGGCCTTGTAGCCGAACGTGACGGGCAGCGCCTGCTGCAAATGCGTGCGGCCCGCCATCGGCGTATCGCGATGCTTCTTCGCAAGACCGGCCAGGGTGCCGCGCAGCTCGCGGATATCGGCGTCGATCGAATCGAGCGCGTCGCGTACCTGGAGCGCGACGGCCGTATCCATGATGTCTTGCGTCGTCGCGCCCCAATGCACGTAACGTCCCGCGTCGCCGCACATCGCGACCAGCTGATGCACGAGCGGCAGGATCGGATAGCCGACGATGTCCGTCTCCTCGCGCATGTGATCGAAGTCGATGCGTTCGATCTGCGATTCGCGCGCGATCACTTCGGCGGCATCGGCGGGAATCACGCCGGCTTGCGCTTCGGCTTTCGCGAGTGCCACTTCGACATCGATATAGCGCTGGATGAGCGCGTGATCGGAAAAGAGCGCGCGCATCTTCGCGGTGCCGAACGCGTCGCGGAAAAGGATCGAATCGACGACAGTGCTCGAAAAGGGAATGTTGCGGGTATTCATGGCGGTCTGGACCTTGCTGCGAGAGTGTTCCAACGGACGGTTCCTAGTCGGCAAGACGCGCAAGCCACGGACGAAGACCGTCTTTTTCTTCGAGCCCGAAGCCCGGCGCATCCGTCGGGCGCACGACGCCGCCGCCGACCCCGCAGCGATCCGGATAGCCGCCGAACGGCTGGAACACGCCCGGGTACGCTTCGCAGCCGCCGAGTTCGAGCCCCGCCGCGATGTGCAGATTGATCAGATGGCCGCCGTGCGGATGCAGTTCGCGTCGGCTAAAGCCGCGCTTCTCCATCACATCGATCATCTTCGCGAACTCGGTGAGCCCGTATGAGAGCCCCGGGTCCATCTGGAAGATGTCGAGCCCGGCGCGCATGCCGCCGAACAGCGTCAGATTGTTCACGTCCTGAACCGAGAACAGGTTCTCGCCCGTCGCGATCCGGCCGGGATAGGCCTCCGCGACTTGCCGGTTCAGATCGTAGTCGAGCGGATCGCCGATCTCTTCGTACCAGCGCAGGTTGTACGGCGCGATGGCCTTCGCGTAGTCGAGCGCCGTTTGCAGATCGAAGCGGCCATTCGCATCGACGGCAACGCGCTGGCCGTCTCCCGCCACCGCGAGCACGGCTTCGATCCGGCTGAGGTCGTCCTTCAGCGCCGCGCCGCCGATCTTCATCTTGAAGGCCGCATAGCCCATCTCGCGATACGCGCGCATTTCGTCCTGCAAGCGCTTGACGCTCTCGCCGGGGTAGTAATAGCCGCCCGCTGCATAGACGGTGACGCCGTCGCTCTTGCCCGCGCGCCCAAAGTGACGGGCGATGGTCACGTGCGCCGGTTCGTCGGCGAGCTTTGCGTTCAGGTCCCACACGGCAAGCTCGATGGCGGCGGCAGCGGCCGCCCGATCGCCGTGACCACCGGGCTTCTCGTTACGCATGATGGTCTGGAGCACCTTGGACGCATCGAAGAATCGGCCCGATGCATCGAGAAGCGATTCAGGCGCGGCGGCTTCGAGGCGCGGCATCATGCGGTCGCGCAAGATGCCGCCTTGCGCATATCGACCGATCGAATCGAACGCATAGCCGATGACGGGCTTGCCATTGCGAATCACATCCGTCTGAAGCGCGACGAGAGAAATCGTGTGCTCGGAAAAGTTCACGTAAGCATTGGCGACGTTCCCCTCCATCGGGACCGACACTTCTCTGATCGCGGTAATACGCATCCCTTCTCTCCGTTGATTCAACACTTAGATGACTTTGCCGATGGGCGTGCCGAACACACGCTGGTATTCGTTGCGCGCGGCGTTCGGATCGAACTCGCCCGTCGACTTCGCGATGACGAGCGTGGCGACGCTGTTGCCCATCGCGTTGCAGATGCAGACGGCCTGTGACGTGAATCGGTTGATGCCGAACAGAAGCGGCAGACCTTCGACGGGCAGCAGACCGGACGCCGTGACAGTGGCCGCGAACACGATGAAGGTGCCGCCCGAAACCGTCGCTGCGCCTTTCGACGTCAGCAGCATCAGCACGAGCAGGCCAAGCTGCTGATGCAGGTCGAGCGGAATGCCGTAAGCGTTGGCGAGAAACATCACGCACAGCGGCATGTAGACGGAAGTGCCGTCGAGGTTGAATGCATAGCCCGTCGGCAGCACGAGACCCGTCGCTTGTCGCGAGCAGCCCAGACGCTCGAGCTTGTCGAAGAATCGCGGCAGCGCGCTTTCGGAAGAAGCCGTGGCGAACAGCAGGAAGATTTCGTCCTTGAAATAGCGCAGGAATCTGAAGATATTGAAGCCGTACAGCCGAAGCACGATGCCGAGAACGACGACCACGAAGAACGCCAGCGACAGATACAGCACCAGCAGCAAATAACCGAGCGAGATCACCGCGTTCATTCCGCTGCTGCCGATCGCAAACGCAATCGATCCGAATGCGCCGAGCGGCGCGAACTTCATGATGACGTCGACGAACTTGAAGAACAGATCCGACATCCGGTTCAGCGCGCCCTCGACGCTCGCGCGCTGTTGATCGCCGAGCATCAGCAACGCGGCGCCGATGCCGATCGAAATGACCAGCACCTGAAGCAGCGAGCCGTTTGCAAAAGCGCCGATGAAGTTGTCGGGGAAGATCGTCAACAGGAAGTGCTCGAGCGTGGTCGATGCGCCCTTGCTGTACTGCGCATGCGCCGCGGCCGCCTCCTGCGCGTTCTGCGCGAGATGCATCCCCGTGCCGACGCCCGAGAAGTTCGCGATGACCATCGTGATAGCGAGCGCAATCGTCGACACCACTTCGAAATAGACGAGCGCCCGCAGGCCGATGCGCCCGACGTTCTTCAGATCGCCAGCAGCCGCGATGCCGAGCACCACGTTCAGGAACACCAGCGGCGCGACCACCATCTTGATGAGCCGCAGGAAGATATCGCCGAGGATCTTCATGTCGACGGCAATCTTCGGCGCAATGAACCCGAGCGCAAGCCCCAAAACGATTCCGGCCACGATCTGAAATCCGAGCCTCAGATAAATGGGTGGCTTGCGTTTCGCGGAAGCGTGACGCTCCACTGTTGGGCTTCCTGCAATTTCGCTCTGCTGGGTCATTCCTGTCTCCACATTTGACCGCGAACCTGTCGGCTGAATTGTCTGCTTGCTTGTCGGCTGATCCGTCGGCTCACGTTTGCCGACATGGCGCGGCGCGCCGTAAAGTCCGAACTTATTAATATGTACGGACTTTATAAGAACGCGTTCCCGGCGTCAACCCCGGACTAACGACGGCTGCCAGCCGCTCGATGCCGCCGTATTCTGTCGATGGGCATCGACGCGTCGCGCGCGCGATACAATCGCGCCGTAGCCCGAAAACGAGATTGCCTGAGGCAAGAGACCACACGCATGAAACCCCGATACGCGGAACTGGCCGAGCAACTGATCGAGGCAATCGGACAAGGAAAGTTCGAAGTCGGCGCATCGCTTCCGAGCGAGGTCGACTTGTCGGAACAGTACGGCGTCAGCCGCGCGACGGTTCGCTCGGCACTGGAGCGGGTCCAGGAACTCGGACTGATTTCGCGGCGCAAGCGCGCCGGCATCCGCGTCGAGGCGACGAAGCCGAAGGTGGCCTTTACGCAGAGCATGTCGAGCGTCGACGATCTCGTTCAGTTCGCCGCGATTACCGAGCGCCATGTCCGCTCGATCGCGGAACTGTCGGCGAGTCCTTCGCTTGCGCTCAAGCTCGGCGTCGAGACGGGAACCCGCTTGCTGCGCGTCGAAATGCTGCGCGTCGACCCGTCCAAGCCGGACGCGCCGCTATGCTGGACCGACGTCTATCTGGAAGCGGCGCTGGGCACGGGCATCAAGCGCGAGCTGCGCAACAGCACTGGGCTGATATGCGAGATGGTCGAGCGGCGCTTCGGCCGGTCGGTGCAGAACGTGCGTCAGGAGATCAGGGCGGTCGGCGTGCCCGCGAATGTCGCCGAACCGCTCGGTGTGGAGCCCGACTCTCACGCGCTGGAGATCGTCAGGCGCTACTTCGATGCGCGTGGCCTCGTGTTCGAGGCCACCGTGAGCGTGTTTCCCGCCGATCGATATTCGTACGCGCTGGAGCTTACGAGGCAGGGGTGAGGATGGCGGGGCGACCATCAGCAGACAGCTTGCAGCAAGCTCATCACACCGCGCCGGAACTGGAAACAAACCGCTCGCTTTCGAATTGATCGGACGGCAAGCCCGAATCGATTGCAATCTTTTCGGCGGCACGAATCAGCGCGGCGGGTCCGCAGACGTAGATATCCGGCTGAGAGGCCGTATTCACCAGCGCAGCGGACAACGCATCGGCCGGTGTGCCGCTGAAGCCGTCCCAGTCCTCTTCGGGCTTCCAGACGCACAGATCGACTTCGAGTTGCGGCAACTGCGCCTTCAGCTCGTCCAGCTCGTCTTTCAGGAACAGTTCGTTTTCCTGATTCACGCCAAAAAAGAGCCGCGCGTCCTGCATGTCCTGAAAGTCGGCCATGCGGCGCAGCATCGACAACATCGGCGCCACGCCCGTGCCGCCGGCGACGAACCAGCGCGCCCGAATGCTGCCCTCGCGAATGCCGAAGCCGCCCATCGGCCCGCGGACCACTAACTGCTGACCCACCTCCGCGCGCTCGCGCAGATAAGTCGAGAAGCGGCCGTTCGGCTGCAACCTGATCAGGAATTCGAGCCGTCCGTCCCAGTTGCTTGTGTTCGCAAGCGAATAAGGGCGCCGCTCGTCAGTGCCCGGAATTTCGATTTCCATGAACTGCCCGGGTTCGAACTCGGCGGCATTGCCGCCGTCGGCGTCGGGAGAAATTGCGAGTTCCAGGCGCACCGTGTTCTGCGCGATCGTTTCGAGACCCACGATCGTCGTCGAACGGCGCGGCACCGCGTGACGCAGCACTTTCGTGTGGTCGTAGGGAACGTTGATACGCAGATCGCTGCACGGCGTGGTCCTGCACATCAGGATCGCCGTCGATTGACCCGCCGAAAGCGCATCGGCGTTGTGTTCGCCCATCTGATAATCGCCGTGCGTGACGGACGCATGGCACGCGCCACAACTGCCCTTTCTGCATTGCGAAGGCAGCATGATATTGGCTTGCGCCGCGGCCGTGAGCAGATCCTGATCAGGCGCGCAGTCGAAACTCAGCTGCTGCTCATCGCGTGTCGTGAGCTGGATTTGGAATGTCATGAAATTCTGCGCAAGGAAAAACCAGGCGCCTGACGACGCCTGGCGTAGGGGACTCAGGCTGCCTTGCGGGCAAGCGCGGCGGCGAGATCCGAAGTGGCGTCGCCGATCGGCTGAATACCGAACTGCTCGACCAGGATCGTGAGGATGTTCGGCGTCAGGAAGGCAGGCAGCGTCGGCCCGAGGCGGATGTTCTTGATGCCGAGCGCGAGCAGCGTCAGCAGCACGGCGGCCGCCTTCTGCTCGAACCACGACACGATCAGCGACAGCGGCAGATCGTTGACACCGCACTCGAATGCATCGGCAAGCGCCATCGCGATGCGGATCGCCGAATACGCGTCGTTGCACTGCCCGAGATCGAGCAGACGCGGAATGCCGCCGATGTCGCCGAACTCGTGCTGGTTGAAACGATACTTGTTGCAACCGAGCGTCATCACGACCGTGTCGTTCGGCGCCTGCTCGGCGAACTGCGTGTAGTAGTTGCGGCCAGGCGCGGCGCCGTCACAGCCGCCGATCAGGAAGAAGTGCTGGATCGCGCCCGCTTTCACCGCGTCGATCACCTTGTCGGCGACACCGAGGACAGCATGTCGTCCGAAGCCCACGGTGATCGTCTTTTCAGGAGCCGTCTCCTGGAACCCCGGCAGTGCCTTCGCCGCCTGGATCAGCACCGAAAAGTCGTGATGCTCCAGATGCCGCAGCCCTGCCCAGCCCACCGGTCCGGTCGTGAAAATGCGCTGGCGATACTGCGGCCGCGGTTCGATGAGGCAATTGGACGTCATCAGGATCGGGCCGGGGAAATTCGCGAAGTCCGACTGCTGGTCCTGCCACGCGCCGCCGAAGTTGCCGGCGAGATGCGGATACGCCTTGAGCTTCGGATACGCGTGGGCCGGCAGCATTTCGCCATGCGTGTAGATCTGGATGCCCGTGCCTTCCGTCTGCTCGAGTAGCGCTTGCAGATCGCCGAAGTCGTGTCCCGACACGAGAATGGCCTTGCCCGCCACAGGCGTGACGCGCACGGCGGTCGGCTGTTGCGCGCCGAAGCGGCTGGTGTTGGCGTCGTCGAGCAGCTCCATCACCTTGAGATTCAGGCTGCCGAGCTTGAGCGCTTGCGCGAGCAACGCGTCGACGTCGCTCGGCTCGCTGGCGAGGAACACAAGCGCCGCTTCGACGCCCGCGTAGACTTCGTCGCTCTCCTTGCCGAGCATCTGCGCGTGATGCGCGTACGCGCACACGCCCTTGAGGCCATAGATCACCAATGCGCGAAGTCCGATGACATCCGCGCCCACCGTCTCGATCCCCGCATTGATGCCGACCGTCTGTGCCTGCGCAAGCAGACCGGCAAGATCGCCAGCCGGTTGCCATGCGGCCGGGCCGGCAGGCTGCTGGACGGCTTCGCCCGCGGCCTTCGCTGCATCTTCATACGCCGACCGGACACGGTCGCGAAGCTGTGCGGCTTCCTTCAGCATCGCGACGAAGCGGCTCGCGTTGAAATTGACGTTCGTCAGCGTCGTGAACATCGCGTAGAGAGCGAACCTGTCCGCTTCGCGATTCGCGTGCCCCGTTGCGCGCGCAAGCGTGTTGTATTGCGCGAGGCCCTTGACTGCATGCACCAGCAGATCCTGCAGGTCAGCCGTCGTTGCGTCCTTGCCGCAATTGCCCTTTGAAGATGCACAGCCGGGCTGGACACCCGTGCGGTCCGTTTGTTCACATTGGTAGCAAAACACAGTTTCTCCGTTCTCGTTGAGGCGTTGATAAGGCGTGCTATCGCACTGCATTAAGATGCATCATATAAGTATGTTTTTATTATCGGGATACGAAGGTTTGTTGATCATGATCTGGATCAGCGAATGCAGGCGAGACCGCTTCAATACGCGTTTAAAGGGTTTATTGCGAACATTTGTCGCACCCGGTTGAACGAGGCCTGTGCAGCGATGAATGGGGATGCGCTCTGCTTCTATCGGATTAGCGTCAACTGCTCCTTCCTTCGCTTCTGTCGAAGGAAGATGATGAGCCGTACTCTTAGTTGACCCTGATGGAGGGAGCCATGGAAATCCTCAAGCTCATTCGTATCGTTTTGTGGAGCTTTTTCGGCGTGCGCAAAAGCGCTTCGCACGAGGCCGATTTTGCCAACGTGAACATCGTGTTGCTGCCGTTCGTTGCCGTCATCCTCGCGGCGTTTATCGGCGGCACGATCTTCACCGTCGTACACCTCGTTGCACACGCGACACGCACGCTTCAAGGCTTCTGATCCTTGCAGCAGACACGATCGAAACGAAAATAGCGCGTCACGTTCCGCTGATTTCACGACGCACGAATCTGCATCACGCAGATTGCCTTCGAGAGGCGACTGGCTATCCAGCCTTTCTTCTCGAAGAGCACGTCGAACCTTCCGCCCCATCTCGCGAACGACGCCCCTCGCATCGAGCCGTCGTCCCGTCTCTTGCCGAGCGACTCTCCGCACGCATCCCAACGGCCGGTGCGTAACGCACTGACCGGCCTCCAGGCAACAAGAACATTGATCGACGCTGAATTCGCCGCATGACAGCGGAATGCCATCGAGCGATTTTCCCTGTCACGCAAATGACACGACAGGTACGCAAAGATATTGCCCCGACTGCCGCCCCGACTGCGCCGCCTGTTGCGACCGCCCGCCCATCGCCGCCATACGCTATGCTTCGCGCAAGCCTCTTCGATCGCTTCCCTCATCCTTGGACATCCAGATGAAACGCACCGAACCGCCCTCTTCTCCGCCCGTGAATGAAGACGTCGATCCCGCGCAAACACCCGAGCGCCCCAGCCGCCGCCACTTCCTCGGCGGAGTCGCCGCTGTGGCGATGGGCGGCGGACTGGCAAGCTGCGCATTGCCGCCATCGCGTGACGCGTCGGTGACGGGCGTCGCGGCTGGACCGCAGTTCGACCGCGCGTTGCGCTCGAAGGTCAAGACGGTCGTCGTGATCTTCGCGGAAAACCGTAGCTTCAACAATCTGTTCGGCAATTTTCCGGGCGTCGAGCGGCCGCTCTCCGCCGTGAAGCCGGAAGACTGCGTGCAGCGCGACCGCGACGGCAAGACCGTATTGCCTCGCCTGCCGAAAGTGCCGGGCGGCTGGCTGCTGAAGGATCAGATCGCGGACGGCGTTCCATACAAGTCCGGCGAGCAATATCAGACCGATCTGCCGAACGCGCCGTTTGCGCTCAAGGGCCCGCACGGCGAAAACCTGCCGCTGTCGCTCGTCACGCACGATCTGTGGCACGTGTTCTATCAGAACCAGATGCAGATCAACGGGGGCAAGAACGATATGTTCGCCGCGTGGGCGGACTCAGGTGGCTTCACGATGGGTCACTACGCGAACACCAGCTACGACTTGCGCCTGTGGGATCTCGCCAGCGAATACGTGCTGTGCGACAACTTCTTCCAGGGCGCGTTCGGCGGCTCGTTCCTGAATCATCAGTACCTGGTCGCGGCGACGCCTCCCGTATATCCGAATCCGCAGCAGAGCATCGCGAAGGCGCAGATTGCGGAGACGGTCAGCGGACGCCACGACGATCCGAATCTGAAACCGCTCGCCACTTCGCCGAACAGCGCGATGGACGGCGTCCCCAAGTTCGGTCCGAGCGCGCTGACGCCGCCGGAAACGCTCGCGGACGGACGCGCGATCAGCTATGCCGTCAACACGATGATGCCGCCCTTCGCGCCCACGCCATACAAGGTCGGCGCGAACGGCGTCGTCGACCTGACGCAGGACAGCAACGCGATGGCCCTGCCGCCGCAGACGCACGAGCACATCGGCGACAAGCTCGACAAGCGCGGCATCGACTGGGCGTGGTACGCGGGTGCGTTCCAGCAGACGCTGGAGATGCACGGCAAGAACACGAACGACGGCACGCCCGTGATACCGAACTTCCAGTATCACCACCAGCCGTTGAACTACTTCGCGAATCTCGGACCGGGCACCGCTGCGCGCGCGAAACATCTGCGCGACGGCGGCCTAGGCGACGACGAGAGCACCAATCGCTTCCTAGCCGACGCGCGCGCGGGCCGGCTACCCGCCGTCACGTTCTACAAGCCGCAGGGCAACCTGAACATGCACGCAGGCTACGCGGACGTCGCATCGGGCGATCGCCATGTCGTGCATGCAGTGAAAGCGCTGCGCGCGAGCCCGCAATGGGAAAACATGCTGGTGATCGTGACCGTCGACGAAAACGGCGGATGGTGGGACCACGTCGCTCCGCCGAAGGGCGACCGCTGGGGTCCGGGCACGCGCGTGCCCGCGCTGGTGGTCTCGCCGTTCGCGAAGAAAGGCTATGTCGATCACACCGTGTATGACACGGCATCGATCCTGCGCCTGATCACGCGCGTGTTCGACCTCGAGCCACTCGACGGCTTTCGCACGCGCGATGCCGCGATGCAGTCGCGCGGTCAGCCGGTGATGGGCGATTTGACCAACGCGCTGGATCTGTCCGCATAACGAGAGCATCTGCGCCGGCGGCGCCTGTGGCCCTCCGGCGAACACCAGGCAAACACGAGGCAACATCACGAGCAGCCACGCGTTGCAACAACGCGTGGCGCGAGATCATCGCCCGGTGTTCTTCAATGCTTGTGATGACGGATTTCCCGGGCGGCGCACACAGCGACAAACACGCCGACAAGCGCGGCGCCCACGGCCAGCGATTCGTCCAGATGATTCGAACCGGCGCGCGTCTTCGCGTACATCCATAGAGCGGCCGCGATCGCCGTCATGACGGCTCCGAAAATCAGGCCCCAGATTGGCCCAGCGCGATGCGTCGGCAATGTGTGAGATTTCTTCATCGCCACTTCCCCGTTGAAACGTTCCCGATTGGCTGTACTTGTTATGTGCGTCAGACGTGTTCATGTCTGACGTACTGCAAGCCTACGCCCGTCAAAAAACCGCTACAACAGGTGTTGCCGCCAGGTCACGGCAATGATCGCCTGTTGAATCTGCCAGCGCACGGCGAGTCCCCTACGGACAACGCCATAACGCCTCGCAGAAGTAAGTCTTTCGTCAGACGCTACCCCGCAAAGCGCGGCTCCGGCAAACCGCGTACGCCAAGTCCACGGACCGCGAAGAGGCCGCCCTTGTCGCGTTCCTTCTGCGGAACGCCCCACATCGGACGGCCCATCGTCGTCAGATAGAGAACGTCGAGCTTCGGCCCGCCGAACATCACGCTCGTCAGATTGCGCACGGGAAACGGCACCGTGCGGTCGAGTCTGCCGTCCGGTGCGAAACGCAGAATGCGCCCGCCGAATACGAGCGCCGACCAGATATACCCCTCTTCGTCGACGGTCGCGCCGTCGAACGTGCCCGCCATGTTGCGCGCCGATGCGAACACCCGGCGATTCGACACGCTGCCCGTTTCGATGTCGTAGTCGTATGCGTACATCAGCTTCTCGTACGTGTCGGTGAAATAGAGCGTGCGATTGTCGGGGCTCCAGCACGGCCCGTTCGAACAGCTGATGCCGCTGTCCAGCCGCGTGATCGCGCGGTTCGCATCGAGCCGGTACAGTCCGCCGCTGCGCGTCGGTCGCTGGCCGCGATCGGCGTCGAAGCGATCGAAATCGTACGCCATCGTGCCCGCGATAAAACGCCCCTTGCGATCGACCTTGCCGTCGTTGAAGCGCGTCTCGGGATCGTCGCTTTCGGGATCGCCGATCGGCTCGACGGTCTGCGCATCGAAGTCATAGAAGTGAAGCCCGTTTGCGAGCGCGACGACGGCACCGCCCTGCTCGCGCAGCGCCATCGATCCGATATGGCGCGGCACGAAATAGCGCTTCACGTCGGAGCCATCCGCGCGGCAACTGTAGATTTCCGCCGCCGTGCTGTCGATCCAGTAGAGGCGCTCTTCGCGCACGTCCCACAGCGGCCCTTCGCCCAGATGATTGTTCGCATCGACCAGCAAGCTTGTCTCGACCATCGTCGTCTCCCGATTCGTTTGCGTGATGTATCCGCGATGCCGTTCGCCGCGCATCGCACGTAGCACAGTGTCATTCGTCGCCGGATTTCGCCGCGAGTGCGCGCCGATGCGCGAGCAACGCCATCAGCCGCCGGTCGCGCCACGCGCTGCGCGCCTCGATCTGATCGCGCGGCAGCACCTTGCGACGCTGCGCGTCGAGCGCAGCGACGACGTCGGCGGACCATTCGAACGGCACGCGCGTGGCCGCGATCGAGCGATACGTGCCGCCATAGCGCTGCGCGTAATCGGTCACGCCACCGGGCGCATTCAGATCGATCGTCTCGAACGGACCCATGAACGACCAGCGCAGGCCGAGCCCGTCGCGCATCACCGTGTCGAGATCCGCGGCATCGGCGTAACCCTGTTCGAAGAGGCTCAACGCTTCGTCGAGCAACGCGCCTTGCAGACGGTTCAGCAGAAAGCCCGGTATCTCGCGGTTCACGACGACGGGCTTCTGGCCCGCTTCCTCGTAGATCGCGCGGGCGCGCGCGAGCGTGTCGGGCGCCGTCCACGGCGCGCCGCACAGCTCGACGAGCGGCACGAGCGAAGGCGGATTCACGGGATGCGCAACGAGGCAGCGCGCGCGGCTCGCAAGCCCTTCGGTGAACGTCGATGCAGGCAGGCCCGACGTCGAGCTTGCGAGCAACGCATCGGGGCGCGTCATGTGGTCCAGCTTCGCGAACAACGCGCGCTTGTCGTCGACCACTTCCGCGATGTTCTCCTGCACGAGATCGGCGTCGCGCACCGCGTCTGCGAGCTGCGCGCAAACGGCGATCCGCTCGACGATGCGATCCACCGGCTCATCGACGAGCCCGAACGACGCGAGGTCCTGCACGCTCTCGCGAATCGCGGGCACTGCCCCTTGGAGCATCGCGGGCACCGCGTCGTGCAGATTCACCCGAAAACCCGCGCGCGCAAAAACGATCGCCCATGCGCGGCCGATGCGGCCCGAACCGATCACTGCAACCTGTCGCTGCGTCATTGTGCTTTCTCCCATGAATCAGGCCTTCTTGTCGCGCAGCGTGATGACAGCGGCCAGCACGACGAGTCCGTTGATGATGTCGCGCACCGCGGGCGGCACCGTCGTGCCCGCGAGCAGCGTGCCGAGCGCGGTCAGCAGCAGCGCGCCGCCGAACACGCCGAGATAGTGGCCGCGTCCGCCCGTGATCAGCGCGCCGCCCACGACGACGACGGCAATCGACGGCAGCAGATAAGGGTCGCCCATGCCGAGAAACGCCTAGCTGCTGAAGCCCGCGAGCAGCAGGCCGACGAGCGCCGAGCACACGCCCGACAGACAGTAGACGGCGATCAGCGTCGGGCCCACGCGCACGCCCGACAGCTTCGCCGCGACGGGCGAATTGCCGACGGCATACACGCGCCGGCCAAACGCCGTGCGATGCAACAGCAGCAGCGCGAACGCGAGAAACACGGGCACGCACCACGCCGCGAGCGACAGCCAGCCCATGCGTCCATTCGTGAACGCGCTGAGCGCGGAGGGCGCCCAGCCCTGCGGCGAGCCGTTGCAATAGATCAGCGTCAGCCCTTGCAGCAATCCGTTCGCCGCTAGCGTGACGACGATCGGCGGCAGCCCGAGCACGACCACGCCCGCGCCGTTGAAGACGCCGACGACAACCCCCGCGCCCAGCACGACGGGCACGGCCCACCAGGCCGTGTCGTTGACGCCGTGCGTGAGGCCCGTGAGCAGCACGCCCGACAGCGTGATGAGCCACGGCATCGACAGATCGAGACCGCCCGTCAGGATCACCGCGCCCTGGCCCAGGCCGAGGATCGCGAGAAAGAGCGTCAGCGTGAGCAGGCTGCTGTAGAAGTTCGCGCTCGCCAGCACGCCCGGACCGTAGACGAAACCCGTCAACACGATCACCGCGACGAACAGCAGATACGCGGGCACGACGTAGCGCGCCCATTCGCGATTGCGTTCGATCCAGTCGGCGAAAAAGCGGCCTGTGAGTTCCGTGTTCTCGACCGCGCGAAAGTCGGCGACGGCGAAATCGACGCGCCGCGCGCGCCTGTCGTCTTGCGCGCGGCTACGGGTTCGCAGCGCCTTCACGCATTGCATCAGGTAACGCGCGCTTTCGTGCGCCGCGGACTGCTTGCCGATCGACGAGCCGAGCACGGCGAGGATCAGGATCACGGCCTCGGCGATCGTCGTGAAGAACGCCGACACGTTGAGCACGAGCAGAATGTTGACGGTGATCATCAGCGTCATCGCGGCGAACACGGTGCCGACGCAACCGCCGCGTCCGCCGCCGAGCCGCGTGCCGCCGAGCACGACGGCCGTGAACATCGACAGCAGCAGCGGCCTGCCGACGAGAGGATCGGCGGAGCCCGTCTGCGCCGACACATAGAGGCCCGCCGCAGCGTAGAACATGCCCGCGATCGCGTAAGTGGCGATGCGATAGCGCGTGACGGGCAGGCCGTTCGCGTATGCGCTGTCCGGCTCGCTGCCGAGCGCGTAGATGCCCACGCCGAGCCGCGTGCGCCGCAAGAAAGCCCAGACGGCGAGCGCCGCGACCAGCACGCCCGCCGACATCGGCAGCTTGTCGGGAATCAGGTCGGCCGTGAGCGCACCCGCGAACTGGTCGCCGATGCTGCCGCCCGGCTTGTTCTGGATCAGCAGCGTCATGCCTTGCACCATGAACATCGTCGCCAGCGTGACGACGATCGACTGCAACCGGAACCACGCGATCAGCGCGCCGTTCACGAGGCCGATGCCGCCGCCGATCGCGAGGATCAACGCGACGCCCGCCCACTGCTCGACCGGCGTGCCCTGCACGAAGCGCACGGCAAGAACGTTCGCGAGCGATACGACCGCCGATGCGGACAGGTCGAAGCCGCCGCTCAGCACGACGATCGTCTGGCCGATTGCGGCGAGCGCGAGCGTCGTGCTGCTCGAAATCACGGAGCCGATGTCGTAGAGACCAACAGGTGTCGCCGACAGCGCGACCCACGCGATCATCATCGCCGCGAGCGCGCCGACCGCGATGATCAGCCCGCGATGGTGATCGATGCGCGCGCCGAAGCCGACGTGCGCGCCCGGCCGCGCGATCTCGCTTTCGTGAGACGCAATTGCATTGTTCATGAAATCCCTCTCGTAGAACGATGGATCAGGGCCGGTCTCAGCTCGACAGCATCCTGCGCATCACGTTTTCTTCGGTGAGCGCGTCGCCTTCGAGTTCGCCTGCGTGCCGGCCGCGATAGACCACCGTCACGCGGTCGCACACGTTGACGAGCTCGGGCACGTCCGTCGAATAGAACAGCACGGAGCCGCCCGCCGCCGCGAACGCGCGCATCAGCACGAAGATCTGATGCTTGGTGCCGACGTCGATGCCGCGCGTCGGATCGAACATCAGCCACACGCGGCTTTGCGTGAGCAGCCATTTCGCCATCGCGATCTTCTGCTGGTTGCCGCCCGAAAACGACAGACAGGGCTTGTACAGCGCGCGCGGGTTCACTTCCATCTGTTCGATCGAGCGGCGGATCGCGGCCTGCTCGCGCTTGCGGTCGATCAGCCCGAAGCGCGTGTAGCGGCGGATCATCGGCAGCGAAATGTTCTCGCCGCCCGGCAGTCGCAGGAACAGCCCTTCCGTCTTGCGATCCTCGGGCAGCAGTGCCGTCGATACGCCCGCCTTCAGCGAATCGGCAGTTGATGTAAGCGTGACGGGTTTGCCGTCGATGCGGATCTCGCCCGCGTCGATATACGTCGCGCCGAACAGCGCCTCGAACAGTTCGCGCTGCCCCATGCCTTGCAGCGCCGCGATGCCATGCACCTCGCCCGCGCGCAGCGTGAGGTCGAAGTCGTTCACCATGCCGTCGACGCGAATGCCGCGCGCCTCGATCGCGGGCGTCGCGATGTTCGCGGGGGCCGTCACCTTCGGCGGATACTTCGCGTCCATCGAGCGGCCGATCACGAGCCGGATCACTTCGTCGTCGGAGATGTCGGCGGCGTCGAACGCGCCGACGTCCTTGCCGTTGCGATACACAGTCAGGCTGTCGCAGAACTCGCGCACTTCCTGCATCCGGTGCGAGATGAACACGAAGGTCACGCCGCGCGCCTTCAGTTCGTCGATGCGCCGCGCGAGCCACGCGACGTCGCGGCCCGACAGCGCCGAAGTCGGCTCGTCGAGCAGCAGCACTTGCGGCTCGCGCGCGATCGCCTTCGCGATCTCGATCTTCTGCCGCACGGGCAGCGACAGATCGCGGATGTACGCGCCGGGGCGGATGTCGCCGAGTTCGAGCCGCTCCAGCCACTCGGCCGCCTTGCGCAGCGCGTCGTGCCGTTTGATGCGGCCGAACCAGCCCGTCGGCTCATAGGCCATCAAGAGGTTCTGCGCGACGGTCAGATCGCGCACCAGCGTCATCTCCTGGTACGCGGTCTGCACGCCGGCGCGGTGCGCGTCCTTCGGACCGTGCATCGACACTTCTTGCCCCATCACGCGCATGCTGCCCGCGTCCGGCCGCATCAGGCCGGACAGCAGCTTGACGGTGGTCGACTTGCCCGCGCCGTTTTCGCCGAGCAGCGCGTGAACCGCGCCGCGCCTGACGCGAAACGATGCGCCGTCGAGCGCGACGGTTGCGCCGAAGCGCTTGACGATGCCGGCGAGATCGATCGCGAGACCGCCTTCCGCCGCACTCGCCTGCATGCTCATGCTTGCCATCGGAATACCTCCGTTGCGGCGAGCGTCAGTCCTGCTTGCCGCTCAGCGCCGCGTTGAAACCGACCTCGCGCGTCTCGTCCGAATAGATGTCCGCGAACCAGCCCGGCGGCACCTTGTCTTGCGGGAACGCGGTGCAGCCTGCCTTCAGCTCGTCGATCGAACCCGTCTTGCACAGCTTCGACTGCGCGCTCTCGACGAGCGGCAGCTTGAGCGTCACGCGTTGCGGAAAGTCCTTGCCGTCGAGCTTCGCCACGGCGAGCTTCAGCGCCATCGCACCGGAGTACGGCGGCGCGCCATAGGAAATCGACCGGTAGCCGATTGAGCGATACGTGCCTTCGCCTTTCACCGTGCCGGGCGGCAGCATCTGCACGCGGTGTCCGTTCGACGATTCGCCCGCGCACGGCTTGATCTTGTCGTCGGCGATGCCCGCTTCGAGCTGCATCGACGCAGCCGTGAAGCAGCCGACCTGCATCCACAGGCCGTCGATCTTGTCCCAGCTGTTGGTCGCGAGAATCTTCGACAGCTCGGTGCGCGCCGTCGCCTGGCTCCACATGCCCGTGCCTTCCGCGACGATGTGAATGCCCGGGTACTTCGCGAACACGGCTTTCGCGGCCTCGGTGCGTGCGCGGTCGACCGACGTGCCCGGCACGCCGTTGATCAGCACGATGTTGCCCTTGCCGTTGATGGTCTTCGCGAGCCATTCGGCCGTGACGGTGCCCGCCTGCTTCTGGTCGATCGTCACGTTGTGCGCGCACGGCTCGGTGACTTCGCCGTCATACGCCGTGACGACCACGCCTTTCGAGCACGCGTTGCGGATCGCGCGGTTGAGCGCAGTCGGCGAAATCGGATAGATGACGATCGCTTTCGCGCCCGCCTGCACCATCGAGTTGATCTGCTGGATCTGCTTCTGCGCGTCGGTGCCCGCGACCTGCACTTCGAGATCGACCTTGTCCTTCAGCGCCGGCGTCTCGGCCATCGCCTTGACCATGTTCGCGGCTTCCGTCTGCCAGTCGTTGCCGACGTAACTCATCGACAGAAAGATCTTGTACTTGCCGGCGGCAACCGCGTTGCCGGAAAAAGCGAGTCCGCCGGCCAGCACGGCTGCGAACGCCGCCTGCCCCGCACGGCGGATGATGCGAGTCACTGCTTTCATGTCTTCCTCCAGTACCGTCTTTGTTTTTCAGGGTTGGACGTGCGGCAAGCGTGATTCACTCGGCAGGACGATGCCTGCCGAACCGGCCACGACGTTGGGATCGTGTCCGGGGATGACGAAGTCGGCGATCTGGCGAATGCGCCTGAGCGACGCGAATTCCGCCTGCGTTTCGTGGACGATGCCGACGGGCACCAGATCGACGATGTTCTCCATGCAGTTCGCGCAATCGCCCGCGATCAGCACGACGCCGTCTTCCGTATCGACGGCAACCGACTGATGACCGGGCGTATGCCCCGGTGTCGGCACGACGCGCACGCCGGGCACGATGTCCGCGATGCCGTGGACGAACTGCCAGCGAAACCAGGCAAGCGGCTCGCGGCCGATCAGGAACTCCTGGTAGTACGTCGCCTGCGTCGGCAGCGGATGGCCTGCGTATTCCCATTCGGCTGCCTGGATCACGAACCTCGCGTTGCGAAAGAGCGTGTTGCCGCCCGAGTGGTCGTAGTGCAGATGCGTGTTGATCACGATATCGACATCGTCCGCGCTCCAGCCGACGTACTCCTTCAGCGCGCGTTCGAGCCGTTCTTCGGGCGCCTGGTCGCACGGGCACACGAAGTTCGAGACCCACGCCGGATCGTGAATGCCCGTATCGACGACGATCTTCTTCTGTGCGCCGACGATCGCCGTCGACCACACGGGCACGCGGATCGACTGCCCGAAATAGCGTCCGTGGACTTGCGACGAGCGGTCGACCGTCAGCCAGCCCGTCGGCATCGCCACGACCTTCAGACGTGGCGCAGATGCGCTGCTCATGATGGCCTCCGCGCGTCAGAAGTTGGTTTCGGTCGCGCCTTTGAGGCCCAGCATCGCGCGCGCTTCGGCGGGCGTCGCGATATCGAGCGAGAGCCCTGCGATCACCTGCCTGATCTTGCGCACCTGGTCCGCGCTCGATTCGGCGAGCTTGCCCGGCTCGATCCACAGCGAGTCTTCGAGACCGACGCGCACGTTCGAACCCTGCGCGACGCCCATCGAGCCGAGCGGAATCTGGTTGCGGCCCGCGCCGAGAATCGACCACACGTAGTCGCTGCCGAACAGGCGGTCGGCTGTGCGGCGCATGTGCATCAGGTCCTCCGGATGCGCGCCGATGCCGCCCAGCAGACCGAACACGCTCTGCACGAAGAACGGCGGCTTCGCGAGACCGCGATCGACAAAATGCGCGAGGTTGTACAGATGCGAGATGTCGTAGCACTCGTACTCGAAGCGCGTGCCGTTCGCGCCGCACGACGTGAGGATGTATTCGATGTCGGCGAACGTGTTCTTGAAGATCAGGTCACGGCTGTTCTCCAGATGCTCGCGTTCCCAGTCGTGCTTGAATTCCTTGAAGCGATCGAGCATCGGATAGAGGCCGAAGTTCATCGAGCCCATGTTCAGCGATGCGACTTCGGGCTTGAAGTGATGCGCGGGCCTGAGCCGTTCGGCGACCGTCATGTGCGGACTGCCGCCGCTCGTGATGTTGATCACCGCATCGGTTTCGGCCTTGATGCGCGGCAGGAACTGCTGGAACACGGCCGGGTCCTGCGTCGGCCGTCCGTCGTTCGGATCGCGCGCGTGCAGATGCAGGATCGCGGCGCCTTCTTTCGCGGCTGCGAGCGCGGCGTCGCCGATCTGTTGCGGCGTCACGGGCAGATACGGCGACATCGACGGTGTGTGAATCGCGCCCGTCGGCGCGCAGGTGATGATGACCTTGCGTTTGCTTGCCATTGTTTTCCTCTTCGCTGGATGACGTCAGAGCACTTCGACGTTGCCGCACACGGAGATCGCCTGTCCCGAGATGCCGCTGCCGCCAGGTGAGCATAGAAAGAGCGCAGTGGCCGCCACTTCTTCGGGCGTCGTCATGCGCCGCAATGAAACCTTTTCGAGGTACTGCTTCTCCATCTCGTCGTATGAGAGGCCGAGTTGCTGCGCGCGCGCGGCGATCACGCGCTCGATGCGCGGCCCCTTGACGATGCCGGGCTGGATCGTGTTGACGCGTATGCCCGCGGGCCCGAGTTCGATCGCAAGACTTTTCGTCAGGCCGACGATCGCCCATTTGGTCGCCGAATAGGGCGTGCGATACGCGTAGCCGAGACGCCCCGCCACCGACGACAACGCGATGATCGCGCCGCCATCCGGCGCATTGCGCAGCAACGGCACTGCGCGGCGCGCGAAGTAGAACTGCGCGTTGAGATTCACGTCGATCGTGTTGTCCCACTCGTCGGGATCGATCTGATCGACGCCGCCCGTCGGACCGGCGATGCCTGCGTTGTTCACCAGCACGTCGAGTCCGCCGAGTTGCGTGTGTACGTCGGCGAACACGCGCTCGACGGCGTCGCGATCGGACACGTCGGCGAGCGTCGCCGTAATCGCGCCTGCGTTGCCGCTTTTGCCACCGCTCGCGCCACGATTGGCTTCGGCCGTTGCGAGCGCATCGATGGTCTCGCGGCTCGCGTCGCATACATGCACGCGCGCGCCGGCATCGGCGAACGCGCGGGCGATCACGAGCCCGATTCCCGATGCGCCGCCTGTGACGAGCACGCGCAAGCCCGCGCGCGGTTGCAGCATCTGTGTAACCGTCATGCTTGTCTCCGTTGTTGTGATGCGGTGAAGCGTGTCAGGCGCTGGCCGCTTCCCTGCCCTGCAATCGCTCGGCGAGGTCTGCCGCCGCCTCGCCGATGTCCTGCGCGATGCCGGCGCGCGCGCCTTCGCCGTCGCCGCGCCACAGCGCTTCGACGATCTTGCGGTGCGCGTCCATCGAGTGGCGCATGTGCGGAATGTCAGGGGCGACGAGATTGAGAAACGGCCCGATGCGCAACCAGAGGTTCTGGATCGTCGCGAGCGTGAGGTCGCTCGCGCCGTGCGTGTAGATGGCGATGTGAAACTGGAAGTTGCTGCGCAAGTAGGCGGCGACGTCGCCTGCTTCGACGTTGGCATCCATCGCGTCGTAGATCGCTTGCAACTCGGACAGATGCGCCTGCGTCATCCGCGATGCCGCGCGTTTCGCGACACAGCCTTCGAGCGCGATGCGCACGTCGCGCAGTTCGTCGAGCAGTTCGAGCGTCATCGGCGGGACCATCAGCGCGCGAGCCGGCCCGTCGATCAACGCGCCTTCGGCCTGCAAGCGCGTGAGCGCGGCGCGCACGGGCATCGTCGACGAACCGACCGCCTCCGCGACGCTGCGCAGGCTCAGCAGTTGTCCGGGCGCGAACCGGCCGATCATGATCGCCTCGCGCAACTGCGCGTAGACGCGGCCTGCCATCGTCTCGCGAGCCACGAGTTCGAGCTCGGGCAGCTCGCCACGGGGTGAGCGTGTCGCCATTCAGGTGTCTCCTGTATTGCGATCTGTGACCTGTGATCACAGTTGCGTTGAAAACAGTGTGCGTCGCGAGGATGGATGAGTCAAGCCGTGCTTGACCAGGGTTAATACTCAAACGGTTTGGAAGCGATGGGCCGCCAGTTCGCTTCTGGTGTCATCGGTTCGCGCCTGATGACCGCGCTTTACGATGAAGCTGGCGTCGAGGGAAAGGTGGGTACGTGGCTGATGCGATAAGCCCATCTATAAGCACGCGCGGGCTTGCGACGTTGAGCCACCAGCCCGCGCGTAAGCGGGCAAAGCGCCCGTCACGCCAACGACTCACGCGCGTCGCGCCGCCGGTTCCAGCCCAGCCAGACCGACAGCAGCGCAATGAACACGAAAACGATCGACACGTTCATGAAGAGTTGCGCGATCGGCAGATGCATCGCGAGCAGCACGCCGCCCAGCACCGACCCGACGACCGATCCGAGCTTGCCGATTCCGATCGCGGACCCGACGCCGGCCGAACGCAGCATCGTCGGATAGACCATGCCCGCCACTGCGTAGAGCGCGAACTGGCAGCCGATCACGCAGACGCCGCTCATGAACGCGGCGCCATAGAGCCAGGCCGCGGGCATCGGCATGCCGAGCGAAACGCAAACAGGAAGGCCCAGCAGCGCGAGCAGCAAGATCACAGCGATGCCATAGCGGTCCACGCAACGGCTCAACGCAAGCGCGCCGACCGTGCCGCCTACCGGGAACATCATCGCTGCTTTCGCTGCCTGTGCCGACGGCAATGCGCTCATGCTGAACAGAATCGGCAGCCAGTTCTGAAGAAAATGCAGCGCGAGCGAGTTCAGCACGAACAGCAACCACAGCAAAGGCGTCACACGAACGAGACCGTTGCTGAACAATGCGACGGGCGTCGCGCGAATCCGCTTCTCGTCGTCGACGACGTAGCGCACCGCTTCGCCGCTTTCATGCGAATGCGGGTCCAGCCTGCGCACGATGCGTGCGATCTCTTGCGCAGCGCGTCCGTTGACGATCAGAAAGCGAACGGACTCTGGCAACAGCGGAAACGAAGCGACGGCAACGACGACAGCCGCAAGACCGCCCACTTGGAACAGCACGGGCCAGCCGAAACGCGGCAGCAGCCACGATGCAATCGCGCCGCCACCGCCGGCGCCGATCGAAAAGCCCGAGAACATCAGCGTGATCCACGTTGCGCGACGTGCCTTCGGCGCGTACTCGGACACGAGCGCGACAGTATTCGGCACGACGCCGCCCATACCGATTCCCGCGAAAAAGCGCAGCACGGTCAGTTGATCCAGAGACGTCGCGTAGCTGCACGCGAACGTCAGGATGCCGAACCATAGCGAGCCAAAAATGATCGTGAGCCGCCTTCCGATACGATCGCCGATAAAGCCGAGCAGCAACGAGCCCACGAGCACGCCGAACAGGCCGACGCCGAACACATGGCCGAAGCCTGTCGCGTTCACATGCCACGCGCGGATCAGCGTAGGCGCCGCATACGCCGCGGCAACCTGATCGTAGCCGTCTATCAGCACGATCAGGAAGCACCACGCGATCAGGGACAAAGAAAATCCGCGCAGCTTTTGCTGTTCGATCAGCGCGGTAACGTCGATGGTGCGGGCGGTCTGCATCCAGTCTCCTTTAGCGACGGACACCGGCGCGCTTCACCTGCCCGTCGATTATTTTTTTAACGAGTACGTTGCCTGAAACGTCGCAAGCAATGCACGGCCTGCGATCACGAATCGCCCAGCGCCGAACGCATTTCCTTGATGGGGGCGTCTTCCTTCACGTCCTTCTCGCGCGGCTCGCCGAAGCGCGCCTTGTACAGCACGGCGAGCACCGTCGAGAAAATCGTCGCGACAAGGAACAGCGCCGACGCCGCGTAGAACATCTGCGCGAACGGCAGATGCATCGACAGCAGAATGCCGCCGATCACGGGTCCCGATACCGAACCGATCTTGCCGACCGAAATCGCGCTGCCCACGCCCGCCGAGCGGAACGCAGTCGGATAGATCATGCCCGCGACCGCGTACAGCCCGTACTGCGCGCCGACCACGCAGAAGCCGGTCGCGAACACGGCGAACATCAGCCACGCCTCGGACATGCCGTGTCCAAGGAACGCGACGACGGGGCAACCGATTGCGGGCAGCGAGATGATGGCCAGCACGCCATGACGATCGACGAAGCGGCACAGGATCAGTCCGCCGAGCACGCCGCCCACCGAGAACATCGTCGTGATGATGCCCGCGCTCTGCGGATTGATGCCGACGCCTTCCATCAGGATCGGCAGCCAGTTCTGCAGAAAGTACAGCGCCATCGAATTGACGATGAAGACGATCCACAGCAGCGGCGTGATCGCGCGCAGGCCGTCGGAGAAAATCAGCTTGAGCACGAAGCGCTTTTTCTCCTGCACTTCGCCGGGCACGAACTGCGCGTCGGCAGGCAGCGCGATGTCGGGACGCAGACGCGCAACCAGCTTGCGCACCGTCTCGACGCTGCGCTGACGCACGACCAGCAGCTTCGCGGATTCGGGCAGCGTCATGATCAGCAGCAGCGCGACGGCGAGCGAGCCGACACCGCCCACGACGAACATCACGGGCCAGCCGTAGCGATGAATCAGCGCGGAAGACACGAGACCACCGGAGCCCGCGCCGATCGAGAAGCCCGAGAACATCAACGTGACCCACGTCGCGCGCAAACGCTTCGGCGCGTATTCGGCGACCAGCGCGACCGAATTCGGCACCACGCCGCCCATGCCGAGACCGGCGATGAAACGCAGCAGCATCAGTTCCTGAAGAGACGAGGCCCATACGGACGCCAGCGTCAGCAGGCCGAAAAACAGGCTGCCCGACACGATGGCCCGCTTGCGGCCGAAGCGGTCGCCGAGAAAGCCGAAGATGAACGAGCCGATCAGCGTGCCGAACAGCCCCGCGCCGAAAACGGGACCGAAGCCGCCGCGCGCGACGTGCCATTCCTTGATGATCGCGGGCGCAGCGAACGAAACGGCCGTCTGGTCGTAGCCGTCCATCAGCATGATCAGGAAACACCAGAACAGCAGGCCGATGGCGAAACGCCCTGTTTTTTGCTCTTCTATCAGTGTCGATATGTTGAAAGTGCGGTCTGCTTGCATGTGCGTCCCAATGTGCCTGATCGGGCAGCGGCGCGTTTGCGTCGCGTCGCCGCCCTGCTGCTTCCCTTTGGCGCCGCCGCCGGGAGCCTCAATATACAGGCCCGCCAGCAGACGACAGAATCAAAAATTCTCGATGATCAGATCGAAAAAGGTGAAAAAAGCCGTACCCCGTTGCGCCGTTGCCTTTCCCGCCCGATGCCGTTCCTTCATCCACATCTACATCGCCGTGCTCACGCCAGGTCGCCCCCGGGCGTGCCGCGTCAAAACATCTGATTGAGACCGATGCGCCCGACTGTTTGCGCACTCGAACTCGACGGCTGATAACCGAACTGCTCCGCCTTCGCGCCCGTGCCCGACGCGCGCTGCAAGCCGACGCCCGCGTAGATCTGCGTGCGCTTGGACAGGTAATGCGTCAGAAACAGGTTGTACTGGTTGTACGTCAGTCCTTCGAACATCGAACGGTTGTACGAGATACCGAGCACATAGAAGCGCTTGCCGCCGCTCAGATCGATGTTCACGCCGACCTGATAGTTACGCTCCGTCACCGAGCCCTGCGGATCTTCGAGCTTCACATCGGTAAAAGTTGCGTGCGGGATGAAATCGCCGACCGCAACAGAACCGCCGACGGCAATCGTGCTATACCGCTCCGCGACGAACTGCGTGCCCTGCTTCAGCGTCTGCCCGAGCACCGACGTCACGCCGAAAATGCCGAAGAGGTCCGCCGTGCGGTCGTGCGACATCGAGTACGCTGCGCCCAGTTTCACGATTCCGTTCTGGTAGCGCGCGCCGATACTGTACTGACGTCCCTCGCTGAAGTTCGTCTGGTTGCCGAAGCTGTTCATCACGCCCGCCTGGAAGCCGCGATAGTCGATCGTTTCGTACTTCACCGAGTTGTCGAGCGCGCGCGTGTTGGCCAGTCCGTCCAGGTTGCCGACCGTATAGAACGACGAGATGCCGGGCACCGAGTTGTTCAGCCCGCCCACGTACTCGTACACGTAGTCGGGAATATGGCCGAGGCTCAGCGAGCCGAACCGGTCGTTCGTGATGCCCACGTACGCATCGCGATTGAAGAAGCTCGTCGGATTGATCTGTGCGCCCGTGTTGGTCAGGAAGCCCGATTCGAGCCGCGCGAAGACCGTATTGCCGCCGCCGATATCCTCCTTGATCAGAAAGCCGAAGCGGTCCGGCGTGCGCTTGCCCGCCGATTCCTGATACAGGTGTGCGCCACGCGAGTTCGTCACGAAATCGACACCCACGTCGACGCTCCCGTACAGCGTCACCGATGACTGCGCGAACGCGGGACAACACAACGCGAACGCACAGCCGCCTAACAGCAGACTCGTCGTTTTCAACCAGTGTCTCCAATGTCTTTTTTATCGCCAGCCGGCTGCATGCCCGCTGATCCCCACATGGCATCGAGCCCGTGCGAACCCGGCGTGCGGATGCGCATGGCCTGTCATATGTTGGCGAGAGTGTAGCGAACCGATTTACAGCTTTGAATCGCGAATTATTTATCAACCAATCGAACAAAACGAACAAAGCCTTTAAAGGATCGGGAAAAACACCAGGGCCGCGTATTTAATCGCGCTTCAAGCTTCTTTTAGCAGAAACCGGGTGCTAACATCCGCCGCGTCACGCGAACAGGGATTGGCATTCGGGAGAGTCTTATGGATATGAGAGGCATGCCGCCGCGGCGCATGGTAGTGGGCATCAGCGGCGCATCCGGCGTCATCTACGGCGTGCGGCTGCTGCAATTGCTGCGCAAGCTGGACATCGAGACACACCTCGTGATGAGCCGCTCCGCGCAGGTCACGCTCGCGCACGAGTCGGACTACAACGTCGCCGACGTGCGCGCGATGGCGAGCGTCTGCCACTCGAACACCGACATCGGCGCGTCCATTTCGAGCGGCTCGTTCCCTGTGATGGGCATGATCGTCGCGCCGTGCTCGATCAAGACCTTGTCGGAGATCGCGACGGGCATGACGGGCGGCCTGCTGTCGCGCGCCGCCGACGTCACGTTGAAAGAGCGCCGCCGCCTCGTGCTGATGGTGCGCGAAACGCCGTTGCACCTCGGCCACCTGCGCAGCATGACGGCCGTGACGGAAGCGGGCGCGATCGTCTATCCGCCCGTGCCCGCCTTCTACGCGAATCCCGAATCGCTGACCGACATGGTCGATCACACGCTCGGCCGCGTGCTCGATCTGTACGGACTCGATGCCGCGACGGTGCAGCGCTGGGGCATGTGAGCGTGCAATCGTCTTTATTGTTTCGCCAATAAAGGGTTTATCCCAGGCGTCTGCGAATTATCAAATTTCATTGATAACTCATTCGGATTAATTTGCTTCTTTCGCGTGATCCGCTGATTTAAAGTGAATCCCGATTTCACCGGGTTTATCACTGACAAGAATTATCGATTGATTGATAGCCAATATCGATAAAAGCGCCCATCACGAAAGAGGTCGAATCGTCGAATGAAGATAGTTATTGCAGGCGCCGGTATCGGCGGATTGACGGCCGCCGCCGCGTTATTGAAGAAAGGTTTCGATGTCACGGTTTTCGAGCAGGCGCAGGCGCTGAAGGAAATCGGCGCGGGCGTGCAGCTGAGTTCGAACGCGACGCGCGTGCTGTACCAGCTCGGCGTCGGCGATGCGCTCGAAGGTCTCGCATGCGAGCCGCTCGGCAAACGCGTGCGGCTCTGGAACAGCGGCCAGAGCTGGCGTCTGTTCGACCTCGGCGAGCAATCGCGCGAGGCCTACGGCTATCCGTACTTCACGCTGCATCGCGCCGACCTTCACCAGGCGCTCGCCGATGCCGTGCGCGCGATGAAGCCCGACGCCATCCGGCTCAATCACAAGGTGGAAAGCTTCTCGCAGCAGAACGGCAAGGTCGTCGTGCAGGCGGTGGGCGGCGAGACCAGTGAAGGCGATCTGCTGATCGGCGCGGACGGCGTGCATTCGCGCGTTCGCCGTGCGCTCTTCGGTCCCGACGAGCCCGTATTTTCCGGCGTGATGGCGTGGCGCGGCGTGATCGACGCGGCGAAGCTGCCCGAGCATCTGCGCTCGCCGTATGGCGCGAACTGGGTCGGTCCGGGCGCGCACGTGATTCACTATCCGCTGCGCGGCGCGCGTCTGATCAACTTCGTCGGTGCAATCGAGAAGTCCGGCTGGCAAGTCGAATCGTGGTCCGAGCGCGGCACGCTCGAAGAATGCCTCGCCGATTTCGAAGGCTGGCACGAAGACGTGCGCACGCTGATCTCGGCCATCGACATTCCGTACAAGTGGGCGCTGATGGTGCGCGAACCGATGGCGCGCTGGAGCCAGGGCCACGCGACGCTGCTCGGCGACGCCTGCCATCCGACGCTGCCGTTCCTCGCGCAAGGCGCGGGCATGGCGATCGAAGACGGCTATCTGCTCGCGCGGTGCCTCGAACGATACGCAGACGATATCCCTCACGCGCTGCAACGCTATGAAGCGCTGCGGCTCGATCGTACCGCGCGCGTGGTGCGCGGCTCGGCGGCGAACGCGACGCGCTTTCACAATCCGCAGCTTGCGCATGCGGAAGGCGCGGCCGCCTACGTCGATCGCGAGTGGAGCGAGGAGCGCGTGAAGGAGCGCTACAACTGGCTCTTCGAGTACAACGTCGATACCGTCGAAGTCTGATACGGCGCGCGCCGCATTTCACGACTGATCGTAAGAACCAGGCATTACAAGGAGACTCCGTGTCCATCGACTCTAACCGTCCGGCGCCCGTGCTCGGCCTGCATCACTTCGCGTGGCGCTGCCGCGATGCCGAAGAAACGCGCCACTTCTACGAAGACATTCTCGGCCTGCCGCTCGTCCATGTGATCCGTCTCGACCGCGTGCCGAGCACGGGCGAATACTGCCCCTACGTGCACGTATTCTTCGAAATGGCCGACGGATCGAACATCGCTTTCTTCGATCTCGGCGACGACAAGGCCGCATTGCCTTCACCGAATACGCCGCCGTGGGTCAATCACATCGCGCTGCGGCTCGACACGCTCGATCAGCTCGAATCGATGAAAGCGCGGCTGATCGACAACGGCATCGAAGTGCTCGGCGTGACCGACCATCACTTCGTGCGCTCGATCTATTTCTTCGACCCCAACGGATTGCGCGTCGAACTGACGGTGCCCGTTGCGCCCGTCGAAGAACTCGAAGGTTATAAAATGCGTGCTCGGCCCGCGCTCGATGCGTGGACCGCAGAGAAAAGCAAGGCAGTATCGGAGACACGCCCCGCATGAGTGCACTGAATCTCACGCACGATCCGGCGCGGCGAAGCTGGATCGAGTCGGCGAATACCGGCGACACGGATTTCCCCATACAGAACCTGCCGTTCGGCGCATTCGTGCGCGACGGCGAAACCCGCACGGGTGTGGCAATCGGCGATCGCATCGTCGATCTGCGCGCGCTGCACGATATGGCCCTGCTCGACGGCGATGCGGCGCTCGCGTGCGCATCGGCTTACGACAGCACGCTGAACGCGCTGATGGCGCTCGACGCCCGTCACGTGAGCGCATTGCGCGCCGCGCTGTCGGACCTGCTGAAACACGATGCGCCCGCGCACTCGCGGCTCGCATCGTCGATCGATGCGGTGCTGCCGCTCATCTCGGATGTCGAATTGACGCTGCCCTGGACGATCGGCGACTACACCGACTTTCTGACGTCGCTGCATCACACCGAGCGTCACGGCCGCTACAAGGGTCTCGCCGATCCGCTGCCTGCCGCGTTCAAGTCGCTGCCGATCGCCTATCATGGCCGCGCGTCGTCGCTGCGCGTAAGCGGCGGCGACGTGCGGCGTCCCTACGGCCAGTATCGCGACGCGGACGGCAACGTGCGCTTCGGTCCCGCGCCGATGCTCGACTTCGAACTTGAACTCGCGGCCGTCATCGGTCACGGCAACGCACTGACGCGCGCCATTTCCGTCGACAGCGCGCGCGAGCACGTGTTCGGCTACTGCCTGCTCAACGACTGGTCGGCGAAAAGCATTCAATGGTTCGAACAGGTGCTGGGGCCGTTCCTCGGTAAAAGCTTCCACTCGAGCGTGTCGCCGTGGATCGTCACCGAAGAAGCGCTCGCGCCGTTCCGCAAGGCCGCGCCACCGCGCGCGGCCGGCGATCCCGCGATCCTGCCGCATCTAAACGGCGCACGCGATCAGCGCGACGGCGGCCTGCATCTGGAGCTGTTCGCGCATTTGTCGACGGCCGCGATGCGCAGCGACCGCCTGCCACCCGCGCAGATCACGCACACGCATCTCGACAACCTGTACTGGACGTTCGCGCAGATGGTCGCGCATCACACGAGCAACGGCTGCAATCTGCGCACGGGCGATCTGCTCGGCAGCGGCACGATTTCTGGCGCGAACGACGAATCGCGTGCGTGTCTGACGGAACTCAGCGAAGCGGGCAAGAAGCCGCTGCTGCTTGCGAACGGCGAGACGCGCATTGAACTGCAAGACGGCGACGAAATCGTGCTGAGCGCGCGCGCCAGCGCGCCGGGCGCGGTGTCGATCGGCTTCGGCGAATGCCGCGGACGCATCGCGCCTGCGCTGCCCTATCCGTTCGACGCATCGCGTGAGGAGCATTGAATCATGACGACGTTCAACGGCTTCCGGCAGTTCGGCAACGGGCCGCACAAGGTGATCGCGCTGAACGGCTGGTTCGGCAGTTCGGCCGACTGGGACGCGCTCACGTCCGCGCTCGATCCCGAACGCTTCAGCTATGCATTCTTCGACTATCGCGGCTACGGGCTTTCGCGCGATCTCGACGGCGAATTCACATTCGACGAAGTGGCGAGCGATGTACTCGCACTCGCGGATCATCTCGACTGGCCGCGCTTCAGCCTCGTCGGTCATTCGATGGGCGGCATGGCGATGCAGCGCGTGCTCGTCGCCGCGCCCGGGCGCGTTGTGAAGATGGCGGGCATTTCCGCCGTGCCCGCGTGCGGTTCGCGAATGGACGAAACGCGCATCGCGATGTTCTCCGCTGCAATCGACGATGTTGCGAAGCGCGCAGGCATCATTCATTTTTCGACGGGCAGCCGGCTTGCCGCGCGATGGAGCACGCAGCTCGCGCAAACTTCGCTGCGCGAGTCGCGGCGCGAAGCGTTCGCCGCATACCTGCCGCAATGGGCGACGGGCGACTTCGCCGCGCAGGTCGAAGGGAATGCGACGCCCGTGAAGCTGTTTGTCGGCGAGCACGATCCGACCATCACGGCGGACCTGATGACGCGCACATGGCTCACGTGGTATCCGAACGCCACGCTGGAAACGCTGCGCAACGCGGGACACTACGCGATGTTCGAGGTGCCCGTGGCGCTCGCCACCGCACTGGAAAACTGGCTCTCGGAGCCGTAAGAGACACACGGCGAAGCCGTCAATACGGATGTCAGGCATGCGCGCGACGAAGACGCGACGACGCGCATGCTGCAGGAGACAACATGTACGAGACTACCTATCTGCGCGCAGCATCACTTGCCGAAGCGGTCGACTGGCTGCGCGAGCATGACGAAGCGCGGCCGCTGTCGGGCGGCATGACCCTGATTCCGACGCTCAAGCAGCGTCTCGCGGCGCCGTCGCATCTGATCGATCTGACGCGACTCGACGAACTGCGCGGGATCGACGTGCGCGGCCACGGGCTGCAAACGCTGCACATCGGCGCGCTGATGAAGCATGCGGAAGTCGCCGCGTCCCCCGTCGTGCGCGAAGCGATTCCCGCGCTCGCGCATCTGGCGAGCCTGATCGCCGATCCGCAGGTGCGCAATCGCGGCACGATGGGCGGCTCCGTCGCGAACAACGATCCCGCAGCGGACTACCCTTGCGCCGTGCTCGCGCTGAACGCGCATGTCATCACGTCGTCGCAGCGCCGCATTCCCGCCGACGACTTTTTCATCGACACATTCGAAACCGCGCTTGAACCGGCCGAGCTCGTCACCGCGATCGAATTTGCCATTCCTCGCCGCGCCGCCTATGCGAAGTACCGGCATCCCGCATCGGGCTACGCGGTCGCGGGCGTATTCATCGCGCAGTACGACGACGCGATTCGCGTCGCGGTGACGGGCGCGGGCGCATCGGTGTTCCGCTGGTTCGAGGCGGAGGCCGCGTTGCAGCAGGATCTGTCGGAAGCGGCGCTCGCGTCGCTCTTCATCGACCGCGCAACGCTGCCCGACGACGACAACGCGTCGGCGTCGTATCGCGCGCATCTGATCGAAACCTATACCCGCCGCACACTGCAGGCGCTGCTCGCGTCGTAAGGACGCCCGCTCAATCAGGAGAACAGGATGGAATTCACCGGATCGCAAACCATCGCGGCATCGCGCGAACAGGTATGGCAAGGACTCAACGACGCGGCAGTGCTGCAGGAATGCATTCCCGGCTGCGAAGCTTTTACGGCTGAAAACGAAGACCAGTACAAGGCCGTCGTGGTCGCGTCCGTCGGCCCCGTGAAGGCGCGCTTCAAAGGCACGCTCGAACTGTCCGGGCGCGACGCGCCGAACGGCTACCGGCTCGTCGGCCAGGGCGAGGGCGGCATTGCGGGCTTCGGCAAGATGACGGCCACCGTCACGCTCGCCGATGCCGAAGACGGCACGCTGCTCACCTACGTCGCCGAAGCGCAGGTCGGCGGCAAGCTCGCGCAGATCGGCTCGCGGCTCGTGACGTCGGTGGCGAACAAGCTCGCCGCCGAGTTCTTCAAGCGCTTCAACGCGACGCTGAGCGCCGCCAGCGAAGCCGCCGCCGAATGAGCTTACCGCACGAAGGCACGAACGCACGAACGCATGAACGGGGACATACAGGTGAATCATGGTTGAAGTCCAATTGCAGGTGAACGGCACGGACGTCACGCGCGACGTGCCCGACAACACACTGCTCGTCGAATTCCTGCGCGAGCACTTGCGGCTCACGGGCACGCACGTCGGTTGCGATACGAGCCAGTGCGGCGCTTGCACGGTCCATCTCGACGGCAACGCCGTCAAGTCCTGCACTGTGCTCGCCGCCCAGGCGAGCGGCGGACAGGTCGTCACGATCGAAGGCCTCGGCGAACAATGCAGCGCGTCATGCAATGGCAAGATGCATCCCGTGCAGAACGCGTTCGTCCAATGCCACGGCTTGCAGTGCGGCTTCTGCACACCGGGGATGATCATGGCGAGCGCGTTCTATCTGCGCGAGGCGCCCGCGCTCGATACGGCGAGCATCAGTCACGCGCTGGAAGGCAACATCTGCCGCTGCACGGGCTATGTGAACATCATCGAAGCCGTTCGCCACGCCGCGCGCGAAATGTACCCCGATGCGCCGTTCGCGAAGACGGAGGAACACGCGTCATGATCGGCAAACCAATACCTCGCGTCGAAGACCAGCGCTTCGTCACCGGCAACGGCCAGTACACGGACGACATTCACGTCGACGGCCAGTTGCACGCGGCCTTTCTGCGCTCGCCTCATGCGCACGCCGCGCTGCGCTCGGTCGACATCAACGCGGCGAAGGAAGCGCCCGGCGTGATCGCCGTGCTGATCGGCCAGGATTATCTCGACGACGGCTTTCAGGGCGTCGACCATGTGCCGAATCCCGTCGATGCCGTCGACGCGACGAAGAAGGCTTTCCTCACTTCGCTGACGGGTTCGATCTTCAACCAGCTTCACGTGCCGCTGCCCATCGACCGCGTGCGCTACGTCGGCGAAGCGATTGCGATGGTGATCGCCGAAACGCCGTTGCAGGCGCGCAATGCAACGGAGCTGATCGAAGTCGATTACGACGTGCTCGACGCCGTCGTCAATGCCGCCGATGCAATGCAAGCGGATGCGCCGCAACTGTGGGACGGCGCG
Source organism: Paraburkholderia phymatum (assembly GCF_038900715.1). GTDB lineage: Bacteria > Pseudomonadota > Gammaproteobacteria > Burkholderiales > Burkholderiaceae > Paraburkholderia > Paraburkholderia phymatum_A. Next base: position 160,936 of record NZ_JAYMRZ010000004.1, on the reverse strand, counting down.
CACGGCAACCTGTGTTTCCAGACGCAGATCGGCGATCGCGAAGCGGCGCGCAAGATACTTGAGCAAGCCGATCATGTCATGCGCCGCGAGTTTCATCACAGCCGGCTCGTCAACTGCCAGATGGAACCGCGCAGCGCGATCGGCATGCATGACGCGGCCACCGATGTCTACACGCTGATCTCGGGCAGCCAGGGCGCCGTGCGTCAGCAACTGTGCCTCGCCGCCGCACTGAAGGTGCCGCCTGCGCGGATGCGCGTCGTGTGTCCCGACACGGGCGGCGGCTTCGGGCCTCGCTCGTTCATCTATGTCGAGCAACTCGCTGTCGTATGGGCCGCGCGCCGCGTCGGGCGTCCCGTGAAATGGACGAGCGATCGCAGCGAAGCCTTCCTCTCCGATTACCAGGGGCGCGACGCGATCATCCGCTCCGCGATCGGCTTTTCGAAAGACGGCCGCATTCTCGCGATCGACAACGAGTGGATCGGCAATGTGGGCGCGCACACCGTCTCGTATGTGCCGATGTCGAACGGCACGCGCATCATGACGTCCGTCTACGACGTGCCCGTGGCCGCCGTGCACGTGAGCGCGGTCCTGACCAACACGGTGCCGACCGCGCCGTATCGCGGCGCAGGCCGGCCCGAAGCGACGCATGTGATCGAACGGATGCTCGATCTCGCGGCAGGCGAACTGGGCATCGACCGCGCGGAAATCCGCCGCCGCAATCTCGTGCCGCGCGACAAGCTGCCATACCGCAGCGCGATGGAACTCACCTACGACAGCGGCGACTTCGCGCGCAACATGGCGCGCGCGCTGACGCTCGCGCAGTGGGACAGCTTCGAGGAACGCCGCACGCAATCGCTCGCGAACGGACGGCTGCGCGGCATCGGGCTCGCGAACTATATCGAGTCGCCCGTCGGCGCGCCGCGCGAGCGGATCGAACTGACGGTGCGCGCGGACGGCAGCGTCGATATCGTGTCGGGCACGCAGTCGACGGGCCAGGGCCACGAGACCACGTTCGCGCAGGTCATCGCGCATCACCTCGGCGTGCCGATGGAAGCCGTGAAGCTGCGCACGGGCGACACCGCGTTCGTGAGCGTCGGCGGCGGGAGCCACTCGGACCGCACGATGCGTCTGGGCGGCATGCTGCTCGTCGATACCGCGCAGCAGATCATCGCGATCGGCAAGCAGGTGGCCGCCGGCCTCTTCGGCGTGGAGCCGGCGCAGGTCGCGTTCGCTGACGCATGGTTCACCACGCCCTCTTCCGGCCAGCGGATCGGGCTCGCGGAAGTCGCGCACTATGTGTCGAAGGACGGCTTGCCCGGCGATCCGTCGACGAAGAAGCTGTACGCGCACGCCGAAGTCAACACGCGCGTGCCCGCGCATCCGACGGGCGCCGCGATCTGCGAACTCGAAGTGGACCCCGATACGGGCGTCGTGCAGCTCGTGAACTACACATCCGTCGACGATGTCGGACAGCCGATCAATCCGCTGATCGTCGAGGGCCAGGTGCATGGCGGTCTCGCGCAAGGCATCGGCCAGGCGCTGTCCGAAGGCTTCTATATGGACCGCGACACGGGGCAGGTGCTGACGGGCTCGTACATGGACTACGGCATGCCGCGTGCCGGCGTGATCCCGCCGCTCAACGTCGAGCTGACGGAAGACCCGACGCACGGAAATCCGCTGCGCGTGAAAGGCGGCGGCGAGAGCGGCATCACGCCCGCGACGGCCACGATCTTCAACGCGCTGGCCGACGCGCTCAAGGCCTACGGCAACGACGAACTCGCGATGCCCGCCACGCCGAAGGTCGTCTGGGAATACATCCATCGCGCGCAAGGAGGCGCACATGTCAACTGAATCCGTCGCTATCCGCCGCAACGGCGCTTTGCTCGAAGTCGTGCTCGACCGGCCCGAGAACGGCAACCTGATCGACCAGCCGATGAGCGATGCCATCATCGCCGCCGTCAGCACGATCGACGACGACACGAAGCTCGTGCGCATCGTCAGCAGCGGCAAGGACTTCTGCAAGGGACGCCAGTCGCCGATGCCGCCTGCGGGCGCGAAGCCGTCGGCGGAAACGCTGCGGCGCGTGGTGGCCGCGCCGCCGCTCGCGCTCTACGACGCATTGAAGGCCGTGCGCGTGCCCGTGCTTTCCGTGGTGCGCGGCGAGGCGATCGGCGTGGGCTGCGCGCTCGCGGGCGTGTGCGATGTCGCGCTCGCCGCCGACGACGCGATCTTCCAGATTCCCGAAATGGAACGCGATATTCCGCCGACGCTCGTGATGTCCGCGCTGATCGGGCGTGTGCCCGTGAAGACGGTTGCGCACATGGTGCTGAGCCGCGCACGGCTGTCCGCGCAGGAAGCGCTCGTCGCGGGGCTCGTGAGCCGCGTCGTGCCCGCCGCGTTGCTCGACGACGAAGCCGATGCGCTCACCGAAACGCTGCTTGGTTGCAGCGCCGTCACGCTGCGCGCCGTCAAGCAGTTCCTGCATCTCGCGCCCGAAATGCCCGCAAGCGGCGCGAGCGGCTTTGCCGCGCATCTTGCCGCGACCGCGCTGTCGGCGCGTTTCTAACGATAGCGATAACGATAACGACAGCGCACAGCGTGCCGCCCTCAGCCTAAGGACCACTACATTGAGACCCAAGACCGCCATCCCTTCGACCGCGCAAGGCGCGGAACTGCCCGACCTCGAACGCTTCCGGCTGCGCCGCTTCCTCGCTTCGCTAGACGAAACGGAACTCGAACGGCGCGATGAGCCCGTCGATCTCGCCGACGTCGCCGGCATCATGGAAGGCAATCCGCGCGCGGTGTGGTTTCTGCAGCCGTCAGGCGGCGCGGTATCGCTCGCGGGCAGCGTCGCGGCGAGCCGTTCGCGCCTCGCCAAAGCGTTCGACACGACGCCGGCGCAACTGCTCGAAGTCGTGCGCGAACGTCTGCGCACGAAAGGCAAGCTCGTCGAAGTGCGCCGCGAAGAAGCACCCGTGCAACAGGTTGTGCTGACGGGCGATGACTGCGATTTCACCGCGCTACCCGTGCATCTGCAGCACGATCTCGACGGCGCGCCGTATATTTCGGCGTCGATCGATTTCGCCGTCGATCCCGACACCGGCTGGACCAATGTCGGCATTCGCCGTCTGATGCTGCGTGGCAGACGCACGGCGGGCATCGACCTCGTCGCGCCGTCCGATCTGCGCGCGATCGCGCTTGCGCATGCGAAGCGCGGCGAGCGGCTGCCGATCGCGTTCGCCGTCGGCACGCATCCGATCGATCACGTCGGCGCGACGATGCGCATTCCCGCCGACGAGCTCGAACTCGTCGCGGCGCTGCGCGGCGCGCCGATGGGCGTCGTCAAATGCGTGACCAACGATCTGCTCGTGCCCGCCGACGCCGAGTTCATCCTCGAAGGCTATCTGGACGAGCGCGGCCACGCGGAACCCGAAGGGCCTTACGGCGAGTTCCTCGGCTACTACGGCGGCATCAAGACGAACCCGGTGTTTCATCTGACGGCCATCACGCATCGCAAGGACGCGGTGTTCCAGACGTGCACGATCGGCGGCCGCACGATGGCCCGCACCGATACGGCACAACTGGCCGCGCTGCGCACGGAAGTGACCGTCTGGCGCGCGCTCGAAACGGCCGTGCGCGAAATCAGGGGCGTCTATGCGAGCCCAGCGACGGGCGGCATGTTCAACGTGCGCGTCGCGATGCAACAGCGCGTGCCGGGCGAGGCGCGCAATGCGATCGCGGCTGTGTTCGCGTCGCTCGCGAACGTCAAGCACGTATTCGTCGTCGACCCCGATATCGACATCTTCTCCGACGAGCAGATGGACTGGGCGCTCGCGACGCGCTTCCAGGCCGACCGCGATCTCGTGATGCACACCGGCATGCGCGCAATGCCGCTCGATCCGTCGCTGGGCGGCGCAACGGTGACGGCAAAGGTCGGCTTCGATCTGACGCTGCCGCTGCTGCGTCCCGGCGAAGAGCGCGATCTCGAACATCGCGTGCCGACGCCGCCCGCGTTCACGGGCGCGCGCTTCGACTCGCTCGAAGCCGCACTGGAGCACGGACCGAAGCGCTTCACCGAACTGATGTCGGCGACGGGCACGCGCGACGGCCGCGAGATCGTGCGCTGGCTCGAAGATGCGGGCGCCACGCGCGCGATCGTCCGCGACAGCGAGGGCCGCTACGCATTCGCGTAACGGGTGCTGTCGAAGCCCACGTCACGCGCTGTCGCAATGTTTGCGCGGCACGCACGTCACGCACGTCAAAATCGGCCGCCGCGTGATCGCGGCCTGGTATCCGTGATCGGGCTTGTCCCGGTCGCGGATACGCCTGCACGGCGATAGAATCCGGGCAGTCCTGTCCTGCCCTGCTTTCGAGGATCGCCGTCGATGAACCTGTCCCTCAAACAACTCAAAGTCTTTCTTGGCGTCGCGAACGCATCGAGCTTTACGAAGACGGCGCAGAGCATGCATCTGAGTCAGGCGGCGTTGAGCGCGATCATTCGCGAGCTGGAGACGCAGCTCAATTGCCGGCTGTTCGAGCGCACGACACGCACCGTCGCGCTGACGGAAGCGGGCCGCCTGTTCTATCCGACGGCGATGAAGATCGTCGAGACGCTCGAGAAATCCGTCATCGAGCTAAACGAGCTGGGCCGGCAAAAGAAGGCTTCACTGCTGCTGGGCTGCACGCCGATGATCGCCGCGAGCCTGATGCCGCAAGTGCTCGCGCGCTTCGCCGAGACCAGTCCGCAAGCGCAGATCGAACTGGTCGATCGTCCGCCGAGCGAACTGCTGAAGATGGTCGAGGAAGGCGATCTGGATGCGGCGTTCGGCGTGTTCTTCTCGCAGCTGTCCGGTATCGATCGCGTGCCGATCTTTCCGACGCGGCTCGTCGTCGTGTCGTCGACGATGGATGGCGCGCACGGCATCGGCAAGGTGCCGCGCGACGGCGTGCAGTGGCGCGCGCTGGAAGGGCTGCCGATGATTACGCTGCCCAAGGACAACCCGTTGCAGCGCCTGATCGAGGCGTCGCTGTCGAAGGAAGAAGTGACGACGGGAAGGCGCACGGTCGTCGGGCATCTGCAAACGGCGATTGCGATGGCGCATGAAGGACTCGGCGTCGCGATCATGCCGTCGTTCTGCGAGCATATCTGCCGCCACTATCAGGTGCGGATCGACGTGATTCGTCCCGAGGTGGAGTTTTCGTTTTACAGAATCACGCGCAGCGGCCGCGATACGCTTGCCGCGCTCGATGAGTTCACACAGATGTTCGCCGCGGCCGCGCAGCTGAGTCCCTTCGATACGGCGGCCAACGCGAAGTAATCGTCACGGGCGTTGCGGGTGACTGGGACTACGCGAAGCACGCGAGTTCGGAATCGACGAACGACGACACCATGCCGTGCGCTGTCTTTGCAGCGCCAACCTGCAACAACTGCGGCACGATCACGCCATTCTTCGCTGCCGTCACTTCGGCGAGAATCGACACGGCGATTTCAGGCGGCGTCCTGCTGCCGATATAAATCCCGACTGGCCCATGCAGCCGCGCGAGTTCCGTTTCCGTGAGGTCGAACTCTTTCAGCCGTTCGCGCCGCGCCGCGTTATTGCGCCGAGAGCCCAACGCGCCGACGTAAAACGCAGGTGTTTTCAACGCCTCCATCAACGCGAGATCGTCGAGCTTCGGATCATGCGTGAGCGCAATCACCGCGCAGCGCTCGTCGAGCTTCATGTCGAGTACCGTATCGTCGGGCATCGTGCGGACCACTTTCGTGCCCGACAGGTTCCACTCATCCGTGTACTCTTCGCGCGGATCGCACACCGTCACCTGATAATCGAGCCCCACCGCGATATTGCACAGATAACGTGACAGTTGCCCCGCGCCGATCACGAGCATTCGGTAACGCGGGCCGTGTATCGTCAGCAGGCGTTTGTCGTTGAAGTCGACGCCATCGGTCGCCTGTGCCGATTCCGTATGCGCGACGCCCGTATCCATATCGAGCGTGCGAGCAACGAGACGGCCGCCTTCGACGGCTTCACATAGTTCGGCGATGCCGCTCGCTTTCTTCAACGGTTCCAGCACGAGCTGAATCGTGCCGCCGCACGGCAAGCCGAAACGATGCGCTTCTTCTGCCGTGATGCCGTACTTCACCGCTTCGGGCCTTGTGTGCTCGATGCCGCGCTGACGCACGCGATCGATCAGATCGTCTTCGATGCAGCCGCCCGACACCGAGCCGACCACCGCGCCATCGTCGCGCACGACAAGCATCGCGCCCTCGGGACGCGGCGACGAGCCCCACGTCTTCACCACCGTCACAAGCAGCACGCGATGTCCCTGCGCGAGCCAGCGCGCGCTGGACTTCAATACTTCGAGATTGACACTGTCCACGTTCGATACCTGATTCCTGCAATCCGTCTTGCAGACAGTCTAATTGCCGGAATCGGCAGCGTGAATCGGTGAATATCGATCAAGCAATCGAAATTGCCGAAGAGTGAGTCGCGCGATGGCGACGGGCATTCGTTGCCCGGTGCCTCATCTTTTCAGCCTCACGACATTCGACGGATGCTCTTCCGACAAAACACCGAAGCTCCACGTCGAACGGCCGCCGCGCTTCGCGACATACATCGCGGCATCGGCGACATCGAGCAGTTTCTCGACCGACTGCACGCGATCGGGGAATGTCGCGATGCCGATGCTCACGCCGATCTCGAAGCGGCCGTCGAACTCCTTCTCGCCGACCACGCACACGCAGCGAATCAGCCGCTCCGAAAGCTCTCGCAGTTGCGCGTCGTCGCCGCAATCCGGCGCGAGCAGAACGAACTCGTCGCCGCCCACGCGTGCGAGCACGTCGCTCTGTCTCGTCGTTTCGCGCAGCGCATCGGCAAGGCGCCGAAGCTACGCATCGCCGGCGCTGTGGCCGAGCGTGTCGTTGACGCTCTTGGAGCCGTCGATGTCGAGGAACAGCAGCGCGATGCGTCGTTCGGGGTCGAAGTGAAGTTGCGCATTCAGCGCATCGAGGGCGGACAACAGGCGTCGCCGGTTAGGCAGACCCGTCAGCGGATCGTGCGCGGCCTCGCGGTCGAGCGCGGCAGACCACGCGTGAACTTTCGCAAACGCGCGACGCTGGATATGCAGCGTGTAGATCATCAGGCAGCCGACGAGAACGGCAACGACCGCCAGCGCGGCCGTTCCGAACACGAGGCGCTCGTGCGCATCGCGTGCGGCCGCCTTGCGCTTCTGCTGCCATCGGTCCAGCAGTTGCCCCATGTCGTCGCGAAGCACGTCCATGTAGCGCTTGCCCTCGTTGGTGCGAACCAGCGCTACCGCGTCGCCCCTGTGACCCGTGTGGACCAGCTCGATGGTTCGCGCCAGTTCGCCGATCTTGTCCGTCTTCACATGTTCGACGGCATCGACGAGCGCTTCGGACGGCTCGTCGCCAGCCACGACCCGATGCAGACGGAGCACCGTGTCGTCGAGATCGCGAACACCCTGTCGATACGGTTGCAAATAGCTTTCGTCACCCGTCAGCAGATAGCCGCGTTGCCCCGTCTCTGCATCTTCCAGATCGTGAAGAACACGATTTGCCTGACTCAATACAGCAACGGCATCTTCATCGAGCAGACTGTCGCTGATGATGACGCGGGCTTCATACAGGAACAACCCAGCCGCGATCAGCAGACCGAAGGTCATGAAGAGGTAAAGCACAATGAAGCGCCACCGGTCAGCGCTCGCGGCTTTGTACAGACGCGCAGGCAACGCGCTCCCCCAAGCATTCAGGAATCAAATGTCTAATGATAGAGGAGCGAGCCGACGCTGGCGATCCGGGCAAGAAAGCACGCGCCGGGCACGCTAATGGAGGGCGAACCCGAGCAGCCTGAGATGAGGACCGCCGTCATCGCGGCGATGCCGGCGGCGCACTTCGGGCATTCGGCCCCGACGAGTGACATGAGTCGCTCCAAAGTCGTCCGTGTAATTGTGATCGAGTCACGCTTTGCAGCTTCGCCGACGCATTCTCCCTCAACTTGCGATGTTATGGACAGCAGAGGTAGTTCCAATGCGCGGCTTGCATGGCACATGCATGCCTGCCTTCGATCCGCTATTTATGCACTGCTTATGCGATATTTATCGGCTCGTACTGGTTGCGCACATGGGGCGTTTACGCTGCTATAGTTGGCTTCTCTTTCGCGGAGCCCGACTGAAATGTCCTGCGACGCCTGTGACCGAATGCACTGCAGCGATGCAACCGTGCCACATGACGGATTGCGGGCATTGCACAAGCCGAAAAAGCTGCGTCCGCTCGGTCGCAGTCCCGTGTTCGTACAGAACTACCAGTGCCGCGTCTGCGGGACGAACTGGATGCGCGAATTCGATCCGCAAACGCCTGATCATATGGAATGGGTCTGTCTGCATCACGCATCGAGCATTCTGGACCCGCTCGCCGCGCTGGAGCCAGAAGCTTCTTCCCCACCGATGGATCGCCAGAGCGAAAGCACAGTCACACGCGAGCCGAGCGTTGCGCACGACATCCCGCATCACGCGTTTCGGCCCGAAGCCGCGTGATGTCGAATCCGAGGTGGAAAGCATCTGTCAGGTGCGCTTCGCGCCTCGGACCGCCGGACACGTGATAACGATGTACTCGGGTTAATGCGGCGGCGAAAGACGCCTGAAGCGTTTCCAGAGCTTCTGCAATGTCCGATGGTCGGCGGCGACGCGAGACGCGAGAAAGCCGCGCGCAAAGGCCGCGCCCGCAGCCGTCTCGGGAGACGTTCGCGGCAGCGACTTCAAAAGCCGATCCGCGACGACGGCATCGTTGCGCCAGCCGAGATCGTCCTGTAGCTCGGCCAATGCGCCGACGTAGTGCTGCACGACGCGCCTGGGACACAGCGACGCGAAGAACTCGGTCGCATAGCGCACTTTCTTCGCCGCGATGCGCGCGCGATGACGACGGCTATCGTCGATATCCGCGAGCCCCTTGCCTCGCTTGAGCAGACTCCTGTGCCGGCGACGCAGCACATCCACGGCGAAGAGCCTCGCGGGCCGGCCGAGCGGTTCGCGCTGCTCGTCGGACATTTGCTCGCGCCATCCCTTTCGGCTCAACCATAGCGAAAGTTGCAGCGCGAGCCGCGTGTAGCGAACCGACTCGACGGCCTCGGCCGCGCGCTGCCGGTTGTTGGTGGCCACCTTCAAGCAGGCGTCGCGCACGGGCAGAAGCTCTTCGGGGTTGCCGCTCGTGCCCGCATGTTCGAGCGTCGATCCCGCAAGCACCTCCCAGTCGCGCGCGGCGCCGAGTTCCGAGGCGATCCAGCGCAGTTCTTCGTCAAGACCGGCATAAGCGGGAATGGCCGTCGCAAACAGATCGAGCGCCGAGCGCAAGCGACGCAGCCCCACGCGCATCTGATGAACACTTGACGGATCGTGACCCGACACAACGCCGCGTTCGTTCGCATGAACCTGAGCGAGACAGTTGCGCACGATGCAGCAGAACGCGTCTTCGACGGAATCGCTCTTGTGCAGATGCACGGGTTGCGCCTTCACCGCCGCACGGCGCTCCGCGATCAGCAGCGCATAGCCGAGGTCGGCCTTGCTGAAACGGTCGATGCGCAGCGGCACGGTGTCGAGCAGTTCCAGTGCGACGCCGTACAGGTTCTCCGGCTGCCCCTGCTTCAGCTCCAGTTCGAGCGCCGCGACGGGCACCGAACCCGAATCGGCTTCGACGGTGCCTTCGTCGAGTGCAACTTCGATTTCATCTCCGGACGGCAAGTGCAGCGGAAACACCGATCGATTGATGCGCGTGACAAACACGGGCTTTAGCTGGGCCGCCGTGGACTCGTCGCGGATCAGCTTTCCGCAGTCGCTTGCTTCGGGTATCGGCTCATGAAGCAGCTTCAGATCGGGAGTATCGCCAGCGACGGGCATCTCGAACTCATCCCGGTCGAACAGGCCCGCCTGCACCGATCCTTCCAGCTTCAACGTCTGGAGCCGCTCGTCGCCCACGGAACGCACGCGCAGCGAAGCCCCGCATCCGTGAAAGGCAAGCTCGGGCGTGTCGAAATAGGTGCTCGTCAGCAGCCGGGGAGCCTCGGCTGCGCTTTTGGATTGCGCAAACAAAGGCGCGTGGCGCAACGCGTCGAGATCTTCGATGCGGACCCGCAGCTTCAGCTCCTGTTCCATGCCGGCTCCCATTTGCGCTCGGGACTATCAGGCTACACCGAATCCGCCGGATTGCGGGTCAACGCGGGTGCATTTGATGCATGCGGCAGGCCAGCGCGATACGCGATTCGTGATACGCGTTTTCGATTCGGGACTGCCGACGGCATAGTCCTTCGATCATGAGAAACCGGGCAGCGCGCAGCGCCCGGGGCTCGCATAACAAGGAGAAGCGTTCGCGTTAAAGCTGAAAGGCCCGCACGGCGGACCGCAAAGATTCCGCCTGCGCGCGCAAGTCGCCCGACGCCTGCGCGCCGTCCTGCACGAAAGCGGTGTTCTGCTGCGTCGCGCGGTCCATCACGAGAACGGCCGCGTTGACCTGTTCGATGCCGTTGCTCTGCTCGCGTGAGGCATCCGCGATCGAGTCGACCAGATCCGCCACGCCGCGAACGGCGGCCAGCAAATCGACGATCGTGGCCCCGGCTGCTTCCACTGCGACGCCGCTCTGGTCCACCTCGGCTGTCATCTCCTTGATCAACGCGCCGATTTCCTTTGCCGCTTTCGAGCTTCGCTCCGCGAGCGCGCGCACTTCCTGCGCGACGACGGCGAAGCCGCGCCCCTGATTGCCCGCGCGTGCGGCTTCGACGGCGGCGTTGAGGGCCAGCAGGTTCGTCTGGAATGCGATGCCTTCGATCACCGACGTAATGTCGCGCACGCGGCCCGACTGATCCGCGAGCGCGCGCATGCGCGCGCCGGCGTCCTTCGCGGCGCGGTCTCCGTCGCCGGCCTTGCCCGACGCGATGCCTGCCAGCGTGCGCGCTTCCGTCGCATGTTCCGCGTTGGCTCTGACCATCGACGCAAGCTGCTGCATGCTCGCCGAAGTCTGCTGAATGCTCGCCGCGTGTTCCTCTGCGCTCGTCGCAAGCGTGCCCGTGCCGCTCGCGATGGATGCGCTCGCTTCGGCGATCGTATCCGTCGAGTGGCGAATCTCGCCGATCATCGATGCAAGACGTTCGCGCATCGACTTCATCGCGAACAACACGCTATGCGTGTCGCCCGGCTTCACAGGCACGTCCACGGAGAGATCGCCCGACGCAACGCGATTGGCGATTTCCGCCGCCGTTTGCGGCTCGCCGCCCAGTTCGCGGAACAGGCTTCTCGACATCGATGCGCACAGCGCCACCACGATGCCCAGGCCGACGACGATAAAGCCGATGACAAGCAATTCGACGACATGTCCCGCCTTTGTCGCCTGCTCGTATTCGGATTGCGCGGCCGTCAACTCGATCTTGCGCAGTTCCGCGCCCTGTTGCTTCAACGTGCGCGACAGCGGATCGACGGTTTGCGTCTGCACCCACTGCGCCTCGGCGAGACTGTTTGCGCTCAGCTGCTGAACGGCGGGCCGCAAACCCTTGTCGCGCAGATTCGCCCAGTTCGAAGCGTATTTCGTCGCGAGTTCACGCGAGTCCGCCGATGCGCTGCTGGCGAGATACTGCTTCATCAGCGTGTCGACCTGCTCGATGCGCGCGACACCGCTTGCGGCGACCGCCTGCGTCTTCTGCGCCGACGGATCGAGAATCGCGTCGCTCACCGCGAAGACCGTTTCGGTGACGAGCTCGTTGATGGTCGATATCGTCTGCAACGCCTGGGCACGACCCTCATACATCTGCTGCAGCGTGTCGATCGACCTCGACACACCCATCAATCCTGCCGCGCCGATGCAAAGGGCAATGACGGTAACGGCGCCAGTCAAAAGAAGAAGGCGGGTTCTGATACTTAACTTGCGCATTGGAGACCTGCTTGGCAATGCGTCGCGGCGGCATGCGTGCGCGGCCGCGACGCACGGAGAGAAGACAATCCTTTTGAAGGAACGCGCCTTTTTTACGGCGCCAGGCGCGAATACTTGAATGAAGTTTTTATGACCATGCGCACCGATGCAGTGCATTTGATGGACTGCCGCAGGTCATCGCGTGCTCGACAGTCAATCGCATCGGTCGCTTTCCCACACGCCTTTGCATCGCGAGACGCGTGGCAAAATGGATGTCGCCTGACGACTGGGAGAACGTATCGTGCGGGTCCTCGTGATCGAAGACGATGTGAGCATCGCGACCAACCTCTATGACTACCTCGAGAATGCCGGCTATGAAGTCGATCTTGCATCGAGTGGCCCCGCCGGACTGCAACTCGCGATGGCGGGACCGTGGGATGCAATCCTCCTCGATCTCGCGTTGCCCGGAATGGATGGGCTGACGCTGTGCCGCAAGCTGCGTGAGGAGGCGCATCGCGACACGCCCGTGCTGATGCTGACGGCCAAGGACACGCTCGATGACAAGCTCGCGGGCTTCGTGCACGGCGCCGACGATTACCTCGTCAAGCCTTTTTCGCTGAAGGAAGTCGGCGCGCGAGTCAGTGCGCTGATCAAGCGCTACAAAGGCCAGGTCGCAGCGGCCGTGATCCGTTGCGCGGACGTGCAGCTCGATCTGACGACATTGACTGTCGAACGCGCGGGCCGCGCGATCAAGCTGCCGCCCAAGTGCCTGCAACTGCTGCGCATTCTGATGCAGTCGCCGAACCGTGTGTTCAGCCGCGCCGAACTCGAAAACGAGGTATGGGGCGAACAGCTCCCGGACAGCGACACGCTGCGAACACATGTCTATACGCTGCGCCGGGCGTTGACCACGCCGGGCGAAGACGACCTGATCGAGACGGTTCACGGCCTGGGCTACCGTTTCATCGTGAGCGATGGCCATGCGTCATAGCTTGCGCTTCAAGGTTGCGCTCGTCTTTTCCGCGCTGACCATCGTACTGCTCGTCGCTCAGGCGCTGGGCGTCAAGGCCCTTGCCGAGGCCCAGGAAGAAAAGCTGATCACCGCGCTGATCCGCGACGACATCGCCAACGTGACGCAAGGCTATCGCGCGAATCCCGCGCTGCTTCCGCCCTTCGACACGCGCCTGAACGGATACGTGTCCACGGCAGACCAACCGCCCGCGACATTGCCTGCTTCGATCAGGAACCTGTCCGCCGGCACGCACGAAATCGTGCTCGACGACCGCGAGATTCACATCGCGGTCGTGCCGTTCGGCGCGGAACGTCTGTACCGCGTCTACAACTTCAGCGTCTACGAGAAGCAGTTCCGGCATGTGATCGACATGCTGATGGCGGGCACGGGCATCTTCGCGCTGCTGACCATCTGGCTTGCGTACGGACTATCGGGGCTGCTGGTGCGGCAGGTGGCCGGACTCGCGCGGCAGGTCAAGGCGCTGAGGCTCGGCGGATCGACGCCGATCAATCCCGGCAAATACGATGAAGTCGAACTCGTCGGACTCGTCGAAGCGTTCAACGACTATCACCGGCGCATGGCGGACATGATCGATCGCGAGAAGGAATTCACCAGCAATGTCAGTCACGAACTGCGCACGCCGCTCACCGCGATCAAGACCAGTTGCGAATTGCTGGAACAGGACGCCGCACCCGGCACGAAATCGCGGGCCCGCATTCAGCAGATCGAACGCGCAGCCGACAGCATGCGCGAACTCGTCAACGCGCTCCTGCTGCTCGCACGCGAAGAGTCGACGCAGAATGTCGAACCCGTTCGCCTCGCGCGCATGATCGAAACCGCGCTCGCGCCCTTCGCCGACCGTCTTGCCAACAAGGGCGTTAAGACCGTGATCGACATGGACCGCAACGCTCACGTCGCGGCGAATCGCTCCGCGCTCGCCATCGTGCTGTCGAACCTCGCGGACAACGCGTCGCGCCACACCGATCGCGGGCACCTGCGGTTCTCGTACGCGAACGGCTGGCTGCGCATCGAGGACACGGGCTCGGGCATCTCCGCGATCGCGCTGCCGCATGTGTTCGACCGGTTCTATCAGGCGAGTCCGGAGCAGACATCGGGGCACGGCGTCGGCATCGGTCTCGCGATCGTGAAGAAGATCTGCGACCGCTATGGCTGGCCCGTCGAACTGGACAGCGAGCCGGGCCGAGGCACGCGCGTCTCGCTACGTCTGCCGCCCGCGAGTCCCGGCAGCGCGACGCCTGAGGCCCGTTCCGCAGCGTCTTGACGAAAACTTCACAAGCGCTTGCGTAGCATCCTGGTCTGGAACCGCCCACGCGGGCGGAAGCGAGACTCACGGATGCCGGAATGCGCCGCGCCCTACTGATTGCCTTTACCTTGCTGACGGGCTGCGCCACCTATCATGCGCAGCCCATCGCGCCGACGCAGCTTGCCCGACAGTTCGAAGACAGATCCCTCACGGCCGACGATCTGCGCCAGTACATGACACGCGAACTCGGCCACGAACTCGAGTGGCCGTTGGCGAGCTGGAACGAGCAGATGCTGACGCTCGCCGCGTGGTACTACAGCCCGTCGCTCGATATTGCGCGCGCGCAATGGGGCACCGCGAAAGCGGGTATCGACGTGGCGGCGGCGATTCCGAACCCGGTGCTCCAGTTGCCGTTCCAGTACGCGACGCCGAACCCGGGCCCCGGCGCGCCGTACATAACGGGCCCCTCGCTCGATATCCCGATCGAGACGGCCGGCAAGCGCGGCTACCGGATGGACCAGGCGTCGCATCTGTCGGAAGCGGCGCGCCTTGCGATCGGCAGCGAAGCATGGAAAGTACGCGGACAGGTCCGTGACGCGCTGATCGCGCTTTACGCGGCTCGCGAGCGCACGGCGTTCCTGTCGCGCAAGGCCGACGACGAGCAGCAGATCGTGCGGATGGTCACGAAGCGGCGCGCGGTCGGCGAAAACGCGGGACCCGATGTCGATGCGCAAGTGCTCGCCGAGACGCAAGCGCAAGCCGATCTGGCCACGGCCGTCAGCGCCCGGCAGGATGCACGTGCGCAGCTCGGCGCGGCAATCGGCGTTCCCGTCGCCGCGCTCGACGCCATCCAGTTCGATCTCGATGCGTTCGGCGCCGCACCGCCTGCGCCGCCCGCCGACGACGCACGCCGCGACGCGATCTTCCATCGCGCGGACCTGCTTGCGTCGCTGGCCGAATATGCCGCCGCCGAGTCGGCGTTGCAGCTCGAAGTCGCGAAGCAGTACCCGGACATCCATCTCGGCCCCGGCTACACATACGACACGGGCACGCACAAGATCGCGTTCGGCGTGGCCGGAATCTCACTGCCCATCTTCGACCAGAACCAGGGCGGCATTGCCCAGGCCGAAGCGAAGCGCAAGGAAGCGGCCGCGCGCACAGCCGCGTTGCAGGACTCGATCCTCGGGAACCTGGACCACGCGCTCGAGCGCTATCACGCGAGCATCGACGCGATGCAGATTTCGGCCCGGCACCTCGCGGCCGCGCGCAAGCAACGCGATAGCCAGGTTGCGAGTTTCGCCGCCGGCAACGCGGACCGCCTGACCCTCGTGCAAGCGAAAGCCGACTACGAGGCAAGCGAGCTCACGCATGTCGACGCCGTCGTTGCAGCCTGGCAGGCGGCAGGCGCGCTCGAGGACGCGATGCAGCAACCGCTTGCCGCCGGACCACTCGATGCCGCCGCGACCGGCCAGGAGACAAGCCGATGAAATACCGCTTTCTGTTCTGGTCCGTAGGCACGCTTGCGCTGGCGGCGGGCGCGTGCTGGACGCTCTATCAGGCGCTCTACCCGGATTCCTTCGCGACCGCTGCGGCTGCGCAGACGGCGCCACAGTCGACGGTACAGACCGTGAACGGCGAAACGGTGATCGTCGTAAGCGCCGCTGCGCAACGCGCCAGTCATATCGAGGCGACGCGGCTCGCCGCGCTCGCCGTTCGCCCCGAGCGCACCGCCTATGCGAGCGTCGTCGACCTGCAGCCGCTCTTCGATTTGCGCACCCGCCTCGCGGCTGCGCGCGCCGATCTCGACACGTTCACTGCGCAAGCCGGCAACTCGCACACCCAGTATGAGCGCAACCGCGTGTTGTTCGACGATGACCGCAACGTGTCGCAAAAGAGCCTGCAGGATGCGCGTGCAACGATGCAGGCCGACGAGGCGAAGCGGCGGTCGGCGGAAGCCACTGTCAGCGGACTCGACGCGACGATGAGACAGCAGTTCGGCGATGCGCTCGCCGAAGCCGCGATGACGCCCGCCTCCAGTCTTTTCCAGCGTTTGCTTGCGGGCCGCGCGGTCGTGCTGCGCGTCACGCTCCCTTCCGACTACACGAGCCCCGCGCCCACTCGCATCACGATCGATACGCCCGATCGTCAAGCCGTGCCCGCGCAGAAGCTCTCGGCTTCGCCATCGAGCGACCCGTCGGTACAGGGCAACCCGTGGTTCTATGCAACGGACCACGCGCTGCCCGTCGGCACCCGCACGAGCGCGCGCGTGCCGTCGTCAGGTCCGGCGACGCAGGCGATCGTCATTCCGGAACGCGCGGTGATCTGGTACGGCGGCCAGGCATGGAGCTATGTGCAGACCGCGCCCGACCGCTTCACGCGGCGCTACGTGCCCGCCGACAACGAAGGCGATCAGGGCTTCGTCGTCACGTCCGGATTCCATGCGGGCGATGCCGTCGTCACGCAAGGCGCGCAGCTTCTGCTGTCCGAGGAACTGAAACCGCAGGGCATCGCAACCGCCTGCAAGGACCCGCCCGAATGCGATGACTGATCTGCTCGCCAGCCTCGCACGACACGCACACATTCGTCCTCATGCTCAACGCGATCATCCGGTTTTCGCTGCGCTTTCGCGGCATCATCTATGCGCTTGCCGTCATCGCGGCCGGCTACGGTCTCTTTACGCTCACGCGCGCGAAGCTCGACGTGTTTCCGGAGTTCGCTCCGCCGATGAGCATCGTCCAGACGGAAGCGCCGGGCCTGACCAGCGAGCAGGTCGAAACGCTCGTGACCCAGCCGCTCGAAAACGGCCTCGGCGGGCTAGTCGGGCTTCAGTCGATGCGATCGAAGTCGATGCAGGGGCTATCGTCGATCACGCTGGTATTCGACGCGCACGCGAACGTGATGCAGATCCGCCAGCTCGTCTCCGAGCGTGTGAGCGCGCTTGGGGCGACGATGCCCGCAGGCGTGATGCCGCCGCGACTCCTTCCGCTCACGACGACGACGAGTGTCGTGCGAACCATCGGCCTCACGTCGAAGACGCGCTCGTTGATGGACTTGTACGACATCGCGCAGTGGACGGTGCGGCCGCAACTATTGAGCGTTCCCGGCGTCGCCGACGCGATCGTGTTCGGTGGCGACACGCGCCAGCTACAGATTCAGGTCGATCCGTCGAAGCTGCTTCGCTATGGGCTGTCGATCCAGGACGTGATTGCGGCGGCACGTGTATCGACGGGCGTGCGCGGCGCGGGCTTCGTCGAAAACGACAATCAGCGCATCGCGATCAACGCGGACGGGCAGATCACTACGCCGCAGAAGCTCGGCGAAACGGTGCTGCGCTGGAGCAATGGCGCGGCCGTCCGTCTCCAGGATGTCGCGAAGCTGACGTGGGGCAGCGCGCCTGCCGTCGGCGCGGCGTCGATCATGGGCGAGCCGGGTGTGATGCTGGTGCTCGAAAGCCAGTACGGCACGAATACGCTCGCTGTCACGAAGGACATCGAGAAGACGCTAGCCTCGCTCAAACCGGTGCTCGCGAAAGAGCACGTGGACGTCAACGCCGATGTGTTCCGGCCGGCCAATTTCATCGATGCGTCGATCGGCCATCTGCGCAGCGCGTTGCTGATCGGCGCGGTGCTCGTGATCGCAGTGCTGTTCCTGTTTCTGCTCAACGTGCGCGCCGCCTTCATTTCCGCCGTTGCGATTCCGCTTTCGCTGCTCGTCGCGATCATCGTGCTGACGTCGTTCGGCGTGAGCCTGAACACGATGACGCTCGGCGGCCTTGCGATCGCGCTCGGCGAAGTCGTCGACGATGCGATCATCGACGTCGAGAACATCTACCGGCGCTTGAGGCAAAACCGCGCCCTGCCTGCTCCGTTGCCTGCATGGCGCGTCGTGCTGCGCGCGTCGCTCGAAGTGCGCAGCGCCGTGGTGTTCGCCACCTTCATCGTGATGCTGATCTTCCTGCCCGTGCTCACGCTCTCCGGTGTAGCCGGCAAGCTCTTTGCGCCGCTCGGCATTGCGTACATTCTTGCCGTGCTCGCGTCGCTCGGCGTCGCGCTCACGCTCACGCCCGCGATGGCGCTCGCGCTGCTCGTGCGCGGTCCGCTGCCCGCCGACGAACCGCCGATGATCGCAAGGCTGAAGGCGCGCTACGTCACGCTGCTGATGAAGGTCGAGGCGCGCGTCAAGACGGTGATGGTCGTGGTCGCGGTGATGTGCGTCGCGGCGCTCGCGACACTTCCGTTCATGAGCGGCAACTTCATTCCCGAACTGCGCGAAGGGCACTACATCGTGCACATGGGGCTCGCGCCCGGCACGTCGCTTGCCGAATCGATGCGCATCGGCACGCAGGTGTCGAAGGCGCTGCTCCAGGTGCCGGGCGTGCGCCTCGTCGCGCAGCGCGCGGGCCGCGCGAACGAGGTCGTCGATCCCGTCGGCGTGCAGCTCTCCGAATTCGAAGTCGATCTCGCTCCAATGAGCGCGTCGCAACAAAGCCGCACGCTCTATCGCATTCAGCAGGCGCTCGCGAAGTTTCCGGGCTTGTCGGTATCGGTCAATACGTTTCTGGTCGAGCGTATCGACGAGACAATTTCCGGCGTGACGGCGCCCGTCGTCGTCAATGTGTTCGGCGACAACCTCGACATCATCGATCGCAACGCACAGCAGATTGCGCGGCTGCTCGGGACGATACGCGGCGCGGCAAGCGTGCGCGTCGAATCGCCGCCCGGCATCCCCGAACTGCAAGTGACACTCAAGCCCAACCAGCTGAGTCGCTGGGGGTTCAGGCCCGTCGAGGTGCTCGATACGATCCAGGCGGCCTGCCAGGGCACGACGGTATCGCAGATCTACCAGGGCAGCCGTACCGCTGACGTCAGCGTGGTGCTCGCGCCGTCCGCGCGCGCGACGCTCGGCGATATCGGCGCGCTGATGCTGCGCAATCCGGACGGCCTGTCCGTGCCGTTGCGCGAACTGGCGACGATCAGCCAGGTTTCAGGTCGCTATCAGATCACGCACGACGGCGGGCAGCGCATGCAGACCGTGTCGGTCAATCTCGGCAGACGCGCGGTGAGCGACTTCGTTCGCGAAGCGCAAACGCGCGTGAACCGCGAGATCGCGATGCCCTCGGGCACCTACGCCGTCTTTGCCGGCGAAAGCGAAGCACGCGCGCAGTCTCAGCGCGATCTGCTCGCGTATGGCGTCATGTCGATCGTCGGCATTGCGCTGCTGCTGTTTCTCGCGTTGAAGAGCCGCCGTGGCGTCGTGCTGGTGATGGCCAATCTGCCGTTCGCGCTGGTGGGCGGAGTCGTCAGCGTGCTGCTCGCGGGCGGCAACCTGTCGCTGGGCAGCATGGTGGGCTTCGTGACGCTCTTCGGCATCTCGCTGCGCAATTCGATCATGCTGATCAGCCACTACGAACACCTCGTGCATGTGGACGGACTGTCATGGGGCATCGACACGGCCGTGCGCGGCGCATCGGAGCGGCTCGTGCCGATTCTGATGACGGCACTGGTCACGGCACTCGCGCTGCTGCCGCTCGCCGTGACGAGCGGCGCGGCGGGCAACGAGATCGAAGGGCCGATGGCAATCGTGATCCTCGGAGGTCTGCTCACGTCGACGGCGCTGAACCTGATCGTGCTTCCGACGCTCGCGCTGCGTTACGGGCGCTTCGAGCGCGATGCGCTGGCCGAATCCGGAATCGCGAGTGCCTGAGGTACACGAGAGAATCGGAACGCTGATGAGCGCATGCGCTCCTTGCTCTTTGCCCTACATTTCGACTATCATTGAAATATGGAAACGAACCAGACCGTCGCCGCTCTGGCGGCACTCGCGCACGAGTCCCGGCTTGCCGTGTTTCGCGCCCTCGTGCAGGCGGGCCCCGAAGGCATGCCGGCGGGCCAGATCGCCGCGCTGCTCGACATCGCGCCGTCGTCGCTCTCCTTTCATCTGAAGGAGCTGGCTCACGCGCAACTCGTCACGAGCCGGCAGGAAGGGCGCTTTGTCTTCTACTGCGCGAACTTTGCAACGATGAACGGCCTGCTGGCCTATCTCACCGAGAACTGCTGTGGCGGCAATCCCTGCACGCCAACGACAGCGTGTTCCCCTTCCAGGAAGAAGCAATCATGAAGCGCTTTCACATTCACGTCGCCGTCGAAGATCTCGCAGCAAGCGTTCGCTTTTACTCCGCGTTGTTCGCGTCCGAGCCGAGCGTCGTCAAGAGCGATTACGCGAAGTGGATGCTCGACGATCCGCGTGTGAATTTCGCCATTTCGCAGCGCGGCGCGACGCCGGGCCTCGATCATCTGGGCGTGCAAGTCGAGAGCGAAGCCGAACTGGACGAGATGCACGACCGGCTGAAAGGCGCGGCATTGCCCGTCGACGAGCAGATCGGTACGGCCTGCTGCTACGCGAATTCGAACAAGTATTGGACCGTCGATCCGCAGGGCATTGCATGGGAGTCGTATCACACGCTGAACGAGATTCCCATGTTCGGCGAATCGCGCAAGGTGCAGACGAGTGCGTCGGCCCAAGAACCCGCCGCATGCTGCGCGCCGTCGTCGGGCAAACCCGTCGGTGTTCCCGTGAAGTCTTCTTCGTCTTCCTCGTGCTGCTGAGTACTGCGCGCGATTCGACGGGCAACATATGACGACCAACGTACTGATCCTGTGCACGCACAACTCGGCCCGCAGCGTGCTGGGCGAGGCGATGTTGAATCATCTCGCCGCGAAGCTCGGCAAGGACGTTCGCGCTTTCAGCGCGGGCAGCGCGCCGGGCGGCCGTTTGAATCCGTTCGCCGTCGAGGTGCTCACGCAAGCGGGCATCGACGTAAGCGGCTATCGCAGCAAGAGCTGGGATGAGTTTGCACGCGACGATGCGCCTGCGATGCGCATCGTCATTACCGTCTGCGACAGTGCGGCCGCGGAGACGTGCCCGTACTGGCCAGGCAGTCCCGTCAAGGTTCACTGGGGCTATGCGGACCCGTCCGTTGCGCCCGGCGGCGACGAAGGCAAGCGCGTTGCATTCGAGCTCACGCGTCAGGCGATCGGATACCGGATCTTGCAGTTGCTCGCACTGCCACTGGAAACGATGAGCAACGACGAACTCCAGCGCGCGCTCACAGCGATTTCAGAATCATGACCGCAGCGATCGATCTCAAGCGCAAGGTTCTCGCCGAGCTGATCGGCACGGCTCTGCTGCTCGCCGTGGTGATCGGCTCCGGCATCATGGCCGAGCGGCTCGCGGGCGGCAACGTCGCGATCGCGTTGCTCGCCAACACGCTGGCGACCGTGGGCGGACTGTATGTGCTGATCGAAGTCTTCGGGCCATTGAGCGGCGCGCATTTCAATCCCGCCGTCAGCGCCGTGATGACGTTGCGTGGCGAACTGCCTGCGCACGAGTTGCTGCCGTACATCGCTGCGCAGTTGATCGGCGCACTGCTAGGCGCATGGCTCGCGCACGCGATGTTCGATCTGCCCATCGTCGAGTTTTCAGCGAAGATTCGCGCGGGAACCGGCCAATGGATTGCCGAAGCGGTGGCCACGGCCGGCCTGCTGCTCGTTATCCTGCGAGCGCCGGCCGGACGCGCGTCGATCATGGTCGCCGCGTACATCGGCGCTGCATACTGGTTCACGGCATCGACGTCGTTTGCAAACCCGGCGGCCGCGTTCGGCCGCATGTTCACGGACAGCTTCGCAGGCATCGCGCCCTCCAGCGTGCCTGGCTTCGTGATCGCCGAACTGATCGGCGCGGCGATCGGCCTCGCGCTTCACACCACCTTCGAGTCCCGTCGACGCCCTGCCCGCCCCAACGTCATCGAGTCCTCTGGCACGCGTCACTGAATGCGTTAACCTAGGGCATGTCGAGGCACGCGCGCATCGTCCCCTGCTTCGCGCGTTCAAATCGCAGGCATTGTTGATGCGTGCAGCGAGGAGTCCTTCCTCGTAATAGCTGTCAGGCCCGACGGAGGTTATTCATGGTCCGTCCGATCGACACGAATCGTCTTCGTATTGCCCTGCTGGTCGTCGTTGTTGCAATGGTCATGGCGGCGGCATCGACCGCGCGCCACAGCGTGGCTGCCGCTGAAAAACCTGCCGTCGCGAATCTGCCGTTGACGCACGTCGCCGACATTCCGTTGCCAGGCCGCGCATCGCGGCTCGACTACGAAAGCGATGACCCGGGGCGGCATCTGCTGTTCATCGCGCATCTCGGCGACAGTGAAGTGATCGTCTTCGATACGCAGGCTTCGCGCGTCGTTGCACGCATCGGCAACGTCGCGGCCGTGCACGGCGTACTTGTCGTCCCCGAACTGTCGCGCGTGTACGCGTCCGCGACGGGCACGAACGAGATCGTCGCCATCGACGAAAGCACGCTGAAAATCACCGCACGCATGCCGGGTGGCGTCTATCCGGATGGAATGGCCTATGCGGCCGAATCCGGAAAGCTCTACGTCTCCGATGAGACGGGCGGGACTGAAACGGTGATCGATACGCGCGCCAATCGACGAATCAACACGATTGCGCTCGGCGGCGAAGCGGGCAATACGCAGTACGACGCCGCGTCGCGTCATATCTTCGTCAATGTGCAGACGCGAAGACAACTTGTCGAAATCGATCCGGCAACTGATGCGATCGTCGCTCGCATTGACTTGCCTGGCGCTAAAGGCAATCACGGTCTCTATATCGATCCGCAATTGCATCTCGCGTTTATCGCCTGTGAAGACAACGCCAAACTGCTGACGCTAAACCTGCTCACGAAACAGGTCGTCCAATCATTCGATGTCGGCAGTGAGCCCGACGTGCTCGCGTTCGATCCCGCTTCGCGCATGCTGTACGTCGCGGGCGAAGCAGGCATCGTGTCGATGTTTGCCGCAAGTTCGTCAACCGTGTCGAAGATCGGCGAAGGCAGCATCGGACCCAACGCACACGTGGTGGCCGTCGATCCATCGACGCATCGGGTCTACTTTCCACTGAAGAGCGTCGACGGACATCCGGTGTTGCGCGTCATGGCGCCTCGGTGAATACCGTTCCGATGCACTCAACGGCGATTCACGGGCCGAAAAAAATACTTATTCCCTTCAAACCGAAATCGGTAATAATTCGCGCTCTTCTTGCCGGTTATTTTGCCCGATTCTTATCTAAGGGGTCGCATTCCAAATGATTCAGCAAAGACCCTCTTACCAAAAAGCACATCGCGCAAAACGCTTCTCCAATGCGACAAATCAATGCGATTGCTTTGTTTTTTCTTATGATATTACGCACGATCGCCAGAACCCGGTAGACTTTGCGCTGTTCGGACTGATTAGACGGCATTAAATACCGATTCGCTGTTTTCGTTGCTGATCGAGTCTGTGACATTTGCTTATTTGTTGCCTGTAAAGCGGTAATGCGGGCAGGGACACCTGCCGCGCTCTTTTAACCTGTCACGGGAACGCACCGCGTCGGTCAAACGTTTGCGCTTCAAGGATTCCAAACCCTGAAGCGGACGATCTGCGCTTTTCCTCGCATCTCCCAGACGAATTACGCAACTTCTGCCGGTGAGTTTCACGGCGAGGATCTTGTTAGCCATGGTCAAACGACGTCAATTTCTCGGACTCCTAACTTCCCTTGGTGGCAGCTACATTCTGACCGCTTGCGGCGGCGGCGGTGAAGACATCAGCGGCAGCTCGCCTGTTGCCAAATCGACGGCCCGCGCAAGCGCTGCATCGGCGAACGGCACGACTATTCCGTCCGCGTCGTACATCATCGACAACAACGGTTCCGTGTGGACGCTGTCCGGCGGTTCCGTGTATCTGAACGGCGTAAAGGCCGGCAACAACTACAACGTCACGCTGGTGCTGTGGTACGGGGGCACCGTTTATCACCAGGGCACGGGCGGTCAGTTCTACGCGTATAACGGCACCACCTGGCTCGCGAGCAGCGATCCGCGCCTGGGCGGCGGCGGCACATCCAGCGACGGCACGTCGATTCCGCCGGCCTCGCAAATCACCGACACGTCCGGCGCAGTGTGGACCGTCGTCAACGGCGTGATCTATCGAAACGGATCGGGCGTCGGCAACACGTACAACGTTTCGCTTCTGTTGTGGTATGGCGGCAGCATGTACCACCAGGGCACGGGCGGCCAGTTCTATGCATGGAACGGCACGACGTGGACCGCCTGCAACGATCCGCGTCTGGGCGGCACGTCGGTTGACGGCACGACCATTCCTTCCGCTTCGTACATCATCGACAAGACGGGCGCAATCTGGACCGTCGTCAATGGCGTCATCTATCGCAACCGCGCGACCGTCGGCAACACGTATAACGTTTCGCTTCTGCTCTGGTATGGCGGCAAGATCTGGCATCGCGGCACGGGCGGGCAGTTCTATGTGCTCGCGGACCTCGACAGATGGTTGCCGTGTGACGACCCGCGCCTCGCCACGTCGCTGACGACGGCTGGAAGCTTTTACGGCGTCAACGGACACTTCGACTACACGTACACGCCCGCGCAGCTCGTCGCGATCATGAAGAGCATGGGCTGCACGTCATATCGCGTCGGATGTACGGACGACCCGGTGCAAATCAATGCCGTCACGAAGCTGGCGCAGGCTTTCCAGGCTGCCGGACTCACGCTCTTCGTTCTCGTCAACCAGGGCGTGTATGACGCAACCGGCAAGCTGCTTCCCGGCGAAGGCGCCGCATACAACCGCGGATTCGCGGTCGGGATGACGATCGCAAAAGCACTCCAGCCGTATGGCGTCACGCTTTATGAATGCGGAAACGAGCTGACGCGACAGGACGCAACTGTCATGGACTTCACGTACGCCGGAACGAAGGCCTCCGATTTCAACAACGCCAATTGGCCCGTCATGCGCGGCGTGATGCGCGGGATGATCGACGGCGTGAAGTCGGTTCAACCGTCGGCGAAGTGCGGCATCAACTTCTGCGTTGCGGACGTCGGCGCAGCCGATGCGCTGTGGGACGGCATGCAGCCGGACGGCAGCGGCGGCTATCCGAAAGTACGCTGGGACGTCACGACGTGGCACAACTACGAAGTGTACGGGGACATCTTCAACATCGGCGTCGACGGTGCAGGTCCGGGCTTCGATCTGCCGACGTACTGCAAGGCCCGATACGGTGTGCCGTTCATCATCTCCGAATGGAATACGGGTCCGGAGAAAACCGAGGCTTACCGCGCGTCCTACATTTCGTCGACGCTGGCGAGCTTCTACCGGTCGAGAAAGAGCCACAACATTCAATCTGTGATGTACTACGTGCTGGACAGCGGCAATACAACGTACGGCATTATGATCAACGGTACTCCCGTGAGTCAGCCCTACTCGGCACTTTCGAGCTTCATTTCGGCAAACGCCGACACCTGATCTCGCACAGACCGGTCGAGCATCGACGAAGCTGTCTCAACGGCCCGCCACCTGGCGGGCCGTTTTGAATTGCGGCCGACCTTGGTGTTCTAAAGCCGATGTTCTAAAGCCGATGTTCTAAAGCTGATGTTCTAAAGTTGGCATTCAACCGGCAGAAATGACCGAAACCATCCGACGGCAACGGCTTAGCAATTCCCGCGTTTAAATCGCGTTAAACAGCACTTCTGCGGCGAGACGCAACTTCATCATCATCGGATGCGCCCACGCGTGCGACCGTCTGCGCCAGTTCAACCCTGTTCCCGCCATGCGATTTAGCGCTGTACAACGCCTGATCGGCGGCTGCGAGCAAATCGGCAAGGGTGAGCGTTTCGCTTGTGGACTGCGCGAGTCCGATGCTGACCGTGGCCCTGATCTCGACGCCGTTCTTCCTGTGAGCGATGGTGTCGGCAAAACGCCTGACGATGGCCTCGCCCACCTCTTTGCCGCGAACGCTGTCGTGTCGAGGCAGCAATGCCGCAAATTCTTCTCCGCCGATGCGCGCGAGAATCGCGTCACGTCCCAATACGCTGCGGGCGATTTCTCCAAACGACTTCAGAACTTCGTCGCCTGTCTCGTGGCCGTATCGATCGTTGATCGCCTTGAATTGATCGAGGTCGAACGCAAGCAAAGAAACGGGCCGGGATGATTCGCCGTCGCGGATGACGCGCGCGCCCTCTTCGAAAAACCATCTGCGATTGCCAAGACCGGTCAGATAATCCGTCTGCGATTCCTTTAGAAGCTGACCGTGAGCTTCGTCGCGCACGAGCCTCAACAAGGTCATCGGCAGAACAACCGAATAGAGCACGCCCTCGTAGATCGTGATCTTGCCGACAACCAGCAGCACGCCTTGCCCATACAGCGCCACCAGGCCGGGCAACACAAATGCTCTCACGGCATAAAGGAATGCATGTACGCCCGAAACGATCGCAGCGATGTGCCGCGATTGCATCCCTTTCATGCCGTCGCAACGCAGCAGTTCGCGGGACGTCATGCCGCAAGCCACCGCAATTGGGAACGCGCTCACGTAGCTCCACATCGCTTCTTGCCCGCGCGTGCCGCCAACCGCCCACGCCAGCGCGAGTAAAACGAGCATGCCGATCGAACCGGCACGGTATTGCCGCTTGCTCAACGATGCGACGCCGTGCAGGACCAGCAGATAGCCGGTGACGATGATCAGGTTGCTTAGCGCAGAGCCCGTCGCGCCGGGCAGCTTGTGGCGCAACGGCGCCACCGCACAGCCGATCGCAAGCGTGGCGTATCCCGCCGCCAGTATTTTCAATTCCCTGCTGCGCCTGGGATGCGTGCGATGCTCCCAGAGCGTCATCCCGCAACTGGCGAGAAGGGTTCCGATCGCGAGGAAATAAAGGGTTATAAGATCCACATGCATCGCTGACGTGAGGCCCGATGTGATGGCTTTAGGCCGCCACATCGCGGTGAAAGCCGGATTTTACGCCGAATCTTTCGACAGCAAGATGGATAGTCAAGCGTCCTGTTTTAATAGTGAAGTACTGATGCGCCGGCATTTCAGGGTAGATAGCACTCGACGTAATCCGATCCCGATGACCCATCGGTGGGAGTTCTCATTCGGCGCCGCAAGACGTTCGTCGTCGGCACGAGCCCGACCTATCGCAAGCGACGCAGCCGCGTGATCGGCAGCGGGACGTTGCTGCTATTCCAGCCGCGCGAGCTGTTCACCGACGTCGCCACCGGCAAGCCAATCAGCGCCGAAGTGCGCCGGCAGATCCATGCGCGAATGGTCGCGTATGACGCGATGCCCGTGCATCGGACATCGGCTTTTATGGCAATCCCGCCACGCGTGAGTGGAAGCAGTACTGCCTGCCCGACGACAACGCGCTCGTTACAGAACACTGCCCGTTCGCGAGCCGCTGACACGCGCCGCGCAGATCCGGCTTTTCATGAAGTTCGTTGCGACGATGCGCCTAAAGCAGGATCACGTGATCGCTGATCCGCACGCAGTTCCGGCCGCCGCGCTTCGCGCCGTACAGCGCTTCGTCGGCATCGCGCGCGAGTTGCTCGATCGTCGCATCGGCAGCGGCCATGCACGCAACGCCGATGCTGCACGTGTAGCCGGGCAGCGACTGATCCTCTTTCTGCTCGACCCGCCGCCGGATGATTTCGGCGTGTTCTCGCGCCTCATCGGGTTGCGCGCGCGGCAGCAGCACGGCGAATTCCTCGCCGCCCCAGCGCGCAAAGTGGCCGTGCTCCGGCAGCATGTCGGCGACGCGTCGCGCGAAGTCGGTCAGGATGCGATCGCCCGTCGCGTGCCCGTACCTGTCGTTCACCTGCTTGAAGTGATCGAGATCGATCAGCAACAGCGAAAGAAGCCCGCCCGCGCGCATCGTCTTTTCGCGTTCCTGCTGATGCGCGCTCAGAAAGGCGCGGCGATTCAGCAGGCCCGTCAGCGGGTCCATGAAGGATTGCTGCTCGAGCTGATTGCGAAGCCGGTCCATCGCCGCGAACAGCAGGCCGACCGTCACTGTCAGCGACATCAGCGCGCTCGTCGTCAGATAAATCTTCTGGAAAAGGTCCGCCGAAAAGAGCCCGGCGTTCGCCCATGACGGGATGAACATCGTCGCAACTCGCGCAGCCGTCACGACCGCCTGGACCAGCAGCATCGAGCCGACGAAGAGCGCCGTGTTGCTGCCGCGGCCGAAACGCAGCATCACGACGCAATGCGTTCCGTAGGTCAAGGTCAGGATCACCGACATCCACAGCGTGCGGCCCGATGCGGATGGCTGCACCCACGTCGTCCAGCTCATCGCGATCACGCCGACGAGCAGCAGCAACGCAATGAAGCGCCGCGACGGACGGCGCCCGAAAAACAGCTGGCTGCCGATCATCCACAGCCCCGTGCCGAGGATCATGCCGACATTGGCGACGAGAAACGAAAGCCAGTCGGCGATGCCGCCGCGCAGCGCAAGCATGATCGCCGACACCGACACGATCAGCGCCCCCGACGCCCAATGCCCGACGCCGCGAATGTTCGTCGGAAAACCGCGGCCCAGCGAAAACATCACGAGCGACATCAGCCCGGGCATGACTGACGACATGAGAATGACGGTGCGAAGATCAAAGGCTGGCATACGGTTCCGATAGCGGTCTGGCGACATGAGAACCGTCCCGGCTCGCGGGCCGCGAGGCGACGGATTTGCCCGCCTCATGTGCGCTGCAGATCAGGCTCGCAATATACCGCACGGCGAACGCAGACCGCATGTACGTCCGCGCGGCGCGGACGGTCTCACGCGCGTGTTCTCCGGGCATCGCTTCGAATATGCGCGAGCCGGATTGCGGATGCTTGCTGCTGCAACAAAACGCGCACCGCGCGCAGAGAGCGCGCTTGCAATGCGATGTCCGACGAGACGCGCGACGAGGCCACGAATAGCGATAACGACCTGTGCCTATTCGCGTTTTGACGGCCGGTCAATTCGTAACTACGCCCCGCTTTCGCGTTGTAGGACAACGTATAATAAAGACAAATCTGAATCCCCGAGGAGCGTTTCATGGCCGCGTCTGCAGCACCAGGTTCGACCCCGAGGCGACCACGCGGGAGTCTTGCTGATCAGGTCGTCGCTTATGTGAACGAGCAGGTTGCCTCGCACGCGCTCAAGCCCGGCGATCAACTGCCGACGGAAACCACGCTGATGTCGTTGCTCGGCGTGAGCCGAACCGTGGTACGCGAAGCCATTTCGCGGCTGCAGGCGAATAGCGTGATCGAAACGCGCCACGGCATCGGCAGCTTCGTGCTCGAACCGCGTCGCGAGCCGCTGGGCCTGGAGATGGTCCCCGCGACCACGCTGAACGACGTGCTCTCGGTGCTGGAATTGCGCATCAGCCTCGAAACGGAGTGTGCGGGCCTCGCGGCGCAACGCGCGAGCGAACGCGACATCGCGAAGATACGCGAGGCGCTCGACGCCGTCGAAGAAGCGAGCCGCGCAGGCGGCGACAGCACGGCCGCCGACTTGCGATTCCACATTTCGATTGCGAGCGCGACGGGCAACCGCTATTTCGTCGACATCCTCACGCAACTCGGTACGGCGCTGATTCCGCGGCATCGCGTGGATTCGCCGGGGCTCGCGCAAAGCGATCTCAGCGCGTATATGGCGCGCGTCAATCTCGAACACGAAAACATTCTCGACGCGATCGCGCGCAAGGACCCCGACGGCGCGCGCGCCGCGATGCGCATGCATTTGTCGAGCAGCCGCGAACGCTTGCGCCGTGCAAGCGCTCAGGCAGAAGAAGCGGCGACTCGCACGACGTGAGTTGATCCGTCGCGAGCATGCGTCAGCAAAGCGGCCCAACGTGGCCGCTTTTTTATTGCCAGCGCATTTTGATGATCGCGCGTTGGTGCCACGTCTTACGTGGCGCCGCCGCCGCTCGCTGCGCGGACGCTGAGCAGCGGTTGTACCGGAAGTTATTCGTCACGCGCTTTCTCTTCTCCGTCCAGCGACCGGCATCGGTCATCGTACAACAAGAGTTGCGAACAAGGCACCACAGGCCGTCTCGCACCCCGGCCCTCCAGCCTTCCTGTTGACTCCTTGCAGCCCGATTCAGGGTTTACCAGCCTTTCTCCAGGTCAACTGACGACTTATCTTGTGTTCAGACGTCCTATGACATACCATGTTCCCGCCGAGCAAGCGCCAAAGCGCCCACTCTGGCCGACAGGAGAAAGAGATGACCCAGCCGTCCCCGTATCAACCGCTGCCGAACAGCTTTCGCGCCGCCGTCAGAAACGGCGAGCGGCTCATCGGCTGCTGGGCGTCGTTTGCCAGCCCGATCACGACCGAACTGCTGGGCACCGTGGGCTTCGACTGGCTGCTGCTCGACGCCGAGCACGCGCCCAACGACGAACTCACGCTGATCCCGCAGCTGATGGCGTTGAAAGACAGCCGCTCGGCGCCCGTGGTTCGGCCGCCCGCCAACGACAGCGTGATCATCAAGCGCATGCTCGACCTGGGCTTCTTCAATTTCCTGATTCCGTTCGTCGACAGCGCGGACGATGCGCGCCGCGCGGTCGCCGCCACCCGCTATCCGCCGCAGGGCATTCGCGGCGTGTCGGTCAGTCAGCGCGGCAATCGCTACGGCACCGTGGCCGACTACTTGCACGTCGCCAACGAAAACATCTGCGTCGTCGTGCAGATCGAGAGCCGCGCTGCCGTCGAGGCGATCGACGAAATCGCGGCTGTCGAAGGCATCGACGGCGTCTTCATCGGACCGTCGGACCTCGCCGCCGCCTACGGCCATCTCGGCAATCCCGCGCACGCCGATGTCCAGCAGGCCATCGCGCATGTGTTCGAGCGGGCGAAGGCGGCGGGCAAGGCCTCGGGCATCCTCGCGCCCGTGCAGCAGGACGCAGAACGCTATCTCGCGATGGGCAGCACGCTGGTTTCCGTCTGCGCCGACATGGGGCTTCTGCGCAACGCCGCACTAAACGTCCGAAAGCATTTCATGCCGGACTGAGCGGAACGCCCCCTCACCTCACACTATCTGGAGTAGCGAATGAAAAAAGCAGGCTTCATCGGACTCGGCATCATGGGCAAGCCCATGGCGGCCAATCTTCGCAAGAACGGTGTCGAGCTCGCCGCCTTCACGCGCAGCGGCGTGCCGGACGAGCTGACGCAAGCGGGCGTGCTCGCGTGCGGCAGTCCCGCCGAAGTCGCCGAAAAAGCGGATGTCGTCTTCATCATGGTGCCCGACACGCCCGACGTCGAACGCGTGCTGTTCGGCGAGAGCGGCGTGGCAAGCAAGCTGCGTCAAGGCCAGATTGTCGTCGACATGAGTTCGATCTCACCGATCGCAACGCGCGACTTCGCGGCTCGCGTGCGCGAAAAAGGCGCCGACTATCTCGACGCGCCCGTCTCCGGCGGCGAGGTCGGCGCGAAGGCCGCGTCGCTGACGATCATGGTGGGCGGCTCGCAAGCCGCGTTCGATGCCGTCAAGCCGTTCTTCGACATGATGGGCAAGAACGTCTCGCTGATCGGCGAAGCGGGCGCGGGCCAGATCTGCAAGGTGGCCAATCAGGTCATCGTCGCGGCGACGATCGAAGCCATCGGCGAAGCGCTGCTGCTCGCGTCGAAAGCGGGCGTCGATGCCGAGAAGGTGCGCAAGGCGCTGATGGGCGGCTTCGCTTCGTCGCGCATTCTCGAAGTGCACGGCGAACGCATGACGAAGCGCACGTTCGATCCGGGCTTCCGTATCGAGCTGCATCAAAAGGATCTGAACCTCGCGCTTTCGACGGCGCAGGCGCTCGGCGTGTCGCTACCGAATACGGCCACCTGTCAGGCACTTTTCAATGCGTGCGCGGCGCACGGCGGTAACGCATGGGATCACTCGGGCATGGTCCGCGCGCTGGAGTATCTCGCCAGTCACGAAATCGGACAGCAGCAGAAATGATAACGACACGTCCACCGCGCGTGCCGGATCGTCGAATGAACGCACGCACATGATGAGCGAGCCGACTTCCGCGTCGTTCTTCGCGATCGTCTCGAACGCGGCGGACGGCGATCTTGCCGTGTTTCGCGTCGACACATCGACGGGCCGCATCGAGCGCGTCGCGCGTCATCCCGCTGGCGAGGCCGTCATGCCGATGACGCTGTCCGCCGACGGCAGCCGGCTCCACGCCGCAACGCGCGCAGCGAAGCGGACCATCGTCACGTATGCCGTCGATTCAGGCACGGGCAATCTCACGCGACTGCGAACGACGTCCATTGCATCCAGCCTCGCCTATCTGTCGCTGACACCGTCCGGCGCGTGGCTGCTCGGCGCATCGTATGGCGAGCATTCGGTGAGCCTTTATCGCGCCGCCGATGTTCACGCGAATGCGCAAGTCGATCCGTTCCAGGTGATCGACGGCATCGAGCACGCGCATTCGATCGTGGCATCCGCGGATGGCCGCTTTGCGTACGTCGCGTCGCTCGGCTCGGATACGGTGTCGTGCTACGCGATCGTCGAGCGCGACGCCGATGCACGGCTCGAACTCGTGCAGACGGTGCGCGTCGAGCTGGGCTTCGGTCCGCGTCATCTGCGCTTTTCGCCGGATGGCAAAACGCTCTATGTATCGAGCGAGTTTCGCGCAACGGTCGCCGTGTTCGCGCGCGACAGCGCAACGGGCGCGCTCACGGCCCGCTCGATCGCGCCGCGTGCGCCGGCGCTCGCTCGTCTGCATGACGGTCGCGCGCGTCCGCTTGCTTCGGGCACGGCGGGCGCGCAAGTCGATCCATCGACGCTCGTCTGGGCCGCCGACATTCAGCTCACACCCGACGGACGTTTCCTTTTCGTCGCCGAGCGCACGACGAGCCGGTTGATCGGCTACCGCGTGACGGACGACGGATCGCTCGAATACGCAGGCTGCACCGACACCGAAACGCAACCGCGCGGCTTCCGGATCGACCCGAGCGGACGCTTCCTCGTCGCGTGCGGAGAGCAATCGACGCACGTCGCCGTGTATGCGATCGACGCCGGCTCAGGCGCGCTTGCCCTGCTGTCGCGCTGCGAAGGCGGACGCGGCGCGAACTGGGTCGAAATCGTTCCGCAAACGCAGCCGGCCACGCGCACGACGTCTGCTGAACCCACTCATTGATCTCCACGCACCGAACCTCAGGACCGACTTTCATGTCTACGATCGCATCCCAAACCCAAGGCGCGCCGACCGTCACCGAATTGCGCGTGGTGCCCGTCGCCGGCCGCGACAGCATGCTGATGAACCTGAGCGGCGCGCATGGCCCGTTCTTCACGCGCAACGTCGTCATTCTGCGCGACAGCGCGGGCAACACCGGCGTCGGCGAAGTGCCGGGCGGCGAGAATATCCGCAAGACCATCGACGATGCGCGCCCGTTCGTCGTCGGCCAGTCCGTCGGCAATCTGCACGCGGCGTTGAACAAGGTACGCAAGCAATTCGCGGATCGCGACGCGGGCGGCCGCGGCCTGCAAACCTTCGATCTGCGCACGACCATCCACGCGGTGACGGCGCTCGAAGCCGCGTTGCTCGATCTGCTCGGCCAGCATCTCGGCGTGCCCGTCGCGGCGCTGCTCGGCGAAGGCCAGCAACGCGACGAAGTCGAAATGCTCGGCTATCTGTTCTATATCGGCGACCGCAACAAAACGGACCTGCCATATGCAAGCGGCGCCGAAGGCCGCGACGACTGGGAACGCCTGCGCACCGAAGAAGCGATGACGCCCGAAGCCGTCGTTCGCCTCGCGGAAGCGGCGCAGGCGCGCTATGGCTTCAATGACTTCAAGCTCAAAGGAGGCGTGCTTTCCGGCGACGCCGAAATCGAAGCGGTCACGGCGCTCGCCGAACGCTTCCCCGATGCGCGCGTGACGCTCGATCCGAACGGCGCTTGGTCGCTGGCAGAAGCGATCCGCCTGTGCCGCGACAAGCACGATGTGCTCGCCTACGCCGAAGACCCATGCGGCGCGGAGAACGGCTATTCGGGCCGCGAAGTGATGGCCGAATTCCGCCGCGCGACGGGCCTGCCGACGGCCACCAACATGATCGCGACCGACTGGCGCCAGATGGGCCATGCAATCCAGTTGCAATCGGTCGACATTCCGCTCGCCGATCCGCACTTCTGGACGATGCAAGGCTCGGTGCGCGTCGCGCAGATGTGCAACGACTGGGGCCTCACATGGGGCTCGCACTCGAACAATCACTTCGACATTTCGCTTGCGATGTTCACGCACGTCGCGGCCGCCGCGCCTGGCAAGATCACCGCAATCGACACACACTGGATCTGGCAGGACGGCCAGTACCTGACGCGCAATCCGTTGCAGATCGTCGGCGGCAAGGTGAAGGTGCCGGCCAGGCCCGGCCTCGGCATCGAACTCGACATCGATGCGCTCGAACAGGCGCACGCGCTGTATCAGCAGCACGGACTGGGCGCGCGCGACGATGGCATCGCAATGCAGTACCTGATTCCGAACTGGAAGTTCGACAACAAGCGCCCCTGCCTCGTGCGCTGATGTCGGGCTGATTGCGTGCTGGTTGCGCGCTGATTGCGTACAGATGGCCTGTTCATTGCACGCCTGTCGCGCGCTGACAGCGAATCAAACCCGAACGCCGAAACAACGCGGCCAGCAAGGCCGCCCCACATCGACCGACATTCAAAGCGAACATGACCACGCCTCAAGAACTCAAAGCGATCGTTTCCGACGGCCTTCTGTCGTTCCCCGTCACGGACTTCGACAGCAATGGCAACTTCCGCGCCGACACCTACGCGGCGCGCCTCGAATGGCTCGCGCCGTATGGCGCAACGGCTCTCTTCGCGGCGGGCGGCACGGGCGAATTCTTCTCGCTGACGAAGTCCGACTATACGAACGTCATCCGCACGGCGACGGAGACCTGCAAGGGCAAGGTGCCGATCCTCGCGGGCGCGGGCGGCCCGACGCGCGTCGCGATCGAATATGCGCAGGAAGCGGCGCGCCTCGGCGCGAGCGGCGTGCTGCTGATGCCGCACTATCTGACGGAAGCACCGCAGGAAGGTATCGCCGCGCACGTCGAGCAGGTGTGCAACGCGGTGAAGAACATCGGCGTTATCGTCTACAACCGCGCGAACTCGAAGCTCAGCGCGGACACGCTAGAACGTCTCGCGGACAAGTGCCCGAACCTGATCGGCTTCAAGGACGGCGTGGGCGACATCGAAAGCATGGTGACGATCCGCCGGCGCATGGGCGACCGCTTCTCGTACCTCGGCGGCCTGCCGACGGCCGAAGTCTACGCGGCCGCGTACAAGGCGCTGGGCGTCCCCGTCTATTCGTCGGCCGTGTTCAACTTCATTCCGAAGACGGCGATGGCGTTCTACCGCGCAATCGCCGCCGACGATCACGCGACGACGGGCAAGCTGCTCGACGAGTTTTTCCTCCCGTATCTCGCGATCCGCAATCGTCGGCAAGGGTACGCGGTCAGCATCGTGAAGGCGGGCGCGAAACTGGTCGGCCGTGACGCGGGCCCGGTGCGCGCGCCGCTGACCGATCTGACGGAAGACGAAATGGCGCAGCTCGATGCGCTGATCAAGAAGCTCGGCGCTCAGTGACGTCCATGTGAAGCGATGCGATGCGTTGCGCGCCGCCGCGAAGGCTTACGCGCAACGCAACGATCGTGTAACGGCTCATGTCGTTGTCGTCCCAAGGCTGACGAACCCTTATCTGCACGGCCCCATGTGAGCGTGAAAGAAATTGAAGCGTCAGCGCTTCGCTGCGAGGCCCGTTGCCCATCGCGCCGCGCTGCTTGCATCAACGCATATCGACGCCGATCGTCGATCAGCTTGCGCAGCGCTTAGCCAACGAATCAGCGAATAAACGGCGACAGCGCACGCAGCCAGCAAACGGCCGCCACCGCGCCGCCATCCGGTTCGCCGACGGCGCGCTCGCCGAGATAGCTCGCCCGTCCGACGCGCGGCATCATCGACGCCGTCGCGTCCGCGCCTTTCTGCGCGGCCTCGACGGAGACGGCCCACGCATCGGCGAGCGGCCAGCCGTTGCGAACGGCGGCCGAAAACGCGTCGGCCGCGGGCCGCAGCGCATCGAGCATCGTGCGTTCGCCGGGCTGCGCGCCGCCTAGTTCCGCAATTGCGCTGACGGCGAGATCGAACGCGTCGGCCCAATCGGAGGCCGAAGGCGCGCGGCTTTCCGCGAGACGGCGCGACGCGCGCAGCAAGGCCGTCGCATAGAACGGCCCCGAGCTGCCAGCAATCGCGCGGCGCAACGTCACGGCGAGTTCCGCGAGCGCGTCAGCTTCCGAAAGCCACGCCGTATCCGGCAACGCGAGCACCGCTTCGCCCGCGCGTTTCATGCTCGAGCCCAGGTCGCCATCGCCTGCTTTCGAATCGAGATCGGTGAGGCGCGCTTCGGCGTCGATCAACGCGCGCGCGGCCGCATCGAACGCGTGCTGCAACGTCGAGCGTTGCGCGGCACGCGGCGCCGTGGCTTCACCCGTCACGGCACCGACGTCCGCATGCAAGGTCACGCCCACCGCGCCGTCGACGTTCACGCGCCCCGTGTTCCGCCACGCGGCGACGCTGGTCGGCGCATCGAGCAGCGCGAGGCGCGCGTCGTCGACACGCATCACCGAGATCGAGCAGCCCGGCATGTTCAGCGCCGACAGCAACGTGCCGCACCACGCGCGCTCGATCACGAGCCCTCGTTGCCGAAGTCCGTTGATCGCCGCGCGCGCGACGACGGCCAGTTCCATCGGCGGCGTCGCGCCGAGTCCGTTGACGAGCAGCACGACACGCTCGCCGTGCGCCAGTTGCAGATCGTCGGCGATGGCCGTGAGCAGCGTTTCCGTCAGTTCGTCGGCGGGCATCGGCTGCGTGCGCCGCACGCCCTTCTCGCCGTGAATGCCGAGGCCGAGTTCGATCTCGTCGTCGGCGAGGGAGAAGCTCGCCTGTCGCGTCGCGGGCAGCGTGCAGCCGTCGAGCGCGACGCCCATCGTGCCGATCGCGTCCGCCGCTTCGCGCGCGAGCGCCGCGACTTCGCCGAGCGTCCTGCTCGCCGCGGCCGCCGCGCCCGCGACCTTGTGCACGAACACGGTCCCCGCGATGCCGCGCCGCCGGCCGCGTTCGACCGTGTTGCGCAACGACACGTCGTCCGCGACGACGACGACTTCGACGGGAATCCCTTCGGCGCGCGCCAGTTCCGCCGCCAGGCCGAAGTTGAGACGGTCGCCCGTGTAGTTCTTGACGACCAGCAGCGCGCCATTCGGTCCCGCCGACGCGCGGATCGCGGCGAGCACGGCATCCGTCGACGGCGACGTGAACACTTCGCCGCACACGGCCGCCGCGAGCATGCCTTCGCCGACGTAGCCCGCGTGCGCCGGCTCATGCCCGCTGCCGCCGCCCGAGATGACCGCGACGCGCCGCGCGTGCGGCGCGGGGAGACCGCGCTGCACGACGACGTTCGCGTCATGCAGCAGCGCGGTATCGGGCGCGAGCATCGCAAGGCCTTCGAGCATT
This sequence comes from Paraburkholderia phymatum, assembly GCF_038900715.1. GTDB lineage: Bacteria > Pseudomonadota > Gammaproteobacteria > Burkholderiales > Burkholderiaceae > Paraburkholderia > Paraburkholderia phymatum_A. Next base: position 123,400 of record NZ_JAYMRZ010000004.1, on the reverse strand, counting down.
TCGCGCACGACGCGCGACGGATCGTTCAACAGCTTCTTCATGGCAGTGAACCTCGGCGGATCGGGTTGCGGACGAACGGATGGAGCAGCCGCATCGGCAGCGAACGCCGTGCGCGTGGGCGGGTCCATCCGTCGAAAGGGATAACGAAAGGGATAACTCTAGCGTCAGCGGCGCGAAGGTGCATCGGGTGCATCCTGCGCCTTCAGGAAGTCGACGAATGCGCGCAACGGCGCGGGCAAATGGCGGCGGCCCGGATAGTACAGAAACGGCCCTGAAAACGGCTGCCACCAAGGTTCGAGAATCGGCTCCAGCGCGCCGCTGTCGAGATGCGGCCGCAGCATGCCCTCGAACAGATGGATGACGCCTATGCCCGCGATCGCCGCGCTGACTGCAAGGTCGATCGCCGCGCCCGGCCTGACGACGAGCGGCCCCGACGGATCGAGCCGCACCACTTCGCCGTCGCGCTCGAAGTCCCACGTCGGCAGCGCGCCGCCCGCGAACTGGCCGCGCAGGCACGCGTGAGCGAGCAGATCGCGCGGATGCTCGGGCCTGCCGTGCGCGTCGAGATAGCCCGGCGCCGCGGCCGTCGCGAAACGCTGCACACGCGGCCCGATCGGAACAGCGATCATGTCCTGCTCGAGACGCTCGTCGTAGCGGATGCCCGCATCGCAGCCGATCGACAGCACGTCGACGAAACCATCCTCGACCACGACTTCCACGCGTATGTCAGGGTATGCGTCGAGAAACGACGCGATGACGGACGGCAACACGATGCGCGCGACGCTCGACGGCACGTTCAGCTTGAGGGTGCCCGTCGGCTTGTCCCTGAAAACGTTGAGCACATCGAGCGCGGCCTCCATTTCGCTGAAGAGCGGCGTCAGCTTGTCGATCAGGCGCTGCCCCGCTTCCGTCGGCGCGACGCTGCGCGTGGTCCGGTTCAGCAGCCGCAAGTCGAGCTTCGTTTCGAGCCGGCGAACGGCGATGCTCAGGCTCGACGCCGAAACGCCGCTGATGCGCGCGGCGTCGCGAAAGCCGCCGGCACGCGCGACCGAGACGAAGGCGGCGAGATCGTTGAGTTCCATGTCCATTGTTCGAAATTTTCAACAACCCGTACACCTTAGGTCGCTTTATTCAACAGCGCAACCGGATCAAACTGGCGGCGTTCAACAAGGAGAGCGTCATGTCGAAGTTCAAGTCAGCCGATCACTTCACGCTTGCCGGCCGCCAGATTCGCCGCATGGGCTATGGCGCGATGCAACTCGCGGGGCCCGGCGTATTCGGGCCGCCGAAGGACCGCGACGCCTGCATCGCCGTGCTGCGCGAGGCGATCGCGTCGGGCGTCAATCACATCGATACGAGCGATTTCTACGGGCCGCACATCACGAACCAGTTGATCCGCGAAGCGCTGCATCCGTATCCCGACGATCTGCTGATCGTCACGAAAGTCGGCGCGGTGCGAGGCGACGACGGCGCGTGGCTTCCCGCGTTCGAGCCGGAGGATATCCGCCGCGCCGTGCACGACAATCTGCGCAACCTCGGCGTCGAAGCACTCGATGTCGTCAACATGCGCATCATGGGGAGCGTCCATAGCCCGAGCGAAGGCTCGATCGAAAAGCAGGTCGTGGCGCTGGCCGAGCTTCAGCGCGAAGGACTCGTGCGGCACATCGGCCTGAGCAACGTCACCGCGACGCAGATTGCCGAAGCCCAGCGCATCGCGGCGATCGTCTGCGTGCAGAATCACTACAACCTCGTTCATCGCGAGGACGATGCGCTCGTCGACGAACTCGGGGCCAAAGGCATTGCGTACGTGCCATTCTTTCCGCTCGGCGGATTCACGCCGATTCAGTCGTCGGCGCTGTCGAACCTCGCAGGCGAACTCGACGCGACGCCGATGCAGGTCGCGCTCGCGTGGCTGCTGCATCGTGCGCCGAACATCCTGTTGATTCCCGGCACGTCGTCCGTCGCGCATCTGCGCGAGAACTTGCAGGCCGGTGAATTGAAACTGACGGACGCGACGCTCGCCGAACTCGATGCGATCGGACGACGCAGCGAGAATCAGCGAGACGAATGAGCGTGGTGCCGCCGCGTGTCTACGAGGCGGACTTCATGCGGACAGCTGCTGCATGATCGCGTAGAGATCCGTCTTGCCTTCGAAGCCGATGCCGGGAAGATCCGGCATCGTGAGATAGCCGTTCTCGACTTTCACGCCATCGGGGAAGCCGCCGAACGGCTGGAACAGATCGGGATACGACTCGTTGCCGCCGAGCCCGAGCCCCGCCGCGATGTTCAGCGACATCTGATGCCCGCCGTGCGGAATGCAGCGGCTCGCCGACCAGCCATGCTGATGCAGCATGTCAAGCGTGCGCAGATATTCGACGAGCCCATAGCTCAACGCGCAGTCGAATTGCAGCCAGTCGCGGTCCGCGCGCATGCCGCCATAGCGGATCAGGTTGCGCGCGTCCTGCATCGAGAACAGGTTCTCGCCTGTCGCCATCGGCTTGTCGTAGTAGTTGCGCAGCGTGGCCTGCAATTCGAAGTCGAGAGGATCGCCCGCTTCTTCGTACCAGAACAGATCGTATTGCGACAATGCCTTCGCATACTGGATCGCCGTGTCGAGATCGAAGCGGCCATTCGCGTCGACGGCGAGCTTCTGGCCATCGCCGAGCACACCGAGAATCGAATCGATGCGGCGCAGGTCCTCGTCGAGCGACGCCCCGCCGATCTTCTTCTTCACCACCGTATAGCCGCGGTCCAGATAGCTGCGCATCTCGTCCTTCAGCTTCTCGTGGTCCTGGCCCGGATAGTAGTAACCGCCCGCCGCGTACACGAACACCTTGCGGTTCGGCTGACCGTTGCCATAGCGGTCCGCGAGCAACTGGAACAGCGGCTTGCCTTCGATCTTCGCGACGGCGTCCCACACGGCCATGTCGATCGTGCCGATCGCCACCGAGCGTTCGCCGTGTCCGCCCGGCTTCTCGTTCTTGAACATCGTCGCCCAGATCTTGTGCGGGTCGAGATTGTCGCCGGCATCGTTGACGAGCGATGCAGGGTCCGCTTCCGTCAGTCGCGCAATGATGCGCTCGCGCATCAGCATGCCCTGCCCATAGCGGCCGTTCGAGTTGAAGCCGTAACCGACCACGGGCTTGCCGTCGCGCATCACGTCGGTGATGACGGCGACGAGGCTCAGCGTCATCTTGCTGAAGTCGATGTACGCATTGCGAATGGGGGAACTGATCGGGAAAGTCTTCTCGCGGATTTCAACGATTTTCATAGTGACGGCGAATGCAATTGACGTTGATGAACGTTGGAAGCCGCTAGGTTATGCGCGAATCCGCGCGCTATGATTCACTGAAACTCACTTCTTTATTAACTTTGGGTGAAAACCGCCACAACCGCGGCACTCGGCCGCCGACTGTCGACAGGCTTTGCAGCGGCGGTTGTGTTTCGCCCAGACTCACTTTCTATTTGACTATAAGTGGAATCAGATCTCGCATCGCATCTGAGGTTCTTTGTACTGCTGGCCCGCTACGGCAACCTGACTTCGGCGGCTCGCGAGCTTAACTTCACGCCACCCGCCGCGACCAAGCGGCTCGCTCAACTGGAGGCACGGCTGGGCGTGCGCCTCGTCAACCGCAGCACGCGGCACGTCAGCCTGACCGCAGAGGGCGAAACATACTTGCACTACGCGACCCGCATCCTTGAAGAAATCCGCGAAATGGAAAACGCGGTTTCGTCGAGTCATGCAGTGCCGAAGGGACTTCTACGCATCAACGCAACGCTGGGGTTTGGAAGGACAACCATTGCGCCGATCGTGTCGAACTTCATCAAGCAGTATCCCCAGGTCGAGGTACAGCTCGATCTCACAGACCGGCCGATCGACCTGGTCGAAAGTGGCGTGGATCTCGCGATTCGCTTCGGTACGCTGCCCGATCAACGGCTCAACGCGCGGCGCGTGATGCCCAACCGCCGCTTCATGTGCGCGTCGCCGCGCTACCTGGAACAGCACGGTATACCTGAGCGACTCGCCGACGTCGCACGACACACGTGCATCGTTCATCGTCAGAACGACGACGCTTATGGGATCTGGCGGTTCGAGCGCGACGGCCGTACCGAAACGGTCAAGGTTCACGGCAAGCTCTCCAGCAATGACGGCGACATCGTTCTTGGCTGGGCGCTGGATGGACACGGCATTCTCGTGCGCTCGGAATGGGATCTCGCGAAGTACATTGAAAGCGGACGGCTGCGCGTCGTATTGCCCGAATACACTCAGCCCTCTGCCGATCTTTTCGTTTATTACTCGAACCGTCGCAACCAGTCTGCACGAGCACGAGCCTTCATCGATTTTCTTGTTCAGTGCTTTACGGACGGAAGCTGAACCCGCAATGTACTTCTTCCGATCACGCCAGCCATCAATGAACTGATCCCGCCTACCGTGATGCGCTCTCTTGCGCCCGCTTCTGCAACAGAACCAATTGCGCCATTGCGTTCTTTGCCGAATCGACGGGCACGAAGACATGATCGTGATACGCGGCTGCTATTACGTTGCAGCTAATGCCCGCCTCCCCGAGTGCTTTTGCGAAAGCTGCCGTCAGTCCCACTGCGTGTAAATCCGAATGCACGGTGAGCGTAATCCACGCAGAGCGGAAAAGAACATTCAGTCCCGCTCGCGTTGCTATTTTCTCTTCCACCACAAGCGTCAGACCTTCTTTCTCGCGGAAGGTCGCGACAGGCATCAACGCCTCGACATCGGTTTCCAATGGAACCGACGCGAATACATAGACACCGTCGTTCAGTTCGGGATGCATAGACGCCAGCAACTGATCGAGATCGCTAATGGGCTGGTTCATCGAAAACCTCTTTGTGCGCTAATGGATTGAAGAGAGACGTCGTCATTTTCATCACGAAAAGGGTGCGCAGAACATTGTCTATATTTTGTTGACATCGATTCGCAGTATTCATCTGATCTTGCCGCAGCCGAAGTACATCGTTACTAGTCAGAGACAGTCATCTCGCGTGGGCACAACAAATGCAACCGTCACAGTACCGGTAAGCGAGCGCAAGGAAACGGGCAACGCAGTCGGCAATGCAGTAACGACAGCTTCCTTTGCGTGGGATAGCGACCGGTGCATTCGTGCCCGTTCGACGAATTCGATTTGAAAAAAGACGTTGAGGGAGCTTTAAATGGACTGTTTCCAACTGGCTGATGCGCCGCGATGCACAAGCGTCACCACAGGACGTATTCCAATTTATGAGCAAACGTCCGAGCGCCCGGTAACATCACAATTGACGGCATTTGCTGCAGCGCTTCAGGCGCGCACTGGCAAAGCCTTTAATAACTACCAGTCGTTACACGATTTCTCGGTGCGAGACTTTCGCACTTTCTGGCAATGCTTCGTCGAGTGGTCGCAAGGGCTGGAGCTATCCGGCAGCATCGAGCCGGTTTGCGTCGGCGACGACTGTGAGCATGCATGCTTCTTTCCCGAGGCTCAACTCAACTACGCTGCCAATCTGCTTAACCTGTCGGTGGCACCGTCCACTGCACCGGCGATCACCGCATGTCACGCGGATGGAAAGCGTGTGCGCCTGACACGCGGCGAACTGCGCGAACGCGTCGCGCGCCTTGCTCACGCGCTTTCGAAACTGGGACTGCGCGAAGGGGACCGTGTGGTCGCGATCATGCGCAACGACGCTGACGCGGCTGTGACCGCACTGGCAGTGACCGCGCTCGGCGCGAGCTTTTCGTCCGCTGCACCCGAAATGAGCGTCGACGCGATCCTCGATCGCTTCACGCCACTCGCGCCCCGGCTACTGTTCGCGCACACCGCAGCGCGCGATTTCGACACGGGCATGCCTGTGGCGGATAAAGTCCGCGTGCTGGCGGCTGCGTTGCCATCGCTAAAGGGCCTCGTCTGTCTCGACGACGCAAATGCCCTGCCGGGCACGATCGGCCAGCGTGTCCATTCGCTTGTCGAACTGATCGACGGGGGCGACGCCGCGCGCTTCGAATGGCCGCGCTTCCCGTTCAATCATCCGCTTTTCATCATGTTCTCCTCGGGCACGACGGGCAGGCCGAAGTGCATCGTGCACGGCGCCGGCGGCAGTCTGCTGGAGCATCTGAAAGAGCATCGGCTGCACTGCGACCTGCGGCCCGGCGACCGGATGTACTTCCACACCACCTGCGCATGGATGATGTGGAACTGGCAGTTGTCGGCGCTTGCATCGGGCGTCGAAATCGTGACCTACGATGGACCGATCTCCACCATCGATGTGTTGTGGCGTCTCGTCGCCGATGAGCGTGTCACCGTGTTCGGCACGAGCCCCGCTTATCTGAAGATGTGCGAGGACGCGGGCCTGGAGCCAGGCCGGCAGTTCGATCCACGCGCGCTTCGCACGATGATGTCGACTGGCGCAGTGCTGTACGACACGCAGTTCGACTGGGTACGCGATCACGTGAAGCCGCTGCCGCTTCAGTCGATCTCGGGCGGCACCGATATCCTCGGCTGCTTCGTGCTTGGAAATCCCGACTTGCCGGTCTATGCAGGCGAAGCCCAGTGCAAGAGTCTTGCGCTCGACGTGCAGGCGTGGGATCAGGGAGCGCGCACTACGGGAATCGGCGAACTCGTTTGCATCAATCCGTTTCCGTCGCGTCCGCTCGGGTTTTATGGCGACACGGACGGCACGGCCTTTCACGCGGCCTATTTTTCCCGTAACCCGGGTGTGTGGACGCACGGCGATCTGATCGAGTTTTCATCTGAAGGAACGGCCCGCCTGCATGGCCGTTCCGACGGCATACTGAATGTGCGCGGGAGCAAGATCGCTCCCGCCGAGATCTATCGCGTGCTGAACGATATGCGGGAGATTCGCGAAGCGATGGTCGTCGAGCAGAAGCAAGGCGACGCATCGGCCGATCACGCTCGCGCTCAACCGCCTGACTCGCGCATCGTGCTGCTGCTCGTGCTGCAGGATGGCGTGACGCTGACGGGCACGCTGGTCGCACGGATACGCCGCGATCTCGCGCACCACGCGTCGCCCGCGCACGTCCCAGACCGGATCATCGCAGTCGACGCATTGCCCGTCACGCACAACGGCAAGCTATCCGAACGATCTGCCTGCGATGCCGTCAACGGCTTGCCGGCCATCAACGCCACGGCGCTGCGCAATCCCGAATGCCTCGATGCGATCCGGAACCATCCGGCGCTCAAGCTGGCGACTCGCAAGCTCCCGCCAGCCGGCAACTCGCGCGAGCAACTCGAACGACATTTGCAGGCACTGTGGGAGAAGCTGTTCGACTTTGCGCCGATCGGTCGCGATGACAACTTCTTCGAACTGGGTGGCAATTCGCTGCTCGCGGCAAGGCTGCTCGCCGAAGTACGTCAGTCGACAGGCTACACGATGCCGCTCGCGACGCTGGTGATCGCGCCGACGATCGCACGCCTTGCCGGGATCATCGAAGATCGCACGCCGCTGCCGTCGTCGCCGATTCTCGTGCCCATGCGCGCCGGAACGGGAACGCCGCTGTTCCTCGTGCACGGCTTGAGCGGCTCGGCGATGGAATGCTGGGCGCTGGTCCAGGCACTGCGCAGCCCGCGCCCGGTCTTTGCGTTGCAGGCACGCGGCCTTGACGGTGTAGAGCCGACACAGCGCTACGTCGAAGAACTGGCTGCCTGCTACATCGACGAGATGCGCGCGGTGCAGCCGAATGGCCCGTATTCAGTGACGGGGTATTCGCTCGGCGGGCTGATCGCGTTCGAGATTGCGCAGCAGCTGGAGCGCGCTGGCGACCAAGTCGGCATGCTGTGCCTGCTCGATCCCTATGTCTACGAGCGCTGGCTGCCGTGGAGCGCGCGGATGCACCATTGGTATGGCCGGATACACGGCCAATGGCGCAAGCTGCGCGCGGTGCCTGCGTCGCGGATGCCCGGCTATCTCGCCGATCGGCTCATCGTTGGAGCCGATCACGTGCAAATGCGCCGCGGCCGCATGAGACTGCGGCCGGACGCGACGATCGCGGCTTATCCGCCGGCGCTCCGACAGGTACGCGAAACGTTAGTGCTGGCGATGACCCGCTACCGCCCGCCCCCTTACAACGCCGGACCGATTTTGTATGTGCGTGCAACGACGCGGCTCGACGAGCATGGCGATCCGATGCTTTTGTGGCAGCGCGTCGCGCGCGGTGGCCTGGTGATCGCAGAGGTATCCGGTAGCCATGACGATATGCTCGTCGAGCCGAATCTGCAGGACGTCGCGGCGGTGCTGGACAGGGCATTGGCGAACGCGTGACACAGTGGAGTCTGGCATGCAGCACGATGCAGTTACAACGCGAATCGCACGAAATGCGGGGGCTCTTTCACTGCCAGATCCCGGCCAGATCTTTTTGCATGAAAAAGCCGTTCACGTATGGATACTGGACGAGCACGCCATCGGACAGGCATGTTCGTCCCTCGCCTACACGCTTTCACAGGACGAGCGACAGCACGCACGAGCGTACAGACATGAAAGCGATCGCAACAACTTTATCGCCCGACGAAGCATGCTTCGGTGGCTGATCGGCGTCTATCTGCGCAGCAAACCCGAATCGCTGAGCTTCGACGTGACGCGGTTCGGAAAGCCCGCGTTGCAGTGGCCACGCGGTACGAGGCTCGCATTCAATGTTTCCCATACCGACGGAATCGCGGTGCTTGCGTTTGCATTGAATTGCCGCGTCGGCATCGACGTCGAGCGGCGGATTGACTGCATCGACCTTATGAGCGTCGCACGCGGAATCTTTTCTCCAGTAGAAGAAAGCGCGCTTGCCATGGCGCGAACCGATCCGGCCGCAACGTTCCTTGGCATCTGGACACGAAAAGAAGCGCTGCTCAAGGCGCTCGGCAGCGGTTTTCTGGTCGAGCCGACCTCGTACACGACAGAAGATGCTTCCGCGCTCGGCGAAGGCCGCTGGCACGCTTCGAAAAAGGGCACGCGCATGTCGGGCTGGACGTGCCTGGACCTGGGCCTCGGACCGGAAGTTCAGGGCGCCCTTGCCGTGTCGCTCGATGATGCACACGTCACGCTTTGCCGTTGCTCGCCTTCGGTCTGGTTAAACGACTAGTCATTCATGGCAATGCGGGTTTGAGGTTGGTTACCAGTCAAATCGGTGCGGCATTCGCAAGCAAGCATCTCTTTCTGAAATCGCTTTTACCGACAGTACTTTTTACCTATGACAGAACTAATAATCGATCATTGACTACGCGCGTTTTACCTGACGCCGCATTAATTACCGACTCATTCGCGGGACGGCAAAATTTCAATCCGACTGGCAAACTTACAACATGCAAAGCCCGCACTTCTTTTGGTAATATCAGCGCGCATTAGTCTGGTTTCCCGCCGCGCCTTTGTTTTCAGCGCGCGCCGCGGCTTGATCAATAAAATAGCTGACGAGATCCCGGAAGGCCGATAACGAAAAAGTAAGCATCTTTTAATGCTCGTTATAAAAGTCAGGCGTTAGCCAGTAACGCCCATCGAATAATCGACCGCGTGACGCAGTCAAAGCCAGCGAGACAGTGGCAAATCATTATTTTCAGGCGTGCCGGCATATCGGCGGCCTGTTCTTGCGCGGTTAACACAACAACAGCAGATAAATACTTTGTGAGAGACCACATTCATGAAGTGTCCGCCCGTATTGCCCACCGAGGAACTGAGGCTCAAGGCGCTATCCGCATATGGACTGTCGGAGAATCGGGCATTGCCCGATCTCGACCCCGTGGTCCAGATTGCTGCGCGCGTACTCGATATGCCTGTCGCCGCAGTGAACATGATCGGGAATGACCACGTTTTCCTGGCCGCAAGCACCGGCCTCGATAGCGTAGAAGTCGATCTGCGCCGGGACGTTTCTTTCTGCGCACACGCGATTGCACAGGAAGGGATCATGGTCGTGCCGGACGCAACGCTCGACGATCGCTTTCACGACAACCCGCTGGTAACAGGCCCCGCTGGAATACGCTTTTATGCCGGCGTACCTCTTGTCTCCCCGCAGGGACACGCTGTGGGAGCCCTCTGCGTCATTGACCAAAAGCCTCGCAGTGATTTCTCGCAGGATGAGCGGACCCGCTTGCGCGACCTGGCTCAAATGGCCGCTGACAGGCTGGAGCCGTTCGCGCCATTGTCGGTATGGCACGCAGCTTCCACGTACAGACAATCGCTGAAGGTGTCGAAAACGAAAGGCAGCGGGACGCGCTTGCGGCCCTGGGATGTGAAGAGGGCCAAGGCTATCTGTTCGGCCGGCCGCTATCTGCGTTGAGGTTCGCCGATGCCTTCGGGATCACGCCACCCCCTCCCTGATCGCAAGATCGCCATGTCACGCAGCGGTAGCGAACGCAAATCCTTCGCGGAAGTTCGGGCGAGGGAATGCTCGAACGGGTGATCGCATTCGACGAAAAGAAGCACGCCGTTGTACGCATGAAAGCATGACCACCATCACCCGTCGGCCAGGGCGCGAGCCTTGTCGAATTTCTAATTCAACGCTTCACGAACGTGAGCTAAAGCCCTATAAAACAGACGCAAAAATTACGTGGCGCTTGCCGTTTTCTCCTCGCGATCTGGCACAAGAAAAATAAATTGACGAAGGCCTACGGTTTCGCAAACCGGTGCCGATAAGAGCGCTCATAAGTCCCCTGCAGACGAGGCTCCCCATGTCATTCGCATTTAATCTGATCGCTCACCCCACACCCCGGTTCAAGCGTACTGTCGTTATCGTGGCTGGCTGTGCGGGCATACTTGCCAGCCTGTCGATCTGGGGCCGCGTGCCCGCCGATGTACTCGCCGACGCCGACAGAGAAGCCGCCCACTATGGCCCCGCACTGACGGGCTCCGCGTGCCCGGTCGAAGGAGCCGTATCGAGGGACGCTCGCGGCACGTTCCTCATGTGCTGGAAACAGATCTGGAGCAAGCCGTAGAAGCAACATCCATATTGCCGCGACGGACTGCGGTCGCGCCATCGGACGGCAGAAAACTGACGAACCGATCGCCAGCCCATAGCAGAGAGGTAAGCACTGGCGGCTGAGCAACAGCCGCCCACGATCGCAAAAGCACGGCTGCTACTATTGCCGCTGTCGGGCCGTCGAAGCGCACGCTGACCCGCTGCTTCGATGTGCCCGTACGACAAGCCATCAAACTCGACAAGGATTCTGGCGTCGTGCGAATCGATCCATACAGCCTGGAACTGTTCATTTCCGTGGTGCAGGAGGGCTCCATTGCTCGTGCGGCCAGCCGCAATCACATCGCCCCTTCGGCGCTCAGCCGGCGCATCGCGGATCTCGAAACCGCCATGAGCCTTACGTTGCTCATCCGCTCACCGTCGGGTGTCGAGTTGACGGAGGCGGGCCGTCACGCGTTCGCGCGCGCAGTGTCGCTGCATGACCAGTTGCAATCGCTGGCGCGCGAAGTACAGTCGCTCAGCGGCCAGGTCGCCGGCATCGTGCGGCTGTATGCAAATGCATCGGCGATCGTCGGCTTCCTGCCCGAGCGGCTGAAAGCGTTTCAGGCCCGATACCCGCTCGTTCAGATCGCGTTGACGGAACAGATCAGCGATGAAGTGATCCGCGCGTGCGTCGACGACCGCGCCGACGTCGGCATCTGCGCGAGCGGAAAGATACCGGGTGGCCTCGATTCATGGCACTTCGCCGATGATCCGCTGATGGTCGTGCTGCCGCCCGATCATGAACTTGCCGCGCTCGATGCGCCTGCTTTCGCCGATGTGATCCGCTTTCCGCTCGTCGCGCTTCAGGCGGGCGGCTCGCTCGATCAGGTCATCAACGAGCGCGCCGACGCCATTCGCACGCCGCTCAAGCTGGCCGTGACGGTCAACAGCTTCGACGCGCAGTGCCGGATGGTCGAAGCGGGACTCGGCATCGGCATCGTGCCGACGAGTGCCGCGTCCGCCTTCGCCGGATCGCACGGCTTCGTGCGCCGCCCGCTCGATGAGCCGTGGGCAACCCGTCGCAGCCTGCGGGTTCATGCGCTGAGAAAGTCTTCACGCTTGAAAGCCGTGCAGGCATTGATCGACTCGCTGACGCACGCCGAGGGTTAACGAGGACATCGCGGTTTGCGATGCCCCCTTTGCTCATCGAGCACTTCTTGCCCACTCGCGCCGCCGTCTAGATTTCCGTTCAAGGAGAAATCGGATGGCGACACTGGAATTGACGGGCCGACTATTGTTTCTTTGCCAGGACCCGGAGCGCATCGAGCAGCAACTGAATGGCCTCGATCTGACGGGGGCGACAGCGGGCGCGCTGCGAGACGACGTGTCGACCGACGAGATCACGCCGATGAGCGTGCTCACCCGCTTCGACGAACGTCTCGGCCGCTTTCCCTATCTCGGCTTTCGCACGGGAGGACGCAATCCCATCGGTGCCGACGCGATCCGCAACGGCCGTTTCTGCGTGACGGTCGCGGGCAACCGGTACGGCAAAGGATCGTCGCGCGAGCATAGTCCGCTCGCGGAATATCGCGCGGGCATCCGGCTCGTGATCGCGAAGAGCTTCGAACGGATCTATCGTCAGAACGCGGACAACCTCGGACTCTTCACGTCGACGGATTTCGGGTTGATCGACCGCATCCGGCGCGGCGAGCCGATCGACATCGAGGAACTCGTCGCCTCGCGCGACGCGCTGTCGGCAGCGATTCTTCGAAGCGGCGGCTTGCTGCGCTATGGCGCGCAGCACATGCGGCATATCGAGGTCGCGGATCGCGCCGCGCATGGCGAGCCGCGCACGCTCGCGCAGAAAATCATCGAGCGTCACGCGCTGCGCACGGAAGGAACGGGCGCATCGCTCGCGCCCGGCTCGGGCGCTTTCGTGCGCGCGGACTGGCGCTTCATCCACGAGTACTACACCGGCATGGCGACGCACATGCTGCATGCGACGTTCGGCAAGCCGTTGTCGCTGCATCAGCCGGACACCATTCTTGCCTTCGAAGATCACCTCTCCTATTCGCACAAGAGCGAGCTTCACATCAGAAACGGTCTGCTGCCTGACGTCAACGAACTGTCCGCGGCGCACAGGCAATTCGCTCAAGACCACGGGCTGAAGAACCACGGCTATCTCAGCGAGATCGACGGTCGATTCAGCGAAGGCTCCGAAGGCATCTCGCACGCGATGATGGCCGAGCGCTACGCGCTGCCCGGCCAGCTGATCGTCGGCACGGATTCGCACACGCCGCATAGCGGCGCGCTCGGGTGCGTCGCGTTCGGCGTCGGCACCACCGATATGGCGAATGCATTCGTCACCGGCGCAGTGCGCATGACCGTGCCGCAATCGCTGCGTGTCGATTTCAACGGCGCCATTCCGGCCGGCGTCACGGCGAAGGATCTCGTGCTGCATCTGCTCGCCGATCCGAGAATCCGCGCGGGCGCAGGCGTCGGAAAAGTGTTCGAGTTCGCGGGCTCCGCGATCGCGCAACTCACGACGGATGAACGCACCACGCTGACGAACATGACAGCCGAACTCGGCGGCTTGACCGGCATCGTCGCGCCCGATGAAGAAACCGTGCGCTTTCTCAAGGCGCGGCGCGGTATCGACTTCGTGATCGAACCGTGGATGCGCAGCGATGCGGGCGCAAGCTACACCGATGTGATCGAGATCGACTGTGCGGGCATCACGCCGATGCTCGCCTCGCCCGGCGATCCGGGCAACGGCATCGCGCTGCGCGATCTCGTTGAACGCCCGCGCGTCGATATCGCTTATGGCGGCTCGTGTACCGCTGGCAAGCGCGAAGACTTCGACCACTATCACGAAGTGCTCGCATGGGCTGCCGCGCGTGGCCTGCGCGTCCCGTCGAACGTAAAGCTGTACCTTCAGTTCGGCACATCGGATGTCAGGGACTACTGCGTGCGGCGCGGCTACATCGACGCATTCGAGCAGGCGGGCGCCATTCTGCTGCAACCGTCATGCGGCGCATGCGCCAATTGCGGGCCGGGCGCTTCCGTGGACGCGAGCCAGGTCACGATCAGCGCGATCAACCGCAATTTTCCGGGCCGCTCGGGTCCGGGCCAGGTCTGGCTCGCGAGTCCGCCGACCGTGGTGGCCAGCGCGCTCGCCGGCCACATCGCTTCATTCGATGAATTGAAGGCGCACGCGCAGCGGGCCTGATGCCCCGCTCGCAACAGATACAACTACGATACTGGAGACAGACATGGCCATGCTCGAGAGCGCGTCACAACTGCGCGCCGCAGATCATCCCGCGCTAGCCGAAACAGCTTCCGCCGTCGACACCGGCTCGATTTCCGCGCGTCTGGACAGGCTGCCTGCAACACGCGCGGTCTGGAAGCTGATCGTGCTGCTCAGCCTCGGATTCTTCTTCGAGCTATACGATCTTCTCTTTACCGGCTACGTCGCGCCGGGCCTCGTCAAGAGCGGCATTCTCACGTCGACGACGTCAGGCCTGTTCGGCACATCGGGGGTCGCGAGCTTCATTGCCGCGCTCTTTTGCGGACTGTTTCTCGGCACCATCGCATGCGGCTTTCTCGCCGACCGTTTCGGCCGCAGAGCGATCTTCACGTGGTCCTTGTTGTGGTACGTGGCGGCCAACACCGTGATGGCCTTCCAGGACACCGCGAGCGGCCTGAATTTCTGGCGCTTCGTTTCAGGCATGGGGATCGGCGTCGAGCTGGTGACGATCGGCACCTACATGTCCGAGCTTGCGCCGAAACATCTGCGCGGCAGGGCTTTCGCGATCTGCCAGACACTCGGCTTCTCGGCGGTGCCTGTCGTTGCGTTTCTTTCTTATCTGCTCGTACCGAACGCGCCGTTCGGCATCGATGGCTGGCGATGGGTCGTGCTGCTCGGCGGTATCAGCGCGCTCTTTATCTGGTACTTCCGGCGCAACCTGCCGGAAAGTCCGCGCTGGCTGGCGAGCAAGGGACGAATTCGCGAAGCCGACGAAGTCCTCTCCCGTCTCGAAGCAAAAGTCGCGAGCGAGCACGGACAGCCGCTGCCCGAACCGGGACCGTCCGACCCCGTGCCCCGCAAGGCAGGCTTCGCGGATATGTGGAAACCGCCGTATCGCAAGCGCACCGTGATGCTCATCGTCTTTCACATCTTCCAGACGGTCGGCTTCTATGGTTTCGCGAACTGGGTGCCGACGCTGCTCGTCAAGCAAGGCATCACGGTGACGTCGAGCCTGCTGTACACGACGGTCATCGGCCTTGCGGCGCCGCTCGGGCCGCTGCTCGGCTACTGGATCGCGGATCGCTTCGAGCGCAAGCATGTGATCGTCTGCATGGCTGCGCTGAATATTGTCAGCGGACTGTTGTTCAGCCAGGTGGCGTCGGCGGTCGCGATCGTGACGCTCGGTGTTTTGCTGACGCTGGCTGGCAACAGCATCTCGTTCACCTATCACACGTATCAGCAGGAACTCTATCCGACCGCGATCCGCGCACGCGCGGTGGGCTTCGTCTATTCGTGGAGCCGGCTCTCGGCCGTGTTCAGTTCTTTCGTTATCGCGTTCACGCTGAAGGAATTCGGCGTGACGGGCGTGTTCGTTTTCATCGCGGGCGCGATGACGCTCGTCATCGTCGCGATCGGCCTGATGGGTCCGCGAACGCTCGGCAAATCGCTCGAAAGCATCTCGCACTGAGCGGCGCGTCGCGTCGCCGTTCAACCGCCGCACGCGTGGATCAGAAACTGCTGTAGCGCAGTCGCTGGTCCACTCAGTCGCGCGCTCTTCAGCCAGATCATGCCCGCATCCATTTGCGGAACGGCGTCCAGAATCGGACGTGCTTCGATACGCTTGCCCTCCAGCGACCACGGGCGGAAAACCATATCCGAGAGGACGGTCACGCCGAAGCCGTGGGCAACCAGTCCGCGCAGCGCTTCCATCGAACTCGTGCGAAACGCGATATTCGGCTCGATGCGTTTCTTCTTCCAATAGCGCAGCGTCGATTGCTCGCCTTCGTCGACTGTGATCAGGATGTACGGATGCGCGGCAATGTCCTTCAGCGACGGTGCGTCGAGTTGCGCGAGCGGGTGCGTCGGCGCGACCCATAGCTGCCGACGCGAGCGGATCAGCACCTGCTTGCCGAAGCGGTTGAGGTTCTCGACATTCGAAAGCAGCACCACGCCGATCTCGACGTCGCCGGCGAGCACCGCACTTTCGATATCCGCTCGCTCCATGTCACGCAAATCGAAGTCGATCAACGGATAGGTCGCGCGAAAACGCGCGAGCAGTTCCGGCAGAAAGTAGCCGAGCACCGTATACGACGCGGCGATCCGCACGGTGCCGCGCATGTCGTGTGAACGGAACGGCGGCTTGTGGATAGCATCGCGCGCCGCGTCCAGCACGCGCCGCGCGTGATTGTAGAAATCCTGGCCATCCGGCGTGAGCGCCACGCCCTGCGGCAGCCGCTCGAACAGGCGCGTGCCGAGCCCGCTCTCCAGCGCGAGAACGGCATTGGTGATCGCCGATTGCGATACGTGCTCGTTGGCGGCCGCCATCGAGAACTGCCCTGTGTGCGCTGCCGCCACGAAGTAGCGCAACTGCCGGAGCGTGAGATCGAATGCCATCTGATTTTCGGATACCAGAATTGTCTATTTGTGATTTTACGATAGCAATTCGGCTTTCTATACTCGGCGGAAAAATCACGATTCCGCCGGAGACAGCCCCCATGAATGCGCCCGACCTAGCCGCTACGTCTGATCAATTCGACAAATCCGACCTGGCGACGGAAACGCCTGCCACGCCTGTGACGCTCGACGACAAGTACACGCTGGACAAAGGCCGCGTGTATATCAGCGGCACGCAGGCGCTCGTGCGTCTGCCGATGCTGCAAAAGGCTCGCGATCTGAAAGCGGGGTTGAACACGGCCGGCTTCATTTCGGGCTATCGCGGCTCGCCGCTCGGCGCGCTCGATCAGTCGCTGTGGAAAGCGAAAAAGCATCTGCAGGCAAACGACATCGTCTTTCAGCCAGGCGTCAACGAAGATCTGGCCGCGACGGCCGTGTGGGGCACGCAGCAGATCAACCTGTGGCCGGGCGCGACGCGCGACGGCGTGTTCGGCATGTGGTACGGCAAGGGCCCGGGCGTCGATCGCACGGGCGATGTGTTCAAGCACGCGAACTCCGCAGGCAGCGACGCGCGTGGCGGCGTGCTCGTGCTGGCAGGCGACGACCACGCCGCCAAATCGTCTTCCGTCGCTCATCAATCCGAGCATGCGTTCATCGCGGCGGGCATCCCCGTGCTCTATCCGGCGAACGTGCAGGAATACCTCGACTACGGCCTGCACGGCTGGGCGATGAGCCGCTACTCGGGCCTGTGGGTCGCGATGAAGTGCGTGACGGATGTGATCGAATCCACTGCTTCCATCGATCTCGATCCGGATCGCGTCGAGATCGTCACGCCGACCGACTACACGATGCCTGCCGGCGGTCTCAACATCCGGTGGCCCGATGCGCCGCTCGCGCAAGAAGCGCGGCTGCTGGACGAGAAATGGTATGCCGCGCTCGCCTACGTGCGCGCAAACAAGCTGAACCGCGTCGTCATCGATTCGCCGAAGCCGCGCTTCGGCATCATCACGGCGGGCAAGGCCTATCTCGACGTGCGCCAGGCGCTGAGCGACCTCGGCCTCGACGACGACACGTGTGCGCAGATCGGCTTGCGTCTGTTGAAAGTGGGCTGCGTGTGGCCGCTCGACGCGCAGGACGCGCGCGCCTTCGCCACGGGGCTCGAAGAGATACTGGTCGTCGAAGAAAAGCGCCAGATTCTCGAATACGCGTTGAAGGAAGAGCTGTACAACTGGCGCGAGGATGTTCGCCCGAAGATCTACGGCAAGTTCGACGAGCGCGACAACGAAGGCGGCGAATGGTCCGTGCCGCGCGGCGACTGGCTGTTGCCCGCGCACTACGAACTGTCGCCGGCGCTGATCGCCAAGGGCATTGCGCGGCGGCTCGCGCGTGCGGATTTGCCCGAGGACGTGCGTGCGCGCATGCTCGCGCGCGTGGCGATCATCGAAGCGAAAGAACGCGAAGCCGCGAAGCCGCGCGTCGCCGTCGAGCGAAAGCCGTGGTTCTGCTCCGGCTGCCCGCACAACACGTCGACGAACGTGCCCGAAGGCTCGCGCGCGCTCGCGGGCATCGGCTGCCACTATATGTCGATGTGGATGGACCGCAAGACGGAAACCTTCAGCCAGATGGGCGGCGAAGGTGTCGCGTGGCTCGGGCAAATGCACTTTTCCGGCGACAAGCACGTATTCGTCAATCTCGGCGACGGCACCTACTTCCATTCGGGCCTGCTCGCGATCCGCGCGGCAATCGCGGCGAATGCGAACGTCACGTACAAGATTCTCTATAACGACGCCGTCGCGATGACGGGCGGCCAGCCCGTCGACGGCGTGCTCACGGTGCCGCAGATCGCGCATCAGGTCCACGCGGAAGGCGCGAAGCGGATCGTCATCGTCACCGACGAGCCGGAGAAGTATCACTCGGGCATCGTGCTGCCCGCGGGTGTCGACGTTCATCACCGCGATCAGCTGGACTCCGTTCAGCGCACGTTGCGCGACATGCCCGGCACCACCGTGCTGATCTACGATCAGACCTGCGCGACCGAAAAGCGGCGCCGCCGCAAACGCGGCACGTATCCCGATCCGGCGCGCCGCGCATTCATCAACGACGCCGTTTGCGAAGGCTGCGGCGATTGCTCGGTGCAGTCGAACTGCCTGTCCGTCGAGCCGCTCGATACGCCGCTCGGCACCAAGCGGAAAATCAACCAGTCGTCGTGCAACAAGGACTTCTCGTGCGTGAAGGGCTTCTGTCCGAGCTTCGTGACTGCTGAGGGCGCGCAGCTTCGCAAGCCTCAAGCCGAGCTTGCCGCAGGCACGAAAAGCGGCATGCCCGATTTCGATGCGCTGCCGATGCCCTCGTTGCCCGCGCTCGCGAGGCCGTATGGCATTCTCGTGACGGGCGTCGGCGGCACGGGCGTCGTGACGATTGGCGGATTGATCGGCATGGCGGCGCATATCGAACGCAAAGGCGTCACCGTGCTCGACATGGCCGGCCTCGCGCAAAAAGGCGGCGCGGTTCTCAGCCATGTGCAGATCGCGTCCGCGCCCGAAGCGCTTCACGCGACGCGCATTGCAACCGGCGAAGCGCGGCTCGTGATCGGTTGCGACGCGATCGTGTCGGCGTCGAACGACGTACTGTCGCGCACGCAGCATGGCGTGACATTCGCCGCGATCAACAGCGGCGCAACGCCGACCGCGGACGTCATCAAGAACCCGAAGTGGACCTTCCCGGGCACGCAGACGGAAGCCGAACTGCGCGAGAGCATTGGAGACGGCTGCGCGTTCATCGACGCCAACGCGCTCGCGCTGACGCTGCTCGGCGACACGATCTACAGCAATCCGCTGCTGCTCGGCTTTGCATGGCAGAAGGGCTGGCTGCCGCTGGAACTGACGAGTCTTGTACGCGCAATCGAACTCAATGGGGTGTCGGTCGAGAAGAATCGGCAGGCGTTCAACTGGGGACGCTATGTCGCGCATCACGGCAATGCCGCCGTTCAGGCGATGATCAAGCCGGCTGCCGCGCCTCAGCGCATCGTCGTGCAGATGCCCGAATCGCTCGACACGCTGATCACGGCGCGAGAAGCATTGCTGACCGCCTACCAGAACGAAGCATATGCACGAAGCTATCGCCGCGTGATCGACGGGATTCGTGCGAAGGAAATGGAGATCGCCGGCAACTCGAAACTGCCGCTTACGCGAGCGGTTGCCGTGAATCTCGCGAAGCTCATGGCCTACAAGGATGAATACGAAGTCGCTCGTCTTTACGCCGATCCCGCTTATATGGAGAAACTGCGTCAGCAGTTCGACGGTGAACCGGGACGCGACTACAAGCTGAGCTTCTATCTCGCGCCGCCTATGTTCGCGAAGCGCGATGAGCACGGGCACTTGCAGAAGAAGCGCTTCGGCCCGTGGATACTGCCCGTCTTTCGCGCGCTCGCACGGATGAAGGGGCTTCGCGGCACGGCGCTCGATGTGTTCGGACGAACCGCTGAGCGGCGCGGTGAGCGTCAACTGATCGCCGAATATATCGCGCTCGTCGATGAGTTCCGCGCGACGCTCGATGCGAAACGTCTTCCTGTGGCGCTGCAACTGGCTAATCTGCCCGACGACATACGCGGGTTCGGTCACGTCAAGGAGCGCAATGTCCGCGCAGCCGCGAACAAGAAGGAGCGCTTGCTGCGCGAGTACCTGATGCCAGAGCAATCGACCGCATGCGCATGACGGGTGCGTGTCTCGATGCAACGACGCGAGAGAACAAAGCAGCCCCCGGAGGGCTGCTTTAGCGCAGTCCGCGTCGTGCGAACGGCTCTGTCGAACTGGCTACGCAGGCCGCACGCTGAAAATAAAATCCACTTCCACCGATGCGCCTTTCGGCAATTGCAACACGCCGACAGACGAGCGAGTGTGCATGCCGGCGTCGCCAAGCACCGCATACAGGACGTCGGATGCACCATCGGCGACTTCGCTTTGCATCGTGAAGTCCGGCGCGCTTCGCACGAAAACGGTGATGCGCGGCACCGCCAATATCGCGTCGAGCGTTCCGCAAGCCTTCTTGATCAGCGACAGTGCGCGGAGCGTCGATGTCCCTGCTGCGCGACGCCCCTCTTCCAGCGAGAGGGATTCGCCCACCACGCCGACGAAGCGCACCACGTCTCCCACGCGCGGAATCTGGCCAGCAATATAGGCCACGTTCCCGTCGATCAAAACAGGCGTGTACTTTCCACCCTTCTTGATTTCCTCGTCCGGATCGAATCCGAACTCGGCCGCGATCTGTCGCAACTTGTCGTCTCTTGTCATCGCACTTTCACCGACGCTGTCGAAAGCGTAAGGATAGTTGATTGAGTGCGTTGCGTTTGTCGCATACGGGGCGTGTCGTAATCCGCCATATCCGCGTCGCCTGCACGCAAAATCTTTCCATCCGCCCGGTCGTTAATTCGTTCGCAACCCAGGATCGCCACGCGTTGCAAGACGGTGCCCGTCGTTCGTGATCCGGAAATCACATCCGCCGCTGGCCGCGCCCGGCTGCCGGCCAGGGGACTCCTCGTGCGAAAAAAACTGACTATCCGCGGCGGACTCGTCGCGACAATCGCCGGCTATACCGTGCTGCTCGTGCTGGTCGTTGGTGCGTGCATCGGTGGCCTCTATGTGGGCAATGCTTCGCTCGAGGCGATGTATCGCGACGACACCGCTTCGCTGCTGCACCTGAAGACAAGCTCCGAGCGCATGCTCGTGCTGCGCGAGCGCCTGAGCGACGTCGCGCGGATCATCAGCGCCGGCCAGCCTGCCAAAGAAGAGATCGCGCAAGCTCACGCGCTCCTCACGCAGAGCAACGACGAACTGGCGGCCTACGCGCGTCTGCACCGGCGCGACGCCGCCGAGCAAACGCTCTTCGACGCGCTCCAGCACAACCGTCAGGCAGTGCTCGACCAGGTCTTCCTGAAGGCGCTGTCCCAACTCGACCACGACGACGCGTTCAATTTCCTCAGCACGCAGCGTGACGCGCCGCCCGCGCTGTTCGCCGCTTACCAGAACGCGATCGGCGCGCTCGAAGCGTTCCAGGTTGCGCGCGAAAAGGCCCGCTACGATGCGGCCGCCACGCGTTTCCACCGGGTCGTCTGGGCGATGGGCGCGGTGGCCGCGTTCGCGCTCGTCGTCGGCTTCTTCGCGCAGCACGCGCTCGCGAAGGCGATTGTCGAGCCGATCGATCTGGCCGTCGACCACTTCGAAAAGATCGCGAAAGGCGACCTGACGGGCACCGTCGTCATTTCCCGCGAAAACGAAATGGCCTGGCTGCTGAATGCGCTCGGGCGGATGCAGGACGGCCTCATCGATACCGTGAAGCAGGTGCGTGCGAGCACGGAGACGATCGTCGGCGACGTCCGCGCGATTGCGAGCGGCAACGTCGATCTTTCCGAACGTACCGAGCAGCAGGCCGTGTCGCTACAACAGGCCGCGGCGAGCGTGGAGCAACTGACCGCTGCCGTGCGCCAGAATGCGGACAACGCTCGCGATGCACGCACCTACGTCGAGGGTGCCGCCGATATCGCGTCGCGCGGCGGAGAGGCGATGCAGCGCGTCGTCGAGACGATGTCCGCGATCGCCGAGAGTTCGGCGCGGATCTCGGGCATCGTCGGCGTGATCGAAAGCATTGCGTTCCAGACGAACATCCTCGCGTTGAACGCGGCCGTCGAAGCCGCGCGTGCAGGCGAACAGGGACGCGGCTTCGCGGTCGTCGCGACCGAGGTTCGCGGACTCGCGCAGCGCTGCGCGTCGGCGGCGAGGGAAATCAAGGAGCTGATCGGCGATTCGGCGCGTCGCGTCGACGACGGCAGCGGCCTCGTCGCGCTGGCGGGCTCGACGATGGGCGAACTCGTCGTCGCGGTCGAGCGCGTCAATACGATCATGAGCGAAATCAGCATCGCGTCCGATGAGCAGTCTTCCGGCATCGAGCAGGTGAACACGACGGTCACGCAAATGGAGCAGACGATGCAGCGCAATGCTGCGCTCGTCCAGGAAGCGGCAGCCGTGGCGCTCTCGCTCGAGGAGCAGAGCGCGCGGCTCAACGATGCGGTCGCGCAGTTCCGGCTTCGCGAAGAGGCGTTCGCGTGACGCCAGGGCATCAGTGCAAGGCGCCGCTCGGCATGATTTATCCCGCGCGCCTCCACGACGCCTTTTCCTGCCCTTCGCACAGCAAATGACGCGCGATCTCGGCCACTCTTTCGACGTGCGCAATCGCGGCCTCGCGTGCTTCCATCGGCTTGCGCGCGCGAATGGCAGCGAGCATCCGGCGCATTTCCTGAACCGCCTGGCGCCCGCGATCGTCGGATGCGATCGTCAACGCTCTTAGCCTGTTGATGCGTGCGGTCAACGACTGCACGATATCCCACGCTACCACCTTCTTTCCTCCAGTGAACATGCGCTCGTAGAACGCCGTCGTGAATGCGCGCACGGCTTGATGATCCTGCGTATCGAACGCGTGCTGAATCCTGTCGATGCAAGCCGCGAGTTCCTCGAACGTGCTTTCCTCGGCGTGCCTTGCACAGGCCATCGCGGCCTCGCCCTCCAGCAACGCGCGTATTTCGTAGATTTCCGCTGCCGTATCGAGATCGAGTATCGCGACGATCGGCCCCTGGTTCGGTATCGAATCCACCAGCCCTTCCGTCTCCAGATGGCGCAATACTTCGCGCACGACCGTCCGGCTCACGCCCAGTTCCTCGCATAGCGCGCGCTCGACGAGCCGCTCGCCCGGATGAAAATGCGCGTCGAGAATCGCGGTGCGCATCTTCTCCAGCGCGAGTTCGCGCAACGTCGTCGTGCGGCGTTCGACTTTCAGCGAAGGCAGCGCGTCACTCATCGCAATCGTCAAGCCTGAGCAAACAGACGGACATCGCGCGCATCCCAATCGACGAGCGCCTGCGTGCCGATCGCGAGGCCGCTGTCATGGCGATGCCCCGCCGGCATGCGAATCGAAATCTCCTGCTGCCACGGCGTCGCAACGGCGTAGTGCATCGCATCGCCGAGATACGTGATGTCGCGCACGGTGACGGGCAAGCTCGCTGCGTTGCGCGCACGGCTCGTGTGGTGCAGCGAGCGAATGTGCATCTGCTCGGGGCGAATCATCAGCGTGCCATCGTCGCCGGGCGTCAGCGCAGGATTGAACGCACCCGACGCCACTTCATGGCCGTTCGGAAACACGCCGTTCATCACGCCATCGTTGTTCGACTTCAGGCGCACCGGCAGGAAATTCGAATTGCCGATAAAGCTCGCGACAAAGCGCGATGCAGGATTCGCATACAGTTCCTCGCCCGTGCCGACCTGCTCGATGCGCCCTTTGTTGAACACCGCGATGCGGTCCGACAGGCGCAGCGCCTCTTCCTGATCGTGCGTCACGTAGAGAATCGTGACGCCCGTCTCCTGATGGATGCGGCGCAGTTCGAGCTGGATTTCCTCGCGCAGCTTCTTGTCGAGCGCGGAAAGCGGCTCGTCCATCAACAGCACAGGCGGATCGTAGGCGAGCGCGCGCGCAATCGCGACGCGCTGCTGCTGTCCGCCCGACAGTTGCGCGGGCATCCGGTCGCGGCACTCGGACAGATGCACGAGCGCGAGCATCTTGTCGACTTTCGCCTTCACTTCCGCATCGGGACGGCGGCGCACGCGCAACGGAAACGCGACGTTCTCGCCCACGGTCAGATGCGGGAACAGCGTATAGCGCTGAAACACCATGCCGATATTGCGCTTGTTCGGCGCGACGGAAAGCAGCGGCTTGCCGTCCAGCAGCGCGCGCCCTTCGCTCGGCTCCTGGAAACCCGCGACGATATAGAGCGTCGTGCTCTTGCCCGAGCCGGACGGCCCGAGAAAGGTCATGAACTCGCCCTTGCGCACATCGAGCGACACCTGATCGATGGCGACGACATCGTCGTAAGTCTTGCGCAAGCGCTGGATTTGCAGGAATTCAGTCATGTCTGGTTCACCTCGCTGGTTACGTCCATTAGCGCGCGCGGCGCAGCACGGCGCCCGCCAGCATCAATACAGTCGTCAGTCCGACGAGCAACGAAGACGCCGCCGCAACGACGGGCGTCAGGTCCTGTCGCAGCGTCGCCCAGATTCGCACGGGCAGCGTCTGCAGCGTCGGGCTCGCCATGAAGATCGACACCACCACTTCGTCCCACGACGCAAGGAACGAGAAGATCGCCGCAGCGAAGAGCCCGAGCCGGATCGCGGGCAGCGTGACGCGCAGCTTCACTTCGAGCGGCGACGCACCGCAAACCATCGCGGCATCTTCGAGCGCCGTGTCGAAGCTCGCGAGCGAGTTGCTGATCGAAATGATCGAGAACGGCAACGCGATGATCAGATGGCCGATCACGAAGCCCGTCATCGTGCCGTTCAGCCCGATGCGCAGGAAGAACGCATACAGCGCGACGGCGAGCACGACGACGGGCAGCACCATCGGCGTGAGAAAGAACGCCTGCACCGCGTTGCGTCCGCGAAACTTGCCGCGCACGAGTGCAAGCGACGCGAGAAAGCCGATCAGCACCGACAGCACCGTGACGATCACCGCGAGCTTCGCGCTCGTCAGCAGCGAGTCGAGCCAGCCTGCATCGGTAAACAACTGGCGATACCACTCCAGCGTCCAGCCCGGCGCCGGAAAGATGAGCCACTGCGAATCGCCGAACGACAGCGCGACGATGAACAGTATCGGCAGCAGAAGAAAGAGCGCGACGGCAGCGCCAACGGCGAGCAGCAGCCAGCGCAGCGAGCCTAGACGATCGAAATCGAGCAGCATGTCACCGTCCTCCAATACTTGCGCGCGCACTGCCCGTGAAGCGCAGTTGCAACGCGTAGAGCGCGAGCGTCACCGCGAGCAGCACGAATGCGGCAGCACCGGCGAGGCCCCAGTTCAGCAGTTCCTGCACGAGTTGCGCGACGAGTTCGGCGAGCATCATGTACGACGGGCCGCCGAGCAGCGCAGGCGTGACGAAGTAACCGAGCGCCATCACGAACACCATCAGCGCGCCGGATGCGACGCCGGGCATCGCGAGCGGCACCAGCACGCGCCAGAACGCCTGCCAGCGGCTCGCGCCGCAGATCGCGGCCGCGCGCAGCGTCGACGCATCGATGCTGCGCAATGTCGCGTGCAGCGGCATCACGAGAAACGGCAGCATGATGTACGTCATGCCGACCGTCACGCCGACGAGGTTGTTCACGAGCGTCAACGGCTCGCTGATGATGCCGAGCGCCATCAGCATGCGGTTGATCGGCCCCGTCTGTTGCAGCAGCACCATCCATGCGAACGTGCGTGCAAGCAGATTGGTCCACATCGACAGCAGCAGGATCGCGAACAAAAACGAACTCAGCTTGCGCGGCGCGATGGCGAGCAGCCACGCAGTCGGAAAGCCGATCGCGAGCGTCACGACCGTCACGACCGTCGCCACCAGAAAGGTGTTGCCGAATACGCGCAGATAGGTCGTCGAGCCGAGCAGTTGCTCGTAGTTGTGCAGACCCGGCGTCGGCTCGATCACGCTGCGCAACAGCAGCGACAGCACCGGCAGCAGAAAGAAGATCACGAGCAGCAACAGCGCGGGCACGAGCAGGCGAATGCTGCGCCAGTCGCGCCGCCGGCGCGTGGCCGTCGCGGGCGGATGCGCGACGGTACTCAGAACATTAGGCATGGTGTCTCCCATCCACTCCGATGACTATGCGGCGCTCATGTCGACGTTTGTGTCGACGCTGATGTCGACGCTCACGCAAAGCGCGCTTATTTCGACTGCCACGCGTACCAGCGCTTCGCGATCGCGTCGCGGTTCTCTGCCCAGTACTTCATGTCGAGATTGATCTGCGAAGACTTGTACTGATCGGGCAGCGTCTTCGCGATCGCGGGCGACATCAGCGCGGCCGATTTGACGTTGATCGGCGCATAGCCAGTGTCCGTTGCGAACTTCGCTTGCGCTTGCGGGCTGGTCGCGGCGGCGAGGTACTTCATCGCCTCGGCCTTGTGCTTCGCGCCCTTCGGGATCACGAGCATGTCGGCGGCCGTCAGGTTCTGGTTCCATGAAATGCCGACAGGCACGCCCGTCTGTTCGAGCGCATGCAGGCGGCCGTTCCAGAACATGCCGATGGGCGCTTCGCCCGATGCGAGCAGTTGCTGCGATTGCGCGCCGCCGCTCCACCAGACGATCTGACTCTTGATCGTGTCGAGCTTCTTGAACGCGCGGTCGAGATCGAGCGGATAGAGCTTGTTCGGCGGCACGCCGTCGGCGAGCAGCGCGATTTCGAGCACGCCGGGCGCCGACCATTTGTAGAGCGTGCGCTTGCCGGGGAATTTCTTCGTATCGAACAGATCGGCCCATGTCGACGGCTGCGCGCCCGCGTACTTCGCCTTGTTGTAGCCGAGCACGAACGAGTAGTAGAAGCTGCCCACTGCGGCCTGCGTCGCGAAGCGCGGGTCGAGCTCGTCCTTCTTCACGACGGAATAGTCAATCGGTTCGATCAGTCCTGCCTGTTGCGCGGCGTAGGCGAAGTCGCCTTCGACATCGACGACATCCCAGTTCACGTTGCCGCTGTCGACCATCGCCTTCAGCTTGCCGTAGTCGGTCGGGCCGTCCATCAGCACGTTGATGCCCGTCGCCTGCGTGAACGGCTGCGCCCAGTTCTTCTGTTGCGAAGATTGCGTGGTGCCGCCCCAGCTCGTGAAGACGATCGGGTCCGCGGCGAGGACGGGCGCGGACACCAGCGTCGCCGCGCACAGCGCGACCAGCGGCGCAATGAAAGAAGTGCTTCTGCTGCTCATGTCTGTCTCCATGAAATACGTTTTGTATCGGGGCAACGTGTACGGCGGCCAGCCGGACGCTCTCTCTCAGGTTCTCAGGTCAGCGGCGAGAAACGCGCCGGCTTCATGATCTTGTTTTCCATCTCTTCCATCAGCGCCTGAATCTTCGGCGCAAAGGCCTGCCATGCAGCGTCTTCGGCGAGCGCGGCGCGGCGGCGCTCGCGTTCGTCGAGACTCGGATAGGCCCAGATATGCACGATCTGATTCAGCGGACCGACCTCCGAAAAGAAGTAGCCGACCAGTTGACCCAGATACCGCTTCTGCAACTCGATGCCCTCCTCCTCGACGAGCTTCAGATAGGCGGGCACGGCGCCCGTCTTGATGCGGTACGTGCGGATTTCGTAAAACATGCGGGCTCCTGTTCCTCGCTTCGTGTTCGAGCGTTGATCGCGATTAGCGCATCACGAACGGATCGGCGATCGGTTCATCCGATGTGCGAATCCAGACCGATTTCGTGCGCGTGTAATCGAGCACCGCTTCGAGGCCGCCCTCGCGTCCGAGTCCGCTCAAACCGTAGCCGCCGAACGGCACGATCGGCGACACCGCGCGATACGTGTTGACCCACACGATGCCCGCGCGCAACGCACGCGTCAGTCGATGCGCGCGCGTCAGGTCGCGCGTGAACACGCCGGACGCGAGGCCATAGCGCGTGTCATTCGCGAGCGCGACCGCGTCGGCTTCCGTATCGAATGTGACGACGCTGAGCACCGGCCCGAACAGTTCTTCCATCACGCTCGGCACTTGCGCACTCGGACAATCGACGATGGTCGGCATGAAGTAGTTGCCCTTGCTCGCGCCGTCAGGCTGCTTGCCGCCCGTCACGATGCGCCCGCCCGCTTCGACGCTCGCGCGCAGCACGCGCTCGATGTGTTCGAGTTGACGGCGCGTCGCGAGCGGTCCCATTTCAGTCGCCATGTCCTGCGGATTGCCGATGCGGATCGCCTGTGCCTTTGCGATCAGACGCTCGACAAGCGCATCGTGAATGCCGCGCTGCACGACGAGACGCGAGCCCGCGACACAGCTTTGCCCCGTCGCCGCGAAGATGCCCGCGACGACGGCGTTGCATGTGCTGTCGAGATCGGCGTCGTCGAAGACCAGCACGGGCGATTTGCCGCCCAGTTCCAGCGACATCGCCGCGAGGTTCTCCGCCGAATTGCGCACGACGTGACGCGCCGTTTCGGGGCCGCCCGTGAAAGCGATCTTCGACACGAGCGGATGACTCGTCAGCGTGCGGCCGCAATTGTTGCCGAAGCCCGTCACGATGTTGACGACGCCCTTCGGAAAGCCCGCTTCGTGCACGAGCCGCGCGAATTCGAGCAGCGGCGCGGGGCCGTCTTCGGATGCCTTGAGGACAATCGTGCAACCCGCCGCGAGCGCGGGCCCGACCTTTACCGCCGACAGAAAAAGCTGCGAATTCCACGGCACGATGCCCGCGACGACGCCGACGGGCTCGCGACGCAGCGTCACTTCCATATCGGGCTTGTCGACGGGCAGCCACGCGCCCTGGATCTTGTCGGCGACGCCCGCGTAATAGCGGTAGTACTCGGCGACATAGCCGATCTGCGCGCGCGTCTCGCGGATGATCTTGCCCGTGTCCTGCGTTTCGAGTTCCGCGAGACGCGGCGCATGTTGCGCGACGAGATCGGCGAGCTTGTACAACAGCTTGCCGCGCGCGCTCGCCGTCAGGTTCGCCCACGCCGGATCGTTCAGCGCACGATGCGCGGCGCGCACCGCGCGGTCGACATCTTCGGCGCTCGCGGCAGGCATGCGCGCCCACACGTCGCCCGTCGACGGATCGACGCTGTCGAAATGCTCGCGCGCATCTTCGAATGCACCGTCGATGTATTGCTGGAACCGCTGGACCATGTCAGCCACTCCAATCAGAGGATTGCTTCAATGCTTGTCGAAAGCGGGCATCACGTCGGAGATGAACAGCTCCAGTGACTTGCGCTTGCGCTCGAAGCTCATGTGACTGTCGAGCCAGAAGCTGTACTGGTCATAGCCGAGTTCTTCGTAACCCTTGAGCCGCGCGATCACCTGCTTCGGCTCGCCGATCACGAGGTTCTTGCGAATCGACTCGGCCGAGTACTGCGGGAACATCTCGACGTCGGCGTCCGTCAGCGGCTCGATGAAACCTTGCGTGACGGGGCGCTCGTTCTTGAACCATTTGCTGAAGTAGCGATAGAAGCGCGCGAGGTCCTCGACGGCCGCATCCACTTCGGCCGCGTTCGCGCCGACGAACGTATGCATCAGCATCATCACCTGCGGACGCGGCACGTCCGGATGCGCGGCACACGCGGCATTGAAGCGCTCGATCAGGCTCACGACTTCGGCATCGCCGGAAGCCAGCGACGTCACCTGCACGTTGCAGCCGTTCGCGACGGCGAACGCATGCGAGTTCGGATCGCGCGCGGCGAGCCACATCGGCGGATGAGGCTGCTGGACGGGACGCGGCACCGGCGTGCTCTTTGGCCACGACCAGTACTCGCCTTCGTGCGCGTAATCGCCTTCGAAGAGCTTGCGCAGCGCGGGCACCAGCTCGCGCATCCGCGCGCCCGCGCTCATTGCATCGAGCCCCGGCAGCAAGCGTTCGTATTCGAACGAGTACGCGCCGCGCGCGATGCCGAGATCGAGCCGCCCGTTGCTCGCGACATCGACCATGCCCGCTTCGCCCGCGAGCGCAATCGGATGCCAGAACGGCGCGATCACCGTGCCCGTACCCAGTCGAATGCGCTCCGTCTTTGCGGCGAGATACGACAGATTGACGAACGGGTTCGGCGCGATCGTGAACTCCATCGCGTGATGCTCGCCGATCCATGCCGTCTCGAACCCGCCGCGCTCGGCGATCTGCACGAGCTCGGTCATCTGGTCGAACAGCTCGCGATGCGACGTCGTGTTGTCGTACCGCTCCATGTGCAGAAACAGCGAAAATTTCATGATGTGTGGCCTCTCGTATGGATCAGTGAGCAAGCGCAAGCGTCTGCACCGTACCGGCTTCCGTATCGCCGACGTAAATGCCGAATGCGTCTTCGCTGCGTTCGCGCACATAGCGTTCGAGCATCGAGCGCACGGCTTCGTCGCGCAATTCGTCCCACGGAATCTGCGACAACGGCACGATGCGGATCGAGCTATCGATCCATGCAGCGCCGCTGTCGATCACGCGGCCGCGATAATAGATTTGTACACTCGGCGCCTGTCCGCTGCCCGATTCGAAGACGGCAAAAATGAAGTCGAGATGCGCGTCGAGACCGAGCTTCGCGAGCACGCCGCGCAGGCTCGCCGCGTCGCTCGCGGGTTCGAGCTTGATGCCTGTCGGCAACTGCAATCCCTTTGGCGTGTCGAGCAGCACGAGTCCATCGCGATGTTCGAGAATCGCGCCCACTTGGGCGCGCGAACTGGCCGCCGCCAACGCATCCTGCGACAGGCTGAAGTTCACATACGCGCCCCGGCAATAGCCGAGCGGCGACGAGCTCGTATGAACAAAATCGACGACGCGTCCGATCAATATGATGTGATCGCCGGCATCGACGACTTCATGCGTCGTGCAGTCGAAGCTCGCGGCCGCATCGTCCATCACGGGCGCGCCCGTCGTGCGCGCGTGCCACGCGACTTGCGAGAACTTGTCGGCGGCCTTGGATGCGAACACGCCCGACACCGCTTTCTGATCTTCGGCGAGCACGCTGACTGCGAAGCTGCGTGTCTGCGAAAACACCGCGTAGCTCGACGCCGTCTTCGCGATGCACACGAGAATCAACGGCGGATCGAGCGACACCGACGTGAACGAATTCGCCGTGAAGCCGCGTGGCGAGCCGTCCGGCTGGATCGTCGTGACGACCGTCACGCCCGTCACGAACGCGCCGAGCGCGCGGCGAAACCCGGCGATGTCGAAAGCCTGTTCCGCGATTTGCTCGTTGCTTCGCTCAGTGGTCCGCTCATTGGTCCGCTCAGTCATGGCGTTCTCCAGGAATCGTTCGGTGCTTCGGGTTGAAAGCTCGCGCCGGGTTCGCCGCCGATGCTTCGGCGAGGAACGCGAGCAGCTTTTCGTTCACGCGCGCCGGATCGGTGACGTTCATCATGTGGCGCTCGTTCGCGATGATCTCTGCGCGGCCGAACGGCGCGGCGGCCGCCATCGCTACCGACATCGACGGGCTCGAATTCGGATCGCACTCGCCCGTGAGAAAGAGCGCGGGCACGGCGAGACTCGCGAGGCGGCCGACGTGCGCATCGTCCGAGCTGGCAAAGAGCCGGTAAGTGCGCGCATAGCCGACGGGATCGACGGACAGCAGCAGCTCGCGCACGGCCTGCGCCGCCTGCGTCAGATGAACGGGAATCGGATCGCCGAACCAGCGCGACAGCGTCGCGTCGACGCCCGCGTTCGGGCTCACACCGGCAGGCGCGTCGTCGTCCAGCGTTGCGGCGCGCGTCATGACGGCTTCGCGCTGCGCGGGCGTGCGGTCGTACACCGCGTTCAGCGCCGCGACGCTCAGCGTGCGCTGCGGATGCGTCAGCGCGAATTCGAGTGCGACGAGCGCACCCATCGAATGCCCGACGATATGCGCGCGCCCGATTCGCATCGTGTCCAGCAGCGCTTCGAGTTGCGCCGCGTATTCGTCGAGCGTCGGCGCGGGCGTCGGCAGCGCGCTGTCGCCATGACCGAGCATGTCGTACACGACGACCTGGAACGACGCCGTCAACGCGTCGATCTGCGGCGCCCATACGCTCTGGTTCATGCCCACGCCGTGGATCAGCACGACCGTCTCGCCGCTCTCGTCGCAGCGCGGCGCGTAGACGCTATAGCTCGTGCCCGCGGCCTCGCCCTGCGACACCGCCCGCTCGGGCGCCAGTTCAGGCTTCATTGGATTCGAGTTCCTTCAGATCCTGATAACGGTCGCCGATACGGTGATGCGGACGGCCTCCAATCGATGCGCCCAGCGCGATCACGAGTTCATCGGGCGCGGGTGCATCGACGATCGAAAACTGCACGGTCAGATAGTGCGAGCGCATGCCTTCGTCGTGCTTGTGCATCAGCGGAATCGAGATCGGGCAGTTCGGGCCGCCGCGCAAGTTCGTGAAGCTCAGATAGCTCTTCGCGCCGACGGCCTTGCGGTAGTGGTTGCCGAAACGCAGCGTGTGAATCAACGCGGACGCGTGTTCGATTTCGCCCGACGTGCCGACGATGGCCGCCTTGCCGTAGCCTTCGATCGCGTCGCCGGAACCCGCGACGCGCAGCATTTCCGCCGTCAGCATTTCGCCGAGCTGCGGCGCGAGCGCGTGGATCTCCGGCTTCAGGTCTTCGACGAAGCCGCGCCCCGCCCACGGATTGCGCAGCACGGCTGCCGCGCCGAACAGCTTCAACGGTCGGGCCGCTTCCTTGCCGCCTTCGATAAAGGTCTCTTCGATGTAAGTGACCAGCTTGCGCACTTCCAGCTTCATATCGATTTCTCCTGAGTGGGCCCGAGGCCGTGATCTGCGATTCGTTGAGATTATGGTATGCCATCTTATGGACTACACCAAGCAGCAAAGTATTATGGAATACCATGATATGGATCGCGCGATTTCAGGCACGGTTTTCGGCGCGCGGGGCGTTGTGCAGCGCGGCAGATCGCCAGGGCGGCGGACGGCAGGCGTCTACGGGCGAGAACGGCGGATCAAATGAAAAAGGCCGCCGGGAGCGCCGGCGGCCTTTGGTTCGTCAGTGTTGGCGGGCGAAAAGATCAGCCGTTGTCGGCGGCTTCCTGCTGCTGCGCGAGCGCGCTCAAAGCCAGCTCCGCCGTGCGCCTGATATGCGCGAAGGACGCCGCCGATGCCGCGTCGCCGTCGCGCCGCTCGATCGCATCGAGCAGCTTGTTCATCTCGCGGTTCGACTCGTCGCCACGGCCCGGCGTCGCGATGGTCAATGCGCGCAGCCGGTTGATGCGCGCGTTCAGCGTCTTGACGACGGCCAGCGACACGCGCTTTTGCGCGCCGTCGAACATCGCCTCGTAGAAGCGCTCGGTGAATTCGAGCACGCGCGGCATGTCGCGCTGTTCGAATGCATCCTCGATGGTTTTGCGGATGTCGCGCAGTTGCCGGACGAGCTCAGGCGTCGATTGTTCGGCGCACGCGCGCGCGGCGTTTGCCTCCAGCAGGCCGCGCAGCTCGTAGATCTCGCCGACCTGCTCGGGATCGAGCCGCGCGACGATCGGCCCTTTCTGCGCGACGATCTCGACGAGTCCTTCCGTCTCGAGATGCCGGAGCACTTCACGCACGACTGTGCGGCTCACGCCCAGTTCGTCGCACAGCGTGCGCTCGACGAGCCGTGTGCCCGGCCGGAAATAGCCTTGCACGATGGCGCCGCGCAGCTTGTCTAGCGTGAGTTCCCGCAGCGTCTTGGCGTTGCGGTCGATTTTGAGGTCGGACATAGGCGGCAAAGAGGAAAAAGGACGACGGTCCCGCCGCGCGTTCGATGCGCCGAAGCGCGCCGGCTGGAATGCCATATTATCGTTCATCTCACTATGATGCCGATCTGCAAGTCAGAGCGCGGTGGGTTTGCAGCATCGAATCGTCGCGCGGTCGCGCGCTCATCACGCCGGAGCGCTGCGTGCGATCGGTTGATCGGCTGATCGGCGATTGGAGGCAGCGTCAGCCGGCCCGCCTATCGCCATTGCGCGATGCGTCGCGCGGGACTGGCCACGAGCAACAGGATCGTCATCACGCAGAACGCAGCGCCCGCGTAGAACGTCGCAGCCGCGCCGATCCGGTCCCACAACGCGCCCGCGATCACGCTCGATATCAGCGTCACGATTCCGCTCGACAGATTGAAGATGCCGAATGCCGTGCCGCGCAAATGCGCGGGCGCGCTATGCGACACCATCGCTGCGAGCAGCCCTTGCGTCATGCCCATGTGCAGGCCCCACAACGCGACGCCCACGAGCAGAATGCCCCAGTGAACAGCGTGCGCGAGCACGACATCGGCTGCGCAGAGAATCGCGAGCCCGACGATCAGCAGGCGGATATGGCTCGTCGAATCGGCGAGCTTGCCGAGCGGATACGCGGACAACGAATAGACGACGTTCATCGCGACCATCACGAGCGGCACGAGCGCGATCGGCACGCCGCTGTTCATTGCGCGCAACACGAGAAAGGCCTCGCTGAAACGCGCGAGCGCGAACACGGCGCCGACGGCGACGACCCACCAATAGGCACGTCCGAGTTGACGGATGTTGTCGCGGCGAATCGGATTGACGCGCTTTGCGCCCTCATGCCGCAACGGCTCGTCGATGCCGAGCGTCAGCAGCACGACGGCCAGCACGCCGGGAATCACGGCAAGCCAGAACGCGAGCCTGAAATCGTCGGCCCACATCAGCATGATGACGACGGCGAACAGCGGCCCGAGAAATGCGCCCACCGTATCGAGCGACTGCCGCAGCCCGAACGCGGCGCCGCGCAGATGCGGCGGCGTGACGTCGGCGACGAGCGCATCGCGCGGCGCGCCGCGTATGCCCTTGCCGATCCGGTCCATCACGCGGGCGGTCACGACGAAGCCGAGCGTCGGCGCAATCGCGAACAGCGGCTTGCTCAGCGCGCCGAGTCCGTAGCCCGCGACGGCGAGCCATTTGCGATTGCCGAGATAGTCGCTGAGCACGCCGGAGAACACCTTGACGACGGGCGCCGTCGCCTCGGCAACACCCTCGATGATGCCGATCGTCGCCGCGCTCGCGCCGAGGCTCGCCATCATGAACATCGGCAGCAAGCTATGGATGATCTCGGACGACACGTCCATCAACAGGCTGACACAGCCGAGCACCCAGACGCTGTTGGGTATCTGTCGAAGCGTACTGAGTCGTGACGGTGTTTGCATCAGGCGTTCGATGACGGATCAATGCTCGGTCAGATGGCACGGCACCGATGAAGCTAGCTGGCCGCGAGATACATTGCCGCGAAGAACAACGCCGCGATCAGCGTGATCGCGCTCGCCGCGAAGTTCAGCCAGAACGCGACACTTTGCGCCGGCGGCGTGATGTTGCACGCGCGGCACCAGCGCGCGTATCGGGAATAGAACGAACCCGCGTTGACGGTGATCCACATCAGCGAGAGCGCGCCGATGAAAAACGTCCACGCGAGAATGCCCAGCAGAACATGCGATCGTTCCATATCAGTGCGCTGTATTCGCGAGTCCGGCTATTGCAGGTTCAGCCGCTGCTGCGTGAATAGTGCAACGACGAGAGCGTTTCGAGCAATTGCAATTGTCCATGAGTCGAGAAAACGAATGCTGTTTCTGGCGTGCCATTTTAACAAGCCGATAAGAAAGCTTTCTGTCAGTGCAAAACGCCCGCTTGATGACCAACCGCATCTCCACAGCGTTTAAGTCTCGTTTAATCCGCCCCGCCTAGATTGAAATCGCCGCGACGCTGCAACCACACACGGTATTTCGCCAACCGCTCCGCTCGCTCAGATCGCGCGCATTCGAAAAGCAATGCCGCGTCATCGACGCACTTATCTTCACGATGGAGATCGTCATGAACTCATACGCCAAAACAGGTCTTCTTGCCATCACGCTCGTGCTTGCGCAGACCTCGAATGTCGTGTTCGCCGCGACGCCGAACCTGCCGCCGCTTCAGCATGAGGGCAACGTCGCGTATCTGTCGGGCGGCGTAGGCAGCGATCAATCGGCCGCGCTCAAGGACGAAATGCACAAGTACCCGCTCGTGCTCGAATTCGCGGGCAAGACGCATCAGGGTAACGAATATCTCGCGGACATCCCTGTTCATATCACCGACATGCACGGCGCGACCTTGCTGAAGGCCACTTCGCATGGACCATTCATGCTCGCGTCGCTACCGGACGGACGCTACAGGATCACCGTCAGCTACGAAGGCAAGACGCAGCAGCGCGTGGTCGATGTCAAGCCGTCGACGCATGTTCGCACGCTGTTCCTGTGGCCGGCGGAAACGACACAAGCGACGACACAAGCAGCGCGAGCGGATGGGAGCACGACGTGAGCGCGGTCGTCGACGCGCCGCCCGACGAGGCAAGACGCCGATGGATGATCGCGACGACAGTAGCAGGCGGCGTTGCAGGCGTCGCACTCGTGACGCCCTTCGTCGATTCGTTCCGGCCGCCCGCGTCCGCGCTGGCGGCGGGCGCACCCGTAACGGTCGATATCAGCCGTCTTCAGTCCGGCGACATGCTGACGGTCGCGTGGCGCGGCAAGCCCGTCTTCGTCGTCAATCGCACTGATTCGATGATGGCCGCTGTACGCGCCGCCGATCCGTTCGTCGCCGATCCTCATAGCGAGCGGCCGTTCTCGATGCCATTGCCCGCGTATTGCCGCAACGAGTACCGCTCGCGCGCGGAACGCAAGAACCTGCTCGTCGTGGTGGGCGTCTGCACGCATCTGGGATGCACGCCGAGTCCGCGCTTTCAGTCGGGCCCGCAGCCCAATTTGCCCGACGACTGGCCCGGCGGATTTCTCTGTCCGTGTCACGGCTCGACCTATGACCTTGCGGGTCGCGTGTTCAAGGACAAGCCCGCGCCGCAGAATCTCGACGTGCCGCGCTACCGATACGAGAGCGCGAACAGCGTCGTGATCGGCGCGGATGAGCAGGGCGAAGCGGCGTAGGAAGCGTCGATGCTGGACTTTGACTTTTCGATAACAGCAATCCTTTTGCACGAGAACAGCCAGGAGATGAGATCACGACGGCTCACTAGCCTCGCGAGAACATACGCCGCTGTACACTTCCGGGCAACGTCGCCCCGCCGACGCTTCCCGAGCGATGCACCATGGACCGGATCGATGCAATGAAAGTGTTCGTCGCGACGCTGGACGAAGGGAGCCTCGCGGGCGCGAGCCGGCGCCTCGGCCGTTCGCCCGCTGCCGTGAGCCGCGCCATAGCGTTTCTCGAAGAGCACGTCGGGTCGCCGCTTCTGCATCGAACGACGCGCACCATCAAGCTCAGCGAAGCCGGCGAGCGCTACGCCGCTGCATGCCGGCGCATCCTGACCGATCTCGAAGAAGCCGACCTGCTGGTCGCAAGCGAGCGCTCCGCGCCGCGCGGCCTGCTCACGGTCACGGCACCTGTGGCTGCGGGCCAGGATTTGCTGCGGCCCATCCTCGACGCCTTCATCGATCAACACCCCGCCGTCTCTGTCCGCCTGCACATGCTCGACCGTCCCGTCAGCCTGATCGACGAGGGGATCGACGTCGCGCTGCGCATCGCGCATCTGCCCGATTCGACGCTGATCGCGATTCCTGTCGGCGAAACGCGGCGCGTCGTGACGGCATCGCCGCGCTATCTCGCGACACATCCGAAGATTCGCGAACCCGCCGACCTCGAGCAACACCCGATCATCTCGATGACGCACTTCGGTCTCGATTCATGGAGCTTTCCGCCAGCAGAAGGCTCGAGCGTTGCGCAAGTCGTGCGCTTCTCGCCACGGCTGATCGTCAACAGCATCGATGCAGCCGTCGCCTCTGCCGTCGAAGGGCGCGGCGTCACGCGCGTGTTCTCCTATCACGTCGCGCAGCAGGTGAAGGACGGCAAGCTCGCAATCGTCCTGCGCGACAGCGAACACGCGCCGTTGCCCGTTCATCTGCTCACGCCGCATGGCCGCCTGTCGGTGCCGAAGGTGCGCGCGTTCGTCGACTTCGCCGCGCCGCGTCTGCGCCGGCACTTCAAGCAGCTACAGCGCATCACCGACGCGCGCTGATCCCTCCACTCGCTCCATTGAACCGCGTTGCGGAATAATGTCTGCCGCACTGCGTGGATTCTCTCTGTGACCGGTTGAATCTAGACTTGCTCCATCGAAACGGGCCGTGCGCGGCCCGATCCGTTCAAGGAGCAGGCCATGGGTGCCGAACAGAAAGTGGTGATCGTCACGGGCGCGTCGCAAGGCATCGGCGCGGCACTGGTGGACGCGTTTCGCGAGCGCAACTATCGCGTCGTCGCGACGTCGCGCACGATCCGCGAAAGCGATGATCCGGATATCGCGACGGTGCAAGGCAATATCGCAGCCCCTGAGACCGCGCATAAAGTGATCGCCGTCGCGCTCGAACGTTTCGGCCGTATCGATACGCTGGTCAACAACGCGGGCCTCTTCATCGCGAAGCCTTTCGAAGAGTACACGCCCGAAGACTTTGAAGCCGTCATGTCGATCAACGTACACGGCTTCTTTCACATCACGCAGCGCGCGCTCGCCGAGATGAGCAGCAAGCGCAGCGGCCACGTCGTCAATATCACGGCGAGCCTCGTCGATCGCCCGCTCGCCGCGCGGCCCGCTGCAGTGGCCGCGCTGACGAAAGGCGGCCTGAATGCCGTGACGCGCTCGCTGTCGATCGAATACGCGTCGCGCGGCATTCGCGTGAACGCCATCGCGCCCGGCATCATCAAGACGCCGATGCATCCGCGCGAGAAGCATGACGCACTCGCGCGGTTGCTTCCGCTAGGGCGTCTTGGCGAAGCGGCCGATATCGCCGAAGCCGTGCTGTATCTGGAATCGGCGGCATTCGTGACGGGCGAGATCCTGCACGTGGATGGCGGCAGCAATGTCGGAGCCTGATTCGATTCTTTCCATTGCATTTGCCACCACACCTTTTCGTATTCGCGCTGAAAAGCACGAAGGAACACGGAGAAAACAATGCAGCCCGCAGTTCTCAACGCATCGACACAGCCCGCATTCAGCGTATGGCGCGGCACCGTGTCGGGCGCGAGCGCGAGTCTCGTCGGCATCGGCCTCGCGCGCTTTGCCTACACGCCG
Source organism: Paraburkholderia phymatum (assembly GCF_038900715.1). Lineage (GTDB taxonomy): Bacteria > Pseudomonadota > Gammaproteobacteria > Burkholderiales > Burkholderiaceae > Paraburkholderia > Paraburkholderia phymatum_A. The sequence continues at coordinate 84,311 of NZ_JAYMRZ010000004.1, read as the reverse complement.
CTCTTGCCCGCGATCATCGATGCACACTGGTTCGCCGCATCGACGGCCGCGTATCTCGGTGCCGCGAATCTGGGCGGTTATCTGGCGGGCGCGCTGCTCGGCGGCTACCTCGCCAAGCGCGCGAACATCACTCACGTGCTGCGCGCGATGATGCTGCTCGCAACAGTTGCATTCGTCGCCTGTGCGTTCCCGCTGTCGTTTCTGTGGTTCTTCGTGTGGCGCTTCGCGTCGGGGCTTTCGGGCGGCGCGCTGATGGTGCTGGCCGCGCCGACCATCCTCGCGCATGTGCTGCCTGCGCGTCGTGGGCTCGTGAGCGGCGCGATTTTTGCGGGCATTGGTCTCGGCATCGCCGCGTCGGGCACAGTCGTTCCGCTGCTGCTGCGCGAAGGCGTCAAGGAGACGTGGCTCGGACTCGGCGTGATCGCGCTGCTGTTGACGGTCTCCGCATGGAACGGGTGGCCGAAGCAGAACGCACCCGCTCATCATCCGCAGACGCATCAAGCAAAGCACGCGAAGCAGCCGGGCTTCACGCTGCGCGCGCTATATGCCGAGTACGCGCTGAACGCAGTCGGTCTCGTTCCGCACATGCTGTTTCTGGTCGACTTCGTATCGCGCGGACTCGGCAAAGGTCTCGATACGGGCGCGCAATATTGGGTGCTGTTCGGTCTCGGCGCGATTGCCGGTCCGTTGCTGAGTGGCCATCTCGCGGACCGCGCGGGCTTTGGTCCCGCGCTGCGCGTGGGCTTCGTGATCCAGATCGTCGCGGTGCTGTTGCCGTTGATCAGCACGGAGCCTGCCGCGCTGATCGCATCGAGCGTACTGATGGGCGCCGCCGTGCCGGGCATCGTGCCGCTCGCGCTTGGCCGCGTCAACGAACTGCTCGCCCACCATCCGTCGATGCAAAAAGGCGCATGGAGCACGGCGACCACAGGCTTCGCGATCTTGCAGGCGAGCGCTGCATACGGGCTCTCGTTTCTCTTCACGCAAAGCGGCGGCAATTACCGGATGCTCTTCGCGATCGGCGTGACATCGATCGCACTCGCGCTGGGTATCGATCTGTTCACCGCACTGCGCGGCCGAACGCAGCAACAAACGCGGCAACGAACGCACCAGCAAACGCGTAATTGAAGGATACCCGGCATGAGCCAGCCCACTACACTCGATATGCGCGAAACACCCGACACGTCCGCGCTCAGCTACGCGCAACGCAACGACAGGTACTGGAAACGCAATCTGTTCGTCTGCGTATTCGGTTCGTTCACGACGCTCGTCAGTCTCAGCATGCTGTTGCCGTTTTTGCCGCTCTACGTGAAGCAGCTCGGCGTCGAATCGCAGGCCGATGTCATCCAGTGGTCGGGCGTCGCGTTCGGCGCGACGTTTCTCGGCACGGCCGTGACGGCACCCATCTGGGGCAGGCTCGCCGACCGCTACGGGCGCAAGCCGATGCTGATTCGCGCAGCCGTCGGCATGGCCGTCGTGATGTCGCTGATCGGCATCGCGCACAACGTCTACGAACTGGTCGGGCTGCGCCTGATCGCGGGACTCGTCGGCGGCTATGCGTCGGCTTCGACCGTGATGGTCGGCACGCAGGCGCCGCGCGAGCGCGCCGGATGGGCGCTCGGCTTGCTGTCGACGGGCGCGCTCGCGGGCAATCTGGTCGGGCCGCTGATCGGCGGCCTGCTGCCCGGACTGATCGGCATTCGCGGCACCTTCTTCGCGGGCGGCGCGGTGATCGCCGTGGCCGCGCTGCTCACGATCTTCGTCGTCAAAGAAGACTTCCAGCCCGCCACCGATGCGAAGCGCGGCGCGAGCGTCGACGCCTCGTCGCATGCGTCACGCACGCGATACGCGGTGATCGGCGCGCTGCTCGCGACGGCGATGATGGTCCTGCTCGCCAACATGTCGATCGAGCCCGTCATCACCGTGTATGTCGGCAGCCTCGGTGTCGAGCCGGATCGACTGACCCGCGTTGCAGGCGTCGTGATGGCATGCTCCGCGTTCGGCAGCATGTTGACGGCGGCGCGTCTCGGCGCGCTCGCGGATCGCATCGGCGCTTGGAACGTGATTGTCGGGTGTCTCGTGGCGACGGGCCTGCTGATGATTCCGCAAGCGTTCGTCCATCAATGGTGGCAACTGGCCGCACTGCGCGCGCTGATGGGCATGTCGCTTGCGGGGTTGTTGCCCGCCATCGCGAAGCTCGCGCGGCACGCCGTCGACGAGAGCAAGACGGGTCAAATGCTCGGCTATCTGCAGTCCGCGCAATTCAGCGGACAGGTGCTCGGCCCCGTTATCGGCGGCCAGATTGCCGTGCATCTCGGACTGCATCCGGTGTTCTTCGCGACCGGCTCGCTGCTAGTCGCGTGTGCCGCGTTCGCGCAGTGGGCGCGCGGACGATAACGCGCGTGCTGTGTTATGCCTATACTTCGTCGGTAGACTTTCGATGTTCTTCGGAACATCGCCACTACTCGGGAGCGAAGTCATGTTCATTGCCATGAACCGGTTCAAGGTCGCGCCGGGCTCGGAAAAGACGTTCGAGGAAGTGTGGACGACGCGCGACACACACCTCAAAGACGTCCCCGGCTTCATCGAGTTTCATCTTCTGAAAGGCCCGCAACGCGACGATCACGTGCTGTATTCGAGCCACACGATCTGGACGAATCGCGCGGCCTTCGAAGCATGGACGCAGTCCGAGGCCTTCCGCGCCGCGCATCGGAACGCCGGAAACGAAGCACGTGCGCTATATCTGGGGCATCCGGAATTCGAGGGGTTCGAGGTTATCCAGACCGTGAAGTGACGGGCGGTTCACATGCTTGCGAATCGCTTTGCACTCGATAGTCCGGGCGCGCCCGTCTTTCAGTCGAATGGCAGCGAATGCGCGTTCGGCAATTCGGTCATCGCATTGCATTGGACGATTGCAGATCGATCTCTCGGCGAATGTCGTATCGTCGATCACGCGCATGCGCAAACGCTTTCGGTCGATGTGCCGTTTACGATTGCAATGGCTGACGGACACACGTTCGGCATCGACGAATTGCAGATTGTCGAGCCGTTGCGCGAAGAAGCACTGCTAGCCAATGCCGAAGCATCGCGAAAAGCGGAGCGCATCGCCGGCCGACGCGTGATCGCCATGCTTTGCGACAGGCAGCGGCGTCTGCGGGTCGAATGGGATATCGAGCAGCGCGAGAACTCGCCTTATTTGCGGCAGCGTCTGTCGATTACCGCACTGGCGCAGGACGAGCACATTGTCTCCGTTTCGCTATTGCAGACTCGCGCGCCTTTCGCACGAAAGATCGGCGAACTCGAAGCGGTGCCCATCGTCGATGGCAATGTCTATCTGGGCTTCGAGCTTCCAATGGCCGAAAGCGAAGTGCGCGACGCTGTGGCCAGCTTCAAGGTCACGCGCGAGTTGCCGCTCGACAAGGGCAAGACGCTCGTTTATTCCGCCGTCGCAGGCGTGTTTCGCGAAGGTCAATTGCGCCGCGATTTCGCCGCCTATCTCGAACAGGAGCGAGCGCATCCTTATCGCCCGTTTCTTCACTACAACTCCTGGTACGACATTGGCTTTCTCACCGCCTATACGCAGGATCAGGCGATAGAACGCATTCACGCCGTAGGCCGCGAACTGCATGAAAAGCGCGGCGTACAACTCGATTCATACCTGTTCGACGACGGATGGGATGACTACAGCGGCGCCTGGCGATTCAATCGCACGTTTCCCGATGGTTTCGCGCCCTTGAAGCATGCCGCCGCGCGCTATGGCGCCGCACCTGGCGTGTGGTTGTCGCCGTGGGGCGGCTATGGTCTGCCTCGACAGGAACGCGTGACGCGCGGCCGTGCTGCCGGATACGAGACTGTCGGCGATGGATTCGCGCTCTCCGGTCCCAGGTACTATCGACGCTTTCACGAAGCCGCGATGGACCTGCTGATGCGATACGGCGTCAATTACTTCAAGCTGGACGGCACGGGCAATGCGAACATCGTCGTGTCCGGCAGCCGCTTCAACAGCGATTGGGATGCCGCGATAGAACTCATCGAGGATATGCGTCGCGCGAAACGTGATGTATTCGTCAATCTGTCGACTGGAACGCTGCCGTCGCCCTTCTGGCTGCGCTACGTCGATTCGATCTGGCGTGATGGTGCCGATTATGGCTTTGCCGGCACAGGCAGCGACCGCGAACAATGGATCACCTATCGCGATGCGCAGACTTATCGCAATGTCGTATGCAAGAGTCCGCTCTTTCCGCTCAATTCGCTGATGCTTCACGGCATCATCTACGCGCAGGAAAACACGCGGCTCAACACCGATCCCACGCATGCGTTCGCCAGCGAAGTGCGTTCGTACTTCGGCAGCGGCACGCAGTTGCAAGAGCTTTATGTCACGCCGTCGCTGCTAAAGGAACGCGATTGGGATGTTCTCGCCGAGGCCTCACAATGGGCGCGCGCCAATGCGGATGTACTTCGCGACGCCCATTGGATCGGCGGCGCGCCGGATCTCGACGTTTACGGTTGGGCCGCGTGGACGCCTTCGAAAGCGATCGTCACGCTGCGCAATCCGGCTGATCGCGAGCAAAGCTTTTTGCTCGACCTGAGAGAGCATCTCGAACTGCCGCAAGGCGTGACGGGCAAATTCAATGCACGTTTTCCGTTTATCGAACCGCCCGCGCACTTTCCACTGCTTTGCGACGTCGGCCATCCTCAGTCAATTCGACTCGATCCGTTCCAGGTACTGACGCTTGAGTTATCACCGATAACGCCTACGTCAGCGTAGGCGCCAGATCGATCGGCTTGGCTTCCGTCTGGTGCAGATCGAACACGGTAATCGTATTTTCGCCGGGCTTGAGCCACGGAGCGGGACAATAGAGCCGCATTTGCGGGCCGATATTCCAGTATCGTCCGAGATTGTGTCCATTGACCCAGACCACGCCTTTCATCCATTGGCTCATGTCCAGATACACATCGCCAACTGTATCCAGCGACAGCACCGCGCGAAAGAATAGCCCCGCTCTGTTCGGCTCGGTGCATACAGGGCGAAGATCTTCGATAAACGCAGCGTTCATCGGCAGAAGGAAAACTTCCCAACCCGTCAAGACCTCTGCCACTCCGGACTGGTCGCGCAACGTGACAGGATCGACAAGCCCTTTTCGGTCGATCATCGCGTGCCCATAGTTCACGCGGCCCATGCCTTCGACGAGTATGTCCAGTACTGCTGCATCATTCGATCCAGACGACGAAAGCGCAAACGGACTGCGATGCATGATATTCAGCGATTGCGCGCGATCTCTCGGCATGCGCGCACGCGACACGCCGCCCACATATTCGCCACCGACAAAAACACTCGCATAGTCGTGAACGCTGCCGATATCCAGCACGCCGCCTCGATAATGTTCAAGCCGCTTCCGGTAGACGACGAAGCCGGACACCTGGCCGTACATTTCGAACGGCTGCGGATTGACCGTCTGCCCGGCGGGCAAAGAGGAGGGAAGATTGTCCCAGATGGACGCGAACCGCTGCGGAACCAAAGAGCGGCTATCGGTAGCGAGCGTGGCGACAGGATCGGGCACGTCAGGCAGTGGTGTTGCCAGATACCTGGAAATGATCTCGCGATACTTCATGTACTTCGCAGTCGCCACGCCTTGCTCGCTGATCGGCGCCGAATAATCGTAGCTCGTAATGTCCGGCTGATATTCGCCCGTATCGGCATCCACATTGGCACCGGCATGGAAGCCAAAGCTCGTGCCACCGTGAATCACATACAGGTTGAACGACACCTTCTTTCGCATCAGTTCTTCGAGCGTCGCTGAGAGATCGACAGCCGCGCCTTGCAGCGCGTTGTCGCCCCAATGTGTCAGCCAACCCGGATAGACTTCGCCTGCCATCACGGGAACCGCAGGAAACGTCTTGCGCGCCGCTTCGATTTGCGCGGCGTTTCCATTACTCAATGCAATCGCGCCATCGGTGACATACGTATGGTTCTGTTCGAGTTGCGCCAGACCGTCTTCTGTATAGAACGGGCCTTCAATTCCGCCGCGAATCCAGATCTGCCTGATTTTTTCGAGGTAAGCGGCATTGCTCGCATACGATCCAAATTCGTTTTCGATCTGGATCATTAGAATCGGGCCGCCGTGTATTGACATTAGCGGCCTGACGCGCGGGACAAGTTCATCGATGTATCGCACGACAGCCGAGATATAGCGCGAATCACTCGCCGAATCGGTTCGCAACTGAATGTCCGGGTAGCGCAGCAGATAAGACGGAATTCCGCCGAGATCCCATTCGGCGCAGACATACGGACCCGGCCTGAACAGCACCCACATGCCTTCGCTCTGGCAAAGGCGAATGAACGCCTCGATATCGCGATTGCCGGTGTGAAAGTCGAATGTACCTTCGCTCAGCTCGTGGTAATTCCACATGACGTACAGAGCAATGGTATTCATCCCCATCGCCTTCGCCATCCGGATGCGGTGCTGCCAGTATTCGACGGGAATTCGCGCCGGATGCATTTCCCCGCTGCGGATCTGAAACGGCTGGCCGTCGAGCAGAAAGCCGTCGCTGTTCTTCGCAAAGGAAAAGACATGCGCGGTGTTCATTTCGCTTTCTTTTCTCGCATGAAGCGCAATGCGAAGCGCACGAGCTTTGGCATCGTGTCCGGACGCAGCAGGCGCTCGTCGTACCCCGAGAACCGCCGGTCGTTCTCTTCGAGGCACAACATCATCAAATCACGCAAGTCGATTTCAGCGCCGGATACGGCCTGTGCGCCGTTCACCGTAAAGTTGTTGTCCTGCTTCTGTTCGTTTCCTTCCGCGTCCATCGTGCGCGCGAGGCCAATGCGCTCCCAGCCGAGAAACAGCCATACGGCTACGACTTTCAGCTCGAACTGGATGCGCTGCCGCCATGCGAGCTTCGCGCGATGCCAGGCCACCCAGTTCGCGAACAGAAGAATATGGCGACACTCTTCCTGCATCACCGGCTCGAACGTGTCGATCAATTCGGGTGGAAAGAGCCCGGAGCGATGCGCAATCTTGAACAGCCCAAATGCGAAAAAGCTGTCGATGCATTCGCTATAGCCCGTGACCAGATAAGCCCATTCGGCGTCTTTCGGGAACACATAAGGCGCCTCGCTCGCAAGCGGAATGCCATACGCGGCGACCATCCGCGACAAGACCTCCTTGTGGCGGTTTTCTTCCCACGCGTTCAACGCGAGCGCGCTGCGCATCTCGGGTTCGTCGATGGTCGCGGCGTAGGCTGCCATGCGCAGTCGCGCCTTGCCCTCCGTCTGAACGGCGATATCCCAGATCGGCAGCGAGACGATCCGTTCGAGCGCATCCGGCTCGAGCTTCGGCCAGTCCAGTACCGACGGCCGATAAGGATTGAACGTCTCGCGAAACATCCGGCACGTTTCGCGCAAGTGGATTTGGGAACCGGGCTTGAACGGGCCTTCGACGTGGCTCGTCCAGTGTCGCGTGTTGATTTCAGCGGCATCGACCATTTGCCGGTCGGGTGAGCACTGCGCCAGTGCCGGCGCAGTGAAGTCCGGAATCATCTGTTCGACGTCGAATGTATCAAGCGTCTGCTCGCTCATGGAGAGCTCCACCAGAGAACACTTGCGTTGTCGCTTGGGACGAAATCCGCGTTCTGTGCATCGGAATGAACGCGTGTCATCTGCACGTCACGATGCTTGTCGACGGATCAGCCGGCCATCAGTCTATGCCAGCGTCAAGACCAGCGCATTCAAGCAGCCATCGGCGGCCTGGCGGCGACCGCAGCTAACATGCCATAGCGTCGGAAGTTTTTCTCGTACGGGCGTTCGCGATTGGATTGCGGGCGTCGCCGTGACGTGTCAGACGGAACTCGCGATGTGCTCGCGCAGCCATTGATGTGCCGGGTCACGATGACAACGCTCGTGCCAAAGCATCGCCATTTGATAGCCGGGGACGGCGACGGGCGGCTCGACGATTCGCAACGCGCCCGTATTGCACACGAGCCGTGCGGGCAACATCGCGACGAGATCGGTGCTCGCGAGCACCGACATCATGAAGAGAAAGTGCGGCACGGACAGCACGACCCGCCGCGTAAGGCCCGCTTGCGCAAGAGCATCGTCCGTGACCCCTCGAAACCCGCCGCCATCCGGCGACACGATCACGTGCTCCAGTTTGCAAAACTGCGCAAGCGTCGGACGCCGCTTCAGACGCGGATGCCCCGCGCGGCCAGCCAGAACATAGCGCTCGGCGAATAGCACCCGGCGATGCAGACCCGAGGGCGATTCGTCGCTGGTATGAAAAGCCAGATCGATCTCGCCCTGTTCCGCCTGCCTGACGATGCGCGTCGGCACCATTTCGACCACGGAGAGCCGCGTGCGCGGTGCCGCTGCGCGCAACGCATTCAACGCCGGCAGCAGAACCGTCGATTCGCTGTAATCGGTCGCGGCGACTTTCCACATATGGGTCGCCTCGGCGGGGTCGAACGTCTTCGGCGACGACATCACGCGATTCAATGCTTCGAGCGCCTCTCGCAACGGTTCGCGCAGCTCGTCGGCTCGCGCGGTCGGCCGCATGCCGCGCGGCCCAGGCAACAGCAGCGGATCGCCGAAGATGTCCCGCAGCTTCGCGAGATGGACGCTCACCGATGGTTGAGAGAAGTTCAGGCGCTCCGCCGCACGCGTCACGTTGTGTTCCGACAACAACGCGTCGAGCGTGACCAGCAGGTTCAGGTCCAGTCGTCTGAGATTATTCATCGCAATACCGGGGATATCAGAAATTCATTTCCAATATACCTGACGAACGCCTAACCTGCTGGCTACGAAAAACGGAGGTTGAAACATGAATGTTCTGCTCGTCTACGCACATCCCGAGCCGCGATCATTGAACGGTTCACTAAAGGACTTTTCGATCGAACGTCTCGAGCGCACCGGACACGTCGTGCAGGTATCGGACCTGTACGCGATGAAATGGAAAGCGTCGCTCGACGCGAACGACAGCATCGAGCGAACCGGCAGCACACGCTTCGATCCGAGCGCCGATTCGAAGCAAGCTTTCGAAAACGGCCTGCAAAGCGAAGATATCGCGCGAGAACAGCAAAAGCTGCTGTGGGCGGACGCCGTGATTCTGCAATTCCCGCTCTGGTGGTTCTCGATGCCCGCCATTCTGAAGGGCTGGGTGGAGCGCGTCTTTGCGTATGGCTTCGCATACGGCGTGGGCGAACATTCGGACACGCGCTGGGGCGACCGCTACGGAGAGGGCACGCTCGCCGGCAAGCGCGCGATGCTGATGGTCACGGCAGGCGGCTGGGAATCTCACTACGGCTCGCGAGGCATCAACGGCCCGATCGACGATATTCTTTTCCCCATTCAGCACGGGATTTTGTACTACCCCGGCTTCGATGTACTGCCGCCATTCGTGCTCTATCGGACGAACCGGATGGACGAAAGAAGGTACGCGGAAACCTGCGATGCCCTCGCAAACCGGCTGGATAACCTCTGGACCACCGCGCCCATTCCGTTCCGGCCTCAAAACGCCGGAGCATACGACATTCCGGCTCTCACACTGCGCGCCCACATTGCGCCGGAACAATCGGGCTTCTCCGCCCACATTGGATGACGGCGTCGCATAGGCACTCGCTCACATCGATAACGGTTGGCTTTTATGCCTGATGCGTAAATTACATTGAAACGCATTGCAGCCATTTTCGGCGGCCTTTTAGCATCGAGAGAGTAATTCTGATCGGCGTTATGCTATAAACGGGACATTGAGCCAAACGATCAGTGCGATCTCGAATGTCATATGGCGTTTTACTATGTCGAACCCGAAGTGGCTGGCGGCCTCGGAAAACATACCGTTCTCGATTCAAGCGTGTATCCGCCGAACGTCACGCAATTGCATTACCGGATTATCAATTGGCTCGGCGACGCGCTACTGGAAAGCTTCCCGGCACTGATCATCACCCGCGAGGCCGCTGATGCGTTGCAGGCAATGGGAACAACCGGAACGGCGTATCGCACCGTTGAAATAACGGTTAGCGACTCGTTTCAGGAAATTTATCCCGACCGGGAATTGCCTGAATTTCTCTGGCTATGTGTGCCGGGTACAGCCGGCAAGGACGATTTAGGCATCGCCGATGATTCGCGCCTCGTCGTTTCAGAGCGGGCATTAAAACGGCTGAAAGCCTTCGGTTTGAATCACGCGATCATCGAACCTTATCCTGGATCGACATGAACGTATGCGCGCGGCCTGCCGACCGCCGCGCGCGTGCGCTCGTTCACAGCGCCAAGGCAACGGTTCAGCCCGCCAGCTCGCGATGCAGCGCGAGATACTCCTGCGCCAGCTTATGCCGCGGGTCGAGATGGATCACGGGCGTTGCATGCTGATGCGATTCGCGGATCTTCACTGACGAAGACAATTTCGAACCCAGCACGGGCAGCCCTTCGCTGACGAGTTCATCGACGAGTTGCTGCGGCAGACTCGCGCGCGGCTGGAACTGGTTGATCACGATCCCTTCCACTTGCAGCGCATCGTTGTGGTCCTGCTGGATTTCCTTCACGTTGTCGAGCAGCGTATAGAGCGCGCGGCGCGAAAAGTCGTCGCAGTCGAACGGAATCAGGCAGCGCTCGACGGCGATCAACGCCGAGCGCGTGTAGAAATTCAACGCGGGCGGCGTATCGATGTAGATCGCGTCGTACATGTCGAGCTCGTTCAACGCATCGCGCAGCTTGTAGATCTTGTAGCGCGATTCGAGCTTGCCGTGCAGCGTGTCGAGATCGGCGTGCGCGGGCATGATGTCGAGATTCTCGAACGGCGTCCGATGAATGAACGACGTCACGTCCACCGGCTTGAAGCTGAAGGTCAATGCGGTTTCGAAGAAGCCGGCAACCGTGGGGCTCACCTCGTTGGCTCGCGCGCCGAGCAGATACTGGCTCGAATTGCCTTGCGCATCCAGATCGATGACGAGCGTACGCAAGCCCTCGCTCGCGCTGATGGCCGCCAGGTTGCACACGATGGTCGATTTGCCGACACCGCCTTTCTGATTGAATACCACGCGCCGCATGTGTCCCCTCTCGCTGTCAATCTGCCTGAAAAACCAGCAGCATACATCAGCCAGATTACCGGACCGGGACGCCATCACGTCACGGCCGCGAATTTCGTCGAAGCGCACGGTTTTGGGGCTTGCAGCGCGCTTTTTCATACGCGGTTACGTGCATTCGTACAGCGCGGATTCATCGCCTAGAATCGATTTAGGCGCGTGGCGGACCCGCTCGTCCGATTGCGCCATCTATTGCATTCGAACTTTATGTGGAGGTCACCATGAAAGCGGACGAAAGAGGCGACATGCACGCCTTCGTACAAACGGCTGAGCAGGCAGGCGACTACGTCTGGGTCATCGCGCTCGTCGACTTCACTGCGCGCGAGGTGAAGCGCGCGCTCGTCTCCGACGAGAAATACGCGACTCGCGCCGCCGCGAAAGACGCCGGCGACGCGCGCCTGAAAGCGCTCGAGCAGGACCGTCAGGCGCACGCATAGCCGTCTTCGGCCCGTCAGCACGGGGCCAGCATCACCGGCCAGGCGCCGCACAAGGAGCATCCCATGGCCAGCAAGAAAGACAAGTCAGGATCGTCCGTTGGCGTGTCGGTCGACGCGGGCAGCTATCGGGTCACGCGGCCCGACAGCGCCGACGCCGTCATCGATCTGATCAGGCAGCACGAGGTGCAGATCGTCGACCTGAAGTTCACCGATCTGCCCGGACTGTGGCAGCACTTCTCGATCACGCTCCCCGAAGTTCACGACGGACTGTTCGAAGCCGGCATCGGCTTCGACGGTTCTTCGATTCGCGGCTTTCAGGAGATTCACGAATCGGACATGCTGTTGCGGCCCGATCCGTCGACGGCCTTCGTCGATCCCATGTGCGACACGCCCACGCTGTCGGTGATCTGCGATGTCGTGGACCCCGTGCTCAGACAGCCCTATTCGCGCGATCCGCGTTACATCGCGAAGAAGGCGGAGAATTATCTGCGGCAAACGGGCATCGCGACGACCTGCTACTTCGGCCCCGAGCTGGAGTTCTTCATTTTCGATTCGATCCGCTTCGGCCAGGATCAGCACAGCGGGTACTACTACGTCGAATCGGCGGAAGGCGACTGGACCACGGGCCGCGACGAGGGTGCATACGGCGGCGGCAATCTCGGCTACAAGCCGCGCTACAAGGAAGGCTACTTCCCGACGCCGCCGCACGACACGCTGCAGGAGATCCGCAGCGACATCGCGCTGACGCTGCAACAGGTCGGCGTGCAGGTCGAGGTGCATCATCATGAAGTCGCGACGGCAGGACAGAACGAAATCGACATGCGCTTCGCGACGCTCACGCGCATGGCCGACAACGTGATGATCTACAAGTACATCTGCAAGAACATCGCGCGGCGCTACGGCAAGGTGGCGACGTTCATGCCCAAGCCGCTTTTCGCCGACAACGCGAGCGGCATGCATTGCCATCAGAGCCTGTGGCGCGACAGCGAAAATCTCTTCTACGACGCGCAAGGCTGGGCGCTCACATCCGAGCTGTGCCGCTGGTACATCGGCGGCCTGCTTCAGCATGCGCCCGCGCTGATGGCCTTCTGCGCGCCGACAACGAACTCGTACAAGCGACTGGTGCCGGGCTACGAAGCGCCTGTGAATCTCGCGATGTCGCAACGCAACCGCTCGGCTGCGGCGCGCATTCCGATGTACTCGGATTCGCCGAATGCGCGGCGCGTCGAGTTCCGCTGTCCCGATCCGTCGGCGAATGCCTATCTCGCGTTTGCCGCGATGATGATGGCGGGGCTCGACGGCATCGAGAACAAGATGGACCCCGGCGAGCCGCTCGATCGGAACATCTACGATCTGCCGCCCGAAGAGGCGCGCAAGGTTCGGCAGGTGCCGGGGTCGCTCGATGCATCGCTCGCCGCGCTCGAAATGGATCACGCGTTCTTGCGCAAAGGCGATGTCTTCACCGACGATGTGATCGACACGTGGCTCGCGTACAAGCGCGCGAGAGAGGTCGACAGCATCCGGTTGCGGCCGCATCCGTGGGAGTTCTATTTGTACTTCGACGTGTAGTGGTCGATGCCTCTGCTCGTTCTATGTATTCGACTCGCGCTGGCCGCGTACGTAATCGCGCTGATCGCGCTGTATTTCATGCAGGACAGGATGCTGCTGCCCGCCACGCTGTATGACGCCGAGCCGCCGACGGGGCATCACGCCGGCTACGACGTCGAACCGTGGCTCGCGAGCGGCCAATACGCAGGGTATGTCGCGACACCTGTTACCAACAAGCCGCGCGGCACGTTCATCGTCTATCACGGCAATGCGGAATCGGCGGAGAACAAGCTGCCGCTCGCCGAAGTCTTCCTGCATGCGGGTTATCGCGTGGTGCTGGCCGAATATCCTGGCCACGGCAAGCGCGAGGGCTCGCGCACGATGAAGGCCGCGTTGAACGCATCGCGAGACGCGCTGGCGGCGGTCCGCGAGCAATGGAATGGGCGTGTCTATCTGGTGGGCGAATCGCTGGGCGCGGGGATGGCCGCGCAGGTCATTCGAGGCAATGAGTCGATGGCCGCGGGCATCGTGCTCGTCACGCCGTGGGACACGCTTGCAAGCGTCGCAGCAGAAACGCTATGGCTCTTTCCCGTGCGCTGGATGCTACATGAGCCGTTCGATTCGGTCGATGCGCTCGCGCATTATGCGGGCCCCGTCGTCGTGATCGGCGCGCAAGAGGACACGCTGATCCCGGTCGCGCACGCCCGCGCGCTCGCGAGCGCGCATCGGGGCGCTCATCTGATGCTGTTGACGGACGCGAACCACGACGACTGGTTCGATGCAATGAAGGGTGAGCGCTGGCAGCAGGTGCTTTTATGGTTGGGCGCGAGCTAACGCCGAACTACTGCATCGACCGGCCCACCCAACGCGACTTCGGATCAGCCAACCCGCCTTGCCAGCATTTCATTGCGAATGAGCGCATGCAGATCTTCCGCGCTGGGCTGCGTGCCCCATCTGCTCGCGCCCGCCACCGACGCAATCGCGAACCACGAATGCGGCGGAAACCACTCCTGCACCATCGCGCCGTTTTCGCGCAGACATAATTGCCCCGTCAGTTCGCTGAACTCGGCGGACATCGACTTGCCGTTCAGATGCACGGTCACGCACGTGCCCTTCGACGACGGTTGCTCCTCCACGCTAACGATCGCGTCCCCGTCGTGCAGATGTTCGTATGAGGTAGCCATGATCAATTGCGCCCGGCAAGTGCGCTTCGACGCAAGCGCCCGAACATCGTCCATGCGAGTGTTGCTTTCATCGTTCACTCCTGGCTTCTGATCTCGGGAGCGACTATATGCAAACCGCAATCGGGAATCTGTGTACGTGTGTAAGCAAACGTGAATTCCCATCGCGTTGCACCGTGCAGAAGGGGCGAACTGTAACGGGCGTGCGTCGATACAACACTTCGTCGATTCGATCGCGCTGCGCGACAGCATGAAAACAGCGCGCGCGTGATCGTCTATCACATGATCGCGGCTACGCATACGCGGGTGGATTCCGCTGATAAACGACGGCATGCACGACGCAAACGTTGTCACAGCGGGGTAACACAGTTCGGAATATCGTGTTGCCCGGAATCACACTGCATTCCTCGTTCCCTACCCACCACGACGCGCCCGCCCCACTGCGTTTTCTGCGTCGTCTGCCTTCCACCGCGAGAACAAACGACATGTCGAACAAGAACACACCCGATGATGCATCGCCAGCCGAGCAAGCCGCCAACCCGTCAACCACGTTTTCGCGCCGAGGCTTTCTGAAGCTCGCGGGCGCATCCGGATTCGCGACGGCGGCGGGCACGTTCGCAGGCCAGGCCAAAGCCGCGCCGTCGGCACCCGACGGCACGCCGGAACAGATCCATCTGACCTGGGGCGAAGACCCCACGAATGAAGTCGTGGTCTCGTGGGGTTCGGCGGCGGCCGCCGCGAATCCGCGCGTGCGCTTCGGCGCAGCGGGCGAAAAGAAGGAGACGGTGCATGCCGTTCAGCGCACGTACACGGACGGCCTGAACGGCGAAGTGGTGTTCACGTATCACGCGCGTCTGCACGGCCTTCATGCCGCGACGACGTATCAATACGAAGTAACGGCGGATAACGACAGCAACTCGGGCACGCCCTTTTCCGCGACGTTCACGACGGCGCCGCGCGGGCGCGCGCCGTTCCGCTTCACGAGCTACGGCGATCTCGCGACGCCCAACACGGGCTGGGTGCTGTCGTCGCCGCAAAGCCGCTTCGCCGTGCAAGCCGTCGAGCGCTTTCAGCCGCTCTTTCATCTGCTGAATGGCGACCTGTGCTACGCGAACCTGAACCCGACGCAGCAGCCGGAAGTGTGGCGCGACTTCGGCAACAACGCGCAGACATCGGCGGCGAATCGTCCGTGGATGCCGTGCCCCGGCAATCACGAAGTCGAATTCCACAACGGCGCGCAAGGCTTCGATTCGTATCTGACGCGCTACACGCTGCCGGGCAACGGCACGCGCTTTCCGGGCCGCTGGTACAGCTTCCGCGTCAGCTCGGTGCTGTTCGTCTCGCTCGATGCGGACGATGTGATCTATCAGGACGGCGCCGCTTTCGTCGCCGGACCGGGACCGCTCGTGCCTGCCGCGAGCACGGGCAACCCCGCCATCCAGCCGGGCACGTCGTTCTACATTCGCGGCTACAGCAACGGCGAGCAGACGCGCTGGCTCGAAAAGACACTGCGCCATGCCGCCGACGATGACGACATCGACTGGATCATCGTGCAGATGCACCAGGACGCGTTGAGCTCGTCGAGCACGGGCAACGGCTCGGACAAAGGCATCCGCGAAGCGTGGCTGCCGCTCTTCGATCGCTATGGCGTCGACCTCGTGCTGTGCGGCCACGATCACGACTACGAGCGCAGCTACCCCGTGCGCGGCTGCAACCACCACGCGGGCATCGACGCGACGACGGGCGAGAAAGTCGACACGTTGCAACCGAAGCCGGCTGTCCATCCGCACGCGAGCAGCGGCAACACGTTCGACACGAGCCACGGCACGATCCATCTGATTCTCGGCGGCGGCGGCACGAGCGCGCCGCTCGATGTCTACGGCCTCGATACCGGTAACGGCAATCCGCAAGCGAAGGTGTTCACGAAGCCCAACCGGCCGATAGCGGGCACGACGGCGGGCACCTTCACGCGCGCGAACGCCGACGCGCTCGAAGATGCGATCTGGTCCGCGCAGCGCGACACGCGCACGGGCTACGGCATCGCCGTGTTCGACTACGATCCGGGCCAGCACGGCGGCAAGACGACGATCACGATGAACTACTACCACGCGCCGGGCGCCGACAAGACGCCGACGCAGACGTATGAACTCTTCGAGACCGTCACGCTGTCGAAGCATCGACACGGCTGATGATCCAAAGCGGTTGCACTGCGCAATGTCTTCAGCGCAGGCATGCCAACGCAACCGCCTTCGTAGTTTCCTGATGCGCGCGGCGGCCGCGTGGTCGCGAGACTACGAGTCGCGCCGCAAAATCGCGCGCGCCTATCCCTACAATCGACGGACTGGGCACGTTGCCGTTGCGGCAGCGCGTCCCCCTGTTCCCGGCACAAACGACACTCAACACGACTTGATTCCGCCGTGCATGCCTTGCCTTTCTTGCGAGCCAACGTCGACGAGCGTATGGATCAGGTGATGGGCGACCCGCATGCGCACGGCACGCGTCGTGCCGAACCCGCACAGACGCCGCCCGCGACCGCGCTCGATGCGTCGCCTTTCCTGCCGCGCCTGAGCGCCGCCGCAGCGCGCGGCTTGACGAACGCTTACGCGGCGCGCGCGCCGCTGCCGCTGCGCCTCGGCGACAAGAGTTACGAGGTGGCCTGGCGAGCGGATGCCGAGCCCGTCGCGAATGCGCACGCGTATCGCTTCGTCGTCGGCCCGGCGCACGGCACGGTGTGGATCGATCCGTCGGCGGAAGCGGAATGGCTCGGCGATGCAGCCGATCCCGCCGTGCCCGCCGTATTGCGCGCCGCGCTGCTCGCCGATCTGTGCGCGCCGCTGACGAAGGCGCTGCAAACGCTCACGCGTCAGCGCGTCGAATTGCTGCCGCCCGTTATCGATCCAACCGCCGCTCAAGGCGATGAGCCGCCAACGCAGCCGGCCCACACCGACAGCGCCGCGCTGCGTTTCGAGTTGCGCCGCGCCGACGACGGCTGGCGTTGTCACGGCGCATTGCTGTTCGATGTGCCGGACGCGCTCGGCGTGTTCTTCGCCGCGCCGCCCGCCGACGATGCCGCCTTGCGCGCGCAAGCCGCCAACGCGTTCGCGACGCTGCCCGTGCCGCTCGCATTCGAGCTGGGCCGCACGACGCTGACCACGCAAGAACTCGCCGACGTCGAAGCCGGCGACATCGTCGCGATCGAACATTGGCGCACGCAGGGACAAAACCTGCTGTGCGTCGCCCACCTGCCGGCGACGCCCGCATGGGAAATTCTCGGCATGCCGTCGGGCAACCGTATCGTCGTCGAGCGAATCAGGGAGATGCCTTTGGAACCCACGCAATCGCCAGAAGCGCCGCGCGCGCAATCGTCCCAACCGGACACCACGTCCGCTTCCTCTTCCACGCAGTCCGCGCGCCCGTTCGACGGGCTCGCCGTCGAGCTGACGTTTCAGTTGCCGTCATGCACGATGCCGCTCGGCGAATTGAGCACGCTGCAGCCGGGCGGCGTGATCGAGTTGCAGCAGGGCATCAATCAGAGCGTGATTCACATCGTCGCGAACGGCACGCAGATCGGCACGGGCCACCTGATCGCCGTGGGCCAGAAGCTCGGCGTGCGCGTCACGTCGCTCACGCCGCCCGCTGCGCACGCGCCGCGCGAGCGTCAGGATGGGTAATCTGCCGAATCCCGTCTCGCTGATCGCCGTCATCGTCGCGCTCGGCATTGCGCCGTTCGCCGCGCTGATGGTGACGAGCTACACGAAGCTCGTCGTCGTGCTCGGCCTGCTGCGCTCGGCGCTCGGCATCCAGCAGGTGCCGCCGAACATGGTGCTCAACGGCATCGCGCTGATCCTCTCGCTGTTCATCATGGCGCCCGTCGGCATGAACATCCGCGACGCGTTGCAGCAGCGCAATTTCAATCCTTCGGGCCAGCTCTCGACGGCGGACATCGGCGCGCTCGCCGACGCCGCACTGCCGCCCATCAAGGACTTTCTCGTTGCGCACACGCGGCTGCGCGATCGCGAGTTCTTCGTGAAGACGGCCACGAGCGTCTGGCCGAAAAGCCGCGCCGAAGGTCTCAAGGACGACGACTTGCTGGTGCTCGTGCCGAGCTTCACGCTCGCCGAACTGACGAAGGCGTTTCAGATCGGCTTCGTGATCTACATCGTGTTCATCGTCGTCGATCTGCTCGTCGCGAACGTGCTGCTCGCGCTCGGCATGCAGATGATTTCGCCGACGACGATCTCCGTGCCGTTCAAGCTGCTTCTGTTCGTCGCGCTCGACGGCTGGTCGCTGCTCGTACACGGCCTCGTGCTGTCGTATCGGGTGACGGGATGAAATGCGCGGCCGGCGCGGGCTGGCGGCGGCTGTCGCGCTGCGCGTGTCTGCTGTCATGCATCGCCGCGTCGCTCACGTCGATCACCGCGCTCGCGGCAAGCATCGCGAACGATGCAACAGCGCAACCGCACGCCGATCCGCGCAACGGCTTCGCGCAGCTCGCGCACAGTTGCGCGCCGAACGTCGATGTCGTCACGCTCGCCGCACTCGTGCGCACGGAGTCGGGCTTCAATCCGCTGGCGATCGGCGTGGTGGGCGCGCATCTCGCGCGTCAGCCGGCGTCGCTCGCGGAAGCGCTCGCGACCGTACAGGTGCTCGAAGCGCGCGGCTACAGCTACAGCGTCGGCCTGTCGCAAGTGAACAATCGCAACTTCGCGAAGTACGGCGAGACGGCGGCGACGCTATTCGAGCCGTGCCGCAATCTGCGCGCAGGCGCGGCCATCCTCACCGATTGCTTCGCGCGTTCGAGCCGCACGCCCGTCGATCAGCAGATGGCATTGCGCGCGGCCCTGTCGTGCTACTACAGCGGCAACTTCACGACGGGTTTTCGCGCGGGCTACGTCGGCAAAGCCGTGATGAGCGCGCGCATCAACGCGATGCGCGGCGGCGTCGAGCCGATACCCGTCGTCAGCGATGCGCACGCGCCGCCGCTTGCGCGCCGCGACCAGGCCAAGGCGCTCGATGCAAGAGTCGACGAGACGTTGAACGAAGTGCGAAGCCACGCGGATTCATCGGCACATGACAGCACACCTGTGAGCAACGTCAAACACAACGCGCCGTCGTGCAGCGCGCATCCGCTCGTGACCGTCTGCCACGGACTCAGCGCGGCGCGGATTCGCGCGCTGTGCGTGCGCTGTCTCGACGCGCATTGAAGCGCCGTCATCCGCTGCCCTTCGCCCATTTCAGCAGCCGCGCTACTTCCTCGAAGTGATGCGGCGAGATCGTGCCGTTCTCGGGCGTCGATTCGTACAGCGCTTCGGCGAGCCCTGTGTTCGCGAGCGTCGGTCGCAAGCTGGCTTGCGCGAGCTTCACGATACGCTCAGCCGCTTCGCCCTCGCCGCGCGCGAGCACCCACGGCAGCGTGCCGAGCCCGCCGTAGTACAGCGCAACAGCCACGCGCGACGAATACACGATGGCCGACGCATAGCCGATCTTGTCGCTCAGCGACGCAAGCTGCATTTCAATCGCGATCTGCTTGCGGCGCGCCTGGACATGCGGATCGCCTTCGTCTTCCTTGTGCTCTCGCCGCACTTCCTCGATCGACATCTTCATCTTCCGGTTGAACTCGAACCGTTGATGCACGATGTCGATCAGCGCCATCACGATGAACACGAGTGCGGCCCAACCGAACAGCAACAGCAGCAGGTGCGCGATCAGCGCGAGTATCGACAGCGGCCGCGTGAAGCCCGATTGCACCGACGGATCAAGCGATGCGTAGATCACCCAGCCGAGCGTCGCGACGAGCAGCACCGTCTTGACGATCATCTTCGCGAGATTGACGAGATTGCGCAGCGACCACAGGTTCTTGAGGCCCTCGGCGGGATTGATCCGCGACAGCGACGGCGCGAGCCGGCTCCAGGCCATTACGCCGCCCACCTGCACGAAGCCCGCGAGCAATCCCGACGCAAGCCCGATGCCGACGAAGCCGAGCGTCGGCATCAGCCATGCGTGCGACGCGGCGCCGACGAGCGATGCGATCCGCTCGCCAGGGTCGGGCGCGCCGACGGCGTCGAAGACGAGACGAAACAGCGTCTGCACGCGCGTGAACATCTGCGAGAGGCCACTCGCGAGCGCGACGCACACGCCGACGAACATCGCCGTCGAGATGGTCTCCGCGCTCTTCGGCACCTCGCCTTTTTCGCGTGCTTCGCGCAGGCGCTTTGCGGTCGGTTGCTGGCTCTTTTCCGCCATCGCCAAAGACCCAGGCGGCCCGTCAGTGCGCCGACTGCAACAGCGAGCGCAGCAACGCGACCATGCCGCTGTCGGGACTCAGCAGATCATGCAGCGACGCGTAGACGACGGGCAGGAACAGCACCATCATCATCATCGCGAGCGCGCTCTTCACCGGCTGCGAGAACGTGAACACATTGAGCTGCGGCACCCCGCGCCCGACGAGCCCGATCCCCGCCTCGACGAGCACCAGCACGATCACGACGGGCGCGGCGAGCTTGACCATCCAGACGAAGACGGCATCCGTCTGCCGCACGACGAACGTCGACAGCACCTGCGAGAAGTTCGGCAGCAGCGTGCCGACCGGCCACCACGCATACGACTGCGCGAACACCTGCACGATCATCTGCAAGCCGCCCGCCGTCACGAAGAGCGCGATCGCGACGTAGTTCAGAAAGCCCGACGTGGGCCCGCCTTCATGTCCGCCCATCGGATCGAAGAACGACGCGTTGCCGCTGCCCGTCTGAAAGTCGATCAGATAGCCGATGCCCTGGATCGCGAACAGCACGGCACTCATCGCGCCCGCGAGCAGCACGCCGACGAGCGCTTCCTTCGCGGCGAGCAGGCACCAGACGAGAAACGGCAGATCGACGATCTGCGCGGGATCGATCACGGGCGCGACGAAGGCGGCGATCACGACGGCCAGCCCGTTGCGCACGAGGCCCGTCACGATCTCTTCGTTGAAGACGGGCACGATCAGCATCACGGGCAACAGGCGCGGCATCACGTAGAGCAAAGGCCGCGCGCCCGATGCGATGTCGGTGAATTGCTGGGCCTGATCTAGCATCGCGCGTCGCGGGTGAAGGGCAGTGCGTCGTTGCCGTCGTCGGATGCGTCAGCCGCTTGCGATGCGCCGAAGCGCCTCGCCGCGAAGCTGTCCGCGAGCTCCTCGGCGGCCCGCTCGACACGCGCGGCCCGCGAGCGCTGCGCTTGTTCGCCCGCTTTCTGGAGCTTGTCCTCGGCGGCCTGCGCGCGTCGTGCCGCGCGTTGCAGTTGCGCAAGCTCCGCTTCGTGGCCGTCGTGCGCGACGCTGGCCTGCTTCAGCGAATCGCTTGCCTTGCCGATGCTCACGTTGAACGTGCGCGTGTCGGCGACAGCCTCCTGGAAGTGACGCGCCGAGCCGCCTTCGCCCTGCGCGAGCCGTTGCTGGATCGCCGCCTTCGCCGCGACCTGCTGATCGAGACGCTGATGCGCTTCGTCGAGCGCGCGCCGGCTTTGCGCGGCGATGCGCTGCTGACGGGCCGCCGCGACGCGCGCGAGTTGCGAGCGCATTTCGCGCACGCGCTTCAGGCGAGCGAGCGTCGCGAGCACGGCTGCGTCGTCGGCATCAGACATGATCGTCCGCCAGTTTCGCAAGACGCGCGAGCGTCGGCTCGAACGATGCGTTGTCGCTCGCGGCCTGCGCGCAGAACGCGGCGATCGCGTCGCGCGCGCGCAAGGCCAGATCGCCGAGACGGTCGCTGCCTTCGCGATACTCGCCGATCTGCACCAGCAGTTCGATTTCCTGATACTTCGCGATCAGCTCGCGCACGCGCCCCGCCGCGCGCTGATGTCTTGCGTTCGTCACGAGCGGCATCACGCGCGACAGACTCGCGAGCACGTCGATCGCGGGATAGCGGTTCGCGAGCGCGATCTTGCGCGACAGCACGATATGGCCGTCGAGAATCGAGCGGACTTCTTCCGCGATCGGGTCCGACTCCTCGTCGCCTTCGACGAGCACCGTATAGAGCGCCGTGATCGAGCCTCGCTCGCCCTGCCCCGCGCGTTCGAGCAGACGCGGCAGCACCGCGAACGTCGAAGGGGGAAAGCTGCGGCGCGTCGGCGGCTCGCCGCTCGCGAGACCGACTTCGCGCTGCGCGCGCGCGAAACGCGTCAGCGAATCGACGAGCAGCAGCACGCGCTGCCCGGCATCGCGGAAGTGCTCCGCGATGGCCGTCGCGACGAGCGCGGATTTCACGCGCTCCATCGCGGGACGGTCGGACGTCGAGACGACGAGAATCGAGCGCGCGCGCACTTCAGGCGAAAGCGAATGCTCGATGAACTCGCGCACTTCGCGGCCGCGCTCGCCGACGAGTGCGATCACGTTCACATCGGCTTGCGCGCCGCGCGCGATCATGCCGAGCAGCGTGCTCTTGCCGACGCCCGACGGCGCGAAGATGCCCACGCGCTGGCCGACGCCGAGCGTCATCAGGCCGTCGATCACGCGCACGCCCGTCACGAACGGCGTGTCGATCATGCGGCGCGCGAGCGGATTGGGCGGCGGCTGTTGCGTCGACACCCACGCGCCGCCCGTCACGGGGCCCAGGCCATCGAGCGGCGCGCCGAGCCCATCGAGCACGCGCCCGAACAGCGACGGCCCGACGGCGAACATATGCGCGCGGCCCGACGGCACGACGGTCGTTTCCGGCGACAGCCCTTCGACGTCGCCGAGCGGCGTGAGCAGCGTCGTTTGCCGCGAGAAGCCGACGACTTCGGCAAGACGCGTCGGCTGACCGGGCGTGTGCAGTTCGCAGATTTCGCCGAGCCGCGCGCGAATGCCCGTCGCGTTCAATATCTGCCCGACGGCGTGATTGACGCGCCCCTGCACCGACACGGGCGAAAAGAACGCGAGCCCCGCATCGAGATCGCCGACGAGCCGGCCGCTGTCGAGCGGCAACGCGTCGTCGTCGCCGATATCGGTGTCGCTCGCTGGCGTATTCATCGCGTGGTCCCCTTCAACGGCTCGCGGCGAATCGCCTGGCGCAGCGCGTCGATCTGCAAATCGAGGCTCGCGTCGATGCGCCCCGACGGCGTTTCGACCGTGCATGCCTGCGCGCCGATCTGCGCGTCCTCGACGATACGTATCTTCTGCGACTGCGCGTGCTGCGCGGAAGCGCTGGCGAGCGCTTCCTCCATTTCTTCGCGGCGTCCCGGCGCGACGTGCACGACGAGAAACGGTTCGTCGCGCACGAGCGGCAAGATGCGCGCGAGCGCCGCCTCATAGAGCCGCTGCGTGTTCATCTCGCCGACGATCGCACGCACGGCCTTCACGACGATCTCGGCCATCGCGTCCTTCATCGATTCCATCGTCTTCGCGGCCGCGAGCGCCTGCGTATAGCTCTGCACCGCGTGCTCCTGTTGCGCGCGCAGCAAACCTTCCGCATAGCCCGCCTCGCGCCGCGCATCGAATTCGCGCTGCGCCGCTTCGACGATGCGCCCCGCCTCTTCGCGCGCGGTTGCGATTACCGCCGACGCGTCGAGCAGCGCCGCGTACTCGCGCTCCTTGAGCACCTTGCGCTCGGAGAGCAGTTGCAGGTTGTCGCTCGTAATCAGAAAAGCCAGTCCCATGTCGCGAACCTCTCGGGGATCAGGAAGAGAAACAGCAGTTCGCCAAGCTGGTCGCGTTGCGCGTGATTCAGCAGATACGGCGCTTCGCTGTCGATGGCCAGGTTGAACTTGAGCGTCACACGCCGTTCAACGGCTTCGCCCGCCGCGCCGACGAAGTCGGCGAGCAGGCGGCCTCCGCGCGCACGGATTAGCGAAGGCAACGCGGCGGGGTCGTCGCGCCACGGTTCGAGCGTCTCGCCGAGCGCGCCGAACTCCGGCGCGCGTTCGAGCGTCAGTTCGAGCGCATCCGCGCCGAGCTTGCCGACGATCTCCGCGCGCACGCGCCGCTGCTGCAACGCGTCGCGCAGCCACACGCGATGCAGCAGCAGCCCCGCATACGACGCCAGTTGTTCGAGCGCCGCGCCCGGCAGCAGCGCGAGCCGCGCAAGCGGCGTCGACGCATCGAAGTCCATCTGCTCCGCGCGATGCAGCGACAGCAGATGACGCGCGATCAGGCGGCGGCCCGCGTCGTCGAAACGCGATAGATGCCGGTACGCGGCGGGCCAGTCGGCGGGAATGCGCGTCACGTGCAGATACGTGTCGGGCCGCAGATTGAACTCGCATACCATCCGGTAGAACGCGACATGCTGCGGCGGCGCGGGTGGTGCGAGCATGTGTGTCCAGGGCTGCGTCATCGTCATGCTGAATCATCGTCGTGAATACTCGCGGGCTTCGCGCGCGCAATGTGCACCGTCATGCACTGTCACGCGCGCTGTCGCTCATGCGCACGCCGCGCGTGGCGATTGCGGCACCCGACGCGCCGTTCGATGCCGCGCCGTCGCTGCGCGCGCCGCCGAGCAGCCCCGCCAGCCGCGCACCGAACATGCCGCGCCGCGCGGCCGACAGCGCGATCACCGCGAGCGTCAGCAGGATCAGCGCGCCGACCAGCCAGCCGAGCGGCGAGCGCAGCCGCACGATGTCGGTGAGCGCGTTGCCGATGCCGTTCACGGGCGCGGTCTTCGCGGCAGCCGGTTGCAGGAACAACGACACGTTGTCGTACTGCAAGCCCTCGATGCTGTGCGCGACGAGATCCTTCACCATCGGCGCCATCGCGCGCAGATCGACGCCCGGCTTGTAGCGGATATACACAGCCGCCGACGACGGCTTGATCTTGTCCGCAAGCGGATCGTTCTCCGGTATCACGACCTGCACGCGCGCGACGACCACGCCTTCGATATCCTGCAACGTGTGCGTCAGATCCTGCGAGACGCCGTACAGATAGCGCATGCGCTCCTCGGCGGGCGTCGACACGAGCCCCTGCTTCTGGAACAGCTCGCCGATGCTCGCGTAATGCGGCTTCGGCAGGCCGTTCGCGTGCAGCACGGTGAGCGCGGACTGCATGTCGTCGTCGGCGACTTCGACGAGCCATGCCTGCCGGTCCGACGCGTCGCGCGCATCGTTGTCTTTCGACGCGGCGATGCCCGCGTCGCCGAGCACGGCCACCATCTGGTTCGCCTCGGCTTCCGTGAGGCCCGAATACACCTCCTTCTGGCAGCCCGCGAGCAGCAGCACGAGCGCGCACGCCGCCACGACGCGCGCGGCGGGCCCGAGGCGCGGCGCTCGCGTGCGGCTATTGCGCGTATCGCATGGATCGCACGTGTCGCTTGAATCGCGCTTATTGCACGCGTTGCATGAAGCCGTCATCCGTCATTCCTGGTTCTTCAGAATCGAATGCGTCAAGCCGTTGGTCGCCTGCGCGACGGCAAGGCTCAACTGGTATTCGGAAATCGTCGTCGTCGCGCTCCACTGGAAGTCGAGCGCCTGCGCCATCGACATCAACGGATCGTTGCCGTTCTGCGCGATCGACGTGAGCATCTGCTCCTGATGCTTCTGCATGCCCGAATAACGCGTGTCGAGATCGGTCGTGAACGTGCGCAGCCGTTCGACGAGCGACGAACGATTCGCGTCGGCGGGCGTCATGCGGACATCCGTCGATACGGGCGGCGCCTGCTGCGCCTGCTGCGTCGCCGATGCCGACGACGTGCTTTGCGGTGCGGACGGCTCGCCTGCATTCGGCGTCTGCATCAAGCCGTCGAAACGCTTGACCTGCACCGCGTCGGGCGCCTGGGCCGCATCGGCGTTCGTCGACGCCACGGCATTGGCGAGCGCCGCCGTCGAAGGCGGCGCGACACCTGAGACACTCATGATCTGTCCTCCTTGTGCTCATCCCGTCGACGCGCGGACAGCCGGCCGCAACGCGCGCGCACGAGGCCGCCGCCGATGCGCTTCATCGGCGTATGCGGGCATCGCGCGCCACGGTGGCGCGGGCGGCGGGCGACCAGCGGTGCCCGGCGTCAGGAGCGTCCTGCGGAACCGATATGCTCCGCTGCCTGTGACGCCGCCGTTCCGGCTGCCGACGTGACAGCGCCCGTCGTCTGGAACGTGCTCGTCGAGCTTTGCACCTGGAACTGGATTTCGGTGAGCTTCTCCTGCGCCTGGATCAGCTGGTTCGCCTGGTTCTGGACTGCGCCCGTGTCCGTCACTGGACCCGTGTTGTTGGTCGTACCCATCAGTCGCTCCTTCATGCGTCAAGAAACATCCGGCTGCACGGCCCCATGCCGTGAGCCGTCACGCGAGCATTCGCACCGGCTTCGATGCGCGAGCCTGCGTCCTGCTGCGCCACCCTGCACGCGCGATATGTGCAGCTGCGTGTGCTGCTGCGTGTGTGGCGCGAATCCTGTCGAGCCTTCATGGCTGCGTTGTTCCGTCTGCTTGCGTTGGGGGCCGCGCTGGGGTTCCCGTTGCGGTCGGTGTCGGCGTTTGCATCGGCGACGAACCCGGCGTTTGCGCCGCCGGTTTCGCGCCCGCAACGGAAGACGCCGCTACGCCCGATACCGGCAACGCAACGCCCGCCGCCGAGCCGCTCGCGACCACCGATGCCGCCGCAGCCGCCGACGCGCTCACAGGCGTCCCCGTTGCCTTGCCGCCGAGCGGCATCGTGATGCGGCGCCCATCCGAATCGAACACGACCTCATCCGCGCCGATCGACACGATCGTCGGCCCCTGTTTCATCTTTGCGCCTTCGAAATAGCGGCTGCCGTCCACGGTTTCGATGTAGCGCTGGTCGCCGTCGCCCGCGAACACGGTGACGATCTCCGGAATGCCCGCCATGCCGCCGAGCATGCCCGTGCGGGCCGGCGCGCGCGGATCGTCGTAGCGCACGTGATCGACGACTTCGAGCGCGGGCCGCGCGTCCTTCATGTAGTTCTGGATGCGCTGCGCGATCTGCGCGCGCGGCGCCGTGCCCGTCAATTCGATCCGGCCGCGCCCTTCGTAGGTCACGTTGAGCGGCGTATCGCTGAAGTAGGTCTGCGCGGTCGCGAGCAGATAGCTGACGACATAGATGTTGCCGAGCGCCGCGTTGTCGACGCTCGCGACGATCCGCGCGACCTTCTCGCGCTCCGCGCCATCCTTCACATAGCCGGAGACGAGCGCGCCGTCGTCGCGCGGCGCGACGTCGAGTTCGGGATAGACACGCAGTGCCTGCTGCAAACGATGCACGCGCGAGAGCACCGATTCGTGCTGCCACGGCAAGCCGCCCGACCACGCGACGAGCCCATAGCCCAGCGCGCCGAGCGCGACGCCGATCCACAGCGCGGCCAGCACGAGCACGAAGCGCCGGCTGCCGACGCGCCGTCCCGCATCCGCGAGCCAGCCGAGCCATGCGGCGTCGCGGCCCATCGGCGGTTGTTCGCTTTCGGCGGGCAACGCGACCGTCGAGAACGCATTGCGCGCAATGCCGAGGCGTATCGAGCCGACTGTCACGATGTCGGCGGGCGTCATCGAACGGCGGCCCGCGCCGAGCGGCTCGTCGTTGAAGAGCACGGATGCCTTGCCCTCGCCGAAGTTCTGCACCGTCACCGCAAGCGCGCCGACCTGAAGGCACAACTGCTTCGCCGCGATCTCGCGATCGGGCAGGATCACTTCGCAATCGGCCGCCGTGCCGACCCAGTTCGCACCGCGCGCGAGCGACATCGTGCGTCCGTACATCGGGCCGCTCAGGAAGCACAGATTCCACGGCGACGCCGCCGTGTCCTGCGACGAGGCAGCGGGCGCGCTCAGCGCGGCGGCATGCGGATCAAGGGTGATCGTAGGCATGATCCTGCGTTCCTTGCGTGCCCTGCGGCGCTGTCTGCTGCGCCGCTGCCGGCTGCGACGCCGCGTCGTTCGGCGATGGCGGCTCGGGCGGCGGCAGCGGCGGCCCGTAGCGCGTGCCCGGCAACGGCTTCGGCGTGAGCGGCACGGCGATGTCGTTATCGGGCGGCCGGTACGTCGTCAGCCCGTTCGCATCCGGTGCGCTGCCGATGTTCGGATTGATGGGCGCACCATCGGGCCCATACATCGACGCATTGCTGACCACGCGCGGCGTGAGCAGATAGAAGCGCTCCATGTGCTCGCCCGTCTTGTCGGTGTACTTGAAGAAATTGCCGATGAGGGGAATGTCGGAGAGCCACGGCACGCCGCTCTTGTTCAGTTGCACCTGATCGTTGTTGAAGCCCGCGATCAGCAGGCTCCTGCCTTCGTCGATCATCGTCTTCGTGACGATGTTGCGCTGCTGGATCACGGGCACGTTCGACACCGATTGCCCCGGCACGACGTTGCCGTCCTGAATGTCGATCGACATCATCACGCTCTGCGCATTCGGCCCGTGCGCGGCTGCGACATGGGCGGCGGCCAGCGCGGCGGCATCGTCGACGATCATCGGCGTCACCTTGATGCTCGTGCCCGTCGTCACGCTGTACAGCGACGAATCCTGGAAGCCTTGCACCTGTACGTAGAACTGCGTGAGGTTTTCGAGGATCGCCTCCGTGTTGTCGAGCGCGAGCACCTTCGGCTTCGAATGCAGTTCGGCCTTGCCCGTCTGCGCAAGCGCGTTGACGCGCGTGAGCAGATAGTCGCGCAGCGAG
Organism: Paraburkholderia phymatum; assembly: GCF_038900715.1. Taxonomy (GTDB): domain Bacteria; phylum Pseudomonadota; class Gammaproteobacteria; order Burkholderiales; family Burkholderiaceae; genus Paraburkholderia; species Paraburkholderia phymatum_A. The sequence continues at coordinate 55,517 of NZ_JAYMRZ010000004.1, read as the reverse complement.
CCGCCGATCGATGCCGTGAGTGCGATGCCCGTCGGCATGAAGGTGCCCGTCTGCCCCGGCTCGGTCGTGCCGACGCCGAACGTGAGGGGCGGATTGCCGCTGCCGTTGAACTGCGTGTTGCCGTTCAGCGGATTCGCGCCGTTGCCGATCTGCACATCGCCGTGCGTCGTGTGCAGACGCCAGTCGATGCCGAGACTGTCGAGCGAGTTCTCGTCGATGTCGATGATCGTCACGTTGATTTCGACAATGCGCGGACGCACGTCGAGTTCGTTGATCAACGACTGGTAGCGGTACATGTTCTCCGGCAGATCGCGCACGAGCACCGCGTTGATCGCGGGATCGGCTTCGATTTGCGGCAGCGTATCGCTGCCTGCCGTCGACTCGTTCGAAAACGGCTGAGAGCTGTCCGGCGACGCGCCCGTCGCGCCATAGCCGCCGTAGCCGGCCGGCCCGCCCGCGATGTCCGGAAACTCGAGGCGCGGCACTGCGATCGTCACGCCCGAGCCGAGCTTCATCTGCCGCGCGGCAGCGCCGAGCGTGGCGTTGGTCGGCACGTAGTTGTTGCGCGTGCCGCCTTTGCCGTACAGGCGCTTGAGCATCGTCGCGACGCCGGGAATCACGACTTCCTTGCCCGAGCGGTTGATCGTGAAGTCCGACGCCCAGCCGTACTTGAGACGGAACGCGCGCACATCCGCGAGCTGCCCGTTCGACGACGGATTGCCGACCGTACTCACGGCCTGGCGCACGAGTTCGATATAGCGGCGCGGCCCGGACACATAGATGCTGTTCGAACGGTCGTTGATGACGAGCTGAAAACGCTTGTCGGTGATCTGCATCGTCTCCAGCGCACGGCCGATTTCGCCGGCCGAATTCGGTGGAATGGGGATGACCTGGCTTTGCGACTGATCGGCGGGATCGACGTAGAGGAACGAGCCGTCGTAGTACCACGTGAGGCCGTAGGTCGAGCAGATCGTATCGAGCGTCTGCTGCGGCGTGCCCGAGAAGCGTCCGCTGATGGTGCCGTCCACTTTCGGATCGACGACGGCCGTCACGCCTTGCGACGAAGCCAGCTCGCGAATGAAGTCCGCGATCTTGCGGCCGTTCGCGACGATCGTGAACGGCCGGTTGCGCCAGCGCAACTCGGCCGCGCGCGCGGGCTGCGCGAGCGAAGCGAGGATCGACATCGACAGCAGCGCGACCACGGACAGCACCGCGAGCGCGTTCTGCGCGCGCCTTCTGTCGAACTGGAACGGAACGGCACGTAGGCGCATCAGAGAACACCCGTCGAAGAAACGAACAAACGCGTCAGCGCCTGCTGCGCGAAACGCAGCACCTCGCCACCCAGCCAGCCGGACAACACCACCAGCGCGACCATCACGGCGATCAGCCGCACGGCGATGCCGATGTTCGCGTCCTGCACCTGCGTCACCGCCTGCAGGATCGCCACGATCAGCCCGACGGCGGTCGCCGTCAGCACGATGGGCAACGACAGCAGCAGCACGAGCACGAGCGCCTGCTGCGTGAGATCGAGGATCGTAGAGCTGGTCATGGCGTGGCCTGTGACGTGCGGACTTCGGCGCCTGCGCCAACGGTGCCGTCGTCGGGCGGATTCTTCACCCAGCCCACGGTGTGCAGCTGCACGTCCTCCTCGATCTCCTGATATGACAGCACAGGCAGATCGGGCAGCACCGGTTGCAAGATCGACTTCGCGTAGCGGCGCGCGCCGAGCGCGACCATCACGGCGAGCCGCGCATTGCCATGCTGCCCCGGCGCGGCGCTCGACGCATTGACGATCGCGCGCACCTGCTCGCAGATGTCCTGCTTGATCGCGCTGGAGAGCGCCAGAAAATTGCCCTGCTTCGTGCGCATCACCGCGTTCTCGATGCGCTCCTGCAAGTTCTGTTCGAACAGCACGACGCGCAACTGGCGCGCGGCGCCCGCGTGGCGGTCGGTGATCATCCTGCGCAAATCGATGCGCACGAGTTCGACGAGCGCGATCACATCGTCGGGCTCGTTCGGCGCCCACGTGATGAGGCTCTCGAAGATCACGCGCAGATTGCGGATGGGCACCTGCTCGGCAAGCAGGCGCCGCAACACCTCCGTCACGCGTTGCAGCGGCACGAGCCGCGTCAGTTCGCCGACGAGTTCCGGGTGATCGCGCCGCACCAGATGCACGAGCGCCTGCGTTTCCTGAATGCCGATCAGTTCGTCCGCGTGCTGCCGCACGATCTGTTCGACGTGGGCCGCGAGCACGGCTTCGCTCGGCAGATGCTTGCCGTCCGCGGGCGCGTTCGCGTCCGTCCTGATCCAGAGCGCCGTTGCGAAGGGACCGAACGCTTCCGCCGGCTGACGCTCCGCGCTCTCGGGCAACGGCGACACGCCGTCCCACATCAGCCAGCCGGGCTTCAACGCGCCGTGCGCGGCCAGCACGTCTTGCAGATAGATCCGGTAGGTGCCGTCCGGTGCGCTTTCGTCGTCGTTCAGCGTGATGCGCGGAAAGACCGTGCCGATATCGGCATCGACGCGCGCCTTCGCGGCCGACAGCGCGGACTGCAACTGCGCGAGGTTGAGCGCGCTGCGCAAATCGGCGGCCAGCGTGACGGCGATCAGCGACGTCACGCCCGCGACATGCGAGACGCGCGCCGCTTGCCCTTCTCCCTGCGCGCCATCGACGCGGCCCGCAATGTTGATCAGGTTGAACGACGGCGCGGCCGTGCGGCGCTTCATCTGCACGATCGCAACGCCGCCAAGCGCGAGCGCGATCAGCGCGAACGACCATTTCGGAAAGCCCGGCACGATCAGGAAACCGGCGAGCACCAGCGCCGCGATCAGCAGCGCGCGCGGATGCGCACCCAGTTGTTCGCCGAGCTGCTCGCCGAGCTGGCGCTGGCGCGCATCGCGTGTCGCGACGCGCGTCGTCACGATGCCCGCCGCGATCGACACCAGCAGCGACGGAATCTGCGACGCCATGCCGTCGCCGACCGTGAGAATCGCGTAACGCTGCAACGCGTCGCCGATGCTCATGTCGTGCATCACCGTGCCGACTGCGATACCCGCGACGATATTGATGAACGCGATCACGAGGCCCGCGATCGCGTCGCCCTTCACGAACTTCATCGCGCCGTCCATCGCGCCGTGCAGCTGCGATTCCTGTTCGAGCTTTTCGCGCCGCTCGCGCGCCTCTTCCGCGCTGATGATGCCCGCGCGCAGATCGGCGTCGATGCTCATCTGCTTGCCTGGCATTGCGTCGAGCGAGAAGCGCGCACCCACTTCCGCGACGCGCTCCGAACCCTTTGCGATCACGATGAACTGCACGACGGCGATTACGAGAAACACCACGCCGCCCACGACGACGTTGTTGCCGACGACGAGCCGCCCGAACGCGTCGATCACGTGGCCCGCATTCGCGTGCAGCAGAATCAGCTTGCACGATGCGATGTTCAGCGAAAGGCGAAACAGCGTCGTGAACAGCAGCAAGGCCGGAAACGACGAGAAGCTCACTGCGGACGGCACATACGTGGACACCGTCAGCAACACGACGCTCACGGCGAGATTCAGCGAGATCATCCCGTCGAGCGCCGCTTGCGGCAGCGGCAGAATAAACAGGGCAATGACGGCGACGATGAACGCCGCAAGGAACAGATCGGCGCGCGGCGCCACGGCGCGGCGCGCGCCGGATACGCTCGCGCCAGCGGGAAACATCCGCTGCCAGCCGCGCGGAAGCGCCTTGAGATCTGCCATCGTCGAATGCCCACTCCCTGTTTGAAACACGGTTTGTGATATTTGCTGAGGCGAATCGTGGTTGGAACCGTTGTGCGCAAGCGGTCCTGATCGGCTTGCCGTGCGGCGCGATCGGTAGGCATGCGCGAGACGGTTTTCGCGGCGCGCACGCGACCCGACACCCGACGGGTATCCGGATGCGATCGAGTGTAGCGGCGCGTGTGTTTATAAATTTCGGCGCGCCTCGTAGGCACACGGATGCTTTTACGGCGAACCGCGCGCGTCACTACGAAACGCGCGGCGGCGTCACGAAACGTTCACGCGCGCACGCGCCGCGCGGCGAGGTACGCAAGCTGTGCGCGATTCTGCACGTTGAAAAGCCGTTCGAGTGTCTGGATGTGATAGCCGACCTTGTGCAGCGAGACATGCAGCGCATCGGCGATGTCCTGATCCGACAGGCCTTGCACGAGCCGTTCGAGCACGGCTTCCTGCTCGTCGTCGAGCGTGATCGCGCGCGCCTGACGCACGCGCGACCCGACATAAGGCTGCGCGAAACGATGCACGGCGAGACTCACGGCAAGTGCCGTGCCGACGACGCGATCGTTGATCCAGTCTGCATCGCGCAACTCGGAAGTGAGCCCGACGCCGACATTCAAATCGAGTTGCGGCGCGGACAGGCTGAAGATCACGCCGCTATTCATCCCGTGCGCCCGCAACGATGCGGCGAGCGCGAGTGCGCGACGGTCGCCCGTGCGCTGCGCCTCTTCGTCGATGCGATCGAGCCGCCATGCAACAGGAAAGCCGCTTTGCTGTACTTCGGCAAAACGCGGATCGGACGCGTACCACATGCCGTCGAAATAAGCCTGCACGAAAGACACGGGCGCGAGATCGCGCAGTACATAAGCGTGCAATACGCGCTGGCCAATCATTTCATATGCGCCGTAACTCAGCGTGCTGAATCCGGCCGCGCGCATACGCGCGTGGATTTGACAAAAATCGAGTTCGAACGGGTCGGATTTTCCGGCTGCCATCTGTGAGCCGGTAATAACGACATTGCTATCGCCGCGCGCATCGGCGACATGATGTGACGACAAATGATTTCGATGCGCGTGAACATCCGCCTGTGAAAACCATTCGACTATGGGCGCGCCTTCGTGGGGTGTCATAAAGAGCCGTTATCTCGTTCTCTTGTTCTGTTTGACAACACTTCGAACCCCGATATATCACCGGCCTTTTATATGTATCGCGCACATTCGTTTTTCATTTAGCGCACTTTGTCCTGCGACATATTACTTGAGCCTGGTTTCGTATGTACAATGCCCCCGAATGCTTTAGTGCTTCCTTTAGTGCTTGCTCCTTTTGCCTCTAACATTCGTTTAGCTGTTGCACGCGCGCAGCGCGGTCTCTACGCAAAAGCCCGTTGATTGGCGATCCTGCGTGAAATCGGCGGTGCCGCATCAAGGACTGCGCCAATGTCTGAAGTCGTGTCGAGCCCACATTCTTCCGCATGCAGCGTTGCGCAAGGCGCGACCGCATGCGCGAATGGCGATGCCGCGCTGAGTGCGCGCTGTATTCCCGTGGTCTGGTACAACGATTCAACAGCAGCTGCCGTCGAGCAGAAGGATGCGCCGCGGCTTGGCGTCGCCGAAATATTGTCGAGTGCGCAAAGCGAAGCGGAGCGCGCGCGCATTGTGTCGAGCCTGCTGCATCTGACGGGCTTTTCGACGTTCGCGTACTTCGCGCTCGAATTCGCAAGCGATCGCGTGGAACGGCTCTTTTTGCACGAGGCGTTCACGCCGTCAACGTATCGTGGCGAATATGTGCAGCGTCATCACTTCGATGTCGATCCGCGCACGTTCGGCGCGCGCATGTGCAACATGCCCATCGTGTGGGACTTGCGCAATCTTCGTCAACACGGCGAGCGTCACGGGCTTGCTTTGCCCGACGAACGCGAAGCCTTCGACGATTTCCTGCAAACAATGCGCGACGATGCGATGTGCAGCGGCATCATGTATTCGATGGCGATGCCGGGCACGCGTCTGCATGCGTTCATGAGCTTTACCGCGCCTCGACGCAATCGCGACTGGATCACGTCCGCGACGGTCGAACAGGCGCTGTCGATCGGCCTGTCCGTACACAAGTTCGGTTCACCGAAACTGATCGCCACCGCGCGCGAGCATGCCGCCAACCGGCTCACCGCATTCGAACAGAAACTGCTGACGGGAATCGCAGAAGGTGCATCCGACAAGGAGATCGGCCGCCGTCTCGACACCAGCGCGCACAACGTCGACTACCATTTGCGCAAGCTGCGCAAGCGCTTCGGCGTGTCGAACCGGATCGAACTGACTTATCTGACGGCGAAGATGGAATTGATTTGAGCGGGTGCTCATGTATTCAATGACGCCGCCAGCTTCGCATAGGTGTTCTCGTCGGTGCGATCGAAATAGAGCGGCGTGACCGATACGCGCCCCGATGCGACCACCGCCGTTTCGCTATCGGGAGCGTTGTCGCGCGGGCCGCGCTGGAAACGCAGCCAGTGATATTCGAGGCCGCGCGGGTCGACCTGCGGCAGCACTTCGATATCCCGGACAAGTCCCACGCCTTGTCTCGTCGGCGTCAGCGGCCCTGCAGCGGATGCATCGACATCGGGGAAATTGACGTTCAGGCACACGGGCGCGTCGTGCTCGATCGCAAGCAACTGGCGAATCACGCCGGGCGCGAGCGCACGCGCCGTGTCCCAGCGCACGCTCTCGCGGTCCGTGAACGTCTGGCTCAACGCGATCGACGGCAGCCCGAGCAGCAGTCCCGTCATCGCCGCGCCGACGGTGCCGGAGAACATCGTCTCGACGCCAAGATTGCCGCCGCGATTGATGCCGGACAGCACGAGCGTCGGCGGCGCATCGCGCATCAGATGACGCACGGCCATCACGACGCAATCGCCGGGCGTGCCGACGACGCCGAAGCGGCGTTCGCCCTGGCGGCTCACGCGCAACGGCGAATGGAGGCTGATCGAGTGCGACGTGCCGCTCTGGTCGTGCTCAGGTGCGACGACCCACACCTCATCGGCAAGTTCGGCGGCGACGGCTTCGAGTACTGCGAGACCCGGCGCATCGATACCGTCGTCATTGGTCAGAAGAACGCGCGGTACTTTCGAATCAAAAGCGGACATCGAGGGATCTCCTTTATGTGTGGCGTTGTCTGCGCGGGCTTGTGCTTCCGTTTGCGTTCGGGTTGGCGTTGGCGTTGGCGTTTGCGTTTGCGTTGGAAAACTCAGGCACCCGCGATGGGCAGAGCGTACCAAAGAACGAGCATCGCGGACATTGCACGCAAGCTCCCTCAGCCGTACGCGATTCATCGATGCGCGATGGCCTTGATGTCCAGTGGAAACGGATTTGGCAAAGCGGGAAATGAGCAGAGAGGTGCGCTTTATGTTGGCGCCATTGGCAATAGATGTGCCGCTCACTACGAAAAACATCGACAAAAAAGCCGGCACGGGTAGCGCCGGCAAGAAGACGCCGGAATCTGCGAGGGAATGTGCCGGAGTCTTAATCACTAATTGTATTCTCTCAATCTTAGATTAAGCTTAAGGAACTCCATCTTCCATGCATTAATACTTTGGGAAAATTTCACAGCAGTTTTTACGTCAGTCATTCATTCATTTCATTAAACGAAGCGGTGCTTTCTGATTAACGTGCGTTTATCCATTTGATGAATAAACGCAACGCCAGGCGTTTTCCCTGGCGTCGAACGCTTCTCTCACAACTTGACTCCCTGCCTGCCGTTAGCGGCGCTTTCGGTTGGACAACCACGGCTTACAACGCCGGATGACTGGCTGATGTGGCGGATCGGACCATCCGGGTGCCGACGATTCCATGTGCCATCGCATCAATTCGACCCGAACGAATGGATCGTGAATCGCCAATGCTACGTCCGCGAATCGATAAAAAGGAATGCGGCAATGCAGCAGCGGTCCGCTAATCCCAATCGCGCATTGCTTCTCAAAATCATTTTCAAATTTTTCATTCCCCACTGGAAACTTACTGAATCGACCGGTTTGCTGTTTTTATATGTTTCGGCATCCATACATTCATTCGCACTTTCATATGGAAACCATCAATTTATTTTCGATGCGTTATCAACGCGCGTTCTGCATCCTTACGTCCAGATCGAAGCACGGCAATTCAGCCGCTTCAACGACAACGTGAGCCCGCGTGTGCAATGAACATCGAGGCGCTCCGGCAGATTTTCCGAAGTACTCAGGCGTTGACCTGCGTTTTCTGCTACTCAAAGGAGCTCACTGATGAAAAAACCATTACTGGCCTTTCTACTCGTGGCGACGGCCGTGATCGCCGGATGCGGCGGAGGAGACAACTCCAGTTCGACGCCGACGGCGGCGACACCCACCCCGCCCAAGCTGCTGACCAACATTGCCGTGCCCAATGCATCGAGCCCCGCGTTCAGCTTCGACATCGGCTATGAGGAAGCAGGCAAATACTATCTGTCCGACCGCAACAACAAATCCGTCGACGTCGTCGATACGAAATCGAATGCGTTGATTGCGCAGATTCAAGGCGGCTTCACCGGCATAGGCGCGACGACCGACGCTTCCGGACCTGACGGTATCGTCGGCATCACGGGAGCGAATACGCTGTATGTCGGCGATGTGGATTCCGTGAAGATCGTCGATACGTCCGCGATGAAAACCCTCAAGACGATTACGATCAGCAACACAGGCTCGCGCGTCGACGAAGGCTGCTACGATCCTGACGACCATCTGGTGATGTTCGCAAGTCCCGGCGAATCGCCGCCATACGTGACCTTCATCTCGACGACGACGCAAGCCGTCGTGTCGAAACTTGTCTTCAACGGTTCTTCGGGACTCGAGGCTTGCACGTACGATCCGGCCTCAAAGAACTTCCTGATCAATAACGACGGAACAGCGGCCAATCCCGACGGCCAACTCGACGTCATTACCGCGAGTTCTGTCACGTCGAACGCGCCGATCGTCAGCAAGTCGTTTCCGCTCGGCAAGTGTGGGCCCTCGGGAATTGCACTCGGCCCTAACAGCGACGTGCTGATCGGTTGCGATCCGTCTGCGGGCGATCCGTTGATCACGCTGATACTCGATCGCAACACGGGCGCTCAATTCGCATCGATTCCATTTGGCGGCGTCGACCAGGTGACATACGATCCCGCGTCGAATCGCTATTTCCTGCCTGCGCGTCACTATGTGACAAGTGGCACGGCCGCGTCATCGGGCTTCAGTCCGCAAATGGGTGTGATCGACGGCGCGACGCGCAAGTTGCTCTTCACGGTCGCAGTGGGAACGGGCGCGCATTCGGTTGCAGTGGATAGCAGCCTCGGCCAGGTCTATGTGCCTTATCAGCCTGGCGCCGCGGCATTCCCGAATGGCGGCATTTCGGTGTTCTCGACGAAGTGATCGCCCGCTGAAACGAAAAAGACGTGCGGCAGACAAAAGAACATACGCCGCACGTCAACCGGGCTACCGATGATGATCAGTTGGCATCGAGTCCGGGCAAAGCCGGCGTGCCTTCAACCTTGACGGAGTGCAGTTCGTTCGGGTTCAGTCCCAGTGCGCGAAGAATAGTCGGCGCAACTTGCGTCGTCGTCACATGGCGTCCGATGCGCTCACCATGAAAGTGACCATCCGGGAACGACACGACCAGGCCAAGATGACTGTCATCCGGTGCGTTGCCGCCGTGCTCTTCATCCTTCTTCTGGCTCGTCGTGTAGATCACGCCGGGATTCGGCTGCACGATGATGTCAGGCGTCCGGCCATTCGACGGATCGCCGAACATCGACGCGAGGCGCGCTCCCGACAGGATATACGCCTGCGGGCCGTCCGCGCAGATACCCGGCGCGTTGCAGCTCAGATTCGCCTTGAGCGTCGCGACAGCGGCCTGCACCTGGCTCTGATCGCGCAACCAGATAAGCCCGACGTCATCCGTTTGCACGAAGCCCGTTCCTACCAGACCCGTTCCATCGTTCAGCGCCTTGGCATTGTTGTTCTGACCAAAGTTGCCCTTCGGATCGAGGTAGTTGTTCGCTTCGAGCAGCGCCGTCACCGTGTCCCCGTTCTTGACGAGCTTCGTATGATCGCTCGGCGACTGTCCGTGCTTCGCCGTCACGATCATCATCGTCGAGCTCGCCAGATTGCGCGCTTTCAACTCCGCGACCATCTTGCCAAGCGCATCGTCTACATAAGCGATTGCCGCCGTCACCTGCGGACCAGGCGTGAAGCTCGCATCGAGATAACCGCCGCCCGTCGCGACCGTCGCCTTTTGCGCAACGCTCAACGTCTGGAAGTTCGTGCCGAATAGAGTCGGTACAGGTGCATCGCGCTTTCCCGTCGAATCTTTGCCGTCTATTTCGTCGATGATCGAATTGACGTGAAAGTTATCGAAGATCTCGGTGTTCTGATAGGCATCGGTATAGTCATTGCCCGTCGCCGGATTGATCGAATTGATTTCAGTGCGAGAAAGATCGTCGACACCGCGGCCTGACGGTCCATTCAGCCAGTCGTAGCCCCACGCGTGCTTGTCGGCCCATGCCGTGTGCGAGTCGCGCATGTGCTGCTTCACGACCTCGAAGATCGTATTCGTCTTGATGTAGTCATGCGGATAGACGGGCACGCACTTGTTGCCGACCTTCGCGTGCGGAATCGCATCGGGATTGAATGCGCCACCACCGTCGAGATGAATCAGCGCCCCACCGTTTTGCGCATCGATGCCTGTCGTTTCATCGAATACGACGTTCCAGCCTTGCTTGCCCGTGCAACCGGTATCCTCAGGCGCATATAAGCTGCGGTCGTAGGACACGTCATAGAAGAGGCCTGCCGTTTTCGGCGATCCGCCCGTGACCAGCGCGGCGAGTCCCGGGAATGAATCCGACAAGCCCGGCGTATAGGCATTCGTGTAAGTCACACCCGACTTCGCCAGTAGCGCGAGGTTCGGGCAAGTATTCGCACCGATGCAACGCGCGACATCCTGCTCATGCAAACCATCGACGCTGATCAGCAGCACATGTTTGATTGCATTGCCCTGGTTGCCTTGATCATGACCTTGCGCGTTGTCCGCCTGCGCGGCTGCTGCCGGCAAAATCACCAAACTCAATAAGGCACCCGCTCCAACCCATCTGAAGAGACGATTCATTGTTCACCTCACGTGATGTCCAGTCCAGATTACCAATTGCTACGGCAGCGGTAATGTGCACGTTCAATGCGACCTCACGATGAAGCGCGGCTTTCGTTTTGCCCTAAGCCTGAGAATCGAAATCAGATTATCTGGTCCGGACTTTTGTTCTGATTTGCGTCGGCATTCGCAGCCATTCACGACTTCTCGTCATGGCATGAATACGATTGAAGTACCTTGCAAACCAGAACAAAGAACCGGCCTACCTCCGCATGCGCGAAAAACGACACCAGCTATGATGATCGAGATTCTTCAGTAATTCCGCGCGCATTCGCTCGCGACGGTAGTGCTGCACCATCGACAGCAACGCAAACAGCAGCACGGTCGCGCCTAGCGCGATTGCAATCCATGTTTCGTTCATTGCCATCCCCTGTAGCAAACACTCTCGCAGTACTTCGCTGCATGATCAAAGCGGGCATTGGCCCGACTTCGGACAGTTAGCGGCATTCATGCACTGCTCGAATACGAGTTCGCGGTATCGGCCCGCATCGCGATCTGCGGGTGTTCGCGGCCCGAAAGTCCGGTTCACGACGACGACGCGATTCGTGCACCGGCATTGATACAACTGTTGTTTTGTCTCCACCACTTCTTCCTTCTTGATGGGCCCTCGGTCCGCTTCATTCGATTCGAACGGGGCCTTTTCTCTAGTCGCTTTCTGTCGATCAGTTCATATGCTGGCCGCCGTTCACGGCCAGATTTGCACCCGTGATGAATCCCGCGTCGTCCGAGCAGAGGAACGCAACGAGCGCGGCCACTTCTTCCGGCTTGCCGAGACGGCCAGCGGGGATCTGCGGCAGGATCTTGGTGTCGAGTACTTCCTGTGGAATGGCCGTGACCATCTTCGTCGCGAGGTAGCCGGGCGAAATCGTGTTGACCGTCACGCCCTTGCGCGCCACTTCGAGCGCGAGCGACTTCGTGAAGCCGTGCATGCCCGCTTTCGCCGCAGCGTAGTTGGTCTGTCCGACCGAACCCTTGGAGCCATTCACCGAAGAAATGTTGATCACACGTCCCCAGCCGCGCTCCACCATCATTTCGCACAGCGGCTTCGTCATGTTGAAGACGGAATCGAGATTCGTGCGCATGACGGCATCCCAGTTCACCTTGTCGAGCTTGCGCAGCGTCATATCGCGCGTAATGCCGGCATTGTTCACGAGGATATCGATGGGGCCGATCTCTGCCGTGATCTTCGCGACGCACTCGTGACACGAGTCATAGTCGGCGACATCGACGGGAACGGCATAGAATGCGCGGCCAGCCTTTTCCATTGCGGCAAGCCACTCGTCCGCACCCTTGTTGCTGGGCGAATACGTAACGATCACGCGATAGCCGGCGTCATGCAGACGAATACTGATGGCCTCACCAAGACCGCCCATACCGCCCGTAACCAAAGCAATTCGATTAGTCATCCTTTGCACCTATCAGACTTTTCATTGCGAAACTTCCCGATCGTCAATGACTGGTTCGCAGTTGCAGCCGTTGACTGGTCTCCCCGACTGGTCCTTTTATTGGGCCGTTCGCTTTGCGTTGGCCTGCGCGTTCGCTATTCATTGCGACGTCGCGTGTCGGTGGTTGCCGCGGCGTGAGCCGCGCGCATCGGTCGAATCGACAGGGCCCGTCGAGTCGTTTGCGGCTCGCGGACCTGCTTCTGATACCTGCTTCTGGTAATTCGCAATCAAACTGCACTGCGTGAATACGCAATACGTGATTCGTGTGTCATGCAGGCGACACAACGTGCATTGCGCAAGGCAACGCCGGAATTCGTAGTATTAATCGACAACCGCCTTGCGGGAACGGGCGGTGGATACGGGACGATCGACGCGCGCGGCCGCGATCGCCTGTTCGGCTTCCTGGCGGGCATCCGCTTCGGGATTCGGCGCGGCGGACAGCATCGTCTGGAATACCGACGTCAGCGGCGCCGAAGCCGCATTGGCACGGCACTGAAACGTTTCCATCATGGACCGCGCCAGTACTTCATTCTTCTCGGCCTGAGCGCGCGCAACGTCCTGCAGACTGTCATTCAGCCGCGAAACGATGCGGCCCAATTCAGTGCTGTAGTCCGCAAATAGTCTTACCAGTTCGCCCGGCGTATTCCATTGAAATGCAGTGCGAGTACTGCCGATCGTGCTCAGGCTTTTCAGTGCCTCCTCGTTCACGGCGTTGATCGTGCGCAGATTGAGTTCCGCGACCGATTGCAATTCCAGAACGACGGGATTGGCCCACGCGTTGAGAGCGGAGATGCCCGACTCCCACGCCGAAATGACACCTTCGGAATTCCGAATGCTCATTGACGAGACTCCATTAGTATTACTAAGTCATTCGATGTCACATGCACAGCGGGGCCGCGCTGCGCTATGCGATTCGCATGAATGTTCGTAATTAAGTGCTTGCTTGTGCGAAGCACCATTAGAACCCACATTCTAAACACATCATTTGACAATTTTTAAACAGTCTTGTCGGTAGTTACCCTGGGTTGTAGATGGCCCCTTTTACATGTCCCCGACGATCGAACCCCTAAAGCGCATCGCTTGCGCAGCGGTGCTCAGCACCCGCTTACCTCACAACGTGACATATACTCGGAGCAAAGGCCGTTCGCCTCGCGAAGAAGGGAGGCAACGTCACGGAGAATCGAAAGTGACTCTCGAATGGCCCGCGAGTGAGGGAGTGTCGAAGTGATCCCGTTCAAACGCATTCTGCTGTGCTACGACGGAACGCCCGAAGGACGTCGCGCGCTTCGCAGTGGAGCGGCGCTCGCGCATCAGCTCGGAGCCGAAACGCATCTGCTGTCGGTCGTGGATTCGTCGTGGTGGTCGAGCGGGTACGATGTTCTTTCTTCGATGGCCTTCGAGATCGACGAGCAGGCAGCACGCAGCGTGTTGAGCGACGGCATCGAGCGGTTATCGGCGTGCGGCGTGAACGCGACAGGACATTTCTGCGTAGGCGATCCCGTCGACCGCATTGCGACGATGGCCGACAAGCTTCGCGCCGATCTCATCGTGATCGGACATCATCACCTCGGACCTTTCGCGCGCTGGTGGACGGGCGAGCGGCATGCGCAACTGCTGGATCGCGTCGGTTGCGGCATTCTCTTCGAGGTTTCGCCGGATAGCGCGCCTTAAATCGTCACGGAGCGCGCACAACAGGTGCTACAAGCCCCACAGAATATCGGCGTCCTGCCGCTTTGCTTCGCGCAGCATGTCGAGAAACGGCCATGCACGCTGTGAAAGACCCGACTTGTGATGATCGGCATGCGATGCCGGCGTTTCGTAGACCGTACCTGACTGAGCATCGTCTTCGATTGCAGCTTCGAGACGCCGGATCGCTTCCGGCAAATCGTCATGCACGATCACACCCTGACGGTCGAGACGCTTGCCGATCAACCCGAGCAGATACTGCGCGAGGTCGCGAAGCATGACGACATCCGGCGTTGCTGGTGACTGGAAGGTGACGAGCAAGGCTACTTCTCCCTGTAAAAAACAGGCCTTCGTAGCGGTTGCCCTGGTGCGGAGACTGCTCTCTTCTCCATGGAGGTAGTGGATCTTGCCGTGCGGACTGTTCCCGTCCGTAACGACAGCAAAGTCCCCGCTCATTCGACAGCCGCTCGAAGGCTTCCTTTCATCTTATATCATGTTGTGATCTATTCAAGCGGGAATGGATATGACGCTTCAAAGCGCGTCCGTTGATCAGACGTAAGCACGCGGCGAAGAGCCGGATCTTCCGAGGTGGGCGTTGCGCTCAGAAGAACGAGGCGTCTTCCGTCGAACGTTGTTCGCTCTTTGCGCGACGCTTCTTCATCGACGCCGGATCGCGCACGATCGTCACGGCGCACGGTGCATAGGCGAGCACTTGGCGCGCGACAGAGCCGATCAGCCAGCGGTCGAACGGCGTGTGTCCGCGATGGCCGACGACGAGATGATCGATACCGTGTTGCTCGGTATAGAGCACGATCTCCTTCGCCGGCTGCCCGACCACGAGATCGAACTCGGCCTGATCGCCGGATGACACGAGCTTCGCCTTGATCTCGTCGAGCACTTCGTTTGCGTGGCGCAACTCGTAGTCGATCATCTCCTTTCGTTCCAGCTCTATCGCACCCCAATCGGGCGCGCGTGCGACGACGAGAACGTGCAACCGCGCGTCGAAGCGCTTCGCGAGATCGACCGCGAAAGTGACGGCATGTCGCGCGGACGGCGACCCGTCATAGCCTACGAGTACGTTCTGCATGATCTGCTCCCATCGGTTTCGAACCGGCAAAGGCTTCGATTCGTCAGCAACAATTCGTCGATCGCCGGCAAGCGCATTTGATCGTCTCCACGGCTCGCCACATGATTCGTTGCGAAAGGCATCGACGCTTGTGGCCGGATCAGTTGTCGTCGCTTCGGCTCGGAAGATGCTCGTGCGGCTCGGGCTCGGCCGCGTCGGCATCGAGCTTGTCGTTGTCTTTGGGTTTCACCGGGGCGTGCGCGGCGGCTTTGCGTTTCGTGCCGGTTGGGGTGTGCGCGGGGTCGAGAGGCTTGTCAGTCGGCTCAGCAGACGGCTTGGAGGGCATGGTGTGCTCCTGCGCTGATGAATACTGTCATTACCATGATAGGACGCATTGAAGCCGCCGGTTACACGCGTTTTGCGGCAGTGCGCAAATGGCGAATCGAATAGACTAATTGCTCTCGCGCATATCGCCTGACCGAAGCCGATCCATTCCCAACCCTTCCCAACGAGGACGCAACTATGACCCGTAGCTATCGCATCGCAGTGATTCCCGGCGACGGCATCGGCAAGGAAGTGATGCCCGAGGCACTGCGCGCGCTCGATGTCGTCAGCAAGCGCTATGGCATCGGCCTCGCGTATGAGCACATCGAGTGGGCCAGTTGCGACTACTACGCCCAGCACGGCCAGATGATGCCGGACGACTGGAAGGCGCAGCTCGATGGCGTCGATGCGATCCTGTTCGGCGCGGTCGGCTGGCCCGCCACCGTGCCCGATCACATCTCGCTGTGGGGCTCGCTGCTCAAATTCCGCCGCGAGTTCGACCAGTACATCAACCTGCGTCCGGCGCGTCTGTTCGATGGCGTGCCGTCGCCGCTCGCCGGCCGCAAGGCGGGCGACATCGACTTCATGATCGTGCGCGAAAACACCGAGGGCGAGTACTCGTCGGTGGGCGGCACGATGTTCGAAGGCACCGAGCGCGAATTCGTGATGCAGCAGTCGATCTTCACGCGCAAGGGCTCCGAGCGCGTGCTGAAATTCGCGTTCGATCTCGCGCAGCGCCGCGCGAAGAAGATCACGGTGGCGACGAAGAGCAACGGAATCTCGATCAGCATGCCGTGGTGGGACGCGCGCGCCGCCGAAATGGCCGCGCACTATCCCGACGTTACATGGGACAAGCAGCACATCGACATTCTGTGCGCGCGCTTCGTGCTGAACCCCGACCGCTTCGACGTGGTGGTCGCGACCAATCTGTTCGGCGACATCCTCTCGGATCTCGGCCCGGCCTGCACGGGCACGATCGGCATTGCGCCATCGGCGAACATGAATCCCGACCGCGTGTTCCCGTCGCTGTTCGAACCCGTGCACGGCTCCGCGCCCGATATCGCGGGCAAGGGTATCGCCAATCCCATCGCGATGATCTGGTCGGCGGCGATGATGCTCGATTTTCTCGGCAACGGCCAGGGCAAGGAACGCGAAGCGCACAACGCGATTCTCGCCGCCATCGGGGGCGTGCTGAAGGACGGCCCGCATACGGGCGATCTCGGCGGCAAGGCCAACACGGCGGAAGTGGGCGCCGCGATTGCGCATCGGCTTGCGTGATTGCGCCCGATTGAACTCCATCCGCGCGCGAGTGCTCTTATGACAGAGGACGCGCGCCGGGAAAATCGTTTCGCGGCGGCGAATTCATCGACGCGCGAT
Source organism: Paraburkholderia phymatum (assembly GCF_038900715.1). Classification (GTDB taxonomy): domain Bacteria; phylum Pseudomonadota; class Gammaproteobacteria; order Burkholderiales; family Burkholderiaceae; genus Paraburkholderia; species Paraburkholderia phymatum_A. The sequence goes on along the minus strand of NZ_JAYMRZ010000004.1, from coordinate 38,688 downwards.
CGCTCACCGCAGCAGGCGTCGGGCGCATCGCGACAGCGATTTCAAACTCGATGGATCAGGCATCATCATGCCAAGCCTTCGCAAGAAACTGCCGAGTGCCAATGCGCTGTTCGTGTTCGAAGCGGCCGCCCGTTGCCGCAACTTCACGCACGCCGCGCAGGAACTCGATGTAAGCCAGCCGGCCGTGAGCCGCATGCTCGCGCGCATGGAGGACCACATTGGCGTGCGTCTGTTCGAACGCGTGCGCGGCGGCATCGAATTGACGGAAAGCGGCAAGATTCTGTATCGCGCGATTTCGGAAGGCTTCGATGGCATCGAAAGCGCAATACGCGAGATCGAGGATCGCGCGACGGTTGCCGAGCCGGTCATGCTGTCCGTATCGACGGGCTTCGCAACGCACTGGCTGATGCCGCGCATGAGCCGCGTGAAGCAGGCTTTCCCTCACATCGATTTGCGGTTTCAACTGATATGCGCGCATAGCGACGGGCCGCTCGATGATGTGGATCTTGGCATGCGCTTTCTGCACGACAGCGAGATCGACGAGCACGCCGTGTTCGTGATGCCGGAAACGTTGCTGCCTGTCTGCAATCAGCGCTATCTGGAAACGGTTCGCGCGAGCGCCGGCCGCACGCAAGGCGACACGCTGATCGTAACGGACGACGAACAGCAGGGCTGGCACGAACGCTTTAGCGCGTTCGTCGGAAATGGACGTATCGCGGGTACGGTGAGCTTCGCCGATTATTCAAGCGCAGTGCAAGCCGCGCTGCTTGGCCAGGGCATCGCGCCCGGCAGGCTCGAGGTTGTCTCGCATTGGCTCGCACAAGGCGCGTTGCTGCCCGCCGAGCACGAAGTGATCGTGACGGATTGGCGTTGCTGTCTTCTCACGCCGGCCAATAAACCGTTGCGGCAGATCGTTGCGAACCTGCGCGACTGGCTCATTGAAGAGACGCGCAACGATATGCGCATCATCGCGAAGAAGTACCCGCAATTAGGTTTGCGAGAGGCGATGAGACAGACGGGGCTGAAGTTCGGCTAAGTGTTGGCGACTATTGATGCGGATGCTAGCGAGCGCGTGTTTTTGGCCAGGCGCGAAATGCCCGCAATCGGTCGAACCGAAGTGTGGGCATTCAGAAGATCACTTCAACTCCACCCGCTTGATTTCACCCACGATCAGCAGATAGCTCACGATCGCAACCAGCGCATTGCAAGCGACGAACACCAGTGCGCCACTAAACGATCCCGTCAGCTTGACGATATAGCCGATGATGATCGGCGTGGTGATCGCGGCAATGTTGCCGAACGTATTGAACATGCCGCCGCTCAGACCGGCGATCTGCTTCGGCGAGGTATCCGCGACAACGGCCCAGCCGAGCGCGCCCAGCCCTTTGCCGAAGAAGGCGAACGCCATGATCGCCACGACGACAGCCGACGAGTCGACGTAATTGCACGCAATCATGCTGGTCGACAGCAGCATGCCTACCACGATCGGCACCTTGCGCGCGACGGTTAGCGAACATCCCTTGCGAATCAGGAAATCGGAGAAGATCCCGCCAAGCACGCCGCCGATGAATCCACACACGGCAGGCAATGCGGCAACGAAACCTGCATTGAGAATCGACATGCCACGTTCCTTGACGAGATACACAGGGAACCACGTCAGGAAGAAATACGTGAGCGTCGTAATGCAGTACTGGCCGATATAAACGCCGAGCAGCATCCGGTTGGACAGCAACTGCTTGACGTATGACCACTTCGGCGCTTCGCCGGTGGATTGCGCAGCGACATTCGATTCACGCATCGGCACTTCGTCGGCGATGTTGCGCTTCTTCGGCCCATCCATATCGACGAGCGCGCCGCCCTCCGTGATGTGGTCGAGTTCTGCGCGGCTAATGCGTGGATGATCTTTGGGACTGTAGACCGTCTTCATCCACGCGATGCTCACGACAATGCCCACTGCGCCCATGAAATAGAAGACATACGGCCAGCCGAAGCGATGCGTGACCCAGCCCATGATCGGCGCGAACATCACCGTCGCAAAGTACTGCGCGGAATTGAAGATCGCAGAAGCCGTGCCGCGCTCGGCGGCGGGAAACCACGCGGCCACGATGCGGCCATTGGCGGGAAACGACGGCGCTTCGCTCAAGCCGACGAGAAAGCGCAGCGCAAACAGCGTGCTGACTGCAAGCGAAATACTCAGGTAAGTGACCGTGCCCTGCAATACGGTGAAGATCGACCAGATGAAAATGCTAGCCGCGTAAACGCGCTTTGATCCAAAGCGGTCGAGCAGCCAGCCGCCCGGCAATTGACCGATCACATACGACCAGCCGAACGCGGAAAAGATGAAGCCCATGGCGACCGCGTCGAGACCGAGATCTTTCGACATTGCGGTGCCCGCCATCGAAAGCGTCGCACGGTCCGCATAGTTGACGGCCGTGACAAGGAACAGCATCGCGACGATCCCATAGCGGATTCGCGTCTTCTGTGCCACGGACACGCCTTGCACAACGTTGGCCATGAATCGTCTCCTCCTGACGCACCGGCGTCATGCCGGCAAGATTCGCAACCGTGAGATGAAAGCACATGCTTATAGGTTGTCTGATGACAGAATGAAGCGACACACTGATTTTTGCAATAACGCGTTTACCCTGAACATTTTGGGTCAAGGCCTTCATTTCAAGTGCACTCCGCAGATTCTTAGCATGTCAGGCTGTTCGCGATCAAGGGGTTTGAGAAGAGCTTGCAGACATATGTTATACGACGACGTATGTTGCGGAATTTCAGGAGTATCGCCGGCTGATCCGCGTATCCGTGCCTTAAAATCGCGCGATGAACCGACTTCGCCCTCACATTCGCCCGCTGTGTGCGAGCGATGCAATCGCCTACGCGTCGCTGCGCCTGTGCGCTATCGACGAAGCGCCTCACGCGTTCGCGTCCACGCGCGAGGAAGAGGGAAAACGCTCTCTCGATGAAATCGAGGCGCGTATCTGTTCAACGTCGAACCAGATCGTGTTCGGCGCCTTCGACGGCGCCACGCTCATCGCCGTGGCGGGGCTCAGGCGTTATCCGTTGCGTCCCGTGCAGCAAAAGGGCTTTCTGTGGGGTTTGTTCGTCGCGCAGGCGCATCGCAGGAACGGCGTCGCGCGGCAACTGATCGCTGCTGCCATCGATCACGCGCGCGCAATGGGCCTGACCCATATCGCGCTGAATACGGACGCCGAAAACGCCGGCGCAATCGCGCTCTACCAATCGACGGGATTCGAGGCGGTTGAAAACGAGCCGTGCGCCGACGGAATCGACGACGATACGGATCGTGAAGTCGAGATGATGCTGCGCCTTAAATGAGCGCGCCGTCTGCGGCCGTCAATAGTCGATGAATGAACTAAGCATCCGGTTGAAGGCAGCCGGGCTGGCGACGTTCATGCCGTGCGATGCGCCCGCAATCGTTCCCCGGTCCGCGAGATAGATCCATTCTTGAAGCGAGTCGACGTTATTGCGGAACATGCGCGGACTCTTTTGCCCATCGACGAGCAGCGTCCGGCACGTCACTTCCGCCGCCGCGTCGCGCGAATAGGCGGGCAGCGGATCGCAAAACTGCTTGGGCAGCGTGCTCGCGTTGTCGAGCGCCATCGTGCGAAAGGCGGTTGTGCTCTTTTTCCACGCACCGGGCGTGCTGACGGAATCGACGAACAGTTCGAGTCCCGGCTCGACGATACCCTCTTCGATCATGCCCGCGACTTTCGCGCGCAACGCGTTCGTGGCAGCGGGCAGCGACGCTTCGCGCACGCCATCCTTTTGCAGCGGCCCACCCGGATCGGCGAGCGTCAGCGTTTTGACAAGACGCGGATATTCGCGCGCCAGATGAAACGCGATGCACCCGCCTCGCGAGTGACCCACCACATGAACGGGCGCGAGATCGAGCGCGTCGATGAACTCCGCCAGTTCGGCGACGTGAGCATGCCAACTGAAATCGTTCTGAATGCACGCATCGGCAGCGGGCCAGTAGTGGCTCAGGCTCGGAGCGATGCAGCGAAAACGTGCGGACAGCGGCGCGATCTGCGCGTCCCAGTAGCGGTAGTCGCACAGCGATCCGTGGACGAATACCACCGGCTCACCCGCGCCGCGTTCGATGTACGGAATGCAGATGCCCGATGCGACATTCGCGAAGCTCAGTTGGGGATCGGCCAGCAACGCGTGGTCGGTTCGCATGTTCATGGCAGTCACAGTCTCGGGTAAGTCGTCGTGTGACTACTATGCCGCAATCGCAAGCGTAAGAAAAACGCGTAATCCGCATCGAATCGTTCAGCTTTTCTGATACCTCTTGCGCGCGCTGCTACGGCGCGCTCGACGGATCGTAGGGCACGACCTGCTCGCGCTCTTCAGGATGATTGCGCGCAACGATCGCGCGAGCCGGCGTCGTCGTACTGAGATTGAAAGGCTGATGCGGCACGCCGGGGGGAATGAAGAGAAAGTCCCCGGCTTCCGTTACGACCGACTGACGCAAGCCCGGCCCATAACGCGTTTCCACACGTCCTTCCAGAACATAGATTCCCGTTTCGTAGCCGCTGTGAATGTGCGGTTCGGCGTGTCCGCCAGGCGGGACGACGACCAGGTGCATCGACAACGCCTGCGCGCCCGCCGTCGTGGCCGAAATACCCACGAAATACGGCAGTCGCTGACTCGTTGCAATCTCCCTGTCAGGATGCACCACGACGAGAGGCGCCAGTTCGCCTTGCGATTCGTCTTCCATGCGCGATCCTCCCTGGTTCCGTGGAATGGGCGCGGATTGAATGAAAAGCCGCATCCAATGCGATTCGATTCTACGCCGACGCGTTACCGCGTCAGGTATCGGTAAAAAGTTTGGCGACTGCGGCCTTGACGTTGCGCCTGTAATAACCGCAGAGCATCATGAGACGCGCACGCGAGCGCGGACTTTCGCTGCGACCGGCAATCGCCTGGACACAGGCTCATCAGCGGAGCAAATGAACATGAACAAACGTCAGTTCCTGACCAGCGCCGCTGCATTCGGCGCAGCCGTGACGCCTGCGTTCGCCGCCACGAACACGAAGCATCCCGCTTGCGCGGCGGCGTCTGCAATCCTGACCGTGTCGGGTGCGATCAAGCGCACGAATCGCGGCGCACTCGATCCGGCATTCGATCAGTTGATGGCGAAGCAACTGGTTAAATTCCCCGAGGCTTATACGTTCGATTATCCGTCCGTCGCCGCCCTGCCCGCCGTGACGATCAAGCCGACAATCGAATACGACGCGAAGCAGCACACGCTGAGCGGCCCACTGCTGACGAACGTGCTTGAACAGGCGGGCGCATCCAGTTCCGGCGACACCAGGATTTCATTGCGCGCAGTCGATGGCTATACGGTGCTGACGACGCTCGACAACGTGCGTGCGTGGAAATTCATCGTCGCGACTCACATGGACGACAAGCCGATGCCATTGGGCGGGCTCGGTCCTTTATGGGCGATCTACGACGCCGACAACATTGCGCAACTCGCGACAAAGCCACTGAAAGACCGCTTCGTGCTATGTCCGTGGGGGCTCTATCACATACAGGTGGGCGAGGCCTAGAGGCGAAATCACACTCCTTGCATAAGTTGCGCTTCGCAACTATAGTAGTTGCGAAGCGCAACTCAAGGAGCTGTGGTGGATATCATCGACAAACCGTCTCAATCGCGCGACAAGACCATCCTCGAATTGCGGGAGTTCTCGCGCAAGCTCGTTCGCGAGCTCGGCTTCATGCGCTCCACGCTCGCGGAAAGCGATCTGGCGCCATCGGCCGTGCACGCAATCCTCGAAATCGGCGCGACTCCCGGCATGCAGGCGCGAGATCTTGCGCATCTTTTGCGCCTCGACAAGTCCAACGCCAGCAGACAGATCGCGAAGCTGGAATCGGCGGGGCTCGTCGAGCGCACGGCATCGAGCGAGGACGCGCGTTCGTCGGAGCTTCACCTGACGCGAGCAGGCCAGCAGTTGCGCAAGAAAATCGACAAGTTCGCAACCGATCAGGTATCGAGCGCATTGCGCAAGCTCGCGCCCTCCGATCAACAGGCGCTGGTGCGCGCGCTGTCGCTGTATGCGAGCGCGCTCGCGCAGGACAACGATGCCAAGGAGAGTCAGACGCCATCGGCGCCGAACGTGCAGATCGTCGAGGGCTACTACCCTGGCTGCATCGGCGACGTCGCGAGTCTTCACGGGCGTTATTACTCGCAGCACACGGGCTTCGGCGTGTTCTTCGAAAAGCGCGTCGCGACAGAGCTCGCGGCATTCGCAGAATCATTGCCCGATCCCGACAAGGGACTGTGGCTCGTCGTCGACAACGCGCGCACGCTTGCGTCGGTCGCCATCGACTTGGACCCATCGACGCGCATCGCGCACCTGCGCTGGTTCATCGTCGACGATTCGCTGCGCGGCTCGGGTCTCGGCCGACAGTTGATGACACGCGCGATGGCCTTCGTCGACGAACGCTTCGACGAAACTTACCTTTGGACGTTCAAGGGCCTCGACGCCGCGCGTCATCTGTATGAGGCGTTCGGCTTCACGCTGGCCGAAGAGGCGGAAGGCACGCAGTGGGGAAAGACGGTCGTCGAACAGCGTTTCATCCGGCGCGTGAAATCGCCTCGATAGCAGCGCTAGAGCAGATCGAAGCGCGCAAGCTCTCGCGACAGCGCATCCGCGTCGACGAACTGATACGCGTGCAAACCAGCGTCGATTGCGCCTGTGACGTTGGCTTCCGAGTCGTCGATGAAAAGCGTCTCGCGCGCCTCGACGCACAGATGGCTGACACAGCCGAGATACGCTTGGGCCGCCGGCTTCGCCGCGCCGAATGCAGCCGACGGATAAACATGCGCGCCGAAGAGTCGCGCAACGGGCGGGTTGAGATAGCTGATGTGATCGGTGACGAGACGGCAGTTGTTGGTCAGCACGGCGATCTTGTGACGCGTTGCAATTCGCGCGGCGACGGCGAGCGATTCAGCGTCAGGCGTGATCGACGCGTGGCGCGCAACGAGCCAGTCGTCACGGCTGACAGGGCAACCCAGCAGATTGCCGAGTTCGAGCAGATATTCGTCGTCGGTGATCTCGCCCGCATCGGCGCGCGCTTCGAGCCCTGAGCCCCAGATTGCGTGGCGAACGGCCTCGTGCGGCTTGCCCGTGATCGACGACATGCGATTGGTCCGCGCGGCGCGGTCGTAATGTGACAACACGCCCTCCATGTCGAAGAGCACGAGCTTGATCGATGACGTCATGGTGCCGCCTCCGCATCGAACGCATCCACGCGACGCTAGTACCCGCCCTTCTCCGTCGTATCCGCGCGCCTCTCGTCGCCGATGTATGAGGACGCAAGATCGGCGGCTGCGCGGCTGAGCAGACCCGTATCGGTGCCAACGGCGACGAAGGTCGCGCCCGCTTCCAGAGATTCGGCGGCGAACGCGCGGTCCGGCGCGAGCACGCCCGCCGCCTTGCCCGCTGCGCGCACCGTGCGAATGCCCTCGCGAATCGCCTCGCGCACGACGGGTTCGCCAGGCTTGCCGAGAAAACCCATCGATGCGCTCAGATCCGCCGGCCCAAAGAATACGCCGTCCACGCCATCGACATTCGCGATCGCATCCAGATTCGACAGCCCTTGCAGCGTCTCGACCTGCACCAGCACGCACAACTCGTCCGAAGCGGTGGCCAGATAATCGGGCACACGGTTCCAGCGCGACGCCCGCGCAAGTGCGCTGCCGACACCGCGCACGCCTAGCGGCGGATAACGCGTCCCCGCGACGGCCGCTCGCGCGTGTTCTTCGGTATCGATCATCGGCAGCAGTAACGTCTGCGCACCGATATCGAGCAGCTGCTTGATCAGCGCTGCATCGCTCTTCACCGGCCGCACGACAGGATGCGACCGATACGACGACACTGCCTGCAATTGCGCAAGCGTGCTGCGCACGTCATTGGGCGCGTGCTCGTTGTCGATGAGCAGCCAGTCGAAACCCGCCGTCGCAAGCACTTCGACGACGTATGCATCGGCAAGCGCCGCCCACAAGCCGAATTGCGGCTTGCCTTGGGCCAATGCGCGCTTGAAGCGATTCTGGACACGTTCCATAGCGGGCTCTCAGACAAAGTTGAGCGCAATGCCGCCTAACGGGCCGTAATCGACATGAAACGTATCGCCGGCGTGCGCGGGAATGGGACTCGTGAACGAGCCGCTGAGTATCACATCGTTTGCATTGAGGCTCTCGTCATACGGCGCGATCTTGTTGGCGAGCCACGCAACGCCTGTCGCCGGGTGATTGAGCACAGCCGCCGCGAGGCCGCTCTCTTCGACGGCACCGTTCTTGTACAGCAACGCGCCGACCCAGCGCAGATCGATATCCATCGCACGCACGGGACGGCCGCCCATCACGATGCCCGCGTTCGCGGCGAAGTCGGAGATCGTATCGAAGACCTTGCGCGGCGCGCGCGTCTCGCGGTCGAACTGCTCGATGCGCGCATCGATGATCTCGACAGCGGGCGTCACGTATGCCGTCGCGTCGAGCACATCGAACAGCGTCACGCCGGGGCCCTTGAGCGGCTTCGCGAGAATGAACGCCAGTTCCACTTCGACGCGCGGCGCGATGAAGCGATCCGCACGAATGTCCCGGCCGCTTTCGATAAACATGCTGTCGAGAAGCGGCGCATAGTCCGGCTCGTCGATCTGGGACGAGCGCTGCATCGCGCGCGACGTCAGGCCGATCTTGCGCCCCTTGATTACATGGCCTTCGGCCAGTTTCATCTTTACCCATTCGCGCTGGATCGCATATCCATCTTCGATCGTCATCTCCGGATAGGCCGCCGAGAAATGCCGCAATTGCGTGCGCGTTTTCTCGGCGTGGTCTAGCTGCGCGGCGAGTTCGCGAATAGTCGTCTGGTCTAGCATGATCAAGTCCCGTTCCATGCAAAGCTGTCGGCCGGAGTTGGCGCTTTAGCGCTTACTCCGGTCCCATGCAAAGCAGTCGCGCTCACCCCTTCAGGCGCGCATGCAGATTGTTGTGTTTCCACGTGCCCGCTTCGCTGAATTCGCTGATTTCGAGCGATAGCGCGAGGCCCTGCTTTTCGAATGCTTCGGCGAAGTGCTGCTTGATGACATCGAACAGCGCGTCGCCTGTCGCTTTCTTTACGGCTTCCGAGCGGCCCGCGCCGATCTTCAGGTTCGCATGCAAGAAAGCGGCATCTTCTCTGCCATCCGCGATGCAATACTGTTCGCAACGCAACGCGCGTACGCGTATGCCGCCGAGCGGATAAACGCGCTGATCGTTCTCGCGTTGCGCGTCGAGGCTTTGCGCGAGCTTTCTGCACAGCGCGCCGATGCTTTCGTTACTCGCCAGATTGGCGCTGTATTCGAGCGTGAGATGTGGCACGTTCAGACTCCATCGAGCAATCAGGCCGGCAACGGCGTCACGGGAAAAATCGCGTTGATCTGGCCGGTGCCCGAACTGCCGAAATATGGCGTCACCACTTCGGCCTTGCCTTCGTAGCGGTCCCAACCGAGTGCGCCGAGCAGCATCGCCGTGTCGTGCATGCCGCCCTCGCCCCAGCATTTCTCGTTGTAGAGCGGCAGCATGCCGCAAAAGGTCTTCCAGTCGCCCTTCTCCCATAGCGACACGACGTGCCGGTCAGTCTGTTCGAGAAACGGGTCCCACACCTTGTGCATGAACTGCTCGGCCGTGCCGTTGTTCGCGAAGTGATGACTGAGCGAACCGCTCGCGAGAATCGCAACGGTACCGTCGTAGCGTTCCTCGATGGCCTTGCGCACCGCGAGTCCGAAGCGCGCGCTCGTCGGCAGGTCGTGCCACATGCACCACCCCGCGATCGATACCGTCTTGAAGCGCTGATCGGAATTCATGTAACGCATCGGCACCAGCGTGCCGTATTCGAGGTCGAGCGAGGTCTCGCTATGCGCACGCGTTTTCACGCCCATTTCATTCGCGGCTTCGGCGATCAGCTGGCCAAGCCTGACATTGCCTGGATACGCATACGCCATGTTGTTGATGAAATGCGGCAGTTCGTTGCTCGTATAGATGCCTTCGAATTTCGGCGCGCAATTGATGTGGTACTCGCTATTGACGAGCCAGTGCACATCGAACACGACGATCGTATCGACACCCAGTTCGCGGCAACGCCGACCGATTTCATGATGCCCGTCGATGGCCGCCTGGCGGCAGCCTTTGTGCGGCCCATCGAGTTCGGACAGATACAACGAAGGCACATGCGTGACTTTGGCGGCCAGTGCGAGCTTGCCCATCGCGGTCTCCTTTTTGCTTCAATCTCATGCGACGCTGAATCGTTCAAACGCCCCAGCGCGGAATGTGATGCGATCCAAGCGACACGCACACGTTCTTCGGTTCGAGGAACACTTCATAGCTCCACGTGCCGCCTTCGCGCCCAACACCCGATGCCTTCGTGCCGCCAAACGGCTGTCGCAGATCGCGCACGTTCTGGCTGTTCACGAAGCACATGCCCGCCGAGATTGCTGCCGCCACGCGATGCGCGCGACCCGTGTTCTCGGTCCATACATAGCTCGACAGGCCGTATGAGATATCGTTGGCGAGGCGAATGGCGTGCGCTTCGTCGTCGAACGGAATCAGGCACGCGACCGGCCCGAAGATCTCTTCCTGCGCGATGCGCATGCGGTTGTCGACATCGACGAATACAGTAGGCGCGACGAAATTGCCTTTCTTCAGTGCGTCGGGCAACGATGGCGCATCGAGTCCGCCGCACGCGAGCGTCGCGCCTTCCTTTGGCCCCAGCTCGATATAGCCGCGCACTTTCGCAAGATGCCCCTGGCTGATCATCGGACCGATGACCGTGCTCTCGTTGAGCGGATCGCCAACGGTCAAGCGTTTTGCGCGCTCGATAAAGCGCTCAGCGAATTTCCCGTAGATCGATTTCTGCACGAGTATCCGCGAACCCGCCGTGCAGCGCTCGCCATTGTTCGAGAAGATCATGAACACGGCGGCATCGAGCGCGCGCTCGAAATCGGCGTCGTCGAAGATAACGAACGGCGATTTGCCGCCCAGTTCCATCGAGAATTTCTTGAGGCCCGCCGTCTGCACGATGCGATTGCCCGTCGCCGTCGAACCCGTGAACGAAACGGCGTGTACATCGGGATGAGCGACGAGCGGTTCGCCCGCTTCCTTGCCATAACCGTGCACGACGTTCAGCACGCCCGCGGGAATGCCCGCTTCGAGTGCGAGATTGCCGAGCATCGACGCCGTGAGCGGCGACAACTCGCTCATCTTCAGCACAGCCGTATTGCCGAACGCGAGACACGGCGCAACTTTCCACGTGGCCGTCATGAACGGCACATTCCATGGCGAAATCAGCGCGCACACGCCGACGGGATGGAACAGCGTGTAGTTCAGATGCGAATCGGTCGGGTACGTATGGCCGTCGACGCGCGTGCACATCTCCGCGAAATACGTGAAGTTGTCGGCGGCACGCGGCACGAGTTGCTTGCGCGTTTGCGAAATCGTTTGGCCCGTGTCGCGCGTTTCCGTGTCGGAGATCTCGGGCACGTGCTTCGAGATCAGTTCGCCGAGCTTGCGCACGAGCTTCGCGCGCTCGGCTGCGGGCTTCGCGGCCCATGCGGGAAACGCGTCTTTTGCAGCGCGCACAGCCGCGTCGATTTCTTCGCCCGTGCCGCGCGCGACTTCGGCCAGTACTTCTTGCGTCGCCGGATTCACGGTCTCGAAGTAGTCACGCGCTTGCGTCGATTGGCCGTTGATCAGATGTTCGATTCGCATTGGCAGGTCCCAGACAGTCAGTCGCGGTTGAAGTCCGCGTCGGAAACGATCACGTTGACGAGACGGCCGAGGCCGTCGATCTCGCAGACGACTTCGTCGCCCGCATTCACATTGACGACGCCCTCCGGCGTGCCCGTCAGAATGACGTCGCCGGGCGCGAGCGTCATGAATCCGCTCAGATATTCGATCAGCTCGGGAATGTCGGTAACGAGATCGCGCGTATTGCCCTTTTGTTGCAGCGTGCCGTTCACGTAGGTGCGCAACTCGAGTTGCCTGACGTCCGCAATGTCGGCGGCATCGACGAACCATGGGCCGAGTACCGTGCCGCCATCGCGATTCTTCACGCGCAGATTGGGCCGGTAATAGTTCTCCAGATAGTCGCGGATCGCATAGTCGTTCGCGATCGTGTAGCCGGCAACGTACTGCATTGCTTCATCGCGTTTCACTTCTTTCGCCGACCGGCCGATCACCACGGCGAGTTCGCACTCGTAGTGCATGAACGTCACGTCGTTCGGACGGCGCGTCACACCGCGATGACCGATCACGCCGCCCGGCCCCTTCAGAAACACGAGCGGCTCTTCCTGCTTCGAGAATTGCAGTTCCTTCGCGTGCTCCGCGTAATTCAGACCGAGCGCGAAGATCGTGCCGGGTTCGATGGGCGCAAGCCACACGATTTCTTCTTCTCGACAGACACGGCCATCGGCGAGCCGAACGCCCCGCTCGTGCGGATACGCCTCGTGAATGGCGCCTGCATACGCAACACGGCCGCGCATCATCGTTCGCCTCCTTCTTTCGACGTCGTCGAGAAACGCAACGGCGTCCATGCGCCGATCGCGATGCTCACGTTGTCGCCGGCGTGCGCGACGGGCGCACCATGCGGGACACCCAACGTCAGCACATCGCCGGGGGAAAGCGTCATGAAGTCGGTGACGTCGGCGATCAATCGCGCGACGTTGCGAATCGACGTAGAAGTGCTCGCTTCGAAAGCGCGCTTTCCTTCGATGCTGATCGCGATACGCAGCGCATCCGGATCGGCCACGTGCCGTCGCGCGATCACGGCGGGACCGATCACGCAGAAGCAATCGCGCACGCGAAACCGCGCCGACGGCCGATAAACGCTCGCGTGCGGCACGCAAAGGTCCGCAACGACGGTGTATCCCGCGACGAATTCCAGCGCCTGGTCGACGCTCACGCGACACGCGGTGCGCCCCATCACGATGCCGAGCGATCCGCCGACTTGCACGCCGTGCTCATCGTCAGGCACGACGACTTGCGCGCCGTGCCCTGCCAGCGTGTTGCGCGGCTTCACGTACAGAACGGGCGCTTTCGGCGGCGCCTTGTACGGCGGAGCATGGACGGCGTCGCCCAACGCATCGAGCGCGGCACGATCGTTCAGCAACGTGCCATAGACCGCACCGCCCACGGGCGGGCGACAGGTCTTTCCATCCGCGAGCAGCGCGCTCACAGTGGGCGCATCGACATCGCGTGCGAGCGACTCGCTTTCGAGATGAATCCGGTGATCGTGGATTACGAACATGGCCTGGCTGCATCCGTCGATTCACTAATATCTTAGTAGTATTCGCGCAGCTCAACCGATGGTCAAGCGCATCGATGGCCGACACGGGTTTTCCCTGGCGCGGCGCTTGCGTGCCCTTGCTGCGTCATCGCAGGGCCGTACATGGGGACAGAAAAAACTGGTAAGACCAGTGTTCCACCCAGTCGACAAGCAGCCAGGAACGCGGAACAATGGACCCCAAGTCATATATAAGACTGGACCTCGCTCGCGCGTAAATCGTGCGTGTGTGCGCCGCCTGTCATGTCGATCCGCGACTCGCGACCGGTCTGTAGATGGAAGTCACCTCAATCGTTTCAGGAAACGCAACATGCAGACAAAATCCGTTCTGACGGTCGCCGAGTCGACGAAAATCATCGAAGCGGCGCGCGCCGAAGCCGAGCGCAACCAGTGGGCCGTGGCCATTGCCGTCGTCGACGACGGCGGCCATCAACTCGCGCTGCTGCGCCTCGACAACTGCGCGCCGATCGGTGCCTACATCGCGACTGAGAAGGCCCGCACGGCCGCGCTGGGCCGCCGCGAATCGAAGCAGTATGAAGACATGATCAACGGCGGCCGCACCGCATTCCTGAGCGCGCCGCTCTCGGGTACGCTGGAAGGCGGCGTTCCCGTTGTGGTAAATGGTCAGGTGGTCGGCGCCGTCGGTGTTTCCGGCGTGAAGGCCGATCAGGATGCGCAAGTGGCAAAGGCCGGTGCCGCGGCCGTTGCCACCGCTGCGAATGGTTGAACGCCGCCCCGAAGCTAGTCGAAATCTCGCCCCTCTTGGAACAGCCCATGACCCAAATGACTCAACGCGACGGATTGCAGGTCGCCGCGAACCTCGAACAGTTCATCGAAAAGGAAGCCCTGCCTGGAACCGGTGTCGATAGCGCCGCATTCTGGGCCGGTTTCGATGCCATCGTGCACGACCTCGCGCCAAAGAACCGCGCGCTGCTCGCCGAACGCGACCGCCTGCAGGTCGAACTCGACAAATGGCATCGCGCGAATCCGGGCCCGGTGCGCGACCTGCGCGCGTATCGCAGCTTCCTCGAAAGCATCGGCTATATCGTGCCCGCGCCCGCGAGCGTGAAGGCCACCACGGAGAACATCGACCGCGAAATCGCCGAGCAGGCGGGCCCGCAACTCGTCGTGCCGCTGTCGAACCAGCGTTACGCGCTGAACGCGGCGAATGCGCGCTGGGGCAGCCTGTACGACGCGCTGTATGGCACCGATGCCATCGACGAAACCGACGGCGCCGAGCGCGGCGCGAAGTACAACCCGGTGCGCGGCGCGCGCGTGATCGCCTATGCGCGCAAGTTCCTCGACGATGCCGCGCCGCTCGCGAACGGTTCGCACAAGGACGCGACCAGCTACCGCGTCGAGAACGGCAAGCTCAGCGTCGCGCTGAAGAGCGGCGCGACCGCGCTGCAAGACCCAGCGCAGTTGGTCGGCTATCAGGGCGATGCGAACGCGCCGTCGGCCGTGCTGCTCAAGCACAACGGCCTGCACTTCGAAATCCAGATCGACGCAAACGATTCGATCGGCAAGACCGATCCCGCGCACGTCAAGGACGTGCTGATGGAAGCGGCCGTCAGCACGATCATCGACTGCGAGGACTCGGTTGCGGCCGTCGATGCCGACGACAAGGTGCAGCTCTATCGCAACTGGCTCGGCCTGATGGTCGGCACGCTGACGGAAGAAGTCACGAAGAACGGCAAGACGTTCACGCGCCGCCTGAACGCGGACCGCGAGTATCACGGCGCGAACGGTCAGCCTGTGAAGCTGCATGGACGCTCGCTGCTGTTCATCCGCAACGTCGGCCATCTGATGACGAACCCGGCCGTGGTCGATCGCGACGGCCGCGAGATTCCCGAAGGCATTCTCGACGCCGTCATCACGACGCTGTGCGCGCTGCACGACCGCACGCACAAGCTCAACTCGCGCACGGGCTCCATCTACATCGTCAAGCCGAAGATGCACGGCCCCGCTGAAGTCGCGTTCGCGAGCGAGCTGTTCGCGCGCGTCGAAGATCTGCTCGGGCTGGCGCGCAACACGATCAAGATGGGCATCATGGACGAAGAGCGCCGCACGAGCGTCAACCTCTCCGCGTGTATCGGCGAGGCAGCGGCGCGCGTGGCGTTCATCAACACGGGCTTCCTCGATCGCACGGGCGACGAGATGCACAGCTCGATGGAAGCCGGCCCGATGATGCGCAAGGGCGATATGAAGTCGAGCAAGTGGATCGCCGCGTACGAGCGCAGCAACGTGCTCGTCGGTCTCGCTGCGGGCCTGCGCGGCCGCGCGCAGATCGGCAAGGGCATGTGGGCGATGCCCGACCTGATGAAGGCGATGCTCGAACAGAAGATCGGTCATCCGAAGGCGGGCGCGAACACGGCGTGGGTGCCCTCGCCCACGGCCGCGACGCTGCATGCGCTGCACTATCATCAGGTCGACGTGCAGGCCGTGCAGAAGGAACTGGAACGCACGGACTTCGCGAGCGCGCGCGACGAACTGCTCGACGGGCTGTTGACGATTCCCGTCGTCGAGCGCGCGCAATGGAACGACGACGAGATCCGCCAGGAAGTCGAGAACAACGCACAGGGCATTCTCGGCTATGTGGTGCGCTGGATCGATCAGGGCGTCGGCTGCTCGAAGGTGCCGGACATCCACAACGTCGGCCTGATGGAAGACCGCGCGACGCTGCGCATTTCGAGCCAGCACATCGCGAACTGGCTGCGTCACGGCGTCGTCAAGCCGGAGTTCGTGAAGGAAACCTTGCAGCGCATGGCGAAGGTCGTCGATCAGCAAAACGCAGGCGACCCGAACTACAAGCCGATGGCGCCGAACTTCGATGCTTCGATCGCGTTCAAGGCGGCGTGCGCGCTGGTATTCGAAGGCTGCGCGCAGCCGAGCGGCTACACGGAACCGTTGCTGCACAAGTTCCGTTTGCAACTGAAGGCAGGCCACGCGTAATTCCCTGCGCTTAGCCATTGCGTGACGACAAAACGCCGGCCGGGTCTCCAAAGACCCGGCCGGCGTTCATTTTTTGGCGACTAGCGCGCAGCGACCTCAATGGCAAAGCTCTTCGAGCCGGACGCCATTCGTTTTCGGCCCGAATCCGCCGATCGAAATCATCACGACGATCATGCACGCGGTAATGCCGACGAACACACCCGCGACGCCGAACTCCCGCAATAGATGCGCGATGACGAAGCCCGACATCATCGCGCCGATGCGGCTCGCCGAATAGACGATTCCGTTTGCGCGGCAACGGATGCGCGTCGGAAAAAGCTCGGCCTGGTACGCGTGATAGCAAACGGAAATGGTCTGCCCTGCGAGGCTGATGAGGACGCCGAGCACGATCAGCGGCACGACGGCTTTCATCTGCCCGAACAGCAGCCCGAACACGACCACTGCAAACGCGGAGCCGACGATCAGCCATTTGCGCTGGAGCCTGTCGGCGAACAGCATCGCGAGCAACGGTCCCGAAGGCAACGCAATCGCGATGATGAACGAGTAGAGCAAGCTCTTCGTCACCGTGATGCCCTGACCGATCAGCAACGTCGGCACCCAGTTCGCGAATCCGTAATAGCCGATCGCCTGGCAGAAGTTGAAGACGATCAACATGATGAGCCGCGAGCGATACGGCGGCTGCCACAATTCCGCAAGCGACGCGCGTCGATGCGCGGGCACTTCGACGGCAGGCAGCGGCGCCGGCAACGCACGGCCCGATTGACGCGCGGCCATCGCTTCCATCTTTCTGACCACGCGATCGCCCTTCTCGACATGCCCATGACTCGCGAGCCAGCGCGGGCTCTCCGGCACGACGAGACGAATGAACCACACGATCACCGCGCCCGCCGAGCCGATCAGCACGACCCAGCGCCAGCCGTCGATGCCGGCGAACGTGGTCGGCACGAGCCAGTACGACAGAATCGCCGCGGCGGGCGCGGCCGCGAACATCACGGCCTGGTTGAACGCCATCGCGCGGCCCCGCATGTGCTGCGGCACGAGTTCGGTGACGTAGCTGTCGATCGTCACGATTTCGATGCCGACACCGATGCCCGTGATGAAGCGCCACAAGATCAGCCCTTCAGGCGTGTGCTGAAACGCCAGTATGGCGGAGCCGACCGAATACCATAGCAACGACACCGTGAACACCTTGCGGCGCCCGAAACGGTCCGGCAGCCACCCGAAGCAGAACGTGCCGACGAACAGCCCCGCGAACGTCGACGCGATGAAACCCGCGATGCCCTGAAGCCCGAAGAACGAATCCGTCGTCGTCTTGAGCAGACCGCTCTTCGCCATCCCCGGCGCGATGTAGCCGGTGAAGATCAGATCGTAGACCTCGAAGAATCCGCCGAGTGAAATCAGCAGGACGAGCATCCACAAGTAACGCGTGACGGGCAAGCGGTCCATGCGCGCGGACAATGCCGCCGCCGCGCGCAGATTGGTCTGCGTTTCGGAGGGCGCAAACGGGGGATTGTCCGCTGCCGCGGGTATCGTGCGCTGCATAGTTGTCTGTCTCCTGAAATGCGCCATCGGTTGTCGGATTGAATTGGATGCCTGATGGTCGATGCTTCGTTGATGTCAGTTGGTATGGGTTGCGTTCTCGCGGCCATCGACGCGCTCACGCGGTGGCGCGCCCCGTCAGCCGCGAAAGAATCTCCTGCGTGTGCTCGCCGACTTTCGCCAGCGCCTGACGCACGCCAGGACGCCGCCCGCCCATCGTCAGCGGCAGCAGGACCACTTCTGTCGTGCCGCCGTCGTCGGTTTGCATCGGCACGAGTCCGCCGCTTTGCTTCAGATGCGGATCGTCGAACAGTTGATCGGGGCGCACGATGTGCGCGTAGGGAATGCCCGCTGCTTCGAGCTTCGCGGCGAGTTCATCGGCGCGATGGTGCTTCAGGATGTCGCCAAGACGCGCGAGCAGTTCGGGACGCACGGCCACGCGCATCGCGTTGTCCGCGAATTGCGGCTCGCTCGCGAGATCGGGCCGGTGGATCACATCGCACAGCGTGACGAACTGCCTGTCGCTGACCGCGCCGATGAACAGTTGCTCGCCGTTCGCGAGCGTGAACACGTCGTACACGCTCCATGCGGAGACGCGCGACGGCATCGGCGGCGGCGCTTCGTGCGTCATCGCGTACTGCTGCATGTGCTGGCCCGCGAGGAACACGCAGTTCTCGAACAGCGCGCTTTGCACTTCCTGTCCGCGCCCCGTGAAATCGCGTTCGCGCAGCGCGGCCAGCACGCCGATCGCACCGAACATGCCGCCCATGATGTCGTTGACCGACGTGCCCGCGCGCAGCGGACGCCCCGCCGGTCCCGTCATATACGACAGGCCGCCCATCATCTGCACGACTTCATCGAGCGCGAGCCGCTTTTCATAAGGGCCTGGCAAAAAGCCCTTGTGCGATACGTAGATCAGGCGTGGAAACTTCTTCGACAGCGTGTCGTAGTCGAGGCCCAGCTTCTGCATCAAACCCGGCCGAAAGTTTTCGAGCATCACGTCGCACTGGCCGATCAGCTCTTCAGCGGCTGCGTGACCGTCGGGCGTGTTGATGTCGAGCACGACGCTCTTCTTGTTGCGGTTGAACGTGCGAAAGAAGCCGATGCCGAGGCCCGGCAGCTTTCGCGTCTTGTCGCCGCCGGGCGGTTCGATCTTGATGACTTCGGCGCCGAGATCCGCGAGGATCATCCCGCACGTCGGCCCCATGACCATGTGGGTGAATTCGATGACGCGCACGCCTTCGAGAGGCAGCTGGCTGGATGTGCTCATGTTGAACCTCATGCGGTAACGATGGGATTCGCGGCGCGCTTCGCACCGCCGTTGAATGTCTTCGGCAGACCCGCAAGCCATAGCGTGCCGTGCAGCGTTTCGTTCGACAGCCACTGCGCGACCTTCGCGCGCAACGTCAGCAGCCGTTCGATGTCGACGCCCGTTTCGATG
The DNA here is from genome assembly GCF_038900715.1 of Paraburkholderia phymatum. Taxonomy (GTDB): domain Bacteria; phylum Pseudomonadota; class Gammaproteobacteria; order Burkholderiales; family Burkholderiaceae; genus Paraburkholderia; species Paraburkholderia phymatum_A. Next base: position 19,404 of record NZ_JAYMRZ010000004.1, on the reverse strand, counting down.
CCCATGTCCGCGAGCATGAACGCGAGGTCTTCGGTCGATGCGTTGCCGCTCGCGCCAGGCGCATGCGGACAGCCGCCGATGCCGGCGAGCGTCGCATCGAAGCGCGCGACGCCCGTTTCGAGCGCGGCATATACGTTCGCGAGCGCGAGGCCGCGCGTGTCGTGGAAGTGTCCGCACCAGAAACGCTCGCCCGCCATGCGCCGCGCTTTCTCGAACAGATCGCGCACGGCAGCGGGATTCGCATAGCCGACGGTATCCGCGATGCTCACGCGGTCAGCGCCCGCATCGAGCAGCGCCTGCATGCATCGCAGTACTTCGGCCTGGTCGACGATGCCTTGAATCGTGCAGCCGAACGCAGTGCCGATGCCGCCTTCGATCAGCGTCTTCGAGCCCGCAGCGTCGCGCGCGGCACGGATGCGCGCGACTTCGGCGATCACTTCGTCGGGCGTCTTGCGCAGGTTCGCAAGGCTATGCTCGCGACTCGCGGACAACGGCACGAGCATCAGGTCCGCTTGCGTGTCGATCGCGCGCTCGGCGCCTCTCAGGTTCGGCACGAGCACCGAGACGAACAGATCGGGCAGCGTCTTCGCATACGCGACGAGTTCCGCCGTGTCCGCGAGTTGCGGCAACAGGCGCGCGGGCACGAACGAACCGACTTCGATTTCACGCTGACCGGCCGCATACGCGCCGGCGATCCATTCGATCTTCTTTTCGGTGGGAAGAACGGTCTGAATGCTTTGCAGCCCGTCGCGCAAGCCGACTTCGCGGATCACGACGCGGGAGGGGAATGAGGGCATCGAGGGTGTCTCCAGTGTTGCATGCCGGTCTTTGCGAATGCCGGCGTTGTGCTAACTTTAGACATTCCATCCGATACATAAAGCGCTATTTTGGAAGTGTCAGATTTCCGAAATGGAAACGCAGCGCGACCCTCTGGCTCGGACCAGAGCAACGCGCCAGGGCGCCAAGGCGCCGACAGGAGACAACCGTTGCGCGACATCGACCTGAAAACATTGCGGCTCGTCGTGGCCGTCTGCGAGCACAAGAACATGGCGCGCGCCGCGCACGACGAACATATCGAGCCTTCCGCCGTCAGCAAGCGGATCGCGCAGCTCGAAAGCGATCTGGGCGTGCCGCTCTTCACGCGCTCGCGACGCGGCGTGCTGCCGACGCCCGCCGGCGTCGCGCTGCTCGAACACGCGCGCAACGTGCTGTTCACGATGGACCGGATCGCGAGCGATATCGCCGCATTCGGCAGCGGCCTGCGCGGCAGCGTGAGCGTGTGCGCGTCGGCGTCGGCGATTGCGGAGAGCCTGCTCGACGATGTCGCGTCGTTCATGAGCATGCCCGCGCACGAGAACATCCGCGTGCATGTCGAGGAGTGGCTGTCGCACGATCTCGTGCGGCGGCTGCGCGAAGGCGCGGCATCCGTAGGCGTGTGCTGGGACAACGTGGATCTCGAAGGGCTCGAGCATCGACCGTATCGCGAGGACCGGCTCGCGCTCGCCGTGCATCCGGACCATCCGCTCGCGAAACGCTCGACGCTTCGCTTCGCGGAGACGCTAGGCTATGAACATGTGGGCCTGCCGCCGTCGACGGCCGTACACATGATGATGCAACGCGCCGCCGCGCGAGCAGGCGGCACGGTGTCGTACAGGGCGGTCGTGTCGAACTTCGATGCGGCGTTTCGCGTGGTCGCCGCGAAGCTCGGCATCAGCGTGATTCCGCAAGTAGTCGGCGATACGTATGCGCGCATTCTCGATGTGCGCGTGATTCCGTTGACGGACGAATGGGCGAAGCGGAAGTTCGTCGTGTGCTTTCGCGATTTCGACTCGCTACAGCCCGCGGCGCAGCGGATGGTCGATCATCTCGTCGTGCGGGCGCGGCATACGCACGACGCCCATTGATATCGAGCGCCGCACGATCAGCGCGCCGTGCGCGCCGTGCGCGCCCGCGCCGCGACGGCAGGCTGCGCGGGCGGCAAGTCGAGTCGACGGAACACGAGCGCCGACAGCAGCGTGACCAGGCCGACGCACACGAAGCTGAGCATGAAGCCTGTCGACGCCGAGCCCCATTGCGCGGAAAACACGTTGACGAGCCCGCCGCCGATCGACACGCCAAGGCCGATCGCGAGCATCTGCACCATCGAGAAGAGGCTGTTGCCGCTGCCCGCGTCCGCGTGCGACAAACCTTTGAGCGTCACGCTGTTCATCGCGGCGAACTGCATCGAGTTCGCCGCGCCGAACACGGTAAGCAGCACGATTTCCAGCAACGGCGCCGAGTGCTTCGACACGAGCGCGAACGCGACGATCGTCGAGCCGACGATCACCGTGTTGACGGCGAGAAACGCCGAATAGCCGAAGCGCCTGATCAGCGGCGCGATCCAGCGCTTCGAGACGGTGCCCGCAATCGCGGCGGGCAGCATCATCAGACCCGAGCGCAACGGCGAGTAGCCGAGCTGCACCTGCATCAACAGCGGCAGCATGAACGGCACCGCGCTCGATCCGATCCGGCACAGCAGATTGCCGACGAGACCCACGCTGAAGTTCGGCTCGCTGAACAGCGCGAGTCTGAAGAGCGGCCGCGTGAACGAGCGGGCGTGCGGAATGTACGCGAGCGCGGCAACGACGCCGGCCACCGCGAGACCCGCCGACCATTCGATGCGATGCGTGCTCATCGGCGGATCGATCGCGAGCGAAAGCAGGATCATCGCGAGCGAGAGCAGTCCGCAGCCGATGAAATCGAATGGCGGCGGATGCGTCGCGTGATCGTGCGGCAGATAGCGTTGCACGGTGAAGAGTCCGATCACGCCGACGGGAACGTTGACGAGAAAAATCCAGTGCCACGAAATGGACTGCGTGAGCCAGCCGCCGAGCGTCGGCCCGACGATCGGCCCGACCTGTCCCGCGACCGACACGAATGCCAGCGCCGACACGTACTGGTCGCCGGGCACCCGGCGCAACACGGCAAGCCGTCCGATGGGCAGCAGCATCGAGCCGCCGATGCCTTGCAGCACGCGCGCGACGATGAGTTGATCGAGGGTATGCGCGCCGGCGCAGCACAGCGAGCCCAGCACGAAGACGAGAATCGCGGCGAAATAGACGCGGCGCGTGCCGAATCGATCCGCGAACCAGCCGGATGCGGGCGTCAGCAGCGCCATGGTCAGCGTGTACGCGACGACGACCGGCTGCATCGCAAGCGGCGATGCGTGCAGGCTTTGCGCCATCGAAGGCAGCGCGGTGTTGACGATCGTCGTATCCAGCGTCTGCATGAAGAATGCAGCGGCGACGATCCAGAGTAGCGCGGTGTGTGAGGAATCCCGGGTCATGATGAAATTCGCAGAGGTGCGACCCGGCCGTTCAGGCATCTGCGTTCAGCACGTACGTGTTTCGGCTTCGCGGTAGTTGCACCTCGGAAACGGGCGTTTCGCCGAATCGGGTCCGCTATGTTTCCTCGTGGCCGATTCGTTCACATCAGCCGTCATGGTATCGATTTCAATGGCAATCGGGAAGTCGCCTGATGACACTGATTGTCATCGCGAAAGCCGATGACAATGCGTCATGCTCAATCCTCTCTGGCTCAAGACGTTCGCGACCGTCACGAACTGCCGCAGCAGTCCGCGAAACTAAATCTCATCCATTTTTGGGGTTGTCGAAGCCAGATTAGCGGCTGCCGCCAGCAACATTGGCAAAGGCAATGGCAAAAGAAAACTCGACGATTAACCGATTTTTTTGCCATGCCTGGATTGCCAGCAATCGCGTTCACGATGCCGCGGCGTAGAGCCTCCGCTTTGGCGCGGATTCCATACAGAAGGAAACAGGCTGCCGCCAGATTTCAGCGGCAGCTTCGTCGTCGATGACTGCAGCGATTATTGGCCCGTGTAGCCAACAGGAACCGTCGAATTGTCCTTCGCAACGGTCGCGTTGTTCGACACGATGTACTGCGGCACTTCCGTCAGCGTCAGCGAGACCTGGCCGTTCGAGTACGGAACGGTCGTGGTATTGCCATAGCCATCGATCTTCGTCACGTTGCCCGACGTACCCGGATTGTCCACCTGCAGCGAGTAGCCCGTCGAATACGTCTGGCTGTACGTGCCGTTGCTCGTCGGCCACTGGCTGTTGCTGTGCGCCCATGCGGCCGTCACGACCTTGCCGTCGCCGAGCTGCTGGAAGGCATACGCGAACGTACCCCCCGGCGTGCCCTTGACGCGGCCCAGCGTGTTCGTGCCGTCCAGCACGCGGGTCATCGTTGCGAAGGCCATCGCTTCAGGCTTCGGCGACAGGTTCGACGCACCGAATGCGCCCTGCGCGTTGTTCAGGTCGAAGAACGAACCGTAGCCCACTTCGCCCGGATAGTCGGGGCCGAAGAACAGCGTCGTCACCTGCGCGCCGCCGCCCAGCACGATGATGTGCGAGCGAACACCAACGGCTGCATGTGCGAACAGCTGGTTCTGCGATGGCGTCGTCGGGCCGTAGTTGATGCCCGGGTCGTAGCTCGTGCCCGCTTCCGTGAAGAACAACTTCATGTTCGGCTTGCCGGCCTGCATCACCGAGCGCAGTTGGTTCATCTGGTTGTCGAGCGCGTTGGCCTGGTTCGCCGGATCGGGGTCCGAGTCCTGCAGCTCAGGCGGATGCGCCGGATACGTACCCGCGTTCCAGTAGCCGTGCGTCGAAACCGCGTCGATGTAATTCCACAGTCCGAGCGCGCCGAACTTCTTCAGATAGCCCGTCGTACACGTATCGCAGTTGGAGGCGAACGGATTGCCCGTGCCCATCACGACCGCGTTCGGATCGGTCGAGTGGATGCCTTGATAGGCGGCCTTGTACATCGCGACAAAGTTCGCGTCGCTATCGGCCCAGCCGAGGCTCGGCTCCCACGTCACCTGATAGTAGTTGTTCTGCTGCTTCGGATAGTTCGCCGCGCGGATCAGGCTCGTGTCGGTGCCGACCTTCGCCATGAAGTTCTGGAACGCGGTCATATCCTTCGGCGCGTAGTAGCTGTCGGTGTACTGACCCGTCTTCGAATTCCACCCGGGGATACCGTCAAGACGCACGATGCGCATCTGGTCGGGGTTGTTCTTGTAGAACGCATCGAGGTCGCTCACGTTCGGCGTGTACGTGTTCGGACCGTTGGGTTCCATCGTCGACTGCTGACGGTCGTCGATCGTCCACGAGATGCCGAGTGCGTGCAGCGCGGCGATGTTGCCGTTGAAGCCCTGCATGCCGAAGCGGTGCTGATCCTGATGCGCGTAGTTCACGGTGCCGAGCACAGGCGTGAGGTTCGGCAGCACGCCGAACGTCGCGATACCCGTCGGACGCGTGCCGCTGTGCGGCAGCGTGCCGCCGCTCGCGCGCAGCGTGGCCGTGAGCGCACCGTAGCCCGACCACGTCGACGTACAGGAAATCGTGTTGGTCTGCACGCCGGAGTTCACGGGGAAGCTGCCCTGCGTCTTGATCGCGCCGTTCGAATCGGCAATCGACCACACGACGGTATCCGCGTTCGGCGCGTTTGTCGTGATCGCGAGCTTGAACGGCGTGTTGTTCTGGAATACGCGCAGCCCGTCGCTGGTCGGCGTGTCGGCCGAGATCAGGCCGTTCGCGGTGCCGCCCGCCTGTTGCGCCGCGTTGCCGCATGAGAGCGTCGAGCTGCTGACGCCTTGAGCCTGCGCGTGTTCCGCACCAAACGATGCCAACACAGTTGCCGATGCAACCCCCACTAGTTTCCAATATCTCATCATTGTCCGTATGTTTCGCTGAAAGCAGTGTCTCCGAGGTCTGGCAAGATCGATCGGAGTCTTTTCCCGCCTTCGCGTTATCAAATAGAAGGAGAAGTGCGCTGGAGGACGCGTCAGCCCACGTCAATTGCCTGAGCCGCCTGCGTCTCCCAGCGTTCGCACGAGCGCACAAAACGCCCAAACCCGCAAATCTCCGCCAGCCGCCGCCTAGTATTACGTACTCCTTACTGCTCAACTAAATCAGACACGCTCGAAGAATCATTCCTCGCAACGCGAGCAGCGCTCGCCTTACGCACCTCATGCGTGAACTACAGCCGACATGTCTGCACATGCCATCGATCCGCCGTACGAGCGACGAAGCACGCATCGGCGGGTGAATGGCAACTCAGACGACCTGATTTGTGACGCGAGTCGGGAGGGCCGTTACGGCGGCCATCGTCCATCGCGCGCATCGCGGTCGACAAGCGCATAGGATGACTGACGGATCAGAAACGTCCTTCGCTTTTCCTTGTCGACACGACACTGTCAGCGAACCTTAACGGTTCGAAGACGCTGCAACGCAACTCTGCAACTGAACAGCCAAGATCCGTGCGTCGGGTTTCTGCGGTAAAGAAACCGGCGCAGGAATTGACAACCAGACATCTAGATCCCGCTCATTCGCCATGTTTTCACGGCGAAACGATGTCTGGCTACACGCAATGCCCTCTTCGGCACCTATTACGCCATGGACGGCAGCTTCAATGCTGATCCGGCATTAGTTACGGAAGTCTTCACGGGCAGACGAATTATAAGCGCTTCATGCAGGTAGTGTTAACCCGCTTCAGCGCAGAAAAGGATTGATCCCAATGATGAGCGTTGAAATGGTCCTCCCATTTTCTACATATGGTGCCCGCGGGGGCGATCTGCCTCAAAGTCCCGGAGAAAAGACACATCTGTCATCGGCCTGGATATCTTCTCAAGGAAAGCAAATCCATTTTCTAATATTAATATAAATAGTTATTTGATCCCCTTTATATTTATAAGGGTCGAATAAATCGTAAATCAGAATTCTTATAGTCATGCTAAGTAAATTAAATCGAATATCGCCACCCGGTTTCAGCCGCCATCATGTGCAGCAGAAATGTACTCCGTACGTGGACGCGACATGAACACCGATCCCTTCCCACTGAGAGATGGTCTCATGTGCGACGCGTGTCGCCGTCCGCCGGACGTAAGCGGCTACCCAGAGAACAAGCGATTGAATTGATGTGGCATTCTAAAGGCGCGGTGTCGCAAGCGCGCATCACACATAGACAACGCCATCAACGTCGCAAATTGCACTGGAATCAAAGGCACCCGATTCGCGCGCAAATTCCGGCGCTATCGCACTGACGCTGATCACAGCGATGTAGAGCCGCTAGAGAGCAACCATCGCGTGTGGGCACAGTTGATGCGGGGCTCAGTCACCGGTACACGCCGCGCGAAAAACGGGCAATGCAGTCGGCAATGCACTGCGACGGCTTCCTCCGCGTGGAATGTCGAACCGGTGCATTCAGTGCCCGTGCGACGAGGCCGATTACAACAAAAAAATTTGATAGGGAGCGTTCAATGGCTCGTTCCTACCTGTCCGACGCGTTGCAGTGCGCAAGCGTCACCACAGGACGTACTCCAATTTATGAGCAAACGTCCGAGCGCCCGGTAACATCACAATTGACGGCATTTGCTGCAGCGCTTCAGGCGCGCACTGGCAAAGCCTTTAATAACTACCAGTCGTTACACGATTTCTCGGTGCGAGACTTTCGCACCTTCTGGCAATGCTTCGTCGAGTGGTCGCAAGGGCTGGAGCTATCCGGCAGCATCGAGCCGGTTTGCGTCGGCGACGACTGTGAGCATGCATGCTTCTTTCCCGAGGCTCAAGTCAACTACGCTGCCAATCTGCTTAACCTGTCCGTGGCACCGTCCACTGCACCCGCGATCACCGCATGTCACGCCGATGGAAAGCGTGTACGCCTGACGCGCGGCGAACTGCGCGAACGCGTCGCGCGCCTTGCTCACGCGCTTTCGAAACTGGGACTGCGCGAAGGGGACCGCGTGGTCGCGATCATGCGCAACGACGCTGACGCAGCTGTGACCGCGCTGGCAGTGACCGCGCTCGGCGCGAGCTTTTCGTCCGCTGCACCCGAAATGAGCGTCGACGCGATCCTCGATCGCTTCACGCCACTCGCGCCTCGTCTACTGTTCGCGCACACCGCAGCGCGCGATTTCGACACGGGCATGCCTGTGGCGGATAAAGTCGGCGTGCTGACGGCTGCGTTGCCATCGCTAAAGGGACTGGTCTGTCTCGATGACGCAAATGCCCTGCCGGGCACGATCGGCCAGCGTGTCCATTCGCTTGTCGAACTGATCGACGGGGGCGACGCCGCGCGCTTCGAATGGCCGCGCTTCCCGTTCAATCATCCGCTTTTCATCATGTTCTCCTCGGGCACGACGGGCAGGCCGAAGTGCATCGTGCACGGCGCCGGCGGCAGTCTGCTGGAGCATCTGAAAGAACATCGGCTGCACTGCGACCTGCGGCCCGGCGACCGGATGTACTTCCACACCACTTGCGCATGGATGATGTGGAACTGGCAGTTGTCGGCGCTTGCATCGGGCGTCGAAATCGTGACCTACGATGGACCGATCTCCACCATCGATGTGTTGTGGCGTCTCGTCGCCGATGAGCGTGTCACCGTGTTCGGCACGAGCCCCGCTTATCTGAAGATGTGCGAGGACGCGGGCCTGGAGCCAGGCCGGCAGTTCGATCCACGCGCGCTTCGCACGATGATGTCGACTGGCGCGGTGCTGTACGACACGCAGTTCGACTGGGTACGCGATCACGTGAAGCCGCTGCCGCTTCAGTCGATTTCGGGCGGCACCGATATCCTCGGCTGCTTCGTGCTTGGAAATCCCGACTTGCCGGTCTATGCAGGCGAAGCCCAGTGCAAGAGTCTTGCGCTCGACGTGCAGGCGTGGGATCAGGGAGCGCGCACTAACGGAATCGGCGAACTCGTTTGCATCAATCCGTTTCCGTCGCGTCCACTCGGCTTTTATGGCGACACGGACGGCACGGCCTTTCACGCGGCCTATTTTTCCCGTAACCCGGGTGTGTGGACGCACGGCGATCTGATCGAGTTTTCATCTGAAGGAACGGCCCGCCTGCATGGCCGTTCCGACGGCATACTGAATGTGCGCGGGAGCAAGATCGCTCCCGCCGAGATCTATCGCGTGCTGAACGATATGCGGGAGATTCGCGAAGCGATGGTCGTCGAGCAGAAGCAAGGCGACGCATCGGCCGATCACGCTCGCGCTCAACCGCCTGACTCGCGCATCGTGCTGCTGCTCGTGCTGCAGGATGGCGTGACGCTGACGGGCACGCTGGTCGCCCGGATACGCCGCGATCTCGCGCACCACGCATCGCCCGCGCACGTTCCAGACCGGATCATCGCAGTCGATGCATTGCCCGTCACGCACAACGGCAAGCTATCCGAACGATCTGCCTGCGATGCGGTCAACGGCATGCCGGCCATCAATGCCACGGCGCTGCGCAATCCCGAATGCCTCGATGCGATCCGGAACCATCCGGCGCTCAAGCTGGCGACTCGAAAGCTCCCGCCAGCCGGCAACTCGCGCGAGCAACTCGAACGACATTTGCAGGCACTCTGGGAGAAGCTGTTCGACTTTGCGCCGATCGGTCGCGATGACAACTTCTTCGAACTGGGTGGCAATTCGCTGCTCGCAGCAAGGCTGCTCGCCGAAGTACGTCAGTCGACGGGCTACACGATGCCGCTCGCGACGCTGGTGATCGCGCCGACGATCGCACGCCTCGCCGGGATCATCGAAGATGGCGCACCGCGGCCGTCGTCGCCGATTCTGGTGCCCGTGCGTGATGGAACCGGACCACCGCTGTTCTTCGTGCATGGCTTGAGCGGCTCGGTGATGGAATGCTGGGCGCTGGTACAGGCACTGCGCAGCCCGCGCCCCGTCTTTGGGCTACAAGCACGCGGCCTTGACGGAGGGGAGCCGACACAGCGGCGCGTCGAAGAGATGGCTGCCTGCTACATCGACGAGATGCGCACCGTCCAGCCGAATGGGCCGTACTCGGTGACGGGGTATTCGCTCGGCGGGCTGATCGCGTTCGAGATCGCGCAGCAGCTACGGCGCGCTGGTGACGAAGTCGAACTGCTGTGCCTGCTCGATCCCTACGTGTACGAGCGATGGCTGCCGTGGAGCGCATGGATGCGCCAGTGCTACGGCCGGCTACGCGGCCAATGGCGCAAGCTGCGCGCGGTGCCTGCGTCGCGGATGCCCGGTTATCTCGCCGATCGGCTCATCGTTGGAGCCGATCACGTGCAAATGCGTCTCGGCCACGCGAGGGTGCGGCCGGACGCGACGATCGCGGCTTATCCGCCGGCGCTCCGACAGGTGCGCGAAACACTGGTACAGGCGATGACCCGCTACCGGCCGCCCCCTTACAACGCTGGACCGATCTTGTACGTGCGCGCAACGACGCGGCTGGACGAGCGTGGCGATCCGATGCTTTTGTGGCAGCGCGTCGCGCGCGGCGGTCTGGTGATTGCCAAGGTACCCGGTAGCCATTACGACATGCTCGTCGAACCGAATCTGCAGGCCGTCGCGGCGGTGCTGGACAAGGTATTGGCGAACATGTGACACGGCGGGCGTTTGGCATGCAGCACGATGTCGTCACAGCGGCGAATCGCACGAGATTCGGCGTTTCTTTCACTACTTGATCCGGGCCCGTGCCCGGATAGGGGAACTTGCCCGGGCTTTGTGACGACGGCGTTGTCGCAAGGCGAGCCGCCGTGATTGGGAAAGCCTTGAGGTTGTCGCCGACCGCGCCGTAGTACACCACGTTCCCGTAATAAGCTGCCATGCCGAACACGCCGCCTGTCAGCTGCCCGTCGGATCCTGCTTGTTCATATGTGAGTTCGCTCTGGAGAACGCGCTCGCGCATGGCGCGACAGCACGCTCACCTTAACGCAGAGCGGTAAGCCCCGGGGCTGTGCGGGGGGCGCTCCAAGGCCGCTCTTCATTGTCGCTAGCGCACAATGCTCGCGCTGGCGATTCTGCGGGGACTCAGCGTACCAGGAACGAGCGATGCTCGTTCGATTGAGTCACGCTTACGCGACATGCGACGAGAGTCGGCCAGTCGGTGAGTTCGACGCGCTCAATGAAATCGCAAATGTCGCCGACGATCAGGTTAGTGCCGCGTTCAGGTTGCGGCCGCTATGCCGCTCCAGCGGATAGTGGTCACATAGCAGCGTCCGAGCGAGTGCGGACCGTGAGCTGCGTGATGTCCCTAAGCGCGCCGCACTCAGCGCAGCATTCGAACGCGTCCGTTGGCTGTCCGCCTTCAGACGATCTGTGTGCCGCGAATGCGTTTCGGCTGATCGACAACCTTTACTCCAGGACGCTGCAGCCGCAGGTGCAGTTCGACGACGACTACGAGGACGTTAAGCGGCGTCCAGGTCATCCCCGCGTGACGTGCTGGGCACCATCGCGGACGAGGGCAAGCGGGTCACGCCGCACACCGGGAGTGCTCGCCAGCATGTCGTGGGCGCCCGGCAATTCTGGACTGCATTCGGCGACGAATTCGCCGGATGGCAGCACCTTCCATCGTATTACGGAGAGCACGATTGACCGAGGCGAAGCTCTATGACCGTAGCTTCAGCGAGGGCTACGAAACAGGCTTTGCTGGCCGGGCATGCGAGTGCCCATACATCGCCAGCGAAGCGATGTTCGACGCGGAACAGTGGCATGCCGGTTATCTGTACGGCCAGCATGTCGCAATGATGCAGCACCGGCATCCACACAGCAGCAGCGATTTTTTGAAGACGGCGGCTTCGCGTGCGGTCGACCTGTGGACCATGTGGGCGCTGCGGGACGCTTACGCGAGAAGACGCCCATGAACGCGACGCACGTCCGCACCGCTCGCCCATCGAGCTGAGGCACAGCGCGTGGCAGGGCCGGATCGGGTCCGTCCCGCGCGCCGCATTCGACGTGATCGGATGGCTCGGAATCCCACGCGCTGATTCATGATGCCGGGACGGTCGCGCATACGTTCGACAGGATGCGAAGCCCGACGATTCGATGATCAAGCTGCCAGGCGTGAAGATGGGAGCCATCGCTGGCAGAGTGCTCGCACCCGATATAAAGCACATCGAAACGAAGCACAAGACTGATCGCGCCGAGTGGCAATCGACCCGGAACGCAGTACCCCACAGGAAGAACTTCATCCGCTGCGCTTTGCAGTTCGCGCGCGTGCGCGGCGCTTTTTACACGTCGCGTTGTAAATATGGGATCGCCGTAGCGCTTCACGACAGCACGTAAAAATAAAAGGCTGCGTGCATCGAAGGCAACGGAGGACACGCGCATTCTCGGCGCATCGCATGCTCTTTCAGCCGTGCGTTCTATCGGATAATGCGGACACCAGTACACGCCGTCGAGCGTTGCGCAGCAGGATGCGAATATCTCAGTTGGGGCGGGTAGCGTCGGCGGATGCAAGACGATCCTGCTCGACAACGGCCGCGACGTCCGGCGTGAAGCATTGGCGCAAATGCCGACTGCTCACGCCGCGGATCTTCATCGTGCTGCACTCGTGGTCGTGCACTACAAAGGACGATGCATCGCGAAAGCCTCGCAGCATTTGCATGAGGCGTGGTGAACGATGCGCTTATGCGGATCAGCCCGCGTCACCACGATTACGCCAATCCCGCGGTAAAACTCGCGCGCGGCGGCCTCGATCACGTTCGGCGGTTTATCGCGATGCATGCACCCAGGTCCCAGCGCGGAATCGCGCCGCCATCCCACTGAGTACTTCGGAGAAACGGCCGCACAACTCATCCGCGCGACAGGAATGCATGTGCTCATTACGGGCAATGCAAACGAGGCTCATCTGGCACGAGCCATGGCCGAGCCTGCAACCCCCGGGCGTCAAGCCGTCCATTCAGACCTGACCGACACGCTTTTACTACCGCACTGATCGAACGCGCGCGTTGTCATTTCGAATAACCGCGGACCCATATATATCGCGACAGTCGGTACGTATGTGGCCAGTCTGTACGCGCCCACTCCGCAACACGCACTCGGGCAGACACCGCTCCCAGTGCTTTTCAACGATGTCAAATGGCGCCGGTGTTCTTGCAGCGTCTGTCTACGAGTTTGATAACGGGTATCAGAATTCCGGCAAATCCATCGCGTGTCAGAGCCCGAACGCCGCTGGGCTGTTGTGCGCCCATTTCCGATCCGCGATTTCACCAGCGCACCCGCCCAGGATCGCGATCAGTCGCGTGTTGGCGCGCGCATTCGCCACCGTGTCTGCGGCACGCACCCCAGGCAGGATTTCTGCTGCATGTTGCGTCATGTTGAACGTTCCCTGTCGTTCAACCGTGCCTGTACTGTTCTAATGCGTTTACTTTTCGTCATCGGCAATCTGGGCGACTACCACGTCCCACGCTACGAAGCGCTTGCAAAACTTGCGGACGCTCGCGGAGACAAGGTCTGCCTTGTCGAGGTATTCGGTCGGTCTGGCGCTTATGGTTTTCCACAGGAGGGCCGCATCGCATTCTTCCAGGGCTTCCCGCGGGACGCTGTCACGCTGGTCGAAGATGCCGGCGAGGCAGATCGTCATTGGTGGCGCGTCGGTATCGGATTGCTTGCGGCGCTGCGTCGATGCAGACCCGACGTGGTCGTGACGCTTGGCTACAGCACGTACTATTCGCTTTTCCTGCGGTTACTGAAAGCCTTGGGAAGACGCTTTACGCTGATCTACATGTCGGACTCAAAAGCCGATGACGGCAGGCGATACGCGCTCAAGGAGCGCCTGAAGAAGGTGTTAGTTTCGGGGTTTGACGGAGCGCTGGTAGCCGGCGAAAAACACCGCGCTTACGCGCAATCGCTAGGAGTTCCGATGAGCCGGTCCAGAATCGGCTTCGACGTAATTGACGTTGAGTACTTTTCAGCGGCTTCACGCGCAGCCCTCGAGAACGCATCGACAATTCGTTGCTACTTTGGTCTTCCCGCGCGCTACGTCATCTGTGTCAGCCGGTTCATAAGGCGCAAGAACGTCGAACTGTTGATCGAGGCATTCTGTCAGTCACAGTTGCATGCGGCGGGACTGTCCCTGCTGCTGGTGGGACAGGGGCCTTGCGGCCCGGAAATCCGCAATGCAATCGATCGACTAGGCATGAGCAGGTACATACAGATCCTCGGTTGCGTCCCGTGCCGCGAAATGCCAGCCCTGTATTCACTCGCCGAATTTGCCGTGCTGCCGAGCGCGTACGATCAATGGGGCCTGTGCATCAGCGAGGCGTTCGCCGCAGCGAAGCCTGCCATCGTAACCAGCACCTGCGGCGTCGCAAACGAGCTGGTGCTCGACGGTATCAACGGCTTCATCGTCCGGCCGGGCGACGCAGAAGCCCTGGCCGACCGGCTTGTACGACTGGCTACGGACGACGCGTTGCGAGAGCGATTCTCACAAAACGCCGTTTCAACAGTCCGTGGCTGGACACCCACGCTCTTCGCGACGAATGTTATCGAGCTCACCGATTCGCTCACCGGAGCAGCGACGTCTCTCGTCCGTAGTAGAGGCGCCGCGGCATAGCTCGCCGCTACGATCACAGGTGGCGTAGAGGGTCTCGCAATCCGGCTACGGGTGTTCCCGTCAGGAACACGCGATGCTCGATATTTCCGGCGCAACGCTCAATCGACGCTACCATCACCTCAAGCAACTCGCAGAACGAGCCGGTCGCGCCAACTGGAAAAGTCTGGCAAAGGCCGCCACTCGTTTGTCCGGCGCTGCATTTAACGATGGGCTATAACTGTTCACACAACGCGATCGGCTGGCAACGAAGCAGGTAGGACCGGTAGGAGAGCGTGATGAACGATACAGATCATGACCTCGCGCCCCTGATTTCACGAGTCAAGGGGGTATTGCGATTGTCGGCGATCATCGCAACGATCGCAGTCGCGCTCACTGGATGCGGCGGGGACGGCACCGATGGTGCAGCCAGCCCGGCAGTTGCCAACCACGCAGTCATCAACTCCGTCGATGCCGCCGTCAACAACTCCGCCGCGCATGCGGGGTCAGCAAATCATCAAGTCGTTCCCCGCTATGCACGCTTCGAGCGGAAAACCTACCGCCAGTGGGTGGTCTCCTTCTGGCAGTGGGTGAACATGATAGACAACGGCCCGTTTTTTCCAAACCCACTAATTAGCTGTACCCGTCCCATTTCATCCGGGCAAAGCGGTAAGGTCTGGTACTGGGCCACGCCCAGTTCGTACTTTCACGCGCTCAGCGTACCCAACACGCCGCAGACTTGTGACCAGTCCGCGAACGTTATTCCTGCGGGCACGTCGCTCTTGCTTGCGACGCTCGATACTTTTTCTTCGACACTGCTGCCCCCCGGCACCTACACTCCAGGCACGGCGGCGGGCGAACGGGTCATTGCCGACCGCTTTGCTGACCGCATTCAAGACTTGTTCGTCACTATCGACAACGCGCCCGTCACCGATGTTTCGGCGTATCGCGTCGCCACCGATCAATTCACATTTACGGCGGCGCTTCGCTGGGTTTTTGGATTACCGGAACATGTTTACGGAACCGGCACGGCTGTAGCTGACGGCTACTACCTGCTTCTGAAGCCCCTGCCAACAGGCTCACACACCATTCACTATGGCGGCAGGTTCCATTATCTGGCGGGAGACTTCGGGCCAGGAGCCCCGCCGCCGGATTACGTCGTGGACATCACGCTCCTGATTACGGTTGGGCCTTAGCTATGCAATGTGTTTGCGCAGGGACGTCACGGTAATCGTGCGTGACAACGGCATCGGCATCGCGCCGGACATGCTACCGCGTGTCTTTGACTTTTTTTCTCAGCCACCTTCCGCACGCATGCGTGCGGAAGGTGGCTTGCGCCACGGGCTTTCGGTGGTGAGATATCCCGTCAATGCCTGTGCAGGATGAAGTGACCATATTCAGCGCAGGCGAAAACAAAGGAACTGGAGTGACGCATGCACGGCTACGAACTGGCGCGGCGACTTCGGCATCGGGCAGAATGCGCGTCGACCCGTCTGGTGGCACTGACCTGGGATGCTGCGTCGGATTTGCGTGAAAACGGCGAAAGCGATTTCGACGGTTGTCTTGTCGAACCGCCTTCGCTCGAAGAGCTCGCCGACGTATTGCGCCAGTGAGGCTTCCTACCCCGCTATTCGTTTGGGTGCGTGTGCTGCGGCACGCCAGCGCCCGTCACCGGCGGCTCGTTCATGGAGTGCGTGAATCGACCGGAGAGCTTTGCCCGTTCGTCCAGAAGGCTCGCAACCACTTCCAGAAGGCGCGCGATGGATATCGGCTTTCGGAGAAACACGTTCCACAACGGCTCTGAGGGAAGTGGAAGCAACGCAGCCGACAGCATCACGACTGGAATGCTGGCTGTCGCGGGGTCTGCCTTGAGCCACCTGCACAATGCGACTCCGTCGACGTGTGGCATCATCCGGTCCGTCACGATGAGGTCGGGCAATCGAGACATTGCATCATCGATGATGGCAGCAGCGACTTCCCCATCTGGCGCGGTCAGCACGTGATAGCCGCCTTCGGCTTCGAGAATTATTCGAAGCAATTGAAGGATTTTTGTATCGTCGTCGACGAGCAGAATCGTAATCACGGGGCGGTGCAAGTCAGAACTCCAACCCGTCAAAACGGCAGCATTTGCTGTACCAGAATGACACCGTACCACCGTTGCGTCCACGTCGCCAGACCGGCGATGATTAGCCTCGTCCATCGTGTGCCAGTGGCTGGTGTTGCGCCGCTCGACGACCGTGCAGGCGGTGCAATTGACGTAGCAATGCTGTTGCGGGAAATGGCTTGCGAATAAAAGCGAATACTCGTAGTCGGGGCGGATTTCTGGATTCGCAAGTCATGATGATCTGGACAGTCGATAGCGCCGGGTCCACCCGCGGAGCACGAATCGGCTTTCCCGTCTCCGATTCGCTAATGGTCACTGCATCGGAACTCGGCGATACGTCGGCGACCGTGGTTTTCCTGGTCGCTGTGTAGTATCCCGCTCAGTACAAAACCCTTGAAGCGTCGTGCTCCGGGGCTTATTTATTTGTTTGTGAGGTCAGGGCCCCACCTTTTTGCACGACATCGACCGATATCGGCGGCAACGAGTTCTTCGTCGTGCGCGGACGAACATCGAGTTCCGGTCCCTTGCCTTTTTCTGGCGGCTGCTGGTTGACGTAACGAGTATTCGAATTCAACCGACCACGTGCTGACGGACGGGACTGTGCGGAGACTGCGCGTTGCGTGCGCCGTTGGCGCGCGAAGAGCAGGATTTCCGTATATGCGTCCGCCAGCATCCGCAGGGCGCCGCAGGAGAATGCGAGAAAGAGCGCGCCGGCAGCGATGGCGTAGGACGTGATGGCGGCAACAGCGAAGCTCGTGCTCGACTGGTTCTCGAGATGTACATACCAGACATCCGGCAGATGCACGAGCATCCAGCCGGCGCCTGCGGCAATCGCAGACCAGAGGAAAAATACCGCCACGTGCACAGAGATCTTGCCGACCAGGCAGAGCGCTCGCCAGATGGCGAAAATGACCTTCATGATGTAACTCCAAATCGATAATAGTCCCGTCGAGGAATAGACAGGCACTATCCGCCGCTTTGCACGGCTGGAGTTACGCGTCTCTTGAGGAAGGAAATGAGGCACTTGGAACGCCACGCAGTCGCCATCGAATTCGACGCGCCCTGACGAGGAGTACCGGAAAGCGGGTTTTCCGGGCACCCGCCGCATAACCGACGTCGCATGCGCCGTGCCTGGCGTGGCCGTGAATTCGCTATCGCGAGGAACTGCGATTGCGACGGCCGCCGTGTGGAACGAGATTGGTGGCGCAGATGTGATTGCGGCATGTGGCAAGCCGTAGATAGAGACGCGCGCAAAGCGCGCTGGACGCGTCAGCGCTCCTGGCGTGTTCACGCCGGATGTTGCCCTCATTGAAAGTCAAATGCCGGGCACAGACGTCCGCGAACCGGCACGACGTCTTCGGCAACGGGCGGCATGCGCAATACACGGCGTCAGATTTGCGTGAAAACGGTGAAAGCGATTTCGACGGTTGCCCATCAAACCGGCTTCGCGTGAGGACTTCGCCCGGCTATCGCGTCAGTAAGACATGGGTCCTGCTGTTCGTTAGTGTGCGTGCGCTGCGGCACGCGAGCGTCCGTCACCGGCGGCTCGTTCCAGGCGGGCGTAGACTGACCGAATCGACCGAAGAGCCGTACCCGTTCGTCCAGAAGGCTCGCAATTGCTCCCAGAAGGCACTCAGTGGATACCGGCTTGCGGAGAAAGACGTTCCACGGGGGCTCGGGTGCAAGCGGAAGCACCGCAGCCGACAACATCACGACGGGAATGCTATTGGTCGCGGGGCGTGACTTGAGCCATCGGCAGAATGCGACTCCATCGACGCGCGGCATTATCCAGTCCGTCACAATGAGGTCCGGTCGCTGCTGCATCGTTGTGGCAACGGCCACTTTCCCGTCGGGTGCACTTAGAACCCGATAACCTTCTCCTTCAAGCACCGTCCGGAGCGCGAGGAGGAATTTTGCATCGTCGTCGACCAACAGGATGAGAAACACGGCACTGCTCCCTGGCTGTCTTCAACAGCTTCATTGAGCATTTCGTATTCCCTTTATTGAAATCCAACAGCGCACACGATAAGGCGGCGCAGTCCGAATACTTTTCGCCAAATAGCGTAAAAGGTACAAGGCGCGCGCAATCCCGGTTTCGTGCACGCCACTCTGGTTGGCCGTCGCTTACTATCTCTTGCGCGACGCATTGGACAAGCGTCGCACGGCTCGCGTCGAACAGAATACCCGATGCCGATTGTGCAAGGATGGACCACTGCTCCCGTTCGACGCGGACCGGATGCGGCCATCAAGAGTCATTCGCCCGCAGCATCGATCGGACATTAGGGCGACCGCTCCGCACAAGCAACCCGTCGCTCAACCGGTGTTGATGAAAGGCTGGAGTCAACTACGCGCGCTTCCTCCGGCTCGCGCCAGCTGGACAGCATCTTCTCGACCTCCGTCGCGATCCAGACTCGGAAAAGCCGGTATTCCGTTCGTTCCAGTGCGCTCTTATGTGTGACCAGGTGGTGATACCTGTCATGGAAGACCAGGCATTGCTCAACGGGTCTTACGAGACGGCCTTCTTCGACCTGGCGGTGAATCAGATGGTGCCACCCCAGTAACGTGCCTTCGCCAGCTTCCGCTTGAGATACAAGTAGGCGATAGTCGTTGCTTTCGAAGTTTTCGTCTTCTATTAACTGCTCTCCGACATCGCCTTGCTGGAACCAGTTTCGCCACACGCGCCAGTCGACGTGCTCACCGAGGTGCGTTCGGCCAAGGGGGGAGAGGCTCAATGTCGGGTGTTTCAGCAAATCAAGCGCCGAAAGGTTTTTCCCCCGATAGTTCTCCTCGAAAAACTGTTCGCTGCAAACGGGATATCCAATATCGTGGAGACGGTCAGCGCGAACTGCACAAGCGCTCAACGAGCATTTGGGTTGGGCGGAGATCTGTCATCCATTTCATCCGCTTAAGGGCCAACGCTTTCCGGTGCTGAAGAGGCGACGCGTCTCGGGTATC
>NZ_JAYMRZ010000003.1:0-528550 GCF_038900715.1 Paraburkholderia phymatum | reverse complement strand
ATCAACACCGACTGCGGTAAGCTTCATTCGGGGTTCTCCTTCCTCAAGTGGTTTGTTTCGCTACTTCCACTTTGGCACATCTGATGCCGTCGGCTGTGAGAACCCCCCTTCATCCTGGTTACTCCCCCAATCTGCACCTACTGTCAGCCCTTGCGGGGGGAGGCGTCCATTCCATTTCCTCCTGATTGTGGAGCTTGTGAGCATCGGCTGCGGTATCGAGATGTCCGCATGCTCGATGTGGCGAATAGTGATTTCGTCCACCAGGCGACGCAAATCGGTCAGACCAATCTCGGGAAGCACCGGCATGGGATTTCACACACTTTCGTCCAGCGCGGTCGACAGGACCGTCCGGCAGCTCGAAGAGAAGCTGCTCAAAGGCGGGTGGGAAACCTCGGCGCGCCTTCCCGCGGAGCGAGCGCTCGCGCAATCGCTGGGCGTGTCGCGCTCGACGGTGCGCGAGGCGATCCAGCGGCTCGTCACGCGTGGAATGCTCGAAACGAAGCCGGGCAGCGGCGTGTACGTCGTGCAGAGACAGCCGGCGCGTCTGAGCGCGCCGTGGCTGCAACTGGTCGCCGAGAATCCGCCGTTGCGGGCCGAGACGCTCGAATTCCGGCTGGTCTTCGAATGCGCGGCCGCGCGCTTTGCCGCGCAACGCTCGACAGCGGAAGAACTCGACAGGCTTCAGGCCATTCTCGTGAAGATGCGCAACGCGGTCGAGGCACACGACGTGGATGCGGAAGCCATCGTCGACGGCGAGTTTCATACGGCGCTGACGGCCGCCTCGCACAACCGGATGCTCGACCAGTTCTACGCGAGCGTCATCACGATGCTTCGCGAGCACATCGCCGCGAATACGTTCGATGCGACGCTGAACAACGCGAACGCGTTCAGGCAATCGGCGATGCGGCTCAACCAGCACGAATCCATCTTCTTCGCAGTGCGGGACCGCGATCCCGAAGCCGCGCAACGCGCGATGTACGCGCATATCGCCTTCGTCGGGAAGCAGTTCGAGCCCGGCTTCGGCTTCGCTCAATGAGCCGTCGCTACATGGCGCGAGTCATGTAGCAGGCGGCTAGATCTCGGCTTCGGCGTGTTCGCGAAGATGCGCGGTCGCGTGATGATCGTGCAGCTTCCGTTCGGTCACGCGGGATGCTCGAAGGTGCCCGGACTGGCGGACGTCCCTTTCCAGTCCGCAGTGCGTTCCTTCGATGCGCGCGCCAGCGCGTCCTTCACGCCTTGCGCGTCGAGGTCGCCGTATAGACGGGCGAGCCCGGTTGCTGACGCCACGAATCGGCGATCGTGCCTGTGTCCACGGCATCGAAGCCGATGTCGTCGACGAGTCCGAAGACGATCTGCTTCGCCTTCGGATCGTCGCCCGAGACGGGCAACGCGATACGTCCCGCGGCGCCCGACGGCTTGCCCATGCCTTCGAGATGCGCGGCGTAGATGTTGTTGAACACCTTGATCACGGGATGCCCGATCTGCTCTTCGACCCAACGGCTCTCGGTCGTGCCCGCCTCGATGCCGTCGATCCTGCCGTCGCGCTGACGCGGATAGTAGTTGCACGTATCGATCACGACAGCCGATGGCTTCGCGTTGCCGAAGAGTCCCTTCGGCAGCTGCGGGACCTTCGCGAGCGGGATCGTCACGACGTTCACGTCGGCGTCCGCGATCATGTCCGGCACGTTGCTCGCCGTTGCGCCCGTTTGCTGCGCGACAGCTTGCAGCGAAGCGCCGCCGCGCGAATTGGCGATGCGTACCGCGTGCCCTTTTTCGACGAGCCGGCGCGCGAGCACCTTGCCGATGTTGCCTGCACCGATGATGCTGATATTCATCGAACCCTCCTGATCAAGTGGGTGTAGCGGCGCGTGACCGGACCCGTGTCGAGTCCGGAGCGGCGCCCGTTTCGTCATGCCCTGACGAGCATCCTCCATGCCGATCGGGCGGCGATCGATCGCCGCTCCTTTCGAGCGCTAGCGGAGTCGATCAAATAGTGCAAGCCCACGTCGCCATCACGCAACGCCGCGCCGGCGAAAAGTCTCGTGCCGGACACGAAACAATGCGCCCGAGGCCGCTCCCGCCTTGCTTCCGGCGGCATTCAGACTGACGACGCGAACTTTGTTACACCTCTTACGGGGAAGGGCGGCCGGCGTTACTAAGGCCTTTCAGATGTCCGGTTATACTCGCGCCGTCTTAAAAACAACTGACCCTTCTATGTCGAACCGAATCTTTCAGATGGTCGCGATTGCAGCGCTTACGGCTGCGACGTCGGTGCCGGCGCTGGCCGGCGATATGAACAATGCGCTTGGCGGCGCGCTCGGCGGTGTGGCCGGCGCGGCGTTGGGCGGCGCAGTCGGCGGCAGCACGGGTGCCGTGATCGGCGGCGCGGTCGGCGGCGGCGCCGGCGGTGCCGTCACGTCGAATCGCCGCGAGCGCACGGGCGCCATCGTCGGCGGCGCGCTGGGCGGCGGTGCCGGCACGGCGGCAGGCAACGCGATGGGCGGACGCGGAGGCGGTCTCATCGGCGCGGCCCTGGGCGGCGGCGCGGGCGCGGCGCTCGGCGGCAACGTCTCGCGCTCCAACTCGTATGCGGATGACCACGGCTATCACGGCAAGCGCCATCACAAGCATCGTCACTACGACGACTGATCGGCGAACACGGCGTGGTTCGGCGCAGCGCCAAAGCCGCTCGGCAACGAGCGGCGCGCTGCGTGAAACCACGCCGGGCGCTGAGTGCCGCAAAGGCCAGCGCCCGATATCAGCCGCGTGAAACGCGCGCGCTTACTTCGCCCACAGCGTGCGGCCGAAGAAGGTCAGCGTTCTGTCCCACGCGAGTTGCGACCACACAGGGTCGTACTGCGTGATCGCGATGCGCCCGCTGCCGACAGCCGTTTCGTTGGTGAACGCGTGATGCGCGAGATAGCGATGGAACTGCACGTCGACGTTCGCTTCGCGCAGCTTCGACTCCAGCGTATCCACGTTTGCGATCGGAAAGGCCGCGTCTTGCGTCGCCCAATGGCCGAGCACGGGCGCCTTGATTTTCGAAGCGTCGATGTATTCGAGCGGAGGGTAGCCGTAGAAGACGACGCCCGCCGATACATCGGAGCTTTGGCAAAGCGAGAGCAGCGTCAGCGCGCCGCCCATGCAGTAGCCCATCACGCCGACGCGGCCCGCGCGCTCCTTCAGATATTGGATCGCGCCGCGAATGTCCTGCGACGCCGCATCGCCGAAGTCGAGCCCATCCATCAGATGATGCGCCTCTTCCTCTTCCACCGTCGATTTGCCGCGATACAGATCGGGCACCAGCGCGACGTAGCCTGATTGCGCGAGGCGATTCGCGACGCCGCGAATCTGATCGTTCAAGCCCCACCATTCCTGAATGACGACCACGGCGGGCGCGCCATCGGGTTTGTCGGGCGTGGCGAGATAGCCTTGCAGTTCCTGGCCGTCGGGCCGGCGAAAAGTAATCATGGATGCCGTTGTCATGAGCGTCTCTCTTCCCGTTGATGTTGACCGGACGCCATAGCATAGCGCCGTTGATCCGGCGACGCAGACTGCCGACACACGAAAAAAAGCGGGCATCGCCCGCTTGCTCTTCAACCTCGATGCGCTGCCTCAAGCGCGCTTACGACGGCAATTTCCGGAACGAAATCGCAAAGCGGTTCCATGCGTTGATCGACGAAATAAGCAGCGTCAGGTCGACCAGTTCCGCTTCGCTGAAGTGCGGCTTTACCGCTTCCCACACAGCGTCCGGCACGTGTGTCTCGGACACCAGCGTGAGGGCTTCCGTCCATTCGAGCGCCGCGCGCTCGCGGGCCGTGAAGAACGGCGTTTCGCGCCACACGACGACCGTCGCGAGACGACGGTCGGTTTCGCCG
This sequence comes from Paraburkholderia phymatum, assembly GCF_038900715.1. Taxonomy (GTDB): domain Bacteria; phylum Pseudomonadota; class Gammaproteobacteria; order Burkholderiales; family Burkholderiaceae; genus Paraburkholderia; species Paraburkholderia phymatum_A. The sequence continues at coordinate 524,672 of NZ_JAYMRZ010000003.1, read as the reverse complement.
GCCTTGCGCGCGTCGGCGGTATGCATGTCGACGCAGAACGCGCAGCCGTTGATCTGCGAAGCGCGCAGGCGCACCAGATCGGCCAGCGATTTTTCGAGGTCGCTCTTGCCGATGCGTTCTTCGAGGGCGAGCATCGCCTTGATCGCGTGCGGGTTCGCTTTGTAGAAGTCGAGACGTTGTTCCATGGTGGTTTCCCCAGTGATGAAGTGCGTTTGCTTGCGCGACAAGACGAAGATTAGGCGCTGAATTGGCCATGCGGAATGGCCAATTCGACCTAATTTGAGGTAGCCACTTTGGCGGCGTGAGTGGGCCGTTTCCGCGCGACGACGGACGATGCTGAAATGATCCGCTACGACCTGTGAAGACGGTTCAAGCGCGCGAATTCGGCCGGCCTCGTGAACGACCGATACAACTCGCCGACCGTGCCGATAGCGAACGCGGGCTTCAACGTTGCGCCGGGAAGTGCGCTCAGAATCCACTCATACGCGTTCATGTCGCGCTGTTGCGCATGCATTGCATCGGTCAGAGCGAGGAGCGCCTTGTCGGCCGAGTGTTCGCCCAAGTCGATGAACAGGCTTTCGAATGGGTCTTTAGGATTCGCAACGGCACGCAATGCAAGGTGGCGCTCGGTCAAATCGATCTCCCGTCTGTGAAGCTGTGAGTCTGTGAACCTGTGAGCCGTGAAGCAGACCTGCGCGGCATTGCCCTGACGGCCGCGTCACGCCTCATGTTAGCGAGTCGTATGTGTCAACGTGGTGAATATTGTCCGGCGGATTGTCGTCCGTGAGTTTTGCACGCCCATGACATCCGGCCCAATAGCGCGAAAACGCGTTACTTCACCGCGCCGAGCGCGAGTCCCTTCACGAGATACCGCTGCAGCCACGCGAACACGACGGACACGGGCAACGTCGCGCACAGCGTCGCGGCCATCACCAGATGCCATTCGACGACGTACTTGCCCGCCACCATATCGGTGACTTGCACGGTGAGCGTCTTGTTTTCCGGCGAGCGGATCAGCGTGTAGACGACGGCAAACTCGTTCCACGCATTGATGAACGTGAAGATCGCCGTCACGACGATCGCGGGCACGGCAAGCGGCAGGAACACCTTGAACACCGCGCGCGAGCGGCTGCATCCTTCGAGCCACGCCGACTCTTCGAGATCGCGCGGCACGGTCTGGAAATACGACGACAGCATCCACACGGCGAACGCGATATTGAACGCCGCATACGAGACGATCACGCCGATCTTCGAGTCGACGAGATTGCCGTCGCCATACGGAATCATCGCGGCGAGACGGAACAGGCCGACCACCAGCAGAATCGGCGAGAGCATCTGCGTGACGAGCAGAAACTGTCGATAGAGCCCGCGCCCGCGAAACGGAAAGCGCGCGAGCGCGTATGCGGCGGGCAGGCTGACGGCCAGCGCGAGCGCCGTCGACAGCAGGCTGATCACGCAACTGTTGCGCAACGCGACGCCGAAGTTCGCGGCCGTCCACATATCGACGAAGTTCTGCCATTGCCAGTGCACGGGAAACCAGCGCGCCGGATAGATGAACACTTCCTGCGCGGGCTTCAACGCGGTGAACAGCATCACGGCGAACGGAAACAGCACGATCACGACGAGCGGCGACAGCGCGAGCCAGCACCACACGGTGCGCTTCATTTTCGCGTTCATGCGGGCTCTCCTTCCTTCGACGGCTGAATGCGCAGATACAGCACCGAGAACACGAACAGCATCACGAGCATGACCAGCGACACGGCGGCCGCCTGACCGGGCCGTCCGAGCCGGAAGCCCAGTTCGTACAGGTACGTGACGAGGATATGCGTGCCGTTGTCGGGGCCGCCTTGCGTCATCACCCAGATGATCGGAAACGAGTTGAACACGTAGATCACGTTGAGCAGGATCGCCATGTTCACGAACGGCCGCAGCAGCGGCAGCGTCAACTGGCGGAACTGCTGCCACGCGCTTGCGCCGTCGATGCGCGCGGCTTCGTAGATATCGCCGGGCACGGAAGAAAGACCGCCGAGCAGGATCGTCACCGTGAACGGAATCGACACGAGAATGCCGACGGCGATCTCGACCGGGAACGCAAGCTCGGGCGTCGCGAGCCAGTGAATCGGCCCGCCGATCAGCCCGAGGCGCTGCAACGTGACGTTGACCATCCCGTAGTCGTCGTTGAAGGCCCAGCGCCAGACGACGGCTGTCATCGTCAGCGAGACGGACCACGGCAGCATCACGATCGTGCGGGCGATGCCGCGGCCATGAAAGTCCTGGTTCAGCACCAGCGCGACGGGCACGGAAATGATGATCGTGCCGCCGACCACGCAAGCCGTCCACACGATCGTCCGGCGCAGCGAATCGAGAAACACGGGATCGGCGAAGACGGTATAGAAGTTCTTCAAGCCGGTGAAATCGCGAATCGCGCCGAAGCGCGACACATCGTGCAGCGACTGGTACACGATGTTGAAGATCGGATAGCTGATGATGAACAGCGCGAGGATCAGGCTCGGCGCGATCAGCCACCAGGGCGCGGCGGCGCGCGGCGCGATGGAACGGCTCATGCGCGCTCGATCGACAGTTGCTTGGGCGTTGGAGCTCATGAAGCCCTCGGGACGGAATGGGCCGGATGCAATACGGCGCACGCTTCGCATGAACAAAGCGCAGCTCGCGCTCATCGAACTTGAAGCCGCATCGACGTCGAGCCGATGCGGCTTCCGTACTACGCTAATAGCGAATCTTCAACGAAGGTTCGAGCGCGCCTCAATGGCCGAGCGCCTGGTTCGCCTGGTTGGCGGCCTGTTTCAGCGCATCGTCGGGCTTCGCCTTGCCAAGATACACGGCCTGCATGGCGTTCGTCACGGCCTTCGCGGTGTCTTCCCAGCCCGATACCGTCGGCGCGAAACGCGCTTGCGGCAACAGGGCGATGAACGCCTTCGTGTCCGCATCGTTGAACGCGGGGTCGGCGGCCTCGGCCTTCGTCGTCGGCAGGAAGCCTTCCGTGCTCGTGAACTCGACGCGCGGTTCCTTCGTGAACAGATAGTCGAGGAACTTCCACGCGTCCTTTTTCACCTTCGAGTTCTTGAACATCACGATCGAATCGGTGACGGCATACGTCGCGCCATTCGTGCCGACGGGAACCGGGTCGATGCCGTACTTCAGATTCGGCGCTTCCTTCTTGATCTGCTTCGCGAGGAACGGCGCGGAGATCACCATCGCGACGCGGCCCTGCTTGAACAGGTTCTGCACGTCCTCGCGGCTGTAGCCCGTCACGCCTGGCTGCGTCAGGCCCTGGTCGATCATCGACTTGTACAGCGTCGCCGCCTTGATGCCCGCGGGCGAATCGAAGCCGGCCTTGCCTTGCTTGTTCAGCACGTCGCCGCCGTTGGTCCACAGCGCGTAGTAGTAGTACACGTCGGTTTCGATTTCCTTGCCCTGCAGGCCGAAACCGGCGACGCCCTTCGCCTTCAGCTTCTTCGACGCATCGATCACGTCATTCCACGTCTTCGGGCCATTCGGATAGCCGACGCTCGCGAGTAGATCCTTGTTGTAGTAGAGCGCGCGCGCCGATGCGGCGATCGGCAGGCCATACGTCTTGCCGTTGATCTGGCCGGGAGCCAGGAACGGGCCGATGAAACGGCCCTTGAAATTCGCGTCCATGTAGCCGTCGAGCGGCTCGGCCACGTCGTCCTTCACGAAATCGAGCAGCCAGCGCGTGCCGACGATCGCGAGGTCGGCGTTGGCGTTGCCCGAGATATCCGTTTGCAGCTTCTGTTGGAGCGTGTCCCAGTTCACGTCCTCGATCTTGATCGTGGTGCCGGGATTGGCCTTCTCGAACTGGCGGGCCATTTTCTCGAAGTACGGGGCCGTCGCGTCGCTGTAGTGCGCGACCGTCACACGCACCGTATCGGCGTGCGCCGATAGGGCAAGACCTGCAAACGCGAGCGCTGCGGCGACTTTGCCGAGCGTAAGGGAAGCACGTGCATGCAACGACATTTCGTCTCTCCTGGGGTGGTCCGCCGCCGTAGCCGGCTGCTTGGGTTGATTGTTTGAAAAAATCCTACACACGAAAAAAAATGTTGTCACGTAGGGCTGACGATATTTTTTGTCGTCCGGTTTTTTGCATAAGATGCCGTAAAAGATGGGCTTTTTGTGCGGTGCGGGTTTGGCGATGTATGTAGCGGACGCATCATTCGCAAACCCTGAAAATGCGCACTATGTAGGAAATTTACATGGCAAGGGCGGTCTCGCGCGTCGAGCGCGGGCCGTTCGCGAACGCGGAGAGGACGGACATGAAGCGTGTCGTGCTGGTGACGGGAGCGTGCGGTGGAATCGGCAGCGTGTTGTGCCGGCGTTTCGTCGAGGACGGCGCGACGGTGCTCGCGCTCGATATCGACGCCGCCGCGCTGAACGAGCTTGCTTCGAGTCTGGGCGGCGACAACGTGACGCCCGTCGCCGTCGATCTCGGCGATGCCGACGCTGTGCGCGAGCGCGTTGCGCAAGCGGTGCAAGCGCGCGGCCCCGTCGACGTGCTCGTCGCGAATGCGGGCGCAGCGGACGGGCTGACGCTCGCGAAGACGGACGCCGTGAGCTGGCAGCGCGACGTGCATCTGAACCTGAACGGCACGTATCACACGGTCGAAGCGGTGCGCGCGTCGATGATCGAGCGGCAGCTCGGGTCGATCGTGCTGATCGGCTCGGTGAACGGCATGGCCGCGCTCGGTCATCCTGCGTATAGCGCGGCGAAGGCGGGGCTCATCAGCTATACGAAGTCGCTCGCGATCGAACTCGGGCGTTACGGCATCCGCGCGAACATCGTGTGTCCGGGCACCGTGAAGACGAAGGCGTGGCAGGCGCGCGTCGACAAGAATCCGCAGGTCTTCGAGAACCTGAAGAAGTGGTATCCGCTGCGCGACTTCGCGACGCCCGACGACATCGCCGACGCCGTGCTTTTTCTCGCGTCGCCGATGGCGCGCGTGATCACGGGCGTTGCGCTGCCCGTCGATGGCGGCTTGATGGCGGGCAATCGCCTGATGGCCGAGGAGCTGACGCTCGAATCGCTGTAGCGCGATTAACGCCTTTAATGCCTTTAACGCCTTGGAACAGGCGACGTGACCGCACAACCGCAACGCGGCGACATGCAACGCCGCGCACGACGACGATGAGGACAGCATGGCAGCAGTGCAACTGAGCGGCATCTACAAGCGTTACGGCGACACGCAGGTCGTGCACGGCATCGACCTGCACATCGACGACGGCGAGTTCGTCGTGCTGGTCGGCCCGTCGGGTTGCGGCAAGAGCACGTTGATGCGGATGGTCGCGGGCCTCGAGGAAATCAGCGGCGGCGAACTGACGATCGGCGGCACGCGCGCGAACGGCTTGCCGCCGCAGCAGCGCAATATCTCGATGGTGTTCCAGAGTTACGCGCTGTATCCGCATCTGTCCGTGTACGACAACATCGCGTTCGGCCCGCGCATCCGCAAGGAAGCGTCGACGAGCTTCAAGCCTCGGATCGAGGCGGCCGCGAAGATGCTGAATCTCAGCGGCTATCTGGACCGCTTGCCGCGCGCGCTGTCGGGCGGCCAGCGTCAGCGCGTCGCGATGGGGCGCGCGGTGGTGCGCGAGCCGTCGCTGTTCCTGTTCGACGAGCCGCTGTCGAACCTCGACGCGAAGCTGCGCGTGCAGATGCGCACCGAGATCAAGGCGCTGCATCAGCGGCTGAAGAACACGGTGATCTACGTCACGCACGACCAGATCGAGGCGATGACGATGGCCGATCGCATCGTCGTGATGAACGCTGGGCGCATCGAGCAGATCGGGCGTCCGCTCGAACTGTACGACCGGCCGGCGAATCTGTTCGTCGCGAGCTTTCTCGGCTCGCCTTCGATGAACTTCGCGGCAGGCGTTGTGGTGAACGCCGCGAACGGCGTCGCATTGCAGCTCGGCGACGGCGCGCAGATTCCGCTGCAAGGCGCGAACGGCGCGACCGCGAAGCCCGGCGCGAAGGTCACGCTCGGCGTGCGGCCCGAACATATCGAAGCATCGAACGACGGCATTCCGATGGACGTCGAAGTGATCGAGCCGACGGGCGCGGAAACGCATCTGTACGGCAAGATCGGCGGCGCGTCGTGGTGCGTGACGATGCGCCAGCGCGCGTCGATCGAGCCGGGCCAGCGCGTGACGGTGCGCTTTCCGGAGCAGCACATGCATCTGTTCGACACGGAGAGCGGACGCAGACTCGGCTGACGGCACGGCACGGCGACGACATGCCGTTGATTCATCTTCAACCCAAAGGAACGCACGGGTGTCCGCACCGAACCTGATTCCTCATATCCGCAGCGCGCTCGAATCGCTGCGGCCCGCCGAGCGCAAGGTCGCCGACATGGTGCTGTCGGATGTCGACTTCGCGATGCGCGCGAGCATCACCGAGCTTGCGCAGCGCGCGGATGTCTCCGAGCCTTCCGTCACGCGCTTTTGCCGTGCCGTTGGCGCGCACGGCCTGCGCGACTTCAAGATGCAGCTCGCGCAAAGCGTCGCGGGCGGGATGCCGTATGCGTCGCAGGCCGTCGCGCGCGACGACGATACGCAGGCGCTGATTCAAAAGGTCGGCGAAGCGGCTGTCGAGGGCATCATGCAGGCGCGTAGCGCGATCGACCCCGTCGCGGTGAATGCGGCGATGGCCGCGCTGGCGAGCGCGCGCCGCGTATATTTCTTCGGCGTCGGCTCGGGTTCGGGGCTTGTCGCGCAGGACGCGGCGTTGCGTTTCCTGCGCCTCGACATCGCTGCGAGCGCTTTTACGGATGGGCATTTGCAGCGCCTGTACGCGGGCCTGCTCGAACCCGGCGACGTCGCGTTCGCGATTTCGCATTCGGGGCGCAGCGTCGAAGTGAACGAGAGCATGCAGATCGCGAAGGAGCGCGGCGCGACGACGATTGCGTTGACCAACGTCGGCTCGCGGCTCGCGTGGATGGTCGATATCCCGTTGCTGCTGCGCGTGCCGAGTCCCGTCGATCCGAATACGCCGGGCGTGTCGCGGCTCGTGCATCTGTGCGTGATGGATGCGCTCGCGATCGGCGTCGCATTGCGGCTCGAACCGCACACGCTGGAGAAGATGCGCCACGCGAAGGCGCGCCTGTCGCACGAAGCAGACGAGGCCGCCGAGGACGAGCCGCGTTGAGCCTCGTTAGTCAGGCGTTCGTCGTCGATCCTTAGCGATGCACGTAGCCGAAGCGTCGCGACAGACGTTGCGTCGCCGCGAGCAATGTTTGCGCGGCGCCGCCTTGGGTATCGCTGTCAAAGCTCCCCGCCGTGCCCATCAGCGCGATCACCAGCACGACGCTGCCCGTGTGATCGTAGACGGGCGCGGCCAGCGTGTTGATGCCGGGAATCGGCTTGTTGAGCGCGGTGTCGATGCCATGCTCGCGGATCTGCGCGAGACGTGCCGCATACGGCGGCGCGAGCTTCGCCGCGCGCGCATCCGGCGACGCGAAAATCTCCGTGCGCTGCGCACCCGCGAGACGCAGATGATCCTGCGCGAGCAGACCGTGCCGCACATCGTCGGCGACATAAGCGGCGAACACGCGGCCGATCGCCGTGTTGACGAGCGACATCACCGTGCCCACGCGCAGGCTCACATGCAACGGCCGCGCCGATTCTTCGAGCCGCACGACGGTCGGCCCGAGCGGACCGAGCACGGCCATCGCGACGCTCATGCCCGTCGTCACCGCGAGATCGACGATTTCGGGCTCCGCTTCGCGCGTCGGCGACAGGCGCTGCAATCCGATCAGACCCAGTTCGAGCGCAAGCGGCCCCGCTTCGAAACAGCCTGACGCATCGCGCCCGAGCAAGCCGATCTTCTGCAAGCTCACCAGATGCGGAAAGGCCTTCGCGGCCGGCATGCCCGCTGCCGCCGCCAGATCGCGCAACGACAACGGCTTGCCCGCCGCGACGAGAGCCGTGAGCAGTTCGCCCGTGCTGTCGAGCGACTGGATGCCGCGCTGCTGTTTTGCGTCGGCAGTTTCGGACGACGAGGTCTTGAGGGCTTCGTTCATGTTCAATGCGCCACGATATCCGCGCCGATCTCGCGCGCCGCGTTTTGCAGCGCACGCGCGACCGGTCCGTTCCAGTTCACATCGATTGCGCCGCTTGGGCCGATCACCGTCAGCGCGAGGCATAGCTTGCCGGCGGCGTCGAGCACGGGCACGGCAAGACTGCTGATGCCGGGGCTCGGCGCGTCGATGCCGCGCTCGATGCCGCGCTCGCGGATCGCGGCAAGCGTCGCGTCGAACGCTTTGCGTTCGGCGGGCGCGACGATATCGGCCGTGCCGCCCGACTGGTTCGTCCACATCGTCTGCACTTGAGCGGGCGCGACGAATGCGCAGAACACGCGTCCCGTCGACGTGGCGGGCAACGACATCACGGTGCCCACATGCAGGTTCACATGCAGCGGAAAGCCCGCGTGCTCGTAGCGGACGATGGTCGGCCCTTGCGGACCGGCCGTGCAGATCGCGACGCTAAAGCCGATCTCCTCGGCGAGCGCGACGACGCGCGGCACGGCGGCGCGAAACGCAGGCTGGTTCGCGAGCCGCATCAGGCCGAGCCGCAATGACAACGGCCCCGGCTCGTAGCGTCCCGAGAGTTCGTCGCGCTTGATGAGGCCGAGCCGCGTGAGGCTCACGAGATACGCGTGCGCCTGGCCCGGCGCGATGTCGGCGGCCGATGCGAGGTCGGAGAGCGCGAGCGGCGCGCGCGCCGTCGCGAGCGCATGCAGCAGCCGTCCGCCGACTTCGACGCTCTGAATGCCGCGCTGCTGCTTGCCCGCACCCGTTTGGCTGTCTGCTGCTTTCGCTACCTTGGCTGCCTTGCTCATGCCGCTCACGACGTTCGTGTGCTCCGAAAAAAGGTCCATGTTAAACGAACGCGCGCCTTCGACCGCCGACGATCGCGCCGATCCCGCGATCGCTCAGGGTAAACACGAAATTAGCGTATGGCTACACGTTTCGCTATTGACAAATAATCGGCAGGGTCTAAGATTGAATCAACCCGACGCGACAGCAACAGCCGCCGGGCAATTCCAACCAATGGGGCGAGACAGTCATCCATCAGTGCGCCGGCCGTTCGCATGCGGCGCGCGCCGTCTCGCCCTTCGCCCCCTCAATTGACGGAGACGAGCATGGCCAAGGCATTCGCATCGCAAGCCGACCTCGAAGAGAAGAAGATCACGTGGACGCAACTGTCTGACAACGCGTACGCGTACACGGCGGAAGGCGACCCGAACTCGGGCGTGATCGTCGGCGACGATGGCGTGCTGATCGTCGATACGACCGCGACGCCCGCGATGGCACAAGATCTGATCGCGAAGATCCGCAGCGTCACCGACAAGCCGATCAAATACGTCGTGCTGTCGCACTATCACGCGGTGCGCGTGCTCGGCGCATCGGCGTATTTCAACGAAGGCGCGCAGCAGATCATCGCGAGTCGCGGCACGTATGAAATGATCGTCGAGCGCGGCGCGGCCGATATGAAGTCGGAGATCGAGCGCTTTCCGCGTCTCTTTGCGGGCGTCGAAACGGTGCCGGGCCTCACATGGCCGACGCTCGTGTTCGAGAAGGAAATCACGCTCTTTCTCGGCAAGCTCGAAGTGCGCATCGCGCATCTGGGCGCGGGTCATACGAAGGGCGATACCGTCGTGTGGCTGCCTTCGCAAAAGGTGCTGTTCTCGGGCGATCTCGTCGAATACGAGGCTGCGTGCTATTGCGGCGACGCGCAGCTCGAACAGTGGCCCGCGACGCTCGAAGCGCTGCGCGCGCTGAACGCCGAGAAGCTGGTCCCGGGCCGCGGCCCCGCGCTGACCACGCCTGAAGACGTGAACAAAGGCCTCGACTATACGAAGGACTTCGTCACGACACTGCTGCAAAGCGGCCGCGAGGCCGTCGCCGAAAAGCTCGATCTGAAGGCCGCGATGGCGCACACGCGCAAGGCGATGGACCCGAAGTTCGGCCAGGTTTTCATCTACGAGCACTGCCTGCCGTTCGACGTGTCGCGTGCGTATGACGAAGCGAGCGGCATTACGCATCCGCGCATCTGGACCGCGCAGCGCGACAAGGACATGTGGGACGCGCTCCAGGCGTGATTCAAGGCGTGATGCCAGCCACGCGTGATGCGGCATGGACGAAGCAAAGAGCAGACGGATGGAGACAGCAGAATGAGCAGCATCGACTACCAGACCTTGTCGTTCGAATACCGGCGCTGCGCCGAGCAGGATAGCGGCGCGGCGAAGCATCCCGTGATCGTGGTCGGCGCGGGGCCCGTCGGTCTCGCGACGGCAATCGATCTCGCGCAGCACGGCGTGCCCGTCGTGCTCGTCGACGACGATTGCTCGCTTTCGACAGGTTCGCGTGCGATCTGCTTTTCGAAGCGCTCGCTCGATATCTTCGACCGCCTCGGCTGCGGCGACCGGATGGTCGACAAGGGCATCAGCTGGAACGTCGGCAAGGTCTTTCTGCAAGACGAACTGGTGTACACGTTCAATCTGCTGCCGGAGGCGGGGCATCACCGTCCCGCGTTCATCAACTTGCAGCAGTACTACGTCGAAGGCTTTCTGCTCGAACGCGCGCAGTCGCTGCCGAATATCGACATCCGCTGGAAGAACAAGGTGATCGGCTTGCAGCAGCACGGCGAGCCGGGTTCCGCCGATGCGTTTGTCACGCTGACCGTCGAGACACCCGATGGCGACTATCCGTTGTGTGGCCGCTACGTCATCGCCGCCGACGGCTCGCGCAGCCCCATCCGCAACATGATGGGACTCGACAGCAAGGGCCGCGTTTTCAAGGACCGTTTCCTGATCGCCGACGTGAAGATGGAAGCGGAATTTCCGAGCGAACGCTGGTTCTGGTTCGATCCGCCGTTTCATCCGAATCAGTCGGTGCTGCTGCATCGCCAGCCCGACAACGTGTGGCGCATCGACTTTCAACTCGGCTGGGACGCCGACCCTGTTCTCGAGAAAACGCCCGAGCGCGTGCTGCCGCGCGTGCGTGCGCTGCTCGGGCCGGACGCGAAGTTCGAACTGGAATGGGTCAGCGTGTACACGTTCTCGTGTCTGCGCATGGATCGCTTCCGGCATGGCAACGTGGTGTTCGTCGGCGATGCCGCGCATCTCGTGTCGCCGTTCGGCGCGCGCGGCGCGAACAGCGGCTTCCAGGACGCGGAGAACATCGCGTGGAAGCTCGCGATGGTGCTCGACGGCCGCGCGCCCGACACGTTGCTCGACACGTATGCGAGCGAACGCGAATATGCAGCCGACGAGAACATCCGCAACTCGACGCGTTCGACCGATTTCATCACGCCGAAGTCGCCCGTCAGCCGCACGTTCCGCGACGCCGTGCTGAAGCTGGCGCGTCAGCATCCGTTTGCGCGTGCGCTCGCCAACAGCGGGCGTCTTTCGGTGCCTGCGGTGTTGCGCGATTCGGCGCTCAACACGGCTGATTCCGACAGCTTCGAAGGCAAGATGACGCCGGGCACTTCCTGCGCGGACGCGCCGGTTCTGCTGAACGGCGTGCCTGCCTGGCTGCTCGCGCAAGTGGGCGAGGTGTTCACGGGCGTGCTGTTTTGCAGCAAGGACGGCATCGACGCCGCGACGCAACGCGCGTGGAATGCGCTGCACGATGGACCGATTCCGTTGAAGCTGGTCATCGTCGTGCGTGATGGCGCGCGCGATTCGATACGTGATCTGAAGGGCGCAGTCGTGCTCGACGATGCCGAGGGGCTCGCGTTCTCGCGTTACGACGCGACGCCCGGCGCGTTCTATCTGATCCGCCCGGACCAGCATGTGTGTGCGCGCTGGCGCACGCTCGACGCGGCGCGCGTCGAAGCCGCGCTCAAGCGGGCTTTGTGCGTGGAAGGCGTCGCGTAAACACAGGGAACGGAGCAAGGAGACAACAGTGGCACTCATCACGCAACTCAATCTGACACAACCCGACGACTTCTACGAAGCGCTGATCGACATGCATCGCGACTTCGATGAAGCGCAAAGCCAGGCGGCCAACGCGCAGTTGATTCTGCTGCTCGCGAATCATATCGGCGACCATGCGACGCTGATGGAAGCGATTCGATATGCGCGCGAAGGCGTCGACGGAAAGAATGCGCACGCTGCCGCCGGGCATGCAGCGGACGCGCCGCGCGTCGCGGCCTGATCTCATGATGCGGCTCGCAGCGTAAGCGCTCGCGAGCCGCCGTTTTCCCGCAGCCTCACACCTTCACAACCTCACAACACGGCGCAACAAACGCCGGACCCGTTGGGTCCGTTGGACCCGTATTGTCTGGAGATCCTGATGAGTCAGTCCATGAGCCACTCTGTTCCGCATGCCTATGAGCCTGGTGGTTCCGCCGCCACGCAGCACGACGACACGGCGCTGTATCGCAAGGTCACGTTGCGCATCGTGCCGTTTCTGTTTCTCTGCTACGTCATTTCGTTTCTCGATCGCATCAACATCGGCTTCGCGCAATTGCAGATGAAGCACGATCTCGGCTTCAGCGATGCGATGTATGGACTCGGCGCGGCCGTCTTCTATATCGGCTACGTGGCGTGCGAAGTGCCGAGCAATCTGCTGTTGGCGCGCTTCGGCGCGCGCCGCACGTTCACGCGGATCATGCTGCTGTGGGGCGCGGCGTCGGTGTGCATGATGTTCGTCTCGCAACCGTCGCATTTCTATCTGCTGCGGTTCATGCTCGGCGTGTTCGAAGCGGGCTTTTTTCCGGGCATCGTGCTGTATCTGACGTACTGGTATCCCGCGCAACGGCGCGCCGTGATCCTGTCGATCTTCTTCGCGGGTGTCGCAGTGGCCGGCGTGCTCGGCGGTCTCGTCTCCGGCTGGATCATGCGCGACATGGCGGGCGTCATGGGCCTGTTCGGCTGGCAGTGGATGTTCGCGATCGAAGGCGCGCCCGCTGTCGTGCTCGGCTTGCTCGCTGCGTTCTGGCTCGTCGATGGGCCGCAAAAAGCCGCGTGGCTCACGCAGCAGGAGAGGGATCATCTGATCGCGCAACGCGATGCCGAGCATCGTCCCGCCAGTTCGCATTCTTCGCGCTCGTTCATCGACGCATTGCGCAACCCGCGCGTCTATCTGTTCGCGTTCATCTATTTCTCGCTGACGTGCGCGTCGTTGACGCTCAACTTCTGGATGCCGTTGATGATCCGCGATTTCGGCGTCCACGACGTGCTGTGGATCAGCCTGTACACGGTGATTCCCAATGCGATCGGCGCGGTCGGGCTGATTGCCATTGCGCGTCATTCGGACCGTCACGGCGAGCGCCGCAAACATTTCGCCTTTTGCACGATGGGGGGCGGCATTGCGCTCTCGTTGCTCACGCTGCATCTGAGCAGCTTTCCCGCGATGCTCGGCATTCTGTCGATTGCCGCCGTGCTGATCTTCGCCGCGCTGCCGATCTTCTGGACCGTGCCGTCCGGTTATCTGTCGGGCAAGGCGGCTGCTGCGGGCATCGCGCTGATCAGCAGCATCGGCATTACGAGCGGCATTGTGAGCCCATGGGTGATCGGGCTCATCAAGATGCAAACGGGCAGCATGGACAACGCGCTCTATCTGCTGACCGCATTGCTGTTCATGAGCGGCATCGCTTTGCTGCGCGGCGTGCCTGCTCGGCGAAGCGCGGACCAGGCGTCGGCTTGATTCCTAGACCTGCACCGACGGAATGCTCTTCATGCATCGCAGCGCGAACATCGAGCGGCTGTGTCGAATGCCGGAGATCTTATAGAGCTTTTCGCGCAGGAAGCGCTCATAGCCCGCCGTGCCATCGACGGCCACCTTGACCAGATAATCGTATTCGCCCGACACGAGATACGCCTCGAGCACTTCGGGCAGCGTCGCGAGTTCGGCGCCGAAGCGGGCCAGCGCGTCGTCGTCGTGCCGGTCGAGCGTGACCTCGATCAGCACGACATCCGCGAAGCCCAGCTTCTGCTGGTCAAGCAACGCGACGTAGCCGCGGATATATCCGTCGGCTTCGAGCTGGCGCGTGCGGTTCCAGCACGCAGTGGTCGACATGCCGACGAGTTCGGCCAGCTCCGCGTTCGACAGGCGCGCGTTCTTTTGCAGCGCGCGCATGATCGCGCGGTCCTGATTGTCCAGCGGGCGGTTGCGGGCTTGCATGATGTTCGGTCGGAAGAATGTTCTGGAAATTTCTATTCTAATGGAACGACATTCCGGTATGCGCCCGTCTTTCGCGTGAGACAGGAAGCCTATCCCCGCGCATCGCCGGTATATTCTTCACTATGCTTCCTTGCCCGCAACGACGGGCGGATAACCCTCCGCCGACGGGTGCCGCGTCATTCGCAAGATGGCGCCGGCAGGGATGGTCAGCGGCGAAACCCACGCCGTGCGACGCGTTCATCGGTCACGGAAGCATTCATCCTCTGCGCGGTTCTCGCGTCTCTCTTTCCCCGTTTCAATTCGCATGCCTGTTTTTTGTCGTATCGACTGGTGCTTTTATTACTAAAACAATCAACCTATATTGCAGAAACAAAACCTGTCATCGCAGACGTGATTCCAGTCGGGTCCGGCAGTGAATCACGCGTGCGCGCCACGTCGCATCGTCAAGTCATGGCGGTCTTCGGGAGACGGCCATGCTTCAACCAGCAGGGGGAGCCATGTCCACGTCACCTCTATTCGATGCGCCGCACGGTCCCAGCGATTTGGCCGAGCAGGCCGATTCGCGCCTGCACAACCGCGATCTCGCGCCCGTTCCGCACGACCGCCGCACGTGGACGGGCTATAGCATCTTTGCGATGTGGATGTCCGACGTGCATAGCGTCGGCGGCTATACGTTCGCGGCGAGTCTCTTTCTACTAGGCATTTCCGGCTGGCAGGTGCTGATCGCGCTGACGGTCGGCATTCTTGTTGTTTACATGCTGATGAACTGGGTCGGCAAGCCGAGCTATATGCACGGCATTCCGTTCCCGGTGATGGCGCGCGTGAGCATGGGCGTGATGGGCGCGAACCTCGCGGCGATGATTCGCGGCATAGTCGGCATTGTCTGGTATGGCGTGCAGACGTACTTCGCGTCCAAAGCCGTCGCGACACTGCTGCTCTTGTTCATTCCTGCATCAGCGGCATTGCGTGACGTGAGTTTTCTGAAACTCGATGGCCTGGGCTGGATAAGCTTTCTTTTCATGTGGATCTTCCAGCTCTTTATTTTTCAACGCGGCATGGAGACGATCCGCAGGTTCATTGATTTTTGCGGCCCCGCTGTGTACGTCGTGATGTTCGCGTTGATGGCGTGGATTCTTTCGCAAGCTGGGCTTGGCAGCTTGAGCCTGACGCTTGGCGGCAAAGCGCTGACGGGCGCGCAACAGTTTGCTGGAATGGGCAATGCCATATTGCTCGTCGTCAGTTATTTCGCTGCGTTGCTGCTGAATTTCGGCGATTTCTCACGTTTCGCAAGAAGCGAGCAGCAAATGAAAGTCGGCAATTTCCTCGGCCTGCCCGTCAACTTCATCGTCTTTGCGATCATTACCGTCATCGTGACGTCGGGTAGCGCGAGCGTATTTGGTTCGATGATCATGGACCCCGTCGCGATCGTCGCGCGCATCCAGAACAAGGTGGCCGTTGTGATCGGCAGCCTGACGTTTATCGTGGCGACAATGGGCATTAATATCGTCGCCAATTTTGTTTCGCCTGCCTATGATCTTGCCAATCTTTTCCCGAAGCATGTCGATTTCAAGCGCGGCGGTTTGATCGCGTCCATTCTCGCCGTGCTCGTTTGCCCGTGGATTTTTGTCGACAGTCCAAAGGCCATTACGATTTTTGTCAGCATATTCGGCTCCGTGCTCGCACCGCTGTATGGCGTCATGATGGCCGACTTTTACCTCATCAAAAAACAGCAGGTGCAAACGGCCGAACTCTATACGATGGCGCCGACGGGACGTTTCTATTACGACGGCGGCTGGAACAAGGTGGGTGTTGCGGCGCTTGTGCTGTCGGGATGCATCTCCGTGGGTTGGGAGTTGTGCACGCAGTTGCTGCACGTGCTGCCCGAGAACAATTTTGGCTGGCTGATCGGCGCGGTCGCGGGCGCAGTGCTGTATGTGGCGATGATGCGGTTCGCGCGGAGAACCTGAAAAAATGACCGGGCACGCGTTCGTCCTCACGAAAGTTCTCCGAGGCGAAATAACATGAGCTCGGGAAAAGCGTTAATGGACCGATTTCGGCGCTAGTTTGTCTTTAGATACCGATCGAATTATTCGATACTCAGGTGTCGATTCGTGGCGCGCGCCAATGGCGCGCCACCGTCGCCATATGCGCGCGCGTATATAGCAAGAGCCGCCGAAGCAAACACCCATACTGCTACGACTCTTTCTAACGGACACGACGATGGACCGGCTGGACGCGTTAAGGCTGTTCGTCGAAATCGCCGAAGCCGGGAGTTTTTCCGCGGCCGCGCGAAAGAGCACGATCTCGACTTCGACAGTCACACTTGCGCTGCAAAAGCTGGAAGAGGAAGTCGGCGCGCGGCTCATTACGCGCACGACGCGGCGGCTGTCATTCACGCACGAAGGTCAGCGTTTTCTCGACGACGCGCGCCGCGTGCTCGCCGACTGGGATGCCGCCATACTCAGCCTGCGCGACGACGGCCCCTTGAATGGACCGATCCGTCTCACGGCCAGCAACGATTTCGGCCGGACCCGCGTCGTGCCGTTGCTCGACAAGTTCATGAGCCTGCATCCGCAAGTGCAGGTGTCGCTGCTGTTGACCGACGGCGTCGTCGATCTCGTCGATCAGCGTCTGGACCTTGCGTTGCGCAACGGACCCCTGATCGATTCGCGGCTCAAGGCGCGGCTGCTGCTGACGGGCCCGCTCGTCGTCTGCGCGGCACCGTCGTACTGGACGGCGCATGGCAAGCCGATGCACCCGTCTCAGCTTTCTTCGCACAATTGCCTGATATTCGCGCGGCCCGATGGGCCGCTGTCGGACTGGCCGTTCATCATCGACGGCAAGAAGGTGTCGGTGAAGGTATCGGGGAACCGCGTCGCGAGCGATGGCAGCGTGCTGCGCGAATGGGCTGTGAACGGCTATGGCGTCGTGCTCAAGAACCGTTGGGACATCTATCACGAACTGATGTCCGGCCGGCTCGAAATAGCGCTGGACGCGTTCATCGGTGAGCGCGTCGATCTGTTCGCTGTCTATGTGGGCGCGGTGCCGAGCCGGCGCGTCGGCACGCTGATCGACTTCATTGCGCACGAGCTTGCCGTCGACGATGCGCTCGAACTACATCCGCTCGACAGCACGCGTCCTCTCTAGCACGAGCGACGTTTCCATTGTTCAGACTTCAATCCGGCAGGCATGCAGCGCCTGCCGGGTTGCACCCGCATTCGAAAGCAGGTAGCCTAACTGCGATTAGATCAGTCGGAGTGGCTATGTCTCACATCAGCGCGGGCGTCGAATACGGGTTGCACTGCCTGCTTTATCTGACCGAACAGGCGCCGGGCGGCGTGACGGAAGCGAGCGTGCGCGACCTCGCGGAACTGCAGGGCGTACCCGCCGATTACGTCGCAAAGCTGTTCACGAAGCTGCACAAGGCGGGGCTCGTCATTGCGACGGAGGGCGCGAAGGGTGGCTTTGCACTGGCGCGTCCGGCACACCAGATTTCGGTACTCGATGTCGTGACGGCGATCGACGGCGACAAGCCGCTGTTCGAATGCCGCGAAGTGCGCACGCGTTGTGCGGTATTCGGCGAGACGGCGCCGACATGGGCGTCGAGCGGCGTCTGCTCGATCCATGCGGTGATGCAGAACGCCGAGAAGCGCATGCGCGAGGCGCTGGCATCGCAATCGCTTTCGGAACTGGCGACGCGCACATCGGCGAAAGCGCCACGCACGTTCGGGCCGCAAGTCGTGAAGTGGCTCGAAGGGCGTGCGACTGGCCGGCGTCGCGAGCGCGGCGATCGTCCTAGGGCACACGACGCGGAGCGATAGTCGCGAGGTCATTTTCCGGCGAGTTTGACGCGAAAGGCCGCAGCATTGATGCTGCGGCCTTTTTGTTTGCGCATGGGAAGAGCCGCATTCTTGCGGCAGATGCTTTACGCCGTTTCGAGTTGCTCTCTGCCGGTGCGTTCCCGCTCCCATGTCGCCCAATCGGCCGCCACGGCTGCGAGGTCTGCGTGCGCGCGCTTCAACGCGTCAATGCGTGCGTCCTGATCGGAGAATTGCAGCGGCTGTGCATCGACGAAAGTGGCGGCATCGACACCGATGAAGCCGAACGCCGCCTTGAGCGCCGGCGTCAACGCATCCATCGACGAGAACACGTTGCCGGGGCGCAAGTCCGCGCCGCGCGTGGTGATGAACAGTACTTTCTGACGATTCAGCTGGCCGACGATGCGTCCATCCTCCGTTGTCTTGTAGGTGATGCCGGCACGCGTGATGTTGTCGATGAACGCCTTGAACGCGGACGGCATCGACCAGTTGTACATCGGCATCGCGAAGACGAAAGCATCGGCCTCGAAGAGGCGCTTGCAGAGTGCGTCGGAAGCAGCGAGCGTCGCGCGCATTTCATCGGTGCGCGCCTGTTCGTCGCGATACGTCGCAATTGCAAATGCCTCGGTGACGTGCGCCGGCGTATCAACGGTGACATCGAGGTAGTCGACTTCGACCTCAACGCCTTCACTGCGCAAGTTGTCGATGAACTGGCGCGACAGCGCGCGCGAATTGGACCGTTCGCGCTTGGCGCTTGAATCGACGTGAAAAATCTTCATGTTTGCTCTCCAGTTGCAACATTTTTGAAAATCGGCGCCGCACCTGGCGGCCGAAGACGGCTGGGTCACTCGCGAGCGACAGAACCTTCGTTTTCCCCGGGGCGCTGTTACTGCGACTCAAAATATCGTAGTTGCGAGAATAGTGGGTTTGTGAATTCGATGCAACGGAGGGGGCGCAAACGGAGATTCCGGGCGTCGTGCATCCGGAATTCGTGTGAAGAAGCGAGAGGCTTATGCAGAGAGGCTCAGGCCGTTATCGACCCAGACGGCCGGAGCATCCGTGATGAAAACGGGAAACAGTGTTTCGCGAACGTATCGTACGTGCCAAAGGAAACAGCGGCCATGTGGCCGCCGTCGATCAGGAAAAAAGTCGAGCGTATGTCAAAGGCGCAGAAATATTAGAGTTTCACCACTTCCTTATATACATCTATGTGCGGACGAATCGACGGTCGAATCTAGTCGAGCAGGATGCCCCTCGCATAGCCGGGCACTTCCGACGCGAGGATCATTCGATTGCGGTTTGCGGGGAAATACGTTTCGCATGCGCGCGGACGGAACACGGGATCACCGCGTCGAATCGGCCTGCCTGTCAAAACGCAAAAGGCGTCCTTGCGCGCGAGGCCGATCCGCCATACCTGATCCGCGTAATGACCCGAGCGCGGGTCGCTCCAGCACACGCTGAGCGTCTTTGACGATAGAAGTTCGAGAATCGAAATATGCGCGGGCGGTGGTTCCACTTCGACAGGTTCCAGCGCTTCGGGCGGTGGACGTTTGGTCATGCGGAATTTTTTCTTTGGACCGTATTGCGCTTTTCTGGTCGATTCAAGCGTCGAGGGTGTGGGCATCAAAACGCCCACCAATGCGCGTCGAACAATATCTTCTTCGACCGGACGAGTCATCATTCACCTCCGTCACAGAGTTTGGCTGGCGGCTCGCGATCGCGCGGCCGAGGTGCTGCTGCTGACGTCAACGTTGTTGTACGGTGTGGCTCGCAAGGCAATTTGTTTGACATGCCTGCATGGCGCAGCGATACGCATCGTCCATACAAGGCATCGACGCGCCATGACTCTATATTGGACGTTCTGACCGCAATACGGCAAGCTAAGCTTCGCCAATCGAGGGGCAATTTCGCGTAGTAAGCGATTGATCGATGCGCAGCCCAAAGACGATGAACGCATGCATCCCAAACTGAATAAAGGCACGCACGTTTTAATGGCCGATAGCCACGATCGACGGGCAACTAAATGCTTGAAGCTTGCGCGTGCCTTGCGTGCTCTTGCTCTGATTCGATAAGCCAAATATGCGCGTGACTTACTTCTTGTCCCACATCACGAGGTTCTTATCGTTGTCGTCCGCGACAAAGATGGCGAGCAGCTTCGCAGGCCTGGTCTTGCTTGCGTTTTCGCTGACCAGATGGTGGGCGCCGGGCGTTTCTGTCCAGCTCTCGCCCGCGTGATACACGTGCGCCTCGCCGCCGTCGACCTTGCTGCGAATTTCGCCCTGCAGCACATAGCCGACCACGAACGCCTGCCCATGCCGATGTGACGGCGAAACGCCACCCGGTTTGTAGTCGACGACGATGGCCGTCATGGTCTTGCCTGGCACGTTTGCAATGGCCGTCTGGAACGCCGGGCTGATGTGCTCGTGCGGGCTATCGATGCCTTGCGCATGGGCGGCGTGCGATGCGC
The DNA here is from genome assembly GCF_038900715.1 of Paraburkholderia phymatum. Taxonomy (GTDB): domain Bacteria; phylum Pseudomonadota; class Gammaproteobacteria; order Burkholderiales; family Burkholderiaceae; genus Paraburkholderia; species Paraburkholderia phymatum_A. The sequence continues at coordinate 504,225 of NZ_JAYMRZ010000003.1, read as the reverse complement.
CGAGCGCGATACACGCTGCGGCAGTGGATATGAGAACGGTCTCGACGAATTTCATTTTCAACTCTCCGATACAAAGCATTTCTGACGGTTGCGACGTGCCAGCAGGCTTCAGCACGATGCAAGCATACGAACGTCCGTTTATAACTACGACTCTATAAGTCGTAGTTCGAAGATTAAACGCTTTGCTGGAACTGCGCAAGCAAACGTCCCGCGTGCCTCCGTGGATATAAGAAAGGTCAGTAGCCAGCCCGCTTCCCACATAGCGAGATTTTGAAGCGTGTGATCCGCTGCAATGCGTCTGCGGTTCCGCCTGATGAATTCCGCGGTCACATTCCCCTTGCGATGTTTGTCAAGCGTGTCTAGAATTCGCATGATTGACATTCAAGTCAAAAATGGCGAGCGGCTCGTTCCGCTCCTTCGAAAACCGCCACGCAGCGCGCGGCTTCAAGCGGAACACTTCAATATGTCCACAGATGCCTCTCTCTCTTCGACGGCCGACAGTGGCCGTATCGCCATATGGCGACATATCTTTGCTGGTTTCAGTGCGAGCCTCGTCGGTATCGGACTCGCTCGCTTCGCCTATACGCCGCTCATTCCGCCGCTGATTCAAGCGCATTGGTTTGCGGCATCGGATGTCGTGTATCTCGGCGCGGCCAATCTCGCCGGCTATCTGCTCGGCGCGCTGCTCGGTCGCCCTCTTGCGCATCGCGCGACGAACACGTCGGCGTTGAGAGCAATGATGTTGCTCGTCACCGTGGCGTTTCTAGCCTGTGCGTTTCCCGTATCGGTGGCGTGGTTCTTCTTCTGGAGATTGATGTCGGGCGTGGCGGGCGGAACGATCATGGTGCTGGTCGCCGCAACCGTGCTGCCGCACGTGCCCGCAGCGCGCAAAGGGCTTGCAAGCGGAGCGATCTTTCTCGGCCTCGGCGTCGGCATCGCGGCGTCGGGCACGATCGTTCCCTTGCTGCTCAACCTCGGCTTGCAGAATACGTGGATCGGCATCGCAGTCTTGTCCGCCGCCTTGACCTTGGCGACGTGGCACGGATGGCCGTCCGCAACGCAATCGTTGCACGCTTCATCGGCGTCTCACACTGTTAAGGCGCGCGAGCCTTCGACAGTCCGCGTGCTTTACGTCGAGTACGCATTGATGGCGCTCGGCCTTGTTCCCACGATGGTCTTTCTCGTCGATTTCATCGCCCGTGGGCTCGGCGCCGGCGCGCACATCGGCGCTTCGTACTGGATTCTCTATGGCGCGGGAGCGATCTTCGGTGCGCCTGTTTATGGTTTTGTCGCGGACCGCCTGGGCGGGCGATTCGCTATCCGCGTGCTGTCGCTGCTGCAAGTCGTGGCTCTCGCGGCACTTGCGATGTCGAGCAACAGGGTACTGATTGGCGCGCTCACGCTGCTGATCGGCAGCTATCCGCCCGGCATTGTGCCGACGATGCTCGCGCGCATCCACGAAGTCGTGCATGACCACGGCAAGCAGCACGTCGTGTGGAGCCGCGCGACGACGACCTTCGCAGCATCTCAGGCGATTGCGGGCTACGCGTATTCGGCGATCTTCAACGCGAGCGGCAGCAATCATCGTCTGCTGTTTGCGATCGGGGCGGCGGCGCTGATCTTCGTTGTCGTCGCGGACTGCGTTTCGCCGTGGCTCGCGCGAGAGCCTGAACAAAACGGAAGCACCACATAGTGGTTTTCACGCACAGGACTGTTGTTCTTGAAAACGCCGCCGGCCGAATCGTCTAAAAAGGATGGAGTGCTGTGACTTAACAAAGATTAACTACCGCTCCTGCTTTCGACATACGACAATTCGATCATTCGCTTTCGTATGGTTCGCGCAGGCATGGCATCGACAGGAGACGTTCGATCGTGAAGGCCGGGGCAGATCGTTCACTCGGGAGCGTCATCGACGACGCTGACGCTCTGCCGCAAATGCGCGCGCACCGCAGCCGCACGCGTTTGATACTCGCTCCGACTCTTTTCGTTCTCGGCGTGTGCGGCTGGTCGCTGATCGAGACGCCTGCCGAACTCGATCCTCCGTTGGGCCACATGGGCATCGCAGCGCTCGCGATTGCCAAGATTCTCTGGGTCGCGATGGGCGTTGCGGCGGTGCGTGGCGTCAGGCGCGCGCAGTGGCTGTTTTCGTTCCTGTGCGGACTGAGCCTCGTCGCAATCGTACCGGGACTACCCGTCGAACTTAACCAGTCGGTGTGGGTTTTCTCGCAATCGCTGATCGAATGCCTCCTCAAGGCGGGCGCTTTGCTCGCGTTGGGCTTTTCGCGTGCGTCGCGCGCATCACGTTCTGGCGGCATGGCAGTCGCAGCGTGGAATGTCGTCGGCGAATCCCCTTCCGATACTGTCGAGCAACGCTAAATGTACTAGACGGTTAGCGGTCGCCTGAACAGATCGCGCGCGATCGAACAGAACAGATCGGTCGTGGGACTTTGATCCTGTAAGCGGCGGCTCATGATGATCGGCGACGACACCTGCGCGTCGTCGAGTGAACGATACGTCACGCCTCGCGCACGCAAACCTCTGACGCTCTCCGGCACGAGACACACGCCGACCTGCGCGGCGACGAGACCGAGCGCCGTCTGCAACTCGCGCACTTCATGGACGGCTGCGGGCTCGACGGCATGATCGCGGAACGCGGAGAGTTGCTGGTCCGCGTAACTGGGCCGTGGCGTGGACGGATAGACAATCAGCGTTTCTTTCGATAGCGCGTCGAGCGTCAACGTTTCGCTTTCGGCGAGCGCATGGCCGGCGGGCAATGCGGCGATCAGCGTCTCTTCGACAAGCACCTCGCGCGCCAACTGCGGTTCGTCGAAACGCAGGCGTCCAAAGCCGACATCGATGCGTCCGCCTTTTAGCGCGCTCAACTGCTCGATCGTGAACATCTCGATCAGCGAAATCTGGATGAGCGGCGCCGCTTCCCTGAATGCGCGGATCACATCGGGCAAGGGGCCGTACAGCGTCGACGGTACGAAGCCGATGACGATGCGCTCGGCGAGTTGCGCGAGGCGTCGCGTGAGTGGCAACAACTCGTCGCTCTCTTCGAGCAGGCGCTTTGCCTGCGCGTAAAAGACGCGTCCGGCTTCCGTCAGCTTGAGCGGGCGCGCGCCCCGTTCGAAGAGCGCAAGGCCCACGCTGTCTTCGATCTGCTGGATTTGCCGCGAGAGGGGCGGCTGCGTCATGTTCAGTCGTTCGGCGGCGCGCGTGAAGTTTCTTTCTTCCGCGACCGCGACGAAATAGCGAAGTTGACGCAGTTCCATCTATGCCCTGAAGGTATGGAAACAGACTCAATCGGTCTTGGACGGATTCCGCCGGCGCCCCTAGTATGGGACCAACAGCAGGAGAGCCGTATGATACCAAGCCCCACACAGATACAAGCCGTAGACACCATTCTCGTCGATGTTCCCACGATCCGGCCGCACCGGTTGTCCGTTGCCACGATGAATTGCCAGGTCCTCGTGCTGGTGCGGATTCAATGCGCGGATGGTATAGCGGGCTGGGGCGAGGCGACGACGATCGGCGGCCTCGCTTATGGCGAGGAAAGCCCCGAGAGCATCAAGACCAATATCGACGCCTACTTCGCGCCGATGCTCAAAGGCATGGACGCGACGCGCCCCGGCCAGATCATGGCGAAGCTGCGCGAGAGCTTTCAAGGCAATCGCTTTGCGAAGTGTGCGATCGAAACGGCGCTGTTCGACGCGCAGGCTCGACGCTTTGGCGTGCCGCTGTCGGAACTGTTCGGCGGCCGCGTGACGGATTCCGTCGAAGTCGCGTGGACGCTTGCGAGCGGCGACACGGGCCGCGATATCGACGAAGCGCATCAGATGCTGGAAATGAAGCGCCATCGCGTGTTCAAGCTGAAGATCGGCGCGCGTGTGCCCGCTGACGATATCGCGCATGTCGCCGCGATCAAGGCCGCCGTGGGCGACCGCGCGTACGTGCGCGTCGACGTGAATCAGGCATGGAGCCAGGCCGAAGCGCTGTGGGCGATCGAGCGGCTCGCGGATGCAGGCTGCGATCTGATCGAACAGCCGATTGCCGCCGAAGACCGGCGCGGCCTCAAGCGTCTCACGCATCTGTCGAAGGTGCCCATCATGGCCGACGAAGCATTGCACGGCCCCGTCGATGCGTTCGATCTCGCGAGCACCCACGCCGCCGATGTATTCGCCGTGAAGATCGCGCAATCGGGCGGCCTGACGGGCGCGGCGAACGTGGCGGCGATTGCGCTCGCATCGGGTGTGGACCTGTATGGCGGAACGATGCTCGAAGGCGCGCTCGGCACGATCGCTTCTGCGCAACTGTTCAGTACTTTCCGCGAATTGAAGTGGGGCACCGAACTTTTCGGGCCATTGCTTCTCACCGAAGAAGTTCTCGTCGAGCCGCTGCGCTACGAGAACTTCGCGTTGAAGTTGCCACAAGGGCCGGGCCTCGGCATTCAACTCGACCTCGACAAGATCGAGAGATTGCGCCGCGATGCGAAGCGCGGCGCGAGTGTAATGAAGCTATGACGGTGCTGAAACGGCCCGTTAAGCATCGTCGTCAGTGATTGGACTAAAGGAGACATCCCCATGGAAATCAAAGCCATCGACGCCCTGTTGAACACGATCAACGAGAGCGCCACGCACGAAGGCAATGCCCGCACGAAGCAGGTGGTGAACCGCATCATTCGCGATCTGTTCATCACGATCGACGAACTCGATGTGACGCCGAACGAGTTCTGGTCGGCGCTGAACTATCTCGGCGAAGCGGGCCAAAGCGGCGAACTCGGCCTGCTGGCGGCGGGTCTTGGCTTCGAGCACTTCCTGGACGTCCGTCTCGACGAAGCAGAAAAGAATGCAGGTGTCACGGGTGGCACGCCGCGCACGATCGAAGGTCCGCTGTATGTGGCGGGCGCGCCGGAATCGACGGGCCATGCGCGTCTGGACAACGGCAACGAGCCGGGCGAAACGCTCGTGATGCGCGGTCGCGTGCTCGCAGAAAACGGCGAACCGCTGCGCGGTGCGCTCGTCGAAGTGTGGCACGCGAACCATCTCGGCAATTACTCGCACTTCGACAAGTCGCAACCCGAATACAACCTGCGCCGCTCGATCCGCACCGATGAAAACGGTAACTACAGCTTCCGCAGCGTGGTTCCCATCGGCTATAGCGTGCCGCCCGAAGGCAAGACGCAGCAGTTGCTCGATCTGCTCGGCCGTCACGGCCATCGTCCCGCGCACATTCACTTCTTCGTGTCGGCGCCTGGCTATCGCAAGCTGACGACGCAAATCAACATCGAAGGCGATCCGTATCTGTGGGACGATTTCGCGTTCGCCACGCGCGAAGGCCTCGTGCCCGCGGTGAAAAAGGAAGAGGGCGCAACGGGCAAGCCTTATGGGATCGACGGCCAGTTCGCGCTGATAGACTTCGACTTCAATCTCGTCAAGGAACGCAACGACGTGCCGACGAGTGAAGTGGACCGCGCTCGCGCCTGATCGCGCAGCATCGTCGAATGGTTGAATGCGGCCGCCGCTTAAGGCGGTCGCGCGCATTGAAAACGCGGCATGTATTGAATGTCGCGCAATCGCCCGAAAGTAACTCAAAACAAGCGGAGTACCCGAATGCTATTTCACGTGAAGATGGTCGTTAAGCTGCCGCCCGATATGCCTGCGGAACGAGCGAACGAATTGAAGGCCAACGAAAAGGCGATGGCGCAGCGGCTGCAACAGGAAGGAATCTGGAGACACTTGTGGCGTATCGCCGGGCTCTATGCAAACTACAGCGTGTTCGACGTGGAAAGTCCCGCGCACCTGAATGATCTGCTCATGCAGTTGCCGCTCTATCCGTATATGGAAGTCGAAGTCGATGCGATGTGCCGGCATCCGTCGTCGATTCATGAGGACGATCGCTAACGGCTTTAGCTTCTGCACCTGTTTTCGCCAGGGCCGTAAAAACAAAAAAAGGAAGAGACCAGTTACGCGTCTCTTCCAAAGTACTACTAGGGTAGCCCTACCAGATAACAACCACTACAACAAAAATCAGCTCGATTAGTCGAGCGCCGCAGCAGGCCCGAAGAATTCGTAACGGCTCTGCTTCTCGGGCACGCCGATCGCCTTCAGATGGCGCTTCACGGCCTTCATGAAAGGCTTCGGTCCGAGGAAATACACATCGACGTCGCGCGTCGCGGGCATCCATTCGATCAGACGCGCTTCATCGAGCAAGCCTTCCGCGTGATGCGCTTCATCGTCGGCACGCGGCTTTTCGTACACGTAAAAGCGCTTGAGTTGCGGATGACGGTCCGCGAGATCGTCGATGACGTCGCGGAACGCATGCACGCCGCCGTGACGCGCTGCGTGGATGAAGTGAATCGGACGCGACGTTTGCAACGCGGCGTTGAGCATCGCGAGCGTCGGCGTGATGCCGACACCGCCGCTGATCAGCACGAGCGGCTTCTCGCTGCTCTCCAGCGTGAAGTCACCCGACGGCGCGTACAGGTCCAGCGTCGAGCCCTCGTGCACGGAGTCGTGCAGGAAGTTCGAGCCCCGGCCGTTCGGCTCGCGCTTCACGCTGATCCGATATTCGTGGCCATTTGCCGCAGCCGACAGCGAATAGTTGCGGCGGATTTCCTCACCTTCGACGACCAGGCGCAAGCCGATGTACTGGCCCGGACTGAATTCGAGCACATCGCCGCCGTCGGCCGGGCGCAGATAGAACGACGTGATTTCGTCGCTCTCCTTGACCTTGCGCGCCACCACGAACTCACGCGTGCCGCGCCAGCCGCCATTGGCCGTTTCCTTTTCGACATACACCTTTTCTTCGAGACCGATCAGCAGGTCGGCCAGTTGCTGATAGGCCGCAGCCCATGCTTCGATCACGGCATCCGTTGCGATCTCCGCGCCCAGCACTTCGCGGATCGCGCGCAGCAGACATCCGCCGACGATCGGATAATGCTCGGGAAGGATGTTCAGCGCGACGTGTTTGTTGACGATTTGCGAAACCAGTCCGCCGAGTTGTTCGAGTTGATCGATATGACGCGCGTACATCAGCACCGCATTCGCCAGCGCACGCGGCTGGTCGCCTGATTGCTGGTGCGCCTGGTTGAACAGCGGGCGCACGGTCGGGTACTCCGACAGCATGATCTTGTAGAAGTGCGTCGTGAGCGCTTCGCCGCCGCTTTCGAGCAGGGGCACGGTTGCCTTGATGATTGCGCGTTGTTCGGCTGACAGCATGAATTTGTTCCTCGCGGTTGGGTGAGTGGCGCCCGCCAATGCGGCGGGTCTCGGGTAATCACCTAATGCAGGTATCGGGCCAGCTCGCGAGCGTCGTAAAATCAAAGGGTTAGAAAAATCGTCTGTGGATATGACAAGGGTTAAACAGACTTCATTCGAAGTCAAACTGACTGCATCCGAGGTCCTCGATGCACTGATTCCGCTCGTCGAGGACCTGTCGCGCGACCTGCCGGAGCGCGAGCGCTATCGCCGGCTGCTGACGACGCTGCGCACGCTTTTTCCCGGCGATGCAGCGGCCCTTTTGCGTCTCGACGAAGACACGCTCGTACCGCTCGCGATCGACGGCCTGAGCGGCGATACGCTCGGCAGGCGCTTTCGAGTCGGCGATCATCCGCGCTTCGAATCGCTGCTCTCGAGTCGCGAGCCGACGCGCTTTCCCGCCGATTCCGCGTTGCCCGATCCCTACGACGGCCTCGTGCAGGGCGTGAGCGGCCATCTCGAAGTGCACGATTGCCTGGGCTGTCCTCTGTTCATCGGCGGCAGGCCGTGGGGCTTGCTGACGCTCGATGCGCTCGACCCGGAGCGCTTCGACAGCATCGACACGGATGCGCTGCAGGCGTTTCTGAGCCTCGCGGCGGCCACGGTGAGCGTCGCGGAGCGCATCCATACGCTCGAGCGCAACACGGAAGAAGAGCGTCAGCGCGCCGAGGCGTACCGCCAGGCGAGCGGGCAGAGCAGCCGCGATATGATCGGCAGCAGCGCGGCGCATCAGCAACTCGTCAACGAAATCCGCGTCGTCGCGAACAGCGAGCTGACGGTGCTCGTCACGGGCGAAACGGGCGTCGGCAAAGAGCTCGTCGCGAACGCGATTCACAGCGGCTCGCCGCGCGCGAACAAGCCGATGATCAGTCTCAACTGCGCAGCGCTGCCCGATACGCTCGTCGAAAGCGAACTGTTCGGGCATGTGCGCGGCGCGTTCTCGGGCGCGTCGTCGGACCGCAGCGGCAAGTTCGAGCTGGCCGACGGCGGCACGCTCTTTCTCGACGAAGTCGGCGAACTGCCGCTCGGCGTGCAGGCGAAGCTGCTGCGCGTGCTGCAGAACGGGCAGTTGCAGCGCATCGGCTCGGACAGCGAGCACAAGGTGGACGTGCGGCTTATCGCCGCGACGAATCGCGATCTGGCCGAAGAAGTGCGCGCCGGACGTTTTCGCGCGGACCTGTATCACCGGCTGAGCGTCTATCCGCTGCGCGTGCCGCCGCTGCGCGAACGCGGACGCGATGTGCTGCTGCTCGCGGGCTTCTTCCTCGAAGAGAACCGCGCGCGGCTCGGGCTGCTCAGCATCCGGCTCGCGCACGACGCGCAGGCCGCGCTGCTTGCGTACAACTGGCCGGGCAACGTGCGCGAACTGGAGCACATGATCGGGCGCAGCGCGTTCAAGGCGCTGTCGCGGCATCGCGAGCGTCCACGCATTCTGACGCTGACGGCTGCGGACCTCGGCATGTCGGCGAACCCCGGCGGCGATCTGGCCGCGCCCGCATCGAGTTCGTCTTCGACGGACACAGGCGATGCGAGCGTCACCGATTTCCGCAGCGCCGTCACGGCCTACGAGCGCACGCTCGTCAGCGACGCGCTCGAGCGCAACAACCATAACTGGGCGGCCGTCGCGCGTACGCTCGGCATGGATCGCGCGAACCTGAACCGGCTCGCGAAGCGTCTCGGGTTGAAGTGAGCAAGTTTCGAGCGGCGCGCGAGACCTGATTTGGTAGTATCTGATATGTCAGTCAGATCGCCGTTTGCTCAGGAGGCCTCGCGTGCGTCACTACACCAAAGACAATTTCAAGGTGCGGGAGAGCGTCGGCTTCCAGCTCGTGAAGGCGCGCAACCTGATCGTCACCGAGATGGACGCGGCGCTCAAGGAACTCGACATCTCCGGCCAGCAAATGGGCATCGTGCTGATGCTCAGACAGAAACTCGCGTCGACGCCATTCGAGCTGTCGAAAATGCTCGGCATCGACACGGGTCTGATGACCCGCATGCTGGACAAGCTCGAAACGAGAGGGCTGCTGGTGCGCTCGCGCGATCAGGAAGACCGTCGCGTCGTCAATCTTTCTCTGACGAAGGACGGCATCGCCGTCGCCGATCAGATTCCCGAAATCGCGCCTGACGTGCTCAACGCGCGCCTCAAGGACTTCACCAAGGCCGAACTCACGGAACTGCGCCGCTTGCTGCGCAAATTCCTGGGCGAGTGAACACGCTCTGCGCGGCCGTTCGGTCCGCGCGCGCATTCTCCAGCTGAAAGACAAGGACTGTCGCATCTGATGGAACAATGAGTTTCACGCATGCGCCGTTGACTGTATCTGACACGTCAATTATTGTTCTTGCAAATAGCACGGAGTCAGAGATGTCGCACGATCCGAAAGACGATTTCCATTTGACGCAAGACGTCATTTGCGCGATTAGCAAGGCGCGCAACGTCGTGATGACGCAGATGGATGCAGCGGTGAAGGACCTGAACATCAGGGCGCACCACGTGGGCATCTTGTTGTCGCTGATGCGCGGCATCGATACGACGCCGGCGATGCTGTCGCGGCACCTTGGCATCGACACGGGTCTGATGACGCGCATGCTCGACAAGCTCGAAGCGCACAGCATGCTCACGCGCTCGCGCAGCATCGACGATCGGCGCGTTGTGAATCTCGAACTGACGGACTCGGGTCGGGAGATCGCGCTGCGCATCGCCGAGATCGCGCCTGACGTGCTGAACGCACGCCTCGGGCGCTTCACGGTAGCGGAATTCGACGAACTGCGCCGTCTGCTTCGAAAATTCCTCGACGATTGAGCGATTTTTTTTATCCAGTTATCTGATAGGTCAGAAAATGAGCAATCAGTCAAACAATCGGTCAAGCACCAGACAGCGCGCATCGCGGGTGCTGAAAGTGGGCGTGTCGGTGATGTTCGCAGCGGTGCTGTCGGCGTGCGTGAACTACGCGGGCATCCACAGCGACGCGAAGACGGCCGAGCCACAGCAATACGCGACGCAGCAGAGCATTCCCGCCGAACAGGGCCATTGGCCCGCCGCCAATTGGGCCGATCAGTTCGGCGATGCGCAACTGAAGGCGCTGATCGACGAGGCGCTGAAGAGCAGCCCGACGCTCGACCAGGCGCGTGCCCGCGTCGCGTCTGCTTCGGCGTATAGCGAAACGGCGAAGGCGGGCACGATGCCGCGCGTCGACGCGAGCTACTCGCTCACGCGCCAGCAGTTTTCCAGCACGGCGCTCGTGCCGCCTCCATACGGCGGCTCGTGGCAGACGGAAAACAAGGGCCTCTTGAGCGCTTCGTACGATCTCGATCTGTGGGGCAAGAACCGCGAGGCGTTGAAGTCGGCTGTCTCGCAGCTTCAGGCCAGCCAGGCCGACGCGGAACGCGTCAAGCTGACGCTGACGACCTCGATCGCCCGCACGTATAACCACCTCGCGCGCCTGTACGTGCTGCGCGACATCGCGCAACAGGAGATCGCGCAGCGCGAGCAGATCGACCGCATCACGGCGGGCCGTATCGCGACGGGGCTGGATACGGAAGTCGAGCGCAAGACCGCGCAGGCCAATCTCGCGACGAGCCGCGCCACGCTGAAGGCGCTCGACGGCCAGATTCTCGCGACGCGCTATCAGATCGCCGCGCTGCTCGGCGCGGGCCCGGACCGTGGCTTGCAGATCGCGCGTCCGACGCTCGGCATCGGCGACGAAGTGCGTCTGCCCGACAACCTGCCCGCCGATCTCGTGAGCCGCCGCCCCGATATCGTGGCCGCCCGCTGGCGCGTCGATGCGATGACGCACGACGTGAAGGAAGCGAAGGCCGAGTTCTATCCCGACATCAACCTGAGCGCGGCGATCGGTCTCGACGCGTTCGGCTTCGGCCGCTTTCTGACGGCGGCGAGCCGCACTGCGTCGGTGGGCCCGGCGATCCATCTGCCCATCTTCGATGCAGGCGAACTGCGCGCGCAACTGAAGGGCCGTTACGCCGATTTCGATTACGCCGTCGCGACGTACAACCAGACGCTCGTCACCGCATTGAACGAAGTCGCGACGCAGCTCGCCGACGCGCGCTCGACGGACGGGCAGCTCGTCGATGCGCAGAACGCGCAGGACGCCGCGCGCCAGGCCGACAAGCTCGCGCTGGTGCAGTACAAGGCCGGTCTCACGAACCAGCTGACCGTGCTGAATGCCGACGTCAACGCGCTTTCCGCCGATCAGGCCGTCGCGAACCTGCGCATGGACCGCCGCGACCAGCAGATCGCGCTGGCCTCCGCGCTTGGCGGCGGCTTCGTCGATGCGTCGAATGCGTCCGATCCCAACACGCCTGCCGTCGCCGCGCGCTGAGCGGCGACTCACCGAATCCGCCTGGAGAATCGAAATGAGCGAACTCAACACCCCGGAGCGTCAAGCGACGCAAGACACGCAAGCGACGGCAGCAGCGCCCGCGAAGCAGAATGCCGCCGCGAACGAGCCCAACACACGCAAGCGCAAGCTGTTGCTCGCGCTGCTCGGCGTGGCCGTCGTCGTGTCGGCGGCGGCTTATGGCGCGTACTACATGACGTATGCCCGCTATCACGAGACCACCGACGACGCATATGTCAGCGGCAATCTCGTTCAGTTGACGCCGCAGGTGACGGGCACCGTCGTCGCCGTGAACGCCGACGACACGCAGATTGTGAAAGCAGGCGACTCCGTCGTGAAGCTCGACAACGCCGATGCGAAGGTTGCACTCGGCAACGCCGAAGCGACGCTCGGCCAGACCGTGCGGCAAGTGAGCAGCCTCTACGTGAACAACGATTTCTATGCGGCCAACGTCGCGCAGAAGCAATCCGATCTGGCGCGCGCGCAGGACGATCTGCGCCGCCGCCGTGCCGTCGCCGATACGGGCGCGGTGTCGGCGGAAGACATCGCGCACGCACGCGATACCGTGACGGCCGCGCAGGCCGCGCTCGATGCCGCGCGTCAACAGGCGGAAGCGAACCGCGCGTTGACCGATCGCACGACGATCGAACAGCATCCGAACGTGCAGGCCGCTGCATCGAAAGTGCGCGACGCGTACCTCGCTTATGCGCGGAACACGCTGCCCGCGCCCGTCACCGGCTATGTCGCGAAGCGCTCGGTGCAGGTCGGCCAGCGCGTGTCGCCGGGCACGCCGCTGATGGCGATCGTGCCGCTCGACGGCGTGTGGGTCGATGCGAACTACAAGGAAAGCCAGTTGCGCAACATGCGCATCGGTCAGCCCGTGACGCTGACGGCCGACGTGTATGGCGGCAAGGTCCAGTATCACGGCCGCGTGGTGGGCTTTTCGGCGGGCACGGGCAGCGCGTTCGCAACGCTGCCCGCGCAGAACGCGACGGGCAACTGGATCAAGGTCGTGCAACGCCTGCCCGCGCGTATCCAGCTCGACCAGAAGGAACTCGAAGCGCATCCGCTGCGTATCGGTCTTTCGATGGAAGTCGATGTCGACACGCGCGACGACACCGGCGCGCAACTCGGCACGGCGATGAACACGACGTATCACACCGATGTGTTCGATGGATACGGCGCGCAGGCCGACGCGGAGATCGAGAAGATCATCGCGCAGAACAGCGTGCCGATCCATGAGGGCGCGATGGCCAGCGCCACATCGTCGCGGCCGATCACGAAGCGCGACGCGGACCTGAAGAACGACAAGGGCGACAGGCGCGTCGGCGCGGCCCAGCGCGCCGGTTAATCCACATCCCGTGACGCGGCTCACATCCGCGTCACGGTCCGCCCAATTATCTGATCAGTCAGATAAAAGACGCCGACCGATAGAAAACATGGGACCTGAACTGACATGAATCCCTCGACGCAACTTTCACCGCCACCGCTCACGGGCGGCAAGCTGGTCCTCGCGACGATCGCCGTCGCGCTTGCGACGTTCATGAACGTGCTCGACTCGTCGATTGCGAACGTTGCGATTCCAACCATCTCCGGCAATCTCGGCGTGTCCGTCGACGAAGGCACGTGGGTCATCACGCTGTTCTCGGCGGCCAATGCCGTCGCGATTCCGCTGACGGGCTGGCTCACGCAGCGCGTCGGCCAGATCAGGCTGTTCGTCGCCGCGATCGTGCTGTTCGTGTTCTCGTCGTGGCTGTGCGGCGTCGCGCCGAATCTGATCGTGCTGCTTGCCGCGCGCGTGTTGCAGGGCGCGGTCGCGGGCCCGCTGATTCCGCTGTCGCAGGCGATTCTGCTCGGCTCTTATCCGAAAGAAAGAAGCTCGACGGCGCTGTCGCTGTGGGCGATGACGGCGACCGTCGGTCCGATCGCAGGCCCGGCGCTGGGCGGCTGGATCACCGACAGCTACAGCTGGTCGTGGATCTTCTATATCAACATTCCCGTTGGCCTGTTCGCCGCCGCCGTGACGTGGATCATCTATCGCGACCGCGAATCGCCGGCACGCAAGCTGCCCATCGACAAGGTCGGACTGTTGTCGCTGATCGCCTGGGTCGCGTCGCTGCAGATCATGCTGGACAAGGGCAAGGACCTCGACTGGTTCAACTCGCCCGTGATCTGCGCGCTCGCGGTCATCGCGGCCATCAGCTTCCTGTTCTTCCTGATCTGGGAGTTCACGGAGAAGAATCCGATCGTCGATATTCGCCTGTTCGCTGTGCGCAATTTCCGCGGCGGCACGATTGCGATCTCGGTCGCGTATGCCGTGTTCTTCTCGAACCTCGTGATCCTGCCGCAATGGATTCAGGGCTATCTCGGCTATCGTTCCGTCGATGCCGGTCTCGTGACCGCGCCGCTCGGCATCTTCGCCGTGCTGCTCGCGCCCGTGATGGCGAAGATCATGCCGAAGTCCGATGCGCGCGTGCTCGCGACGCTCGCCTTCATCGGCTTCGCAGGCGTGTTCTTCATGCGCTCGCAGTACACGACGGGCGTCGACCCGTGGACGCTGATCCTGCCGACGCTGCTGCAAGGCATTCCGATGGCGCTGTTCTTCGTGCCGCTGACGGCGATCATCCTGTCGGGCCTGCCCGCCGACAAGATTCCGGCCGCAGCGGGCCTGTCGAACTTCGTGCGCGTGTTCGCGGGCGGCGTGGGCACGTCGCTCATCACGACGGGCTGGAACAACCGGACCATCCTGCACCACGCGCAACTCGCGGAGCAGTCGAGCGTGAACAACCCCGCGTACACGAACGCGATCGCGAACGTGCACTCGACGCTCGGCGGCAGCATGAATCAGGCTGTCGCGTTCTTCGAGCACTCCCTGAACGCGCAGGCTGCGATGCTCGGGCTGAACGACATCTTCTGGCTGTCGTCGATGATCTTTATCGTGATCATTCCGCTGATCTGGCTGACGCGGCCCGCCAAGGGCGGCGGTGGCGGCGCGGCAGCGGCGGGCGCGCATTGAGCGTGGGCCGATCGAGCCGGTCGCGCGTAAGTGTGTGAAGCCCCGGTCCAGTCAATGGACCGGGGTTTTTCGCTGAAGCGCTGAAGCGCTGAACGCGTCGGTGGCTGCGGCAGTGAAGCGCTCAGCCCCGCTGCTGCGCGACAGCCTTGCGAACGGGATCGACAGCAGGCGTTGCGTCGTGCGGCGTCGGCGTCGCGTCGATGTTCTTCACTTCGATGATGCCGGCGCCGCGTCCCTTGACGCTGTTCGTCGGCGCAGTGGTCGGCAGCATCAGTTCGGGCTTGTTGCACGTTTTCGCGCGCGCTTCGGGCTGCATCGCGACGGGCTGCGTGCCCGCCGAGTCCTTGTCCGCGCCCGTTGCGATCTGCGCATCGCTGCATCCCCACGATTCGAGCAGCGAGCGCGCCATCCCCGTCGAGCATTGCGCGCGGCTGCGCGTGATGCGCGCCGCAACCTTCATGAACGCGCTGTCGTGCAGCGCTTCGAGCCGCTCATACGCGCGCCCGGCGCCGTCGATGTTCAGCGCAACGGCCGTGCGATACGCGTCGCGCGCGTCGTCCATTGCAGCGGGCGAGACGAGGCCCGTCTTCATCGACGGCAGACGCAGCGCGTCGCCGAGATTCACATACGCTTCCTGATAGCCGGGATTCTTCGCGATCGCGATCCGCAATTCGTCGACGGCGGCGGCGCGATAGTCGGTGCCCGGCTGCATCGAGGCATCCGCGAGCGCGGGCATCTGCGCGAGCCCGAGCCACGCGCGGGCGAGTGCGTTGTGCGCGGGCGCGTAGTCCTTGTGCAGCTGAACGGCGCGCTTGAGCACGTTGGCGGCGTGCTGGTAGCAGCCCATGTCGGCGAGCGCGACGCCCCAGTTGTAGTACGCCCACGGACGCACCTTCTTCCACGCATGCAGCTCGCCGCTCATGTCGACGATGCGGCGCGCGTGCCGGATCGAGCCTTCGTAGTCGCGCGCGTAGGTGTCGAGCTTCGACAGCGCGAGCAACGCCCACGCGGCATCCTCTTGCGACGCGCCCGACGCGTCGCGCCCCGAGCCCGCCGCCAATTGTTCGAAGCGCTCGCGCACGTCGTCGAACTGGCAGGGCGCGTCATCCGTGCCTCCCTTCAGGCAGCGCTTCTGCTCCATCTGCGTCAGATACGACGCGTACAGCAGCGGGCTCTGATGCTGAAGGATCGTCATCGCCGCTTGCCGCAGCGCATGCGTGAGCGCCTGCGATTCGCTCGACGCATCCGCTTGCGCGATCGCTTCGGGCGACATGCCGTTGCCGAGCGCGACGGTGCGTCCGTCGGGATCGCGCAGCGTGAGCATCATCGCGAACGACGACGGCGTGCCGACGACCGTGCCGTACACCGACGAGTCGCGCTTGAGCAGCGTGCGCGCGAATTCGATCAGCGGGCGGATCGACAGATCGGTGCCGGGCACGGTGATGTCGGGCAGCTTGAACTCGGAGAGCACGTGCTCGGTATCGTTTGCGGGCGTGACGGATTCGGCTTCCTTGCGCAGATCGCTGAGCGTATCGACGAGCACATGCTGCAAGGTCTGATCGGTATAGCCACGGTGCTTGAAATCGTCGGAGACCGCGATCGGCTCGACGAGCGTCAGCGGATCGAACCACGCGCCGCACAGCGCGATGATCCGCGGCCCGAGATAGAACGCCGCGACGAGGACGAGCGGAATCACGATGCCGAGATACAGCACGTGGCGGCACAGGAACCGTATCGCCCAGACCAGCGCGGCGAGCGGATTGTCGAGAGGTTTCATGGGATCTCCTTGCGTTGCGCTGCGATTGGCGCACCTGTCACAAGGCATCGAACATGCCAATTCGTCTGATGCTGGAAGGAACAAGGCCAGGCGGGCGATAAGCCGCAAGGGTGTCGGGAGACGGGCAACAAACCGGAGGCGGGAGTTGGATCGCGGGCATCACAGGCCTCGATTTGACGGTTGCCGGCCTGTCTGCTTTCACCATCCGCATGGAGGCGAAGGCAAATGCAATGACAAATAAGGGTAAACGTAAGGACAAATCTGGTATCGTTCGCGCGGGCTCGATCTGCCTGAACACGAAAACCGGCATCGCCGGGATTTGTTCCAACCGGTACATCCGCCGGCCCTGCACCGGCCGAAGAGCAAGCCGCCATGCGGGTCGGCGCCTCGTCGCCCGTCATGGACAGCGCCCGGGCAGGACAATTCGTCGTCGGGAAGATCCGCCTCAATGTCAGGCCGATTACCGGCCACATCAGGATTTCTTAAGCGAAAACCGCAAAAAATCGTCTTCGGGTTCCTCCCGGTGTCAACCTTTTGGGCAAATTGCCGTTGTCCGTTTGTAAAGAGTTGAAAAAGGCGAAGTCAGGGCGGCCATAGCTCCCCGGATCGCTCCGAAATCCAACCGTATTCGATGCGGACGCAACGAGACCATTGCTGCGCATCGTGGCAACACCCGAATTCATCCATGTCTGACCAACCCCGTTTTTCGAGCAGCGCGGCCGCGCTGCTTCAGCGAGCATGCGCCGCGCTCGGCAGCCGGCGGCTGCTGTCGCCCGTGCTGTCGCTGGGCGTCTGCGTGCTGCTCCTGATCGTCTTCCAGCACCTGTCGCAGGCCGTCGACTATCGCTCGGTGATCCGCCACCTGCGTCATCTGACGGCGGGCGAGTGGTCGGCCGCGCTCGGCGCGACCGTGCTCAGCTATATCGCTCTAGCGGGCCGCGATGCCGTCGGGCTGCGCTACGTCGGCAAGACGGTGCCGCGCGCGGCGCTCTGGATCGGCGCGACGGCGGGCTCGGCGCTCGGCAACGTGACCGGCTTCGGCGCGCTGACGGGCGGCGCGGTGCGCGCGCGCGTCTACGCGGTCGCCGACGTGACGCCCGCGCAGATCGGCCGCATGACTGTCTTCACGAGCGTTTCGCTTGCGCTCGCGCTCGTGCTGATGACGGCACTCGGCATGCTGTGCGACGCAGCGACGCTCGCGCCGATGCTCCACAGCCCGACGGGCGCGCTCGCGTGGGGCGGCGCGGCGCTGCTGACGCTGCTCGGGCTCTTGACGCTCGCGTGCGGCAAGGACACGCGGCAAATCCGCACGCGCTGGAGCTGGCTCGCGTTCGATGTGCCGTCGCGCCGCGACTTCGTCGCGCAAGTGCTGCTCGCCGCGCTCGACGTGGTCGCCGCCGGTCTCGCGCTGTGGGCGCTGTTGCCGCACACGGACGTGAGCTTCGTGTCGTTCATCACGATCTACGCGGCGGCGATGCTGCTCGGGCTGATCGGCCATACGCCGGGCGGCGTCGGCGTGTTCGAGGCGGCGATGGTGTTCGCGCTCGGCGGCAGCGTGCAGACGCACTATATGGTCGCCGCGCTGCTCGCCTATCGCGCGATCTATTTCGGCTTGCCGCTGATCGTGTCGGCGGGACTGCTGGCCGGCTTCGAAGGACGCGCGCTGCGAAAGCATCTGCCGCTGCATCACGCGGCGGCCGTCTCGCAGCTCGCGCCGCTGTTTCTGAGCCTCGTGACGTTCGTCGTCGGCGGCATGCTGGTGATCTCCAGTGCGACGCCCGCGTTCTGGCATCGCATCGCGATCCTGCGGGACTTTTTGCCGCTGTGGGTGCTCGAAGGCTCGCAGATGCTGTGCAGCCTCGTCGGCGTGGCGCTGCTGTTCGTCGCGCGCGGTCTGTCGCGGCGACTCGATGCGGCATGGTGGCTCACGCTCGGCCTCGCTGTCCTGAGTCTCGCGCTGTCTCTGACGAAGGGTCTCGCGTTCGTCGAAGCGGGCGTGCTGTCCACGCTGATCGTGCTGCTTCTCGCGACGCGCTCGCGCTTCAATCGCCGCTCGTCGCTGTTTGCCGAGCCGTTCACGGCGGCCTGGCTCGTGTCGGTGATGATGGTGCTGATGCTCGCGGTGTGGGTGATGCTGTTCGCGTTCCGCGACGTGCCTTATACGCGCGACCTGTGGTGGCAATTCGCTTTCGACGAACGCGCGCCGCGCGCGCTGCGCGCGACGCTCGCGGCCAGCCTGTTCGCCGCGACGTTCTCGTTCTGGCAATTGCTGCGTCCCGCGGCGGGCCGCTTCGTGAAGCCGGCGAAGCAGGATCTCGAGGACGCGGCCCGCATCTTCCGCGCGCAGGAACGCAGCGACGCCGGCCTCGCGCTGATGGGCGACAAGAGCTTTCTGTTCTCCAAGTCGCGCCAGGCCTTTCTGATGTACGCGAAGTACGGCCGCACGTGGGCCGCGCTGCACGATCCCGTCGGCCCGCGCTGCGAGTGGGCCGACCTGATCGGCGAGTTCGTCGCGCTCGCGCATGCGCATGGCGGGCGCGCCGCGTTCTATCAGGTGCGCGCGAATGCGCTGCCGCTCTATCTCGACGCGGGCCTCACGCTGATGAAGCTCGGCGAGGAAGCGCATGTCGTGCTCGACGAATTCGACCTGAAGGGTTCGCATCGCGCGCATCTTCGCTATGCGTTGAAGCGCGGCGAGCGCGACGGCTTCACGGTCGAAGTGATCGAGCCGGCGCGCGTGCCCGAATCGATGGAGACGCTGCGCGCGATTTCCGACGTCTGGCTCGACAGCCGTGATGCACGCGAAAAGAGCTTCTCCGTCGCTGCGTTCACGGAGGACTATCTGGCCGCGCAATCGGTGATGCTAGTGCGTCAGAACGGCGAGCCCGTCGCGTTCGTCACGTTCATGACGACGGACCTGAACACGGAAGCGACCGTCGGCGTGATGCGCCACGTGACGCAAGCGTCGCCGTATGCAATGGAGTATCTGTTCACCCAGCTCGCGCTGCATCTGAAGCACGCGGGCTTCCGTTCGCTGAGCCTCGGCATGGCGCCGTTCTCCGGCATGTCGCCGACGCCGCTCGCGTCGCGCTGGCACCGGCTCGCGGGCATCGTGTGGCGCTTCGGCGGCCGCTTCTATAACTTCCGCGGACTGCGCGCTTTCAAGAGCAAATTCCAGCCTCATTGGGAGCCGCGCTATCTCGCTGCATCGGGGTCTGTCGGCGTGTTCTTCACGCTCGCGGATCTGTCATTGCTGGCAGGGGGCCGGCGTTCATGATCAAGCAAAAGTTCTACCGGCTCGCCGCATTGGCGAGCGTTTCGCTGTGCTCGCTCGCGGGCATCGCGCCGACGGCGCACGCATATGAAACCGTATCCGGCGGCCTTTATGGCCAGGTCACGGTGACGAAGCCCGCAGGCGAAGTGCATGGCTTCGTCGTGCTGTTCTCGCGCGAAAGCGGCTGGAGCGCTGCGGATCAGCAGGCCGCCGATGCGCTCGCGAAGGACGGCGCGATGGTGGTCGGCGTCGATACGAAGAAGTACGCGGCGAATCTC
Organism: Paraburkholderia phymatum; assembly: GCF_038900715.1. Lineage (GTDB taxonomy): Bacteria > Pseudomonadota > Gammaproteobacteria > Burkholderiales > Burkholderiaceae > Paraburkholderia > Paraburkholderia phymatum_A. The sequence goes on along the minus strand of NZ_JAYMRZ010000003.1, from coordinate 484,266 downwards.
GCCGCGAAGAAAGAGACCTGCCATCAGATCGTCGGCGATGCGGAAGCTGTCAGTCATCAGCTCGAACGTCAGGTGCAGTCGAACCGCTATTTCATGCCGATTCTTGCGGGCTCGGGCCAGGGCGCAACGCTCGCGATGGCGGTGCTGAAGCAGGCGGCGGAGAACACCGTGGCGGGCGCCGTATCGGTTGCGGCGCAGCGTGATCTCGACAAGCGTTTCAACCCCTGCCCGCCGGACCCGACCATCACGCACGGCCCCGGCTTGCCCGGCTTCGTCGAAACGGATGCGAACGCATCCGCCGGCACGCAGCGCATCGTCGAACTGACGACGCCGCATCTGCGCGTCGCGCCGATGAAGGAAGAGGACGTCTCCGATCTGCCGTTGATCGAACTGCCTGCCGCGCATCCGAATGGCCTGATGGCGATCGTGATTTCAGGCGACGGCGGCTGGCGCGATCTCGACAAGACGATTGCCGAAGAGCTGCAGAAAGATGGCGTGTCCGTGATCGGCTGGGACAGCCTGCGTTACTTCTGGTCCGAGCACTCGCCGCAACAGACGAGCCACGACCTCGCGCGCGTGCTGCAAACGTACACGACGCGCTGGCACACGGAACACGTCGCGCTGATCGGCTATTCGTTCGGCGCCGACGTGATGCCGTTCGCGTACAACCGTTTGCCCGATGCGATGCGCGCAAAAGTCTCGCTGATCTCGCTGCTCGGCTTCGCGCCCGCAGCGGACTTTCAGATTCGCGTGACGGGCTGGCTCGGCATGCCCGCTAGCGACAAGGCGCTGAAGGTGAAGCCCGAGTTCGAGCGTCTGCCGCCGCGGATCGTGCAGTGCTTCTATGGCGAGCACGAAGAAGACACGCTGTGCCCGGCGCTCACGAAGACGGGTATCGAAGTGATCCGCACATCGGGCGATCATCACTTCGGGCATGACTACACGGCGCTCGAAAAGCGCATTCTCGGCGCGCTGAAAAAGCAGGCTGGCGGCGTTTGATATCTCGTGCGATATCGCGCTTGACGCGGCCTCTATAGCGAATGAAACGCGGCGACTGTGGACGAACGACAGTCGCCGCGCCTGCGATGGAATGCGCGGGTATATCCCGCATCTTCGATTATTGTTGCGGCTGCAATGGCCGCATGAGCTGTGCGTCTTTAGTGAAAAATCAAATACAGAATCACGAGGACGATAAGCGGCACACCTAGCAACCAACCGATCAGATAAGGCATCTCTTTTCTCCCTGTGCGACTGCCGAGACCAGGCGGTCGTCGTAACACAGCGCCTGCCAGAGATCGACGCAAGCGATATGCCACTGGATTTGGATTGCGTTGCAGCATGACGCCGTATCTGCGCTAAAGCCCTGATGCGGCTTGATTCAAGCGCTTATTCATGGCGATTCCGCATGCGTATGTTTTGCGCATTGCGTTCGCGTCGCAAAGTCCGGCAATGCGGGTTTTTCCGCACTGTCGCAATCTTTTCAGGTTCTATTGGCTTTTTCATAGAGTGCGCCGCAAATTGGCGAATGCGCACTAATATGAACTTTGACCGGATTTGAATTGGCGCTTTTCGAACAGGTAATGGAAGTATGCAGCGGCGCATCGTCGGCGAATGAATAGACAGGCTTTCAGTTGAGCCGCGACTGGTGCGTTTTACTGGTGTCCGTGCTGTATTCCTCTGAGAGATGCCATGCTGAAGCGTCGAACCTTCCTGCTGGGCGGTGCGGGCGCAGTCGGCGCGCTGATCGTCGGATGGTCGGCGCTGCCGCCGCGTCAGCGGATCGTCGCATCGGCGCCCTTGCCCGTGCGGCCTGGCGAATCGGCGCTCAACGGCTACGTGAAGATCGCCAACGACGACACCGTCACCGTGATGATGTGCCGCGCCGAGATGGGACAGGGCGTCCACACGGGCCTTGCGATGCTGGTGGCTGAGGAACTCGATGCGGACTGGCGGGACATCCGCGTGGCCCATGCGCCGATCGACGGGATCTATAACAACGTCGAGAGCGTCGTCGGCGATCTGCCGTTTCGTCCCGACGAAGACGGCGTCATCAAGGAACTCACTGTGTGGCTCGCGCGCAAGCTCGCGCGCGATTTCGGCACGTCGATGACGGGCGGCTCGTCGACCATCAACGATCTGTGGCAACCGATGCGCGAGGCGGGCGCATGCGCGCGTGCGATGCTGATCGGCGCGGCCGCCCAGATCTGGAACGTGAAGGCGTCGGATTGCCGCGTCGAAAAGGGCAAGGTGCTGCACGGCTCGGGGCGCAGCGCATCGTTCGGGCAACTCGCCGCCCAAGCCGCGCGCCAGCCGCTGCCGCGCAAGCCCGTGCTGAAAGACCCGGATACCTTCAGGCTGATCGGCAAGCCGCTCACGCGCATCGAAGCGGCTTCGAAGATGGACGGCACCGCGCGCTTCGGCATCGACGTGCTGCCGGATGGCCTGCTGTACGCGAGCATTGCGATGTGCCCGACACTCGGCGGCACGGTGCGCAAATTCGACGGCTCTGTGGCGGCGGCGCTGCCGGGCGTGCAACGCGTATTTGCCGTCGACGCGTACAACGGCGGCACGGGCGGCGTCGCCGTGATCGCGGACAACATGTTCGTCGCGATGAATGCGCTCGACGTGCTGTCGATCGACTGGAACGACGGCCCGACGAAAGGGTTGAACTATGCAGCCGTCGTCGAGCGTCTGTCGCAGGCGCTAGACGAGAGCGACGGCCACGCATGGTACAGCCACGGCGACGTCGATGCCGCGCTCGACCGCGCCGCGCATACCGTCATGGCCGAATATCACGTGCCCTATCTCGCGCATGCGGCGCTCGAGCCCGTGAATTGCACCGCGCAAATCAGGGACGGCACGGCAACGGTTTGGGCCGCGACCCAGGTGCCCGCCGTCGCGCGCATGCACGTCGCGAAGCTGCTGGGTATCGATGCCGCACAGGTCGACTTGCAGCAGCAGTTGATAGGCGGCGCGTTCGGACGCAGGCTCGAAGTCGACTTCATCGTGCAAGCGGTGGCGATTGCGCGCGAAGCCAACGGACGTCCTGTGCAAACGCTCTGGACGCGTCCGCAGGACATGCGCCACGACTTCTATCGGCCGGCCTGCCTGTCGCGCTTCAAGGCGGGACTCGATGCGCACGGCCAACTGATCGCGTGGCACAACGCGTCGGTGAGCCAATCGATCGTCACGACGTGGATGGCACGCAATTACCACATCCCCGACATCGGCCTCAATCTGGACAAGACCGTTTCCGAAGGCGCGTTCGATCAGCCTTATGAAATGCCGAACGTGTGGATCGGGCAACGCACGATCGAATTGCCGATGCCTGTCGGCTTCTGGCGCTCCGTCGGGCATTCGCATCAGGCGTTTTTCATCGAGAGCTTTATCGACGAACTGGCCGCCGCCGCGCACAAAGACCCCGTCGCGTTTCGCGCGAGTCTTTTGACGCGGCATCCGCGGCATCTGGCTGTTTTGCAGAAAGTGGCGAGCATGTCCGGATGGCGTACGCCCCTCACATGGTCCGACAACGGTATCCGGCATGCGCGCGGCGTCGCGCTGCATCAAGCATTCGGCAGCGTGGTCGCGCAGGTCGTCGATGTGTCGATGGAAGCGGGGAATGCGTTGAGGGTGAACCGCGTGTTCTGCGCGATCGATTGCGGCTTGCCCGTCAATCCGAATCTGATCAGGCAGCAGGTGGAAGGCGCGATCGTGTTCGGCCTTTCCGCTGCGCTCAAGGAAGAAATCACGCTCGACAACGGCGCAGTCGTCGAGAGTCTTTACAGCGAATTCGACGTCGTGCGCATGGACGAATGCCCCGACATCTGCGTCGAGATCATGCCGTCCAAAGGGCATCCGCAAGGCGTCGGAGAAACCGCGCTGCCGCCCATCGCGCCCGCCGTCGCGAATGCACTATTCGCACTGACGGGCATGCGCTTTCGCACGTTGCCGTTCAAAGTGAAGCTGTACTCCGGGAGTGCAACATGCTCAAGTTGAATATCAACGGCAAGACGGTCGACGTGTATTCCGATCCCACGACGCCGCTGCTCTGGGTCTTGCGCTGCGAACTGAAGATGACGGGCACGAAGTTCGGTTGTGGTGTTGGCGTGTGCGGCGCGTGTACCGTGCTCGTCGGCAAGGAGGCAAAGACCTCTTGCCAGGAAAAGCTCTCCGACATCGGCGCCAATGACGTGACGACGATCGAAGGATTGCACGGACTGCAAGCGCGCGCACTGAAAGAAGCGTGGACGCGTATCGACGTCGTGCAATGCGGCTATTGCCAGAGCGCGCAACTGATTGCCGCGAGCGCGCTGATTCTCAACAATCCGCATCCGAACGCGAAGGATATCGACTGCGCGATGCACGGCATCATCTGCCGTTGCGGCACTTATCCGCGCATCAGGCAGGCGATTCTCGAAGCGACGGGGCAAGTGAGGAGCAATGCCAGTCCGTGCGAGAAGGGCTAAAAGACGGGCTAGTACCCTTTGTTGTAGAGCGTCAGATGATTGCTCACCGACGTCACGCCCGGCACACCCTTCGTCACGTCTGCGGCCTGCTCGATCTGCGGACCATCGGGCACGCTGCCCGATAACGTGACCACGCCGTCGCGTGCCTTCACGTACACATTCGACACATTGAAATTCGGCGTTTTCGCCAACGCCTTGCGTACATCGCGAGCCAGCTTCTTGTCCGCCGACGTCGCCTTGCCCGAATGCGCGGCCGGACTCGACGCCATCGACATGCTATCGCTGGCCTGCGCGTAGACGCCTGACATCGGCGTCATGCATCCCACGGCGACAAGCAGCTTCACGACATTGCGTGCTTTCATGATTGCCCTCTATTTGGCTTGGCAGATTGTGAGTCAAAGATAGTCAACATTCCGCTTCGGATAAAGCCGCTCATACGAATAAGGGGAAACCCGCAGCGATCAATTATCGCGATTGGAGATAGCGCGTATTCGCGCTATTGCGTTGCTCGATAAAAGCCTGGCCTGCACACTTTGACGCAAATCAAGACCATGCACTCAACGTATTCAGGAGACACATATGCGTACGCAAGTCGGCATCATCGGCGCGGGTCCTGCTGGGCTGCTTCTCTCTCATCTTCTCCATTTGCAGGGCATCGATTCCGTCGTGCTCGAATCGCGCAGCCGCGAGCAGATCGAATCGACGATACGGGCGGGCGTGCTCGAACAGGGCACGGCGGATCTGCTCACCGAAACGGGCGTCGGCGAGCGCATGAAAGCGCAGGGCGCGCTGCATCACGGCTTCGAACTCGCATTCGAAGGCAAGCGCCGGCGTCTCGATCTCACTGGATTGACGGGAAAATCCATTACCGTTTACGCGCAGCACGAAGTCATCAAGGATCTGGTTGCCGCGCGCGTCGCCGCGCAAGGCGCACTGCATTTCGAGGTGTCGGACGTATCGCTGCATGACATCGAAAGCAGCAAGCCGAGCATTCGCTACCGGCATCAGGGCGAAGCCCGCGAACTGCATTGCGATTTCATCATCGGATGCGACGGCGCGCAGGGCGTTTCGCGCAACGCCATTCCCGAAGCGCTGCGCCGCGATTATCAGCGCGTTTATCCGTTCGCGTGGTTCGGCATTCTCGTCGAAGCGCCGCCCACATCGGATGAGCTGATCTATGCGCGCCATGAACGCGGCTTCGCACTCGTCAGCACGCGTTCGCACGACGTGCAGCGCATGTACTTTCAATGCGATCCGAAAGACAGCGTCGACCACTGGTCCGACGATCGCATCTGGGCCGAAATGCATGCACGTGTCGATTCGGACGAGGGGCACAAGGTGATCGAAGGCAAGATCTTCCGGAAGAACATTATCGGCATGCGCAGCTTCGTCTCGACGACGATGCAGCACGGCCGGCTGTTCCTTGCCGGCGACGCCGCGCACATCGTGCCGCCGACGGGTGCGAAGGGCCTCAATCTCGCGGTCTCCGACGTGCGCGTGTTGGCGGAAGCACTGCGCGGGTTCTACAAGGAAGACCGCACCGATCTGCTGGACCGCTATGGCGAAACGGCGCTCAAGCGCATCTGGCGCGCCGAGCATTTCTCATACTGGATGACGCGCATGATGCACCGCCTCGACGATGCATCGCCGTTCGAGCAGCAGTTGCAGGTCGCGGAACTGGAGTACGTAACGACTTCGCGCAGTGCCGCGATGTCGATGGCCGAGAACTATGTCGGCACGGCACCCGTATGAGCGGCGCGCGTTGAGCGAGAGCTTCAGCCTTCCGTGTCGATGCCCAGCGCCTCCACGGCCTTGCGCTGATAGCCACCCGTCGCGAGCAGCAGGCTGCGCGAATACTCGTTGTCGACCTGCTGCGCGCGAATTCTCTCGATGTCGAGTTCTTCGACGATTTCGCCGTTGCGCATGATGGCAACGCGCGAACACAGAAAGCCGACGACGGCGAGATTGTGGCTCACGAGAATCATCGTCAGATCGCGCTCGCGATGCAGGCGCTTGAGCAGATTCAAGATCTCCGCTTGCACGGAGACGTCGAGCGCCGACGTCGGCTCGTCGAGCAGCAGCACGCGCGGCTCGACGATCAGCGCGCGCGCAATCGCCACACGCTGCCGTTGGCCGCCCGACAACTGATGCGGGTAGCGAAAGCGAAACGACGCATTCAGTCCCACTTCGCGCAGCGCATTGACGATACGTTCTTCATGCTCGCCGATTCCGTTGATGCGCAGCGGTTCGCGCAGCGTCTGGTCGACGGTGAAGCGCGGATGCAGCGAGCCATACGGGTCCTGAAACACCATTTGCACGTTGCGCTCTTGCGCGTGTTCGCCTTGCTGCGCGATGCGCACGGTGCCTTGCGCGATGGGCGAAAGTCCGCTCATTGCGCGAAGAATCGTCGACTTGCCCGAGCCCGATTCGCCGACTAGCCCGAACACTTCGCCGCGCGCGACATGAAAGCTCGCGTTGCGCACGGCGTCGACGCTGCCCGCCGCCGTCTTGAAGCGCACTGTCAATGCATCGACGTCGATCATGCGGATGCTCCTTGCGCATCGTCGAGCCATGCTGGATCGCGCGACAGGACGGGCAACTCGGCGGGCGGATCGGCAAGCGGCGGATTGGCAGCGAGCAGGCCGCGCGTGTACGGGTGTTGCGCATGCACGAGATCGCGCGCCGCGCACGTTTCGACGACACGGCCCGCATACATCACGACGACGCGATCGCAGAACGACATCACGAGCGGCAAATCGTGGCTGATAAAGATGAGGCCAGTATCATGTTTCGCGATCATCTCGTCGAGCACGGCGAGCACCTGCATCGATACCAGCACGTCGAGTGCGCTGGTCGGCTCGTCGGCGATCAAGAGGCGCGGTCCCGTCGACACCATCATCGCGATCATCACGCGTTGCCCCATGCCGCCCGAAAGCTCATGCGGATACGAATCCGCGACGCGCTCGGGATTGCGGATATGCACCGCTTCGAGCGCCGCGATGATCTTTTCGCGCATCGCGCGGCGGCTGAGCTTCGGGTCGTGCAGCGCGAACGCTTCGCGCATCTGCTGCGCGACGGTCATCACCGGGTTCAGCGAGTACTTCGGGTCTTGCAGGATCATGCCCATTTGCTGACCGCACAACTGGCGGCGCTTGTCGGCGCGCATGGTCAGCAGATCGTGTCCGTCAAAGCGCAGCGTTTTCGCCGTGCAATGCGCGGCTGGCGGCAGCAGGCCGAGCAGCGCGCGCCCCGTCAGCGATTTACCCGAACCCGATTCGCCGACGATGCCCAGGCGCTCGCCCTTGTGCAGGCTCAGCGAGAGTCCGCGCACCGCTTCGTTCAGCGTGCCGTCGTGAGTGCGAAACGCGATGCGCAGATCGTCGATCTCGCACAGCGGGGAGGACGTTTCGTTCGTGCGCATGTCAGTCTCCATGACGCGGATCGAACACGTCGCGCAGCCCGTCGCCGAGCAGATTGAACGCGAGGCTCACGAGCAGAATCGCAAAGCCCGGTATCGTCGCGACCCACCATGCGTCGAGCAGCACGTTGCGGCCCGACGCGACCATGAAACCCCATTCGGGACTGGGCGGCTGCGCACCGAGGCCCAGAAAGCCGAGACCCGCGACGGTCAGAATGATCCCCGCCATGTCGAGCGTCGCGCGCACGATCACCGACGACGAACACAGCGGCACGATATAGCGCAGCAGAATGCGCAGATTCGATGCGCCTTGCAGGCGCGCCACGTGAATGAAGTCCGCTTGCACGAGCCTCAGCGTTTCGGCGCGCGCGAGACGCGCGTACGCGGGCCACGCGGTAATCGAAATCGCGATCACCGCATTGAACACACCCGGGCCCAATGCAGCCGCGAAGGCGAGCGCGAGCACGATCTTCGGGAACGCGAGCGCAATATCCGTCACGCGCATCAGCACGTTATCGACCCAGCCGCCGAAAAAGCCCGCCGTCGTGCCGATCATCAAGCCGATCGGCACGACCACCACGACGACGAGGATCGCGATCGACAGCGTGAGCCGCGATCCATAGATCACGCGCGAGAGAATGTCGCGGCCGAGCTGATCGGTGCCGAGCCAGTGAGAGGCCGAACCGGGCGGCAGCAGGCGATCCGACAAGACCTGCCTGAGGGGATCATGCGGCGCGATCCACGGTCCGATGATCGCGACGATCACGAGCAGTGCAAGGATCGACAGGCCGAATACCGACAGCGGATTGCCCGCGAAGCGCCGCCAGCGCCGATACGCGAGACCGAGCGCCGCCTGTCTGCGCGAAGCGGGCGTGTCGGTCAGCAGCCACGCTCTGAGCGTCGGGCGAGGCGCGTTCATCGGCCAGTCCTGCTTCGAGCGGTCAACAGTGGGACGCACGTGGAAGTTCTCCGTTGCATCAGCGGGCGCGCGGATCGAACACGCGATAGAGCGCATCCGTCAGCAGGTTCAACGCAATGAATGTGATGCCGATCACGAGCGTGCTGCCGAGCACGGCGTTCATGTCGGCGTTGAGCAGGGCGCCCGTCAGATACGAACCGATGCCGGGCCACGCGAATACGATTTCGGTCAGCACCGAGCCTTCGAGCAGGAAGCTGTACGAGAGCGCGACCACCGTCAGCAGCGGCACCGCGATGTTGCCGAACGCATGCACCCACACGACGCGACGCTCGGACAGACCTTTCGCTCGTGCCGTCGTGATGTACTCCTGGTTCAACTGGTCGAGCATGAACGAGCGCGTCATCCGGCTCAGATAGGCGACCGAGTAGTAGCCCAGGATCGCGGCGGGCAACGCGATGTGCGACAGCGCATTGAAGAACACATCCCATTCGCCCGCGATCAGCGAATCGATCAGCAGGCTGCCTGTGCGTGTGTCGACCATGCCGTCGAACACGGGATCGATTCGTCCCGGTCCCGACACCCAATGCAGCTTCGCATAGAAGAGCAGCAGCCCCATCAGGCCAAGCCAGAACACGGGCACGGAACTGCCGATAAGTCCGATGAAACGCGCGACGTGATCGATCCAGCGATTGTGCCGCGTGGCGGCAATCACGCCGAGCGGCACGCCGACCAGCACGCCGATGATCGTCGACAGCGTCGCGAGTTCCAGCGTCGCGGGAAACACGCGCTTGATGTCGTCGATCACCGGATTCGCCGTCAGCAGCGATACGCCCAGATCGCCGTGCAGCACCGCGCGCACGTAGATGAAGAACTGCACGGCGAGCGGCTTGTCGAGCCCGAGCTTGATGCGCGCTGCCGCATACGCGCTCGCCGACGCGCGATCGCCGAGTATCGCGAGCACGGGGTCGATGGGCACCTTGCGGCCGATTACGAAGGTCACGGCAAGCAGGCCCGTGAACGTAATGGCGAGCGTAAGCACCCAGCGCAGCACGCGCAGCGTCCAGCGCACGCTTGCGCTGCGCGCGGACGCAGCGCGAATGCGATCGATCGGAGTGAGCGTAGTCGACATGTAGATGAAGTGCCGCGTGCGCTTACTGCTTCTTCACATGCAGATACGACACGAGGTCGTTGATCGGACCGACTTCGAGACCCGATACGCCCGGACGCATCGCCACCTGCGACACCTGCTGGAACATGATGACGAACGGCGATTTCGCGAGCATTTCCTTCTGCATCGTTTGATAGAGCTGCGCGCGTTTCGTCGTCGACGATTCGGCGAGCGCCGCGTTGGTCTCTTTCGTCAGATCGGGAATGTCCCACGAATTGCGCCACGCGAGCATCTTGTACGAGGACTTGTCGGAGTTGTCCGGGTTCCACGCATAGCCTTGCGCGTTGCTGTGCGGGTCGATGTAATCCGCCGACCATTCGCCGATATAGATATCGTGCTGGCGCGCGCGATACTTCGCGAGCGTCTGCTTGTTGTCGCCGGGAATGATCTCGACCTTGATGCCGCCTTGCGCGAGATTCGCCTGCACCGCTTGCGCGATTTCGTTGTACGGGTAAGCGCTGCGCACATCCATCGTCACGTTGAAGCCGTTCGACAAGCCCGCTTTCGCGAGCAGCGCCTTCGCTTTCGCGACGTCCTGGTGATACGGATTGGTATTCAACGCGCCGAGGAAGCCTTCGGGCAGGAACGTCTGATGAACCTTGAACGTGCTCTTCGTCACGTTCTTTTGAATGCCGTCGTAATCGATCAGCCACTTCATCGCTTCCTGCACTTCCGGCTTCGCGAGATTCGGGTTCTTCACATTGAGGCCGAGATAGAGCAGCGTCGCTTGCGGCACCGACATCACCTGCACCTTGTTCCCCTTCGTGAGCGTGGCGAGATCGTCGGGGCTCAGATTGCGCGCGACATCCGCGTCGCCGTTTTCGAGCAGCAGGCGCTGGCTCGACGCTTCGGGCACGTGGCGCATCACGATCCGCTTCATCGCGAGCGGCACGCGGTAGCCGTCGTATTTCTGCAGGATGATGCTGTCGTTCGCCGTCCATTTGACGAGCTTGTACGCGCCGGAGCCCGCTTCGTTCGTGCGCAGCCATTCATTGCCGAAGTCGTTGCCCTTCTGATGCGACATCAACAGCTTCTTGTCGACGACCGACGCGGGCCAGGCGCCCAGCACGTTCAGCACGAATGTGGGCGCGTATTTCTGGTCGGTCGTGATGCTGACGGTGGAGTCGTCGATCTTCTTGACGTTTTGCAGCGCGTTGTCCTTCGTCAGGCCGATGCCTTGAAGCACGGCGGCTGCGCCCTTGTCGAGCAGCACGCAGCGCTGGATCGACCACGCGACATCGTCGGCCGTCAGCGGATTGCCCGAGTGGAACTCGAGGCCGGGGCGAATCTTGAACGTGAACGTGAGTCCATCGGGGCTGACCGTCCACGATTGCGCAACGTCGCCATTGAATTTCGACGGGTCTTTCAGATCGACGCGCACCAGACGGTCATACGTGTTCGCGACGTATTCCTCGGGCACCAGCTCGTAGACTTCGCCCGGATCGAGCGTCGAGAATTCGTCGAGCGTGGTGGCGATCACCAGCATGTCTTTCGGTGTCGCCGCAAATGCGGTGCTTGTTGTCGTCATCGTAAGCGTCAGCGCGGATACGACCGCGACTGCCGCCAGCGCATTGCGCAAAACCAGATTCATACTCGCTCCGTATCGAGAGGAAAGTGCGGTGAGAAACCTGCAAAGGCCTTAGTGTGACTACATCAATTTCAAAGGGCCGCTTTCGCTGTTGTCGATCACGGGCAGCGCGCGCGAACCCGGCAACTCGTAATGCCACCACTCGCTCGGAATATGCGTGAAGCCGGCCGCGTGCATGATGCCGAGCAACAGCAGCCGATTGCGCTGCACATGGTGCGGCAGGCCCTGGTGGAAGTGCTCGGACTCCTTGACCATCGCGTCGAAACCCGTGCCCATGTCGAGCGGCTCGCCGTTGCCGTCGATCAAGGTCAGATCGAGCGCGGTGCCGCGGCTGTGGTTCGAGCCGCGTCCAAGCTCGGCGATATAGGTCGGATCAGGAAGAAAGTCCCACAACACCTGCTGCGCCTGCGGTGGGCGATACGCATCGAAAATGCGCAGCTTCATGCCGATGCTCGCGGCGAGTTCGGCGGCCTTGCGCAAGCCCGCTTCGGCGGGCGCGAGCAACAGGCAGTGCGCCTGCTTGTAGATCGCCTTGCCGGTGAAGTTGCGGTCTGTCGCATAGACGAGGTCGATGTCGACGCCGTGCGTTTCCTGAGTGATATGAATCAGTTGAGGTTTGTCGGTCATGAGAGTCAAAGGTCGAATTGATCGAGTTCGCGCTGCAACTCGCGGTTGCGCGCGACGCGTTCGTCGATGGCGGGACCCAGCCGTTCGACGATCGACGTAATCAGCAGATTGAAGAGGCACGTGAGCGGCGCAAGCGAATCCCAGAACTGGCCGACATCCGTTTTCACCTGCAGCAGATCGCAAGCGAAGTCGCGTGCCCACGGACAATAGAGATCGGTGACGAGCGCAAATGGCAATTCGCGCCGCGCGGCCGCTTCGCAATAGCGGCGTGCGATGCGCGAATAGGCGCGGGTGTCGGTGACGATCAGATAGGGCGATGCGAACTCCGAATTCAGCGAATCGACATACGAGCCCGACATGCCGTCGGAGTAGAACACGCGCGGCCGCAGATATTCGAGGTAGCTGTAGAACGCGTTCGCAATGCCGCGTGTCGATTGAATGCCGAGAATGAAGACGGCATCGGCCGTGGCGACGCGCTGCGCGACGCGCGCGAACGTTTCGCCTTGCGCAAGCTGGTACACGTAGCCGATTGCATCGACTTCGAGATCGAGCGAATGGGCGAGAGCGGTGTCGCGCGTGGCGTCGCCGTTGGCAGGGATGTTTGCGTTGTCGTGATGGCGCTCGCTGCGCCACGCGTCGAGCCGGTCGGTGATGAACCACGGCCGCGCTTGTGCGCCGCGCAATTCGCGCTTCAGATCATCCAGATTGCGATAGCCGACGCTGCGCAAAAAGCGCCCGACGGAAATGCCGCTCGTGCCCGTCTGCTGCGCGATCTGGTCCGCCGTCTCCAGGCCGAGGCGCTCCATGTTCGCCAGCATATAACTGGCGATGCGCTTGGCCGTGGGCGTGAGCGTCGCGAAACTCGCTTCGACTGTGTGGGCGAACGCGGTGGACATCGAGTCGTCTTCCGGGTCTTGTTCTGCGTCTTGTCGGTTAGTTATCTGTCACTGCTCTGCGATCTGGTATGTATATGACAAGGACAATAAAGCGAGTGCTAACTTAAATTTTTAATCGGATTTAAAGTCCAATAGAAAAAGCGTGTGCTGCATATTTGAATGTCATTCTTCTGTCACGTGTTTTCGTTAGTCGAATTGGATGTGATGTGCCGTGCGCAGCGCGAGAGTAGAGAGTGGCCAGTAAGGGTCGCCCTCATCTGCTCGCCGATCCGAATGGCGCTAAGATCATCGCCGCAGCATTTGGTCGCGTGTGTCGAGCACCGCGCGATTTTCATCCCGACGTGACACAGACAGCACTGCCTCGGCATGCCGTCCGGAATTCGCTTTTGGAAGCAGCGGCGCAGGGGCCCGCTGCCCATATAGACCCCACCGTATGTTCCGGCAGAGCATCCGCCGGACTTTCTTATAAGTGTTGGAGGGTTGAACGTGAACAAGCTGACTACTGCCTTTGGCGCACCCGTAGTAGACAACCAGAACATTCAGACGGCAGGGCCGCGCGGCCCGGCGTTATTGCAGGACGTGTGGTTCCTCGAAAAGCTCGCGCACTTCGACCGCGAAGTGATTCCCGAGCGCCGGATGCATGCGAAAGGCTCCGGTGCATTCGGTACATTTACTGTCACGCACGACATCACGAAGTACACGCGGGCGAAGATCTTCTCCGACGTCGGCAAGAAGACGGAACTGTTCGTGCGCTTCTCGACGGTCGCGGGCGAGCGCGGCGCCGCCGATGCCGAGCGCGACATTCGTGGCTTCGCGATCAAGTTCTATACGGAAGAAGGCAACTGGGATCTCGTCGGCAACAATACGCCCGTGTTCTTCTTGCGCGATCCGCTGAAATTCCCCGACCTGAATCACGCGGTCAAGCGCGATCCGCGCACGGGCTTGCGCAGCGCGGAAAACAACTGGGACTTCTGGACGCAACTGCCTGAAGCACTGCATCAGGTGACGATCGTGATGAGCGATCGCGGCATTCCGAAGTCGTTCCGTCATATGCATGGCTTCGGCAGCCACACGTTCAGCTTCATCAATGCCGCGAAAGAACGCTACTGGGTGAAGTTCCATTTCCAGACGCAGCAGGGCATCGAGAATCTGTCCGATGCGCAAGCGGCTGCGCTCGTCGGCGTCGATCGCGAAAGCTCGCATCGCGACCTGTATGAAGCGATCGAACGCAAGGAATTCCCGAAGTGGAAGATGTTCGTGCAATTGATGCCGGAGAAGGACGCGTCGAAGTGCTCGTATAACCCGTTCGATCTGACGAAGGTCTGGCCGAAGAAAGACTATCCGCTGATCGAAGTCGGCGTGATGGAATTGAATCGCAACGCGGAGAATCATTTCGCGGATGTCGAGCAGTCCGCGTTCAATCCCGCCAATATCGTGCCGGGCATCAGCTTCTCGCCCGACAAGATGCTGCAAGGCCGGCTCTTTTCATACGGCGACGCGCAGCGCTATCGCCTGGGCGTGAATCACAGCCTGATTCCTGTGAACGCGCCGAGGTGCCCGGTACACAGCTATCACCGCGACGGCTTCATGCGCGTGGACGGCAACATGGGCGGCGCGACGCCTTATAACCCGAACACGCGCGGCGAATGGCTCGACCAGCCGGATTTCAGCGAGCCGCCGTTGTCGATCGAAGGCGCTGCGGATCACTGGAATCATCGCGTCGACGAAGACTACTACTCGCAACCGGGCGCGCTGTTCCGGCTGATGACGGCCGAGCAGAAGCAGGCGCTGTTCGACAATACGGCGCGCTCGCTCGCGGGCGTGTCGGAGCCGATCCAGAAGCTGCATATCGAGCATTGCACGAAGGCCGATCCCGCTTATGGGCAAGGCGTTACGGCAGCGCTGGAGTCGGTGAAGAAGAGCAGCGCTACGCCGAATCGCGCGCTATAAGTTGCCGTGAAATGAGCACTGCGCATCGCACGTGACGTGTGGCGATGCAAAGAAGCGCTTAACCTTAGTGTTCTCCGAAGATCGGCTGCAAGGCCGATCTTCGGGACCGACGCGCTAAAGAGCCGACGCGCACGCCTGAATCAAGCAAGCGAACCGGCGAAAATGCGCGCGACCTCTTCAAGCCCTCGCCGGTCATCGTCGTCGAAGCGCGCGAGCACGGGGCTGTCGATATCCAGCACGCCGACCAGTTCGCCATTCGCCTTTTGCAGCGGAATCACGATCTCCGAACGCGAGGCCGAGTCGCACGCGATATGTCCGGGGAACGCGTCGACATCGGGCACGACTTGCGTTTGCCGCGTTTGCGCCGCGTGGCCGCATACGCCGCGGCCCATCGGAATGCGCACGCAAGCAGGC
Source organism: Paraburkholderia phymatum (assembly GCF_038900715.1). GTDB lineage: Bacteria > Pseudomonadota > Gammaproteobacteria > Burkholderiales > Burkholderiaceae > Paraburkholderia > Paraburkholderia phymatum_A. The sequence continues at coordinate 468,820 of NZ_JAYMRZ010000003.1, read as the reverse complement.
TTGCCCTGAAACGGGCCGACCACGAGTTCACCGTCGATGGCGAAATAAAAGCCCGCCCAGTTCAGTTGCGGCAGGCTGTGAAAGATCAGCGCTGACAGATTCGCCGCGTTGGCGATCTGATTCGATTCGCCCTCAACGAGCGAGCGCGCCTGCGAGGCCAGTTCACGATAGAACTCGGCCTTGGGGAGCGCGGTATTGATGGTGGCTTCGAACATCGGATGCACTCACGTTTGCTTCATCGAAGCAGCCATTCTCGCACCAATGGGCGCGCCGCGACGGCGGGCGAGTCAGATGCCGATGAACTCCGCGAAATCGTCGAGCGGCGTGCGCTGCGCGCGCCACTGGTTGATCGCGGCATCCTTATCCTCGTAGCCGATTGCCATGCCGCTGAACAGCATGCGCTCGTCGGGCATGTCGAGAAACGCGCCGATCGTCTTCGGATACATCGCCCAGCATTCCTGCGCGCAGCTATGCAGCCCTTCCTCGCGTAGCAGCAGCATCACGGACTGCATGAACATGCCGAGATCGGCCCATTGCGGCGGACCCATGCGGCGATCGACGGTGCAGAAGAGCGCAAGCGGCGCATCGAAGAACGCGAAGTTGCGCGCGAACTGCGCGAGACGTCCGGGCCGGTTCTCGCGCACGATGCCGATGCTGCGATACAGATCTTCGCCCACTTCAAAACGCCGCTCGCGATACGGCGAATGAAGATTCGGCGGATAGACGTTGTACTCGGTCTCTTCGCCGCCCGGCGCATCCACGATGCGCACGCGCATGATGTGCTTGAGTCGCGCGAGCGCCTCGCCCCCTACGACATGGATATGCCACGGCTGCAGGTTGCCGCCCGAAGGCGAGCGCGCGGCGGTGGCGAGCACGCGGCGGATCGCGTCGGGCGCGACGGGATCGGGCAGAAACTGGCGTACCGATTTGCGGCTGGTGATTGCATCACTGACGTTCAAGCGTTTTCTCCATGAGCCGTGGACAACGACATATGCCGATGATACAGGCGACGATGCGCGTGTCCTGCTAAAGCTTCTGAAAGGCTGTGCCGTTAATGGACCCAAACGCAGGGACCAAACCGCAGCGACCAAACCACAGCGACCAAACCACAACGACCACCTACGCAAACACGAACGGGGAGCCGCATTTGAATACGATGAAGCTGGCGACACACGTCGCCGCGATCGCTGCACTGGCCGCGCTGGCCGGTTGCGTCACGAGTGAGCAGCAGATCTCCGCCGCGCCTGCACGGCCGCGTCCCGCAGTCGTCGCGGTGCAGGCTCCGCCGCCCGCCGTCGTCGTGCGCGCGCCTGCGCCTGTCGGACAGCCGGTGTACGTGTCCGCGCCCAGCGACGTCTACATCGCAGGCGTGATGGATCGCGACGTGGTGTTCGTCGGCGGCGACACGTATCTGTGGGTAGTGGGCCCGGATGGCCGGCGTCATCGGCATTTTTACGCGCATGGCGATCGCCGCGCCGAAGTCTTCCGCCGGCGCGAGCATCTGCGCGCCGAGATGGCTCATCGAGGCGCTCACGCGCCGAGCCACACGGCCGCCGCGCATCGCGACACGCATGCGCCGCATCGGCCCGAACGCCACGAAGGCGCGCCTGTGCGGCATGCATCGGCGGAGCATCATCGTCCGCAGCCGGGAGCGGCGCGCGTGGCCGAGCGTCACGGCAACGATCGCGGACCGCAGCACGGCCACAACCGGCCGCCGCGCGTCGACGAGGCCCAGCAGCAGGCGCCGCACCGGCAAGGGCATGCGGGCTGAAGGTCAACTGGGCGTCAGTTGAACGTCAAGGCGCGACGCTGCGCCGTCCGTAATCGCTCAGATCACTTTCCCAAACCATACGCGCGCACGAAGAACGCAATCGTGATGCACGCCGTCAACGTCAGCGTGCCGTAGCGGATCACCCTCGCGGGCGCGCGCCGTCCGACGTGCGCGCCGCCGTATCCGCCGAGCGTCGCGCCGATCAGCATCACGAGCGTCTCGGGCCAATGCACCGCATGCGCGACGACGAACGCGAGGACGGCCATCGTGTTGGCCGCGCTCACGAGCAGCGTGCGCGGCGCGTTGAGCAGCTTCAGCTCGCGGCTGTCGAGCAGGCCCCATACGGCCATCATCATGATGCCGACCGCACCGCCGAAATAGCCGCCGTACACGCCGAGCACGAACTGAATGACGAGCACGGCTGTTCGCCCGATATGCCAGCGCGCGCGCATCCATTCGCCGAAGCGCCGGCCGAATGCGAGCGCGAGCGTCGCGAACAGCAGCAGCCACGGCACGACGAAATCGAATGTCTTTGCAGGCGTGAGCAGCAACAGCAACGCGCCGCCGATGCCGCCGATCAGCGTCGTGACGATCATCGCGCGCAACGACACGGAGCCGACCGGTCCGAGTCCGTCGCGATACGCCCACGCGCTCGCGAGGCCGCCGGGATAGAGCGCGACGGTGCTCGAAGCGTTCGCCTGAACCGAAGGCACGCCGGCTGCAATCAATGCGGGAAGCGTGACGAACGAGCCGCCGCCCGCCAGCGCGTTCATGCCGCCTGCGAGCAGTCCCGCGCCCGCCACAAGGAATAGTCCGTTCATGCGACGCATCATAGCGGCGCCGGCTTCGCGGATACAATCGGGATTCTCCGATGCCAGCGTTCGCACCAACCGAAGATGACGACGTCGCGTTTTGACCTTACCGATCTGCGGCTATTCCTGATGGCCGTCGAGCACGGCAGCCTCACGCGCGGCGCGCAGGCGATGCATCTCGCGCTTGCGTCGGCGAGCGAGCGCATCTCGGGCATGGAGTCCGCGCTCGGCACGCCGTTGCTCGAACGCACGCGGCGCGGCGTGCGCGCGACGCCCGCAGGCGAGGCGCTCGTGCGTCACGCGCGGCTGATCGTCGGGCAGATCGAGCAGATGCGCGGCGAGTTGCGCAGCTATGCGACGGGCCTGAAGGGTCGCGTGCATCTGATGTCGAACACGGCGGCGCTCGCATCGTTTCTGCCCGAGCAGTTGTGCAGCTTCTTGAGCGCGCATCCCGATCTGTCCGTCGACATCGACGAGCGGCCGAGCGCCGACATCGTGCGCGCCGTGGCCGAAGGGCGCGCCGATCTCGGCATCGTCGCGGATATCGCCGATCTGGCCGCGCTGCAAACGCATCTGATCGCGGACGATCAACTCGTGGTCGCCGCGAGCCGCGCGCATCGCATTGCCAACGACGCGCGCATCGCGTTCGCCGATATCGTCGACGAGGCCTTTGTCGGCCTTTCCGATGCGGCGCTGGAGCGGCATCTCACGGAGCGCGCATCGCGGCTCGGGCGGCAGATGCAATACCGCGTGCGTCTGCGCAACGTCGCCGATCTGGGCCGGCTGATCGAAGCGGGCGTCGGCATCGCGATTCTGCCTGCGGCTTGCACGCAGCCGTTGCGCGACGCGAATCTCGCGATCCTGCCGTTGTCGGAAGCCTGGACGGCGCGGCGTCTGCATCTGTGCGCGCGGGACTTTGCGGCGCTCACGCCGCATGCGTACGCACTTGCGAAACAGTTGATGACGCTAACGGACCGCGTCTAGCGATACCTTTTCGAGCGGCTGCGCGTTGCCATTGCCGCGCAACGTCGCGTTGAAACGCTGCATGCGCAGCGCGACGCGGCGCGCGTAGCCTTTGCCGCCGCCGCTATAGCGCAGGAGCGCGGCATCGATATCGCCGCCCGATTCGTCGAGATAGCCGCGCAGGATCGACGAACCGATGCGCACGTTGATGGCGGGATCGTCGAGTTGCCTGACGTCGGCGACGACGCGCGGATGCGCAGCGGGCAGCACCTGCATCAAGCCTCTCGCGCCGAGTGTGCTCACCGCGCGCCGATCGAATCCCGACTCGACGGCCATCACGGACAACAGCAGCACGGGCGACATCGAATAGCGGTTCGCTTCCGTGAGGACGGCTTGCGCGATGGTCAGCGCATCGGCAGCCGATAGGCGAAACTGCGCGCGCAACGTCGCGACGATATCTTCAGGCGCGGGCAGAAAAGCGGCGTCGGCTGCGGGCGCGGTTTCCGCTTGCGCATGCGCGAGCGGCAACGCGCTGCATAGCGCGAGGCTTGCCGCCATCAGCGCGAACCTGAGAAGCGTGTGTTTCCACTTTGCGCTGGCGAGGGCACGTCGCGTGCGTTGTTGTTCTTGCATGTCCCGTCGGGTACGAGCCCAAATGCACGCACTCTAGGCACTCCGCCATCGAGATTTTCAAAAGATATACGGTCGGCGCGTAAAGATCGCGTAAAGGCATCGACGACCTGAAACGTGCCGTACATGGTCACCGGGAAAGCGCCGCTACAACTGCGATTCGATCGGCAGTATGCCGAGCAGCCAGATACTCGCCTTGCGCAGCGCCGACACATCCGGCTCGCTGTCGAGCACTTTCACGGTGCCGTCGGGTGCCGTATCGATCCACACGATGCTGTTCGTGCCATTCGGATTCGGCCGCAGTTCGAGCCGCCAGGCGATGTGGTCGAGGCTCGGCTCGAGCGTATCGACGACTTGCGATGCGGCCGCTGCACTCTCGCAATACACGCCGATTTCCGTATTGAGTTCGACGGAGCGCGGATCGAGATTCATCGAGCCGATAAAGAGCGTATCGCGATCGAACACATAGGTCTTTGCGTGCAGCGATGCTTTCGACGAGCCGAACAGTTGCTTCTTGTCCCAGGCGCTTTTCTCGCTGGCAACGGGCTTGAGTTCGTACAGCCGCACGCCCGCTTCGAGCAAAGCCTTGCGGTAGCGCTGATAGCCCGCGTGCACGGCGGCGACATCCGTGGCGGCGAGCGAGTTGGTCAGCACGGTCACGCGCACGCCATCGTGCGTGAGCCCGCTAAGCCACGCGACGCCTTCTTTTCCCGGCACGAAATAAGGCGAGACGACGAGCATCTGATGCTCCGGCTGAAGGTGGAGCGCCTTCAACTGCGTCATCAGATGGCCTTGCGCGTTGCCGGGCGAGCGCGTGATCTTCGCGGGATCGTCATAGAGCAGCGTGGCTTTGCCCCATGAGTACTGCGTCGCGTCGTGCGAATGAATCACCTGCGTGAGCCGCGCACGCGCATTGACGACGTACGGATTGGTCTCCTCTGACGCGAGATACGCGTCGAGCTTCGCGCGAACCTCCGCGAGCGCGTTGGAGTCCGCCTCGCGGCCCATCAGGCTGGCGATGGGATACGACGCTTCGGAGTTCCAGTACAGGTCGAATGCCGTCGATACGTCGCGCACCACGGGGCCGTGCACGAGCACGTCGAGATCGCCGAATGCGACATCGGTCGACGCGCCGAAGTACTCGTCGCCGATATTGCGCCCGCCGAGTATCGCGCCTTCGTTGTCCGCGATCATCGACTTGTTGTGCATGCGCCGGTTCACGCGAAAGAACTCGGTGGCCATGCCGATCTTCTTGAACGTGCGGCTGGCGACGGGATTGAACAGGCGTATCTGCACATTCGGATGCGAGTCGAGCGCGAGCAGCAGCTTGTCGTCGGCGTTGGTGCCGAGATCGTCGAGCAGGATGCGCACGCGCACGCCGCGATCGGCGGCGCGCAGCACGGCGGCGCCCAGCGCGCGGCCCGTCAGGTCGTCGTGCCAGATGTAGTACTGGAGATCGAGCGTGCGGTCGGCGGCTTGCGCGAGCACGAGGCGCGCGACGAGCGCATTGACGGCGTCGGGCAGCAGATGGAATGCGCTTTCGTCCGGGTGCTGCTGCTCTTGCCGCGTGAACGCGTTGGCAAGGCGCGTGTTCTGCGTATCGGTGGCGGCATGCGTCTCGACGCGGTCCGTCTGCGGCGGCAAGCTTGCACACGAAGTCAGCAAGGCGACGGTGAAGGCCGCGAGAAGACTTCGTAGTTTGATCATGTGCGCGCTCCGCAACGGGATGCGCGTCAGATTAGCGGGAGCGTTGGGCGGTTACAAGTGGAACAAGCGAGCGGAACAAGCAGGCGGAACAAGCGAGCGGAACAGGCGCAGCGCTGCCGTGGCGCCGCGTTACGAGTCGATCGAAGTGCGGTTCGTCGGCGTGACGCCCATCAGCAGCGTCAGGATCTTCACGATCATCATCGGATCGACGGGCTTTGCGCAGACGGCGTCGAAGCCGCCCGCGCGCAGTTCGTCGAAGTTGTCGTCGGTCTCATAGGCCGTGTACGCGAGCAGCGGCACGGATGCGGTCTCGGGCGACTCGCGCAACGTCCTTGCGACGGTGAGCCCCGACACGCCCGGCATCGCGACGTCGAGCACGACGCCGTCGGGATGCCATTCGTTCGCGATCTTCAGCGCGTCGCAACCGTTGTAGGCCACGCGCGCCTCGAAGCCTACGCTGCCGAGAAAGGCAGCCAGCGAGTCGGCCGAATCGATGAAATCGTCCACGACGAGTACGCGCGGCGGGATCGAATGCGCGGCGGCGCGCGCTGCCGTCCATATCTGATTTCGCGTTGGCCTGAAGCTCGTGTGGTGCATGCTGCTCCCCCTAATGGTCCGTCGCTGTTTGCGGCTGGTCATGTCTTGTAAGCAGACACAGCAACGGCCATTCCAACCTTGCGTCCGGCGAGCTTTCGAACACGCAAGAGCCGCCGCGCAATGGCGGAAAACGCCGATTCCAGCGAGTTCACGCGCGGTTTCGCGCCGGGCTTCAGATGCCGCCTTGCGCGTGCGGCATGTCGGAAGCGCTGCGCGTCGACCATCACGCCGACCATGAAAGTCCGTCATGCGGATTGCAGCTTTTCCATATACCGATCAGGGTTGAATCGCGGCGGCGGCGCGAGCGCGGAACGCAACAGGACGAAACGCCGTGCAGCAACGCAAGGCTTCGTGTGGCGCCGGGCACATAGACAGCGGCCTGGCGGGCGATTTGCCATGCTACGATGCCGTCATCCGCCGGGAGAAACCCAGCCCCGGATTGCATCGCACTTTCTTCGCTGCAGGAGGCTTGCCATGCACTTCGACTACAAGGGATTTCATATCGACTGCCGGGCGAGGCACGACGAAGATGGCCACTACGTCGCCCAAGCCAAGCTCACTCGGGCGGCGACGGCCAATGCGCCCGCCGAAGTGCACCAATCGGGTGACATCGATTCATTCGTCGACGAATCGGACGCGGTGACATGCGCGCGCACATGGGCGATCGAATGGGTCGATGAAAACTGGGACTAGCCGCACTGGTTTGTCGCCCGGCTTGTGCGGTCTCTCGCCGCACGGAAGAACATGCAGGGACTATTGCGCCGCTTGCTGGCGCCGGTACTCGTTCTTCTTCATGTCCAGGTACTCTTGCCGGTCGAGTTCGTGCAACTGGCGCTGATACTGCTCGGTTGCATCGAACCATGTCGCGAAGCGTCGAGCGACGCGCTTGTCGGCGGGCATTGCAAGCGAGGCCAGATACGCGTCGATCGCGAGGTAGTAGCGCATCGTATTGCGTTCGACGAGCCCGCGCACGCCGCCGATGTAATCGCCGTCCGGCGCCTTCGAGAAGCCCACTTTCGCGCTGCCTATCGTCGCGAGATAGGCCTTCATCGCGATGCGCCCCGCCGTGCCGAATCCATACGAGTAGGTGAGATGCAGGAACGTGCGCCCGTTGCCGATGTCGGCGGCTTCGAGCACGATGCGATAGTCCTTCGTGCTGAGCGGTCCCGTCGCCGCGCTCAGACCGACCTGGAAGTAGTCGGGGCTCGACGCCACCGAACGGTAGTTGAACTGCACGCGGTACGTATCGCCGATTTCCTGCTCCGTCTTCTTGCCCACGTTCATGCTGATGATCGCGCCGTTGCTGCCTGAAGCAGCATGACAGTACTTCGTGTTCAGATGCAGGATCAGCACTTCGCACCAGTTGGCGGGGCCTTGCTGCGGATCGTTGAACGCGCTGTTGACGAGCTCGAACGGATAATCGACGACGGCGTAGATATCGCCCTTCAGCGTGTTCTGCGTTTCTTCCGAGTCGAGGTGGATCGGGCGATGAAACGCATTCGACTTGAGTTGCGGCGCGAGCGCGTCGTATTTGTCCCTGAGCGCCGTGGCGTTGTCGTCGGCCCATGTCAGCGCGCCGAGCGACAGGCCCAATAGCGCGAGCACCATGAACGCGAGTCGCCTCGTGATACGCATGATCCGCTGAGTGCTCATGACCGCGCTCCTGCTGACAGATCCGTGGCTGGCCAATCCGGCCGGGCAAATCTCGCACGAATATAGCAGAGACGAACTGAACTGCGGATGAGCCGATCGAGCATAAAGGTGATTTGAACCGGCATTCATTGCAGCAACGCTCGTTCCTAGAATGCTCTCCATGCGTTGACCTCGTCGCGCAACCACCAGTCGATCAACCTTTGGAGCACATCATGGGACGTCTCAATAGCCAATCCGTCAGCGAAGCCACCGGCCAGGCCGCCGATCTGTTTGCGGGCATCAAGCGCGCCGTCGGCATGGTGCCGAATGCGTATGTCGACATCGGCACGAACAGCCCCGCTGCACTGCAAGTCGTGCTCAGCACGGGCGACGTGCTGACGAAGGGCGCGCTGTCGCGCAAGGAAGTTGAAGCGATCAAGCTCGCGATCAGCGGTGTCGCCGATTGCGATTACTGTCTCGCGGCTCACTCGCTGGCGGCCCGCAAGGCCAGCATCGCGGCCGACGATATCGCCGCGCTGCGCGAAGGGCGCGATTCCGCCGACGCGCGTCTGAATGCAATCGCAGCGTTTGCGCGTACGGTGTTCACGACGCACGGCACCGTGCCCGTCGAAGTCGTCGATGCCGTGAAAGCCGCAGGCTATAGCAATCAGCAGATCGTCGAGACGCTGCTCGCAATCGCCGACATCACGTTCACGAACCTGTTCAATCGCGTGAACGATACCGTCGTGGACTTTCCGAAGGTCTGACGCAACGGCAAGCCGCTCGTGTCGGGCGGCTTTCCATGTGCCCGTGACTGGCCGCGTGCCGTCACGGGCGTTTTGCGTTGATCGCGTGTGGCTGCGCGGCGGCGCGTCTCCCTGGTTTCGTCCGTGGTTTCATTTGTAGCGATTTGATTCAGCGCTCGGGCCGCAAACGTTCGATCCGCTAGAATGAGGCTCGCTTTTTCAACCAAGGAGATTCGCGTGAAATCAGTTGTTGCCCTGCTCGCCGCAGCCGCGCTCGCGTCAACGGCGCTCACCGCTCAAGCTGCATCGACGGAAAAGCTGCCCTCGGGCGTCGTCGTCGAACACCTGACGCAGGGAAGCGGCCCGCAGCCCACGGCCGCCGACGTCGTGCGCGTCAACTACCGCGGCACGCTCGCGAACGGCACCGAGTTCGACAGCTCAGCCAAGCACGGCGGTCCGGCGGAGTTTCCGCTCGGTCGCGTGATTCCCTGCTGGACGCAAGGTGTCGCAACGATGAAAGTCGGCGAGAAGGCAAAGCTGACCTGCCCGGCCGCAACGGCCTACGGCTCGCGCGGCGTCGGCCCGATTCCGCCGAACAGCGATCTGACGTTCGAAGTCGAACTGCTCGCGATCGTCAAGTAACGACCTCTCTTCGCGCAGCGCCTTGGCTCCCCACGCGGTTCTATTGTGGCGGCGGCGCTGCACTTCCTTCCCGCCTCGCATTCCACATCGTGAGGAGCGCAAGCTCCGGCGGGGCGAATCCCGTATTGAATCGTTTGACTATCGTTAACGCTGGTTGGCAGAAGGCAAATTGGCGTGGTACCTAATTGGTCTTGCGGCGAGTCAGATGGACGATTGGGATTCTGTCACCAATATGAAAAACTGCGCGCTCAGAATCCCGCAAAAAATAAGATTTGCATGACGGGGTATAGGGTGACCAGAAAACAAAGGGTGCTGTTCCTCTGCAGGGACAACGCAGCGCTTAGCATCTTGGCGGAAGCCTTGCTACGCGAACTGGACGGATTGCATTTCGACGCTTTCAGCGCAGGTCTCGAACCCGCCGACAAGGTCCACGCGGCGGCAATGGGAGAGTTGCGCCACGGTTTTTCCAGCCTGGAACTGCTCAATCCGAAGAGCTGGCTGGAGTTCACGAGCGAATGGGCGCCGCAGATGGACTTCGTCATCAGTTTGTGCGACGAGTCGTCGCGCGTCGACATGCGCGCGTTTCACGGCCGCCCGCAATTGCTCCACTGGGCGTTGACGCCGTCCGCGCGCTCCGCTGCTGGCGCGTTCGAATACGCGTTCTGGCAGATATTGAAGCGCGTCGAAGATTTCATCACCGCCGAACGCCGCCCTTGGCCGTCGTTGAAATTGCCGTCGGTTGCGCCTTGCACGCCCGATGCGTGCGACCTGCTGATGAGCGGTCAATAAAGCGGCTCAATAACGGCTCAATAGCGGCCCAATAACGGCTTCGAATGGCGGCTCAAAGCGCAGCCATAGAACGGCCGCATCGGGAACCTGATTTGCTCGTCGGTCATGACCGGGACCGAGTGCTCGCACAATCAGGGAATCCAATGAGAGTCGAAGCCAATACCAAAGCCAGTAGTGCAGTGCCGCACGACGGCACGGCCGAAGCCCATTTCTCTCACTATGCCGCGCCGCTGATCGACAGCGCGCTTGCTTGCGCGGCCGCGCTGCGCGCCAATCCGGATGCGGAAGTGCTGCACAAGCTGCGCGTTTCGTTGCGGCGCTTGCGCTCGTTGTTGTGGGCGTACCGTCCGCTACTCGACGAAACGTTCGACGCGCAGCAACGCGCGCTCTTCAAGTTCTTCGCGAGCGCGGCCGGCAAGACTCGCGATTGGGACATTCTGATCAGCTTGCTCGAAGAGACAGCCGACACGCAAGGCCAACCTCGCGAGGCGCTCAAAACGGCGCGTGCCAGGTCGCTCGACACGAGCCGCGAAACGCTCGCGCAGGCCAACGTGAAGAGCGCGCTACGCGATGCGCTCAAGGAAGCGAACCGCGAATTGAATACTGCGCACGATCGCACGCCGCTGCCGAAGTTCGCGCGCAAGCGGCTCGCGTCGGCGCAAAAGTCGATGAAGAAGCGCATGAAGCGAGCGGCGCATGCGAAGCGCTCGGACTATGCGTCCTATCACGAAGTGCGCAAGGCAGGGAAGAAGCTCCGCTATCTGATCGAGTTCTTCGAGCCGGTGCTAAAGAAAAAACAGGTGAAGTCCGTCAGTTCGCTGAAGAAGCTTCAGAAGCGCTTCGGCGAGTTGAACGACGTCGTCGCGAGCGAACAGTTGTTGCGCGACAACCAGAGTGTGTTTTCCGACGAAGCGTCAAGCGCTCGCGCGCTCGACTCGCTTGCGAAGGAACGCAAGCGCCGCATGCGAGCGGCAGCGAGGTTGTTATGACGGACGCAAACGATGCCGCTCGTGATGCCGCGTCGACACAAGAACGCTACCGGGTAGCGCTTCAACGTTCACACGTCATCATGTTCATGTCGATAGAAATGCAACCGGGTTGCGACGCGATGGATGCGCCGCACGACTGCATGGGCCGTGCCGTATTCGGGCGGGCCGCTTGACGTCCTGCGTCCTGTTAGTGCCCTGTTCGCGAACGCAGTGTCTCGCGCACGCGCTTCGCCGCGAAGAGCGGCACATAGTCGAAAATGCGCGCTTCGCGCTGATAGTCTTCGACGGCGTCGGTGTACATCTGCGATACGACTTCTTCGGGGCTGTCCGTGGATTCTGCTATTTCGTGCACGATCTTTCGCGAGTCGGCCGTCTTCATCCGGGTCTCCCATCATTCGGTCGGTAGTCGGGAGCTTGAATTGAAGAACACACGGCCGGTCACTGCCAATAGAACTTCGCAATCGATAGGCCCGGACCGGTGCCGTTGTACCGCAGCGCGCGAAGAATGCCTGATTGATCAGACAGATAGCGTTCGTGCCCAAGAACTTTTCCACAGGCCTGTGCACAGAAATTGTGGATAACACACGCCGAATCGACGACGAAACCCCGTCGTCATTGAAGCCATTTGCGTACGTCTTTTTCCCAGTCGGGCTCGCCGCAGCCTTTCGGGTTCTCGGGGCCGAGCACCGTGATATAGCCTCTGCTCTTCATGCACGATTCGTACGCGCGCACCTTTGTACACTGGCCCGGACCCGAATTCATCGCGACCGTTTTGCATTGCGCGATCGAATGGTCCATCGGCCCGAAGTCCATGTCGCTCGAACGGTTCAGCGTCGGCGCGTCCGCGCCCGCCGCCGAGAATTCGACGGGGCCCGTATGCGTGCAGGCCGTCACCAGCAGTGCGAGCGCTGCTGCCGTAAAACGTGCGTGCAGAACGTGGCGAACGCGGGCGCGCATTGTCATGGTTCGATTCCTTATTGATGATGCCGGCTCATAAACGAGTGCATTCAACGAATGACGGGACTCTCGTCGCGAAGAGCGAGGACGTTTCATTCGCCGATCAGATGCAGCACGATGTCGCGTTCCTGCGGCCGTGCGCGATGCTCGAACAGATAAATGCCCTGCCACGTGCCGAGCACCATGCGGCCGCGTTCGACGGGAATCGAGAGTTGCACTTGCGTCATTGCGGTGCGCAGATGTGCGGGCATGTCGTCGGGGCCTTCCGTGTCGTGCTCGTATCGGCCGGGGTCTTCGGGCGCGAGCATTGCGAAGTGCCGTTCGAGATCGCGTTGCACCGAAGGGTCCGCGTTCTCCTGAATCAACAGGGACGCCGACGTGTGCCTGCAAAACACGGACAGCATGCCCGTCTGCATCGACTCGTCGCGCACGAACGCGGCGACCTCCGCCGTGAAATCGAATAGCCCGCGAGCGCGCGCCCGCACGTTCAGATGTCGAATAGCCTGGCGCATGAATCGTTCTCCGTTGTGCCCATTATGTGGTGTCGTTGCGAAATGCAATGCCTGTCGACGAGTTTACCGCGCGCTTCGCGTTTCATCTTCTGCGGCTGGACGAGTCGCGGCACAGCGATTGCTGTGCGTTTCGCGCAGCCGCTTTCGCCTCGAAAAAGGGACTATGCTGGCGTTGCCGAATCGCTCGCCGTCGAACGGCAACTGAAAGGAGGCCGGCATGGAACGCGACGAATTCATCGACGCGCTGAAGCGCGAAGGCTTCGCCGAAATCGTGACCGTGACGCGCGATGCGCGCGACACGCTCGACGATCACGCTCATCCTTTCGAAGCGAAAGCGCTGATCCTGCACGGCGAGTTGACGTTGCGAACCGGCGATACAGAGCGCGTCTATCGGACGGGCGACGTATTTCATTTGCACGCAAACGAAAACCATTCGGAACGTTTCGGGCCAGACGGTGTTCAGTATCTGGTCGGCCGCAAGTGAAGGCAGTGGGAGTCCGCGGCGGTCGTGGCAGCCTCGCTGCAAGGTCCGCGTCGAGCCGTTAATATTTTTTGGACCGCGCATCGACGCGCGATGCGCGTGCGCGTTACCGATCACTTCACTTTCGAGGAGGCCCTGAATGACGACGACGCCCGTCTGGTTCATCACTGGCTGTTCAACCGGCTTCGGCAAGGAACTGGCCCGCGCGGTGCTTGCGCGCGGCTGGCGCTGCGTGGCGACGGCACGGCATGTCGCGTCGCTTGCGGATCTGGCCGAGCCCGGCAGCGATGCCGATGCGCGTCTGCTGCGCGTGAAGCTCGACGTGACGGACGACGCGCAGATCGCGGCTTCCGTCGACGCCGCGCAAGAGCGTTTCGGCGCGATCGACGTGCTCGTGAACAATGCGGGCTATGGCTATCAGTCGTCGGTCGAGGAGGGCGATGAGGAAGAGATACGCGCGCAGTTCGACGTCAACGTGTTCGGCCTCTTCGCGATGACGCGCGCGGTGCTGCCCGGCATGCGGGCGCGCCGCAACGGGCATGTGCTGAACATCACGTCGGTCGCGGGGCTCGTGGGCTTTCCGGGCTCGGGTTATTACGCGGCGACGAAGCACGCGGTCGAAGGCTGGTCCGATGCGCTCGCAACGGAAGCGGCGCCGCTCGGCATCCGCGTGACCTGCATCGAGCCGGGGCCGTTTCGCACAGACTGGGCGGGCCGCTCGCTCAAGCAGACGCCGAACCGCATCGACGACTACGTGGAGACGGCAGGCAAGCGCATGCAGGCGACGGCGCAGATCAGCGGCCATCAGCCCGGCGATCCGGCGCGCGCAGCCCAAGCAATGATCCGCATCACCGAAACGGACGAGCCGCCGCGTCACCTCGTGCTGGGCGCGTTCGGCGTCGATGCGGTGTCGAAGCGTCTGCATGCGGCGCTCGCCGATATCGACACATGGCGCGACACGAGCCTCGGCGCGGACTTTCCCGATGGCGCGAAGTAATCATTCAGGCTGCGGCGCGTCAGGATAGTATTGCGGCGCTTCGCGCCGGTCGTACATGCCGTAGTCGCGTATCACGCGCACGCTGCGCAGCCGGGCGCTGTCGGGCAGCGCGAGCGTTTTCGCGTAGCGTCTGGCAGCCTGCTCGTCGCGCCATGCCGTGAGAAGAATGACGTCTCCAGGTGTCAGCACTGCATCGAATACGTCCCACGAAACGAGGCCTGCTGCATCGGCATGCAGGCCCAATGCGATCGCCGCGTCGAGCGCGCTCGCCTGCTTCACCCATTCGGCTTCGCGGCGCGCGTCGATCAGCACGATTGTCGTCGCGTCGCCGGCTTGCGTTTCGTCGAGCCGCTGTTCCTCTATCGCGTAGCCTTCGGGCGGATGTGTGTCGCGTGTCACCTGGCCGACGCGCAGATGATAGTCACGAAGCGTCTGCGCGCGGCCCTTCTCCTGCATCCCATGATGCAGCGCTTGCGTGCGCCAGCGCACGAGCGCTTTTTCATCGCGCCAACCCGATAGCGACAGCAGCCACCCTTCGCGCGTGAGACTGCGATAGCGAATGTTGTCGATGAAACCATCGATCTGCTCCAGTTCCGGCTTCAGCCTTTTCGCATAGGCGAGATACGCGTCCCATTGATCGGCGTGCGGACGCACTTCGAACAGCACTGAAAACATCGTGTTCCCCCGTATTCAGATGGCCGCAATGCAATCGATTTCGATGTCGAAGTGCCCCGGCCACGCGGGCACGCAAACGAAAATGCGCGCGGGCGGATCTTTCGGGAAATAGCGCGCATAGATGGCATTGACGGTCGCGAACTGCTCGACGGAAGTGCAGTAGACATTGCACTTCAACACATTATCGAGCGACGAGCCCGCTGTCTCGACGCACAGCTTCAACTGTTCGAGCACGAGTTCCGTTTGACGTTCGAGCGGCGCATCGACAACTTCGCCCGTTGCCGGATCGAACGGCGGCAAGCCCGACACATAGATCGTGTCGCCGTGCCGCGTGACGACGGACGTCGGCGCCTTGAATCGTTCGAGCCAGCTCGACAGCGGTTCGACCCGTATGATCGCGCGTTTCATTGCGGTGCTCCTCGTGCGTGATGTCGGAGCCATCGTAACGCCATCGGCTGCGATGATGTTTCAGAGCCAAGCGAAATGACGGACGGGCACGAATGGACACGCATGCACGCAGTAACCTTCCTCATTCTTCGCTCATTCTTCAAGCCTACGATGCACCCATCGATTCAACGCGCAGCGCGCCGCACTATCCGGCGTGTTGTGATGAGAGGGGAAAATCATGAACAGGTCATGGGTCAAGGCATGTGCATCGGTACTCGTCGTTTCGGTCGCGCTGAGCGGCTGTGCGACATTCGACGGGGCGGCCAATGTCTATTCGGCGTCGCAGGCGCAGCGTGAAGAGACGGTGCGCTTCGGCACCGTCGAAAGCGTGCGCGGCGTCACCATCGATGCGAGCAACGGACAGCCCGGCGTACTCGGCGCGCTGGGCGGCGGGCTCCTTGGCGCAGTCGCGGGAAGCGCGATCGGCGAAGGACACGGCTCGCTGCTGTCGGGCGTCATCGGAGGCATCGCGGGCGCGGTGGCGGGCGATCAGGT
The DNA here is from genome assembly GCF_038900715.1 of Paraburkholderia phymatum. Classification (GTDB taxonomy): domain Bacteria; phylum Pseudomonadota; class Gammaproteobacteria; order Burkholderiales; family Burkholderiaceae; genus Paraburkholderia; species Paraburkholderia phymatum_A. The sequence continues at coordinate 452,978 of NZ_JAYMRZ010000003.1, read as the reverse complement.
GCAGAACCATTTCGCGCAGAAGCACGGCGTCGACATCACTGTGCGGCTCGACGACGGCTCGCTGCGCGCCGTGACGCAAAGCGTCGACGGTGCGGTGTTCCATGCGGGCGAGCGCGTCCGGCTGCTGTCGAGCGGCGGCGTGACGCGCGTGACAGCCTGAACGACGCGCGACGCTCAAAAGCAAAACGGCCTCGCAATGCGAGGCCGTTTCACGTTTCGTTCAGGCAACCAATGCAGGCAATCGCGCTCAACCCGGCAGGCGATTCGCAACGGCCACCGTCGCGTGATTGTTCGATGCGACGCCCGTGCCCGTCGGCAGCGCGGAGCCTTGCGCCTGCGCGACGAGATTTTCCGCGGACGGGCCGATCGCGTCGGTGAACGTCTTCGGATGCACGCCGATCGCGAGCACCAGCACGGCCATTGCGCCGAGCAGCACGAACTCGCGCTTGCACAGATCGCGCAGGTTCGCGACGCGCGTGTTGCGGATCGCGCCGAACATCACGCGCTTGTACATCCACAGCGTGTACGCGGCGCTCAGGATCAGCGTCAGCGCAGCCGTCGCGCCGATCCAGAAGTTGAAGCGGATCGCGCCCATCAGCACGAGAAATTCGCCGACGAAGCCCGACGTGCCCGGCAGGCCGACGTTCGCCATCGAGAACAGCATCGCGAACGTCGCGAGCTTCGGCATCGAGTTGGCGACGCCGCCATAGGCATCGATCGCGCCGCTCTTCGTGCGGTCGAACAGCATGCCCGTGCACAGCAGCATCGCGCCCGCCACGACGCCATAAGACAGCATCTGCACGACCGCGCCTTCTGTGCCCATACGGTCGAACGTGAAGAGGCCCAGCGTGACGAGGCCCATGTGCGCGACGGCGGAGTAAGCGAGCAGTTTGCGCATGTCGGTTTGCGCGAGCGCGAGCAGGCTGCCGTAGATCACGGCGACGAGCGACAGCGCGATCATCGCGGGCGCGAAGAAGTGACACGCGTCCGGCACGATGGGCAGCGCGAAACGCAGCAGGCCGTAGCCGCCCATCTTCAGCATGCCGAGCAGCACGGCCGCGCCAGTCGGGCCGTCCGAGTGCACGTCGGGCAGCCACGTGTGGACGGGCCACATCGGCACCTTCACCGAGAACGCAGCGAGGAAGCCGATGAACACCAGCAGCTGCGGCGTGAAGTCGAGCTTCAGCGCGCGCCACGCGGCGATGTCGAATGTGTGCGACTGCGCCCACAGATAGATCAGCGCGGCGAGCATCGCGAGCGAGCCGACCAGCGAAAAGAAGAAGAAACGCACGGCCGCATAGACGCGGCGCTTTTCGCCCCACGTGCCGATCAGCAGATAGAGCGGAATCAGCGAGGCTTCGAAGAAGACGAAGAACAGCATGCCGTCGAGCGACGCGAACACGCCCTGCATGCAGCCCGACAGCAGCAGGAACGCGCCGTAGTACTGCGCGACGCGCTTAGTGACCGTTTCCCACGACGCGATCACGATGATCAGCGTCGTCACCGACGTCAGCACCGTGAACCACAGCGAGATGCCGTCGACGCCGAGGTGATACGAGATGCCGAAGTCGGGCAGCCAGCGCAGCTGTTCGGAGAACTGCATCGTCGCCAGCGACGAATCGAAGCCCGACACGAGCGGGATGACGGGCAGGATGCTCACGGCCGCGCCCACGAGCGCGAGCCAGCGCGTGCGGTTCGGTGCGCTTTCGGAGCCGGTGGCCAGCACGACGAGGCCGGCAAGGATCGGGACCCAGATCAGGAGGTCGAGGACGGATGGGAAGTGCATTTACTCGATCGACGCGAATAGCAGGCCCTCGCCTGAAAAGGCGAAGGGAGAAAAAACCTTACATGGACATTTCGACGGTCGGCCCCTGAGCGGAGCGGGACGATGCGCAGACTTGCGCACGCGCTTAACCAAAACGCATGAGGCGGTCAGGGTTAACGAGCATACATCAAAACAATAATGTTGCGCTGCCACAAGAGCCAATTTAATTTGTTGCAGAACTCGCTATTGACATTGATCTGCTGGCCTGAACAGGCAGTTTGCGATGCACAAAAAACCGGCCGTGGAAGCGCTTCCACGCGATCGAACTCAACGTCTGCTTACAGGGCTTGCCCTAGATTGAAGCGGCTGTTGTTCGCGATACGCTTAAGTCGCGAGGAGACGAAACATGAGAAAGGCTTTTCACATCGCTGTTATTGCCGTTTTAGCCTGGCTGGTTGCGGACCGGGCGCTTCTGCACGCGCAGGCTCGCGAAGCCAGCACGTTTGCTTGCGCTCAGGGCGCGGAGCAGGTGAAGCTGGATGCGCTAGGGCGGGGATTCGACGATGCTGCCGCGAGCAGCCAGGGCGAGGCGTTCAGGTCGGGGTGTCTAGTGACGGGACGCGGCCGTCCAACGGAGATGCTGGCGCGCAACTGATCAATGCGCCGGCTGATGCAGAGATAACGCGGAAGAGCAGGGGAACGTGCCGGCTGCACGATACGGCGTGTGCAACCGGCATCGGGCGATGTGCGCGCTTAACGCGACATCATGTTCATGCTGACGTTATGCATGACCCACAGCGTGCCGCCGATCACGATCACGGCGGTCAGCACGGTGTATGCGAACGCCGTCAGGTTCCAGCGCTGGCTCGACGAGCCGTTCATGTGCAGGAAGAAAATCACGTGCACGATGATCTGCACGAGGCCGAGGCCCGCGATCGCGTAGATCGCCTGCGTGCCCGTCAACGCGCCCGTCAGCACCACGCCGAACGCGGCTGCCGTCAGGATGACGGCCAGCACGAAGCCGATCATGTAGCTGCCGAAGCTGCCGTGGTTTTCTTCCGAATGTGACGAGTGAGAATGGCTGCTCATTTAGATCACGCTCGCAAGATAGACAAACGAAAAGACACCAATCCACACGATGTCCAGGAAGTGCCAGAAGAGGCTCAGGCACGTCAGGCGGCGCAGTTCGCGTTCGCCGAGATCGTGCGCGCGCACCACCTGGACCATCATCACGATCATCCACAGCAGACCGGCCGAGACGTGCAGGCCGTGCGTGCCGACCAGCGTGAAGAACGCCGACAGGAACGCGCTGCGGTCCGGGCCTGCGCCTTCCGCGATCAGATGCGAGAACTCGCGCACTTCGAGCACGACAAACGCCGCGCCGAGCACGAACGTCACCGCGAGCCACAAGAGCGTCGCGCTCTTGTTGTTCTTGTGCGCGCCCAGCATCGCGAAGCCGTACGTGATGCTCGAGAACAGCAGGATTGCCGTCTCGATCGCGACGCCCGGAATCTCGAACAGGTCTTTGCCGCTCGGACCGCCGGCGAACTGATGGCTCATCACTGCAAACGTCGCGAACAGCGCCGCGAACAGAATGCAGTCGGTCATCAGATACAGCCAGAAGCCAAACACCGAATGGGACGGCGCGTGTTCCGCGTCGTGATGCGGCTCCGCAAGAATAGCTTTTTGAAGCATCAGGCAATCTCCTCAGGCTCGGGCATGCGCTTGGCCGCGCCTGCACCTGCACCCGATCCGGCGCCGTGGCGCTCTTCGATCAGTTGAACCGTATCGGCCGGGATGTAGTAGTCGGTGTCGTTATCGAAGCTGCGGGCGATCACGGTTGCAATCGCACCGATGAAGCTCGCGATCGCGAGCCACCAGATGTGCCACGTCAGCGCGAAGCCCAGCACGAGGCTGAACCCGCCGATCCACACACCGGCGCTCGTGTTCGACGGCATATGGATGTCGCGGTACACGGGCTCGCTGCGCTCGACCTTGCGGCGTGCCTTGATCTCGACGAATGCGTCGAGCTCGCGCACGATGGGCAGCGTCGCGAAGTTGTAGATCTGCGGCGGCGAGGTCGTCGCCCATTCGAGCGTGCGGCCACCCCACGGATCGCCCGTCAGGTCACGGTTTTCCGGCTTGTTGCGATCGCGGATCGACACGACGAGTTGCAGCAGCTGGCATGCGATACCGATTGCGACGAGCACGGCGCCCACTTCGGCGACGAGCAGCCACGGATGCCATGCCGGGTTGTCGTAGTGGTTCAGACGACGCGTCATGCCCATGAAGCCGAGCACGTACAGCGGCGTGAACGCGACCCAGAAGCCGATCTGCCAGAACCAGAATGCTGCCTTGCCGAGTTTCTCGTTGAGCTTGAAGCCGAAGGCTTTCGGGAACCAGTAGTTCATGCCCGCGACGTAGCCGAACAGCACGCCGCCGATGATCACGTTGTGGAAGTGAGCGATCAGGAACAGGCTGTTGTGCAGCATGAAGTCCGCGCCCGGAATCGCCAGCATCACACCCGTCATGCCGCCGATCGTGAACGTGACCATGAAGCCGACCGTCCACAGCACAGGCGTCGTGAACTCGATGCGGCCCTTGTACATCGTGAACAGCCAGTTGAACACCTTCACGCCCGTCGGGACCGCGATGATCATCGTCGCAATGCCGAAGAACGCGTTGACGTCAGCACCCGAGCCCATCGTGAAGAAGTGGTGCAGCCACACGAGGAACGACAGGACCATGATCGCGCATGTCGCCCACACCATCGTCTTGTAGCCGAACAGCGGCTTCTTCGCGAACGTCGCGATGACTTCCGAGAAGATGCCGAACGCCGGCAGGATCAGGATGTAGACCTCGGGGTGGCCCCATGCCCAGATCAGGTTCAGGTACAGCATCGCGTTGCCGCCGGCTTCGTTCGTGAAGAAGTGCATGCCGAGGTAACGGTCCAGGCCGAGCAGCGCGAGCGCGACGGTCAGGATCGGGAACGAAGCCATGATCAGCACGTTCGCGCAGAGCGAAGTCCACGTGAACACGGGCATCTTCATCAGCGTCATGCCGGGGGCGCGCATCTTGATGATGGTCACGAAGAAGTTCACGCCTGTCAGCAGCGTACCGATACCCGAGAGCTGAATGCTCCACAGGTAGTAGTCGACGCCGACGCCGGGACTGAACTGCAACTCGGACAGCGGCGGATACGCGAGCCAGCCGACTTGCGCGAATTCGCCGATCAGCAGCGAGATGTTGATCAGGACCGCGCTGATCGCCGTCATCCAGAACGACAGCGAGTTCAGGAACGGAAACGCGACGTCGCGCGCGCCGATCTGCAGCGGAACGATGATGTTCATCAGGCCGACCATGAAGGCCATCGCCATGAAGAAGATCATGATCACGCCGTGCGCCGTGAAGATCTGGTCGTAGTGATGCGGCGGCAGATAGCCGGGCGCGTGATACGCGAGCGCAAGTTGCGTGCGCATCATGATCGCGTCGGCGAAACCGCGCAGCAGCATGATGAGGGCGACGATGATGTACATCACGCCGAGCTTCTTGTGGTCGACGGACGTGAGCCATTCGGTCCACAGATAGCGCCACTTGCCGAAATACGTGATTGCGCCGAGCACGGCGAGCGCGCCGAGGATCATGCCCGCGCCGGCGACCATGATGATCGGCTCGTGATACGGAATGTCCGCGAGGGTTAATTTACCGAACATGCTTACCCCTTGGTCCCGTTAGGCCCACAGTTCGCGTCCTTCATGTTGTCGACGACGTGACCGTTGTTGTAGCGGGCGACGATGTTGTTGAAGAGCTTGGGATCGACCGACGAGAAGTACGACACAGGCGCCTTCTCTTCAGGCTGCGCCACCTTGTAGTAGCGGTCCATGTTGAGGTGATCCGTCGATGCGCGAACCTTCGCGACCCATGCGTTGAAGTCTTCAGGCGTTTCGGCGAGCGTGCGGAACTTCATGTCCGAGAAGCCCTTGCCGCTGAAGTTGGCCGACGCGCCGGCATAGTCGCCGACTTCGTTCGCCTGAAGGTGCAGACGCGTCTGCATGCCTGCCATCGCGTAGATCTGGCCGCCCAGTTGCGGGATGAAGAACGAGTTCATCACCGTGTCGGACGTGATGCGGAAATTCACCGGCGTACCGACGGGAATCGCCAGCTGGTTCACGGAAGCGATGCCCAGATCCGGATAGATGAAGAGCCACTTCCAGTCGAGCGCGACGACTTCGACGGTGATCGGCTTCACGTTCGATTCCAGCGGCTTGTACGGGTCGAGCTCGTGCGTGCTCTTCCACGTCAGGACGGCGAGGAACAGAATGATCAGCGCGGGGATCGTCCACACGGCCACTTCGATCGCGGTCGAATGCGCCCAGTCCGGACGGTATTCGGCCGACTTGTTCGAAGCGCGATAGCGCCAGGCGAACAGCAGCGTCAGGAGGATGACGGGAATCACGACGATCAGCATCGTCCACGTCGAAGTTGCGATCAGCGACTTCTCGGCGGCGCCGATGGGGCCTTTCGGCATGAGCACTTCAAGGTTGCACCCCGATAGCAGGAACGCCGGGGCAATTGAAACGAGACCGACTAACCGGCCCGCGATTTTTTTCATCGTCGCGGCCCTCTCTACAAAATCAAACAAACGAACGCTTGCATTTCCTTGCTCCTTTTATAAGCGCTCGCATAATACGAAGAACACGTGTTGCAGTACAGCACTTTGATGCGAACGAACTATTGCGTGATAAGCGGTGAGACATAGTGTCGCAATGCCGCATTTTTGGGATTTCCGGGGCATTTGCGCGGCCGGAAAAATGGGTTTGAAAGTTGTTTGTAGGGAATTGACGGACATGCCGGATGCATCGCGAGCGGCATGTGAGAGAACTACGGAGGACGCGATGGACGATCAGTTCGACCTTCGGCGTTTTGTCGACGCTCAGGCCCCGATTTATGCGCAGGCGCTAGCGGAATTGCGCGCCGGACGCAAGCAAAGCCATTGGATGTGGTACGTGTTTCCGCAGATTCAGGGGCTCGGCGAGAGCCAAATGGCCCAAAAATTTGCGATTACCTCATTGGCCGAAGCTGTCGCATATTTGCAACATCCGGTGCTCGGTCCCCGGTTGAGGGAGGCGGCACAAGCGGTCAATGAAGTCGAAGGGGCGACGATCGAGAGCATCTTCGGCTACCCGGACTATTTGAAGTTCCGTTCGTCGATGACCTTGTTTTCGAAGGCGGCGCCAGGCGACCCGGTATTCGCGAATGCATTGGCGAAGTACTTCGATGGCGAGCCGGACGAGCGGACACTGCGGCTCATCTGAACGTGATTCGACGCGGCTTGCGTCTCGCGCGCGAAGCCGCGTCCATTGCGCGGATCAGCCCGCGCAGCATCGTTGCGCACCCGTCATCGCATCAGCGCCGATAAGCGATTCTTAAGGTTCGCACAGCGACAATGTCGCGTCGCGAAGCCCGCTACGAGGCTTTGCCCATCATGACGGGGCACATACATGATTGCGATCTACGCGGCGTTGAAAACGGCTGGCTTGCGTCCGACGTCGAGCCGGGCTGCCGTACTCAAGCTCTTCCACGATTTTCCGAATGAGCACTTCGGCGCGGACCAGGTGTTCCGCAAGCTGTCGCAGGATACGGAAGCGTGCAGTCTCGCGAGCGTTTATCGTGCGCTCGCGCAATTGCATGAGGCCGATCTCATCTCCAGTGCGTCCCTTGGCGACGCGCGCATCGTCTATGAACTGAATCGCGGGAAGCGCCACTATCACCTCGTCTGCAATCGTTGCGGGCGCATCCAGGACGCGTACGATCCGGGCCTCGAAGAGCAGCAGGCCAAGATCGCAGCCGAGCATCACTTTCACTACGCCAGTTCCAATCTGGTGATCTTCGGCCGCTGCGACGAATGCGTGGGCTTGCCCGTCGAATCGGCGCGGCGGGCGGGCGCTAGCTGACGCATTCGTTTCGAACCATCTTTCACGTCGCGTCGCCGTCATGGCGACGCGTCTTTATCGACGACTGAAGCAGCACGACCGGCATCTGCACGCGGATTGCTCCGATCGTTGCGTCGGCATGGCGCGCCGCCCGGATCGCTAAGGGCGCGTTAAGCTAATGGCGCCGACAATGGCGGCTATTCAGGAGAAACAGCGCGATGCGTTTGCTGCTGGTGGAAGATGACGAGATGATCGGCGAGCCTGTCGTGGAGACGATGCGGCGCGCCGGCTATGCGATCGATTGGGCGCACGACGGACGCGAAGCCGAGCTGTCGCTGGACCACGACGTCTACGATCTGGTTCTGCTCGATCTCGGCTTGCCGAAGGCCGATGGCATCGATGTGCTCAACCGCTACCGGCGGCGCGGCGGCAGCGCGCCCGTGATCATCCTGACGGCGCGCGATGCCGTCGAAAGCCGCATCGTCGGACTCGACGCGGGCGCCGACGATTACCTCGTCAAGCCATTCGATCTCGACGAGCTTGCAGCACGCGTGCGCGCGCTGCTACGCCGCCGCACGGGGCACACCAATCCTGTCTATGCGCACGGCGATCTGACGCTGAACCCCGCCACGCATGAAGCCACGCTCAACGGCGAACTGCTTTCGCTCGTGCCGCGCGAATTCAGCCTGTTGCAGGCGCTAATCGAAGAACCGATGCGTGTCTTCACGCGCCCCGAGCTCGAAGAGAAACTGTACGGCTGGGGCGAGGAAGTGGGCAGCAACACGATCGAAGTACATGTGCACAGCTTGCGTCGCAAGATCGGCGCGGATCAGATCGTGACGGTGCGCGGCGTCGGCTATCGGCTGAAGAGGTGCGAGTGACATCGATCCGGCGCTGGCTGCTGGGCTGGCTGATTGCCGGGCTGGCCGCGGCGGCGCTGATCGCGGGTTACGGCATCTTCTATACCGCGCGCGTCGAGGCGAGCGAACTCTTCGATTACGAGTTGCGCACGGTCGCGCTTTCCGTGCCCGCGAACATCAGCAGTGTCGATACGCTGACGCACAGTACGCCGGACTTCGAAGGCCTTTCCGACGATCGTCTCTTCATCGAGGTCTGGGACCAGGCGGGCAAGAGCATCTACAAGTCGCTGGACGGTATCGACCTTCAGCGCTTTCCCGCGGGCCTTCGCACGATCGAGCGCGATGAGTATCACTGGCGCGTGTTCGGCGTTCAGGAGGGCGACCGCTTCGTGCAGGTTGCGCAGCCTGTGTCCGTGCGCGACGACCTTGCGCTGCGGCTCGCATTGCGCACGCTATGGCCATTGGCATTGCTCATTCCCGCGATCATTCTGATCGTGCTGTTCGTCGTGGGACGTGGGCTTGCGCCGCTCGGCAGCATTTCGCGCGCGCTCGCGACGCGTTCGTTCGATTCACTGGAACCGTTGCGTCTCGATGGGCGCATGCCCGTCGAAATGAAGCCGCTCGTCGATGCGCTCAATGACTTGCTGAATCGCCTGAACATCGCCTCGCAGTCGCAGCGCACGTTCGTCGCCGATGCCGCGCACGAGTTGCGGTCGCCGCTTGCCGCGCTGAAATTGCAGTTGCAGGCGGCGGAGCGCGACGGTTCGCTGGTCGGCAGCAAGCAGACATTCGCGCGCATCGAAGGGCGCCTGAACCGGCTGATTCATCTCGTGCATCAGTTGCTGACGCTCGCGCGCGAGGACGCGCAGCGCAGCGCGCGGTTCGAGCCGGTGAGCCTGCGCCGACTGTGTGAGCGCACGGTCGGCGATTTTTCGCTGCTTGCGGAGGCGAGGCAAATCGATCTCGGTCTGGAATGCCATCACGCTCGTGATGCCGACGACGCCTACAAGGTTCGCGCGGAAGCGCAAGGCATCGAGGTGCTGCTCAACAATCTGATCGACAACGCGATTCGCTATACGCCGCCAGGCGGCAAGGTCGACGTGATCCTGTCGCGCAACAGCGCGGACATCAGCGTCGGCGTGTCGGACAGCGGCCCGGGCATTCCGGAGGCCGAGCGCGAGCGTGTGTTCGACCGCTTCTATCGCAGCGCGGGGACCAAGGAGCATGGCAGCGGACTCGGGCTCGCGATTGCGCTGAAGATCGCGCAGCGGCATCACGCGGTGCTTCGGATGGAGAACGATGAAGAGCGGTCGGGGCTGCGGGTTACGTTGGCGGGGTTGCGGGGGGAGTAGGGGTTTGGGTTTGCTTGCATCGCTTTCTGGATGATCACGGAAACCCCAACACAAACCGCGTCCCGCTCGCATCGCTTTCCGCATGCACCGTGCCGCCATGCAGATCCATGATCGTGCGCACGATCGCGAGCCCGAGGCCTGTCGATCCCGTCGATCCCTGCGACGAGCGCGATGAACTCAACGAACTGCGCGACGGATCGATGCGATAGAAGCGATCGAAAATCCGCTCCAGGTGTTCGGGCGCAATCGGCTCGCCTTCGTTCGACACCGTCACGCGCACGCGATCGTCTATCCGATGCGCGTCGAGCACGACCTCCTTGCCGCGCGGTGTGTAGCGCAACGCGTTGGCGAGCAGATTGCTGACCGCGCGGCGGAACAGTTCGAGATCGGCGGTGAGCATCGCCGAGCCCGTCACGCGTATGCGCACGTCGGCATCTTCGGCGACGCCCTCGAAGTATTCGCCGATATGCGTCAGCTCCTGCACGGCATCGAATACACGCATGTGCTTGACGAACTGCGGATGCTCCGCGCGCGCGAGGAACAACACATTCTCGATCATTCGCGACAGCCGCTCGCATTCCTCCAGGTTGGATGCGAGCAGCGCTTCGTACTCGTCGGCGGAACGCGGACGCGCGAGCGCGACTTCCGTTGCGCCGCGCATGTTGGCGAGCGGCGTGCGCATGTCGTGCGCGAGGTCCGCCGTGAAGCGCGACATCTGCTTGAAGCCGTGGTCCATGCGTTCGAGCATCGCGTTGAGCGTCGTCACCAGCGTTTCGAGTTCGCGCGGCACGCTCGTGACGGCGATACGCGTGTTCAGGCGGTTGACGGTGACTTCGCTCGCGCTCGCCGCGATATCGCGCACGGGCCGCATCGCCGCGCGTATCAGCAGATAGCTCAGCACCGTCGTCAGAATCACGCCGATGATGCCGCAGATTTTCAGCGTATCGCGATAGTGATCGAGCAGCGCATAGCGGTCGCTCATGTTGCGCGCGATCACGATGCTGACCATCTCGCCGTCGCGAAGCTTCGCATCCGTGGCGATGCCGCGTATCGGCGAGCCCGTCCTGTTCGTCCAGCCGGCAATCGATGCCTCCGTGATGCGCGCCGTTTCGGGCACTCGCGCAATGGAGCGCCCGGCGGACAGAATCGAGTTGTCGCCGACGGGCATCGCCGTGCCGATCGTGCTCACCACATTGTGTTCGATCGCGAGTTGCCCGTCGGGATCGAACACTTCCATCGACATACCCGGATTGCCCAGCACGATGCTCGTGATACGGTCGCCATGCTCGCGAATGCCCGCCGTCGTATCGATCTCTGTCGCGAGGCGGCGAGCGTGGCGCGCGGCGAGCACGATGCTCATGTCATCCTGCGAGCTGACTTCACGTTCCAGCGCGCGATAGAGAAAGTTGCCGACCAGCACGAACACCGCGAGCGTCGTCGCGCCGAATGCGAGCGCGAGCGTGGCGGTGATCGAGCGGCCGCGCATCAGGCCGGTTCCTTGATTTCGAGTACATAGCCGACGCCGCGCACCGTGTGAATCAGCTTGACGGGGAAGTTGTCGTCGACCTTGCTGCGCAAACGGCGAATCGCGACTTCGACGACGTTCGTGTCGCTGTCGAAATTCATGTCCCACACGTACGACGCAATCTGCGTGCGGCTCAACACTTCGCCGTGGCGGCGCGCGAGCAGTTGCAGCAGCGAGAACTCGCGCGGCGTGAGATCGATGCGCAGTCCGCCGCGCTTGACGCGCCGCCGGTTCACATCCATTTCGAGGTCGCCGATTCTGATCAGCTCGCTCTCGCGCGGCGGGCCGCGTCGCGCGAGCGTGCGCACGCGCGCGAGCAGTTCGACGAATGCAAAGGGCTTGACGAGATAATCGTCGGCGCCGAGTTCGAGTCCACGCACGCGGTCGTCGACGTCATCGCGCGCGGTGAGAAAGAGCACAGGCGTGGTGCGCGTCGCGCGCAGCGTCTTCACGACGGTCCAGCCGTCCATCCACGGCAGCATCACGTCGAGAATGATGACGTCGTAGTCCTCCTCTTGCGCGAGGATCAGCCCGTGTGAACCGTCGTTCGCCACTTCGACCGAATAGCCGGATTCTTCCAGCCCTTTCTTCAAATAGGCGGCCGTTTTCGGCTCGTCTTCGATCACGAGGATGCGCATCGCCATGCTCCGCTGCAGATTGATTTTTAATCATACCGGCATGGGGACGAGGGCTGATTACATTTCGGTAATGTGCGGATGCCCGTGCGTGGACAAGCCGTGCGAATAAAAAAAGCGCCTCCCAAAGGAGGCGCTCAATTGCAACAACACAACCACTGCGAGAAATTCAATCAGCTGATATTCGGCCGCCATTTCAGCAAGCGCTGCTCGACGGCCGTCAGCAGATAATCGGCGGCCAATGCGACGACGGCCAGCACGATCATCGCCGCGAACACGCCGCTTGCATTGAACGCGCCTTGCGCCGTCGAGATCAGCAGGCCGATGCCCTGCTTCGAGCCAAGAAATTCGCCGACGACGGCACCGACCAGCGCGAAGCCGAAGCTCACGTGCAGGCTCGCGAGAATCCAGCTCAGCGCCGACGGAATCACCACGGAAGTCGTCACCTGGCGGCGCGACGCGCCCAGAATCTGCGCGTTCGCGATCATGTAGCGGTCCGCTTCACGCACGCCCTGGAACGCATTCGCGAACACGACGAAGAACACCATCACGACGGCGAGCGCCACTTTCGACGCCATCCCGAGACCGAGCGCAATCACGAACACCGAGCCGAGCACCACGCGCGGAATCGAGTTGGCGATCTTGATGTAGAGGCTGAACACATCGGAGAGCAGCTTGTTGCGTCCCAGCACGATGCCGCAGAACACGCCCGCGACCGAGCCGATGATGAAGCCGAGCCCCGTCTCTTCGAGCGTGACCCATACCTGCGTGAGCAGCGGCCCTTGCGACGTGCCGTTCACGAACCAGTCGACGATCTGCTCGAAGATCGCCGAAGGCATCGAGAAGAAGAACGGATCGATCCACTTGAGGCGCGCCGACAGTTCCCAACCGCCGAGCACGATCACAAGGACGGCGATGCGAAGCCCGATCACGAGCGCGTTGCGTTGACGGATGCGCTTTTGCGCGATGCGTTCGACCTGCGCGAGCGAACTGGCGTCGAGGCCGGCAGGTATCATTTGTTGAGGCGTAGTAGACATTGAGCGAGCTCCAGCCTGATTGAATTAACCGATCTGCACTTCTTCGCGCAGGTCGTGCCAGATGTCGCGCGAGATTTCGATGAAGCGCGGGTCATAGCGGACTTCCGACGTGATGCGCGGACGCGGCAGATCGATCTCGTAGACCTTCTTCAGCGTCGCGGGCCGCGCCGTCAGCACGAACACGCGGTCCGCGAGCGCGATTGCTTCTTCGAGATCGTGCGTGACGAACACGACCGAGCCCGCATTCGCCGACCACAACTGCAGCAGCTCGTCCTGCATCAGCGTGCGCGTCTGCATGTCGAGCGCGGAAAACGGCTCGTCCATCAACAGGATTTCCGGCTTGTTGATGAACGTCTGCGCGAGCGCGACGCGCTTCCTCATGCCGCCCGACAACTGATGCGGATAGTGCTTGCCGAACTTGTCGAGCCCGACGCGGCGCAGCCATTCGTTCGCCTCGTCATATGCGGCCGATTTCGAGCGGCCGCGATAGAGCGGACCGGCCGCCACGTTATCGAGCACCGAGCGCCACGGAAACACGGCATCGGCCTGGAACACGAAGCCGATGCGCGGATCGATGCCGTCGACGGGCGCGCCCATCACGCACACTTCGCCCGTCGTCGGCTTGAGCAGCCCCGTGATCATGCTGAGCGTCGTGGACTTGCCGCAGCCCGTCGGTCCAACGACGGCGACGAACTCGCCCTTCGCCACCGACATGCTGAAATCGCGCAATGCGACCGTCGCCTTGCCGTCCGGTGAAATGAACCGGCACGATACGTTGCGCAACTCGATAGCCGGTGCGCCGTGTGGCCTGGATTGATTCATCGCGTGCTGCCTCTTTCCTTGCGAGTGGTGATGGACGACGATACGGCTTACTTCGAGGCCGTCGCGACCGTCGAGACGTAGTCGTTCGAATAGGTCTTCGCGAGATCGATGTGCTTGCCCTTCACCGACGGATTGAACGCCGACAACACCTTCAGCACCGTCTCGGGACCATCGGCGGGCATCTTGCCGTCCTTCGTGAACATCGGCAGCGAGGCCTTCAGCGCGGCCACGTACAGGTCCTTGTTCGAGCCGTAGTAGTCCTTCGGCATCTTCGCGGCGATGTCGTCGGCGCTATGCGTCGCGATGAAGTTCAGCGTCTTCGCGAACGCATGCGAGAGCTTCGTCGCCTCGGCCTTGTGCGATTCGGCCCACGCGCGCTGCACGTAGAAGCTCGAAGCCGGATACGTGCCGCCGAGCGCCGCGCGCGTGCCTTCGATCGTGCGCATGTCGACCAGCACCTTCGCATCGCCCATCTTCAGCAGTTGCGAGACGGTCGGCTCGGTCGTCATGCCGGCCTGGATGCGGTCCTGCTTGATCGCTGCGATGAAGCTGTTGTCGGCGCCGACGGGCAGCAGCGTGTATTGCGTCGACGGGATGCCCGCGCGCTGCGCGAGGTATTGCGTGAGGAAGCTCGTCGACGAACCGAGGCCCGTCACGCCGAGCGTCTTGCCCTTCACGTCCGCCATGCTCTTGATCTCGCCCGCTGCCTTCGTCGATACCATCTCGACTTCGCCCGGCACCTGGCCGAAGATCACGAGCGCCTGCACTTCCTTGCCCTTGCTCTGCAGGTCGATCGTGTGATCGTAGAAGCCGACCACGCCTTGCACGGCCCCCGCGAGCAGTTCGTTTTCGGCATCGACGCCCGCCGGTTGCGAAAGGATCTCGACGTCGAGCCCTTCGTCCTTGAAGTAGCCGAGCTGTTCCGTCAGCTTCGCGGGCAAATAGATGATCTTGGCGGCGCCGCCGACCATGATCGAGATCTTCTCGGCGTGAGCGCTGGCGGAAGCCGCGGCGAGGGCGAAGGCGAGGCCGGACACGGCTGCGATCTGGCGGAAGGTACGCATCATCAGTCTCCTTGTGGTGAGGCGCCGGCCGCTTTGGCATCGCGGCATCGCGCCTTTTTGAATGAGTGGGGCGATTATAGAAAGCTCAAACCTTCTGTCAGCTTTCGGGAGCCGCGCCGAAATATGGGTGTTAACCCGATGCAAGCGCCGACAAACAGTCGACATACAATCGCGCGGCAGTGCCGCACACACGCGATGGCGAACCCGGCGCTGCTTTACATGCATTCCGTTGACCGATGAAACTGCTGTTGATCGAAGACAATCCGACGCTCTCGCACTGGCTCGCGCGCATGCTCGAGCAGGAGGCGTTCGCGCTCGATGCCGTGCAGGACGGCGAAGCCGCCGATCAACTGCTGCGCACGAACCGTTACGACGTCGTGCTGCTGGACCTTAATTTGCCGAGGCTGTCGGGCAAGAACGTGTTGCGGCGTCTGCGTCAGCGCGGCGATGCGACGCCCGTGATGATCCTGACGGCGAGCGGCTCGATCGACGAAAAAGTCGAGCTGCTGGGCGCGGGCGCCGACGACTATCTGGTGAAGCCGTTCGAAGTGCGCGAACTGGTCGCGCGCGTGAAGGTGATGATTCGCCGGCAGACGGCTTCGACCGCGAACGAGGTGTCGTGCGGCGATCTCATGTTCGACATCGACACGCGGCAGTTCGCGTTGAAGGGTGCGCCGCTCAACGTCACGCCGCGCGAGCGCAGTGTGCTCGAAACGTTGATCCTGCGCATGGGCAAGACGGTGTCGAAGGCCGCGCTGATGGACTCGATCTTCACGCACGACGATCAGCCCAGCGAGGACGCGCTCGAAATCTACGTATCGCGGCTGCGTAAGAAGCTCGACGGCAGCTCGGCCGCGATCGTCACGCTGCGCGGGCTCGGCTATCTGCTGCGCAAGAAGGACGACGTCGAATGAAGCACCATTCAAGGCGCGATCCGAAGCGCGACCCAGGGCGCAACGCGCGATGACCAGCAGCCTGCGCATCCGTCTGCTGTGGTGGCTGCTCGTGCCGCTCGCGATCTACGTGTTCGTGACGGGCAAGGCCGAATACGACAACGCGCGCCGCACTGCCGATCTCGTGCAGGACAACACGCTGCTGTCGTCGGCGCGGATGATCGCGGGCGAAGTCGAATGGGCGGACGGCATGCTGCGCGTCGATATCCCGCCCGCGGCGCTGGAAATCTTCGCGTCGCCGTATGGCGATCAGGTGTTCTACAACGTGAGCGTCGACGACGATCGGTTGCTCGCGGGCATGCCAGATTTTCCGCTCGGTGCATCCGCGCCGTCATCTGCATCCGCCACGCACGATACGCCTACCTACTACGACGCCGAGCTGCACGGCGCGTCGATACGCGCGATCGGCTACGTGCGTCGCATGTACGACAACGGCGCGACGCGGCGCGTGCTCGTGTCGGTCGGCAAGACGCAGGCTTCGCGCGATGCGATGGTGCGCGAACTGTGGCGGCCGCAGCTGGTGCGCCAGATCGAGATGATGCTGCTCGCCGTGGCGCTCGCGTGCATCGGCCTGACGTTCGAGCTGTGGCCGCTGCTGAAGGTGAAGGACGAAGTAATGGACCGCGATCCGATGCAGCTCGAACCGTTGCGTGTCGATCGACTGCACACGGAGCTGCGGCCCATCGTCGATGCGATCAATCAGTGCATCGCGCGACTCGGCTTGCAGGTGGCCGCGCAGCGGCGCTTCATCGCGGATGCCGCGCATCAGTTGCGCACGCCGCTCACGCTGCTCGACACGCAGTTGCAGTACGCGCGGCAGCATCGCGAACTGGAGCCGTCGCTGGGCGAAGCGCTGGCCGCGATGCAGCGAAGCAACCGCTCGATGGTCGGCCTCACGAACAAGCTGTTGTTGCTCGCGCAAGCGGAAGCCGCCGACTACACGCGGCTCGCGAACGAGCCCGTCGATCTCGCCGCGATCGCCAAAGAAGTCGTCGAAGACCTTGCGCTCTTCGCGCAGAATCGCGGCATCGATCTCGGCGCGGAACTCGACGCGTCTGCGTGGATGATCGGACACGAGGGCCTGCTCTCGGCGCTCGTGTCGAATCTCGCCGAAAACGCGATTCGCTATACGCAGCCCGGCGGACACGTGACGGTCGCCGTGCATGGCGACGCGGCGCGCGTCACGTTGACGGTCTCCGACAACGGCCCGGGCATTCCCGCCGAAGCGCGCAGCCGCGTGTTCGAGCCCTTCTACCGCGCCTCCGCCGATACGGAAGGCACGGGCCTTGGTCTCGCCATCGTGCGCGAGATCGTGCAGGCGCATCGCGGCGAGATCGCGCTCGAAACTGGGGGAAACGCGGGGGAGAAGGCAGCGGGCGCGATCGGCGACGCGCGCGGCCTGACGGCGCGCGTCACGTTTGCAGCGGCATCTGCGAAGTCGGCATGACGCGCGTCACGGCTCGACCGATACCGAGCGCTTGAGGCACCGCAACGCGAAGATCGAGCGGCTGTCCTGAAACCCGGGCAGCCGATACAGCTTGCGTCGCAGGAACGACTCGTAGCCTTCCGTGCCCGCGACCGCGACCTTGATCAGATAGTCGTATTCCCCCGACACCAGAAACGCCTCGACCACTTCGGGCAGATCGGCGAGCGCTTCGCCGAAGCGCTCCAGCGTGCGCTCGTCGTGCTTCGCGAGCTTCACTTCGATGATCACCGTGTCGGGCAGGCCGAGCGCCTTCTGGTTCAGCAACGCCGCATAGCCTTCGATCACGCCCGCTTCCTCGAGCGCGCGCACGCGGTTCCAGCATGGCGTCGCCGACAGGCCGACGCGCTCGGCGAGCTTCGCGTTGGAAAGACGCCCGTCGTTGCGCAGTTCGCGCAGTATCCGCTGATCGGTGGAGTCGAGTTTCATGTGTGCGGCCGAGGCTTGCTGATGAATCGGAAGACGAATCGTCTTCACGGTCGGTTTTGCATAGGCGATTATTCTGCCACGGCGCGCCGATTTCCAGATAAACAGAACAAATCTCCGAATTTGGCCGCCTACACTTTTTCGATCGGGGGATCGGCGGACCCGCTGCCCTCGCGATTCGCACGCATGCGTTCGCAACCCGCACGACATGCGGCCCGCCGCCGCGACGTCATCGCTTCGCGCCGGCTCAACCGCCTGCCCACAAGGAAGGAACACAGATGGACCGACTGACGACGAATTTCGCTGGAACGCTTTTCGGGCTTCACGGCGAACCCGCCCACGAACGCATTGTCGTGGCCAGCGACGCGCAATCCGGCCTGCAAGCCGTGATCGCCGTCTACAGCACGGCGCGCGGCCCCGCGTTCGGCGGTTGCCGCTACTGGCAGTACGCGTCGGAGTACGAGGCGTATCACGATGCGCTGCGTCTGTCGCAAGGCATGGCGTTCAAGAACGCGTTGGCCCGCCTTCCGTTCGGCGGCGGCAAGGCCGTGATCCTGAAGCGTCCCGAGCAGATGGATCGCACCGCGATGTTCAAGGCGTTCGGCCGGCTCGTGCAATCGCTCGGCGGCGTCTATCTGACGGCGGAAGACGTGGGCACGACAGCCGACGACATGCGCGCCGTGCAAAGCGAAACGCCCTACGTGAGCGGCATTCCGCGCGACAACGACGTGTACGGCGGCAACCCGTCGCCGCGCACCGCGTATGGCGTGTTCGTCGGTCTCAAGGCGGCCGTGCAGGTCGCGCTCGGGCGCGACACGCTGGACGGCGTGTCGGTCGCGGTGCAGGGGCTCGGCTCGGTGGGCTGGGACCTGTGCGAGCGGCTGCATGCCGCAGGCGCGGAGCTGATCGTCTCTGATATCGACGCGGGCAAGACCGGGCGCGCGAAGCATCTGTTCGGCGCGCAGGTCGCGGACACGGCGCGCATCGCGAGCGTCAACGCGGACGTGTTCGCGCCGTGCGCGCTCGGCGGCTCGATCACGGAAGCCGTAGCCGCGCAATGCGAGTTCAAGGTGATCGCGGGCGGCGCGAACAATCAGCTAATGTCGCTCGCCGAGGGCGACACGCTGCACAAGCGCGGCATCTTCTACGCGCCCGATTTCCTCGTGAACGCGGGCGGCATCATCAGTTGCGTGCGCGAGTATCTGGGCTCGTCCGACGAGCAAGCCGTGCTGGCAGAAGTCGCGCAGATCGGTCCCCGCGTGTTCGAGCTGGCGGAACGCGTGAAGGCGACGGGCATCGCGCCGGCGCGTGCGGCCGTGGCCTGGGCGCGGGAGCAGATGAAGGCCGTCTGATTTCGACGTGCCGCGCCGCGGGCGATGCCTCGCGGCGCGTTGGGCTAAGGGTTCATCCCGATGGCCCTTCCTTTTCGCAAATTTGTATGATGACCTTATGACATCGCGAATTTGTGGAACATGTTCGAGAAAATCCCCAACAAGGCGCTGAGCGATACGGTCGCGCAGCAACTGCTCGCGCAGATCGACAAGGGCGCCTTTGCGCGCGGCGGCAAGCTGCCGACGGAAGCCGTGCTCGCGCAGGAGTTCGGCGTGAGCCGCACGGTGATCCGCGAAGCCATCTCGCGTCTGAAGAACGAAGGCGTGGTCGAGCCGCGCCAGGGCAGCGGCGTCTATGTGTCCGTGCATGGCGCGATCCGGCCGCTGCGGATCGACTACGCCGAGGCGATCGAAGGCGGCTCCGTCTTGCACATTCTCGCGGTGCGGCGCGCGATCGAAGCCGAGGTCGCATCCGAGGCCGCGATGCGCCGCACGGACGCCGACATGGCCACCATCGACGCCGCGCTCGCGAGGATCGACGAAGCCGTCGCCGACGGGCGCGACGGCGTGGCCGAAGACGTCGCGTTTCATCGCGCGATCGCGGCCGTCACGGGTAATCCGTACTTCATGAAGACCCTCGCGTTTCTCAACCAGTACCTCGAAGCGGGCACCGTCGTCACGCGCCGCAACGAGGCGCTGCGCGAGGACTTTTCGCGTCAGGTGCGCGACGAGCACGCGGCGATCGTCGCGGCGATTCGCGCGGGCGACCCGATGGCCGCGCGCAACGCCGCGCAGACGCACATGTACAACGCGGCGCGCCGGCTCGCCGAAGCAGGCATCTGCTGATCCAAATGCGCGGCTGGCGGCTGGTCGAAAGCCGCGCAAGCCGTAATCCGAAGCATCGTTCGTAGAGGAAAGTGATGGCCAGAAAAGTCGGAGTGATTGGTCTTGGCGCAATGGGCATGGGCGTCGCGCGCTCGCTGCTGCGCGGCGGGTTCGATGTCCACGCATGCGACGTCCGCAGCGAAGTGCTCGACGCGTTCGCCGCCGATGGCGGCACGCGCTGCGCAAGTCCCGCCGAACTCGGCGCGCAATGCGACGTCGTCATTACGCTCGTCGTCAACGCGGCGCAAACGGATGCCGTGCTGTTCGGCGAACAGGGCGCCGTGAAGTCGATGAAGCCAGGCAGCGTCGTGATCGCCTGCGCGACCGTCGCGCCCGACTTCGCAATCGACCTCGGACGCCGCGTCGAAGCGGCCGGCCTGCTGATGCTCGACGCGCCTGTTTCCGGCGGCGCGGCGCGCGCGGCATCCGGCGAAATGACGATGATGACCTCAGGCCCCGCAGCCGCCTATGCCGCCTGCGAAGACGTGCTCGCCGCGATGGCGGGCAAGGTGTATCGGCTGGGCGATCAGCATGGCGCGGGCTCGAAGGTGAAGATCATCAACCAGCTGCTCGCGGGCGTGCACATCGCGGCCGCCGCCGAGGCGATGGCGCTCGGTCTGCGCGAAGGCGTGGACCCCGCCGCGCTCTACGACGTGATCACGCACAGCGCGGGCAATTCGTGGATGTTCGAGAACCGCGTGCCGCATATCCTCGACGGCGACTACACGCCGCTGTCGGCTGTCGATATCTTCGTGAAGGACCTTGGCCTCGTGCTCGATACCGCGCGGCGTTCGAAGTTTCCGCTGCCGTTGTCGGCGGCGGCGCATCAGATGTTCATGATGGCGTCGACGGCGGGCCACGGCGGCGAAGACGATTCCGCCGTGATCAAGATTTTCCCGGGCATCGATGTGCCGGCGAAGCGCTAAACGAAGGGACTGCACGACATGACGATCTCCGCCAACAAGCCGCTGCTCGGCTGCATCGCCGATGACTTCACGGGCGCCACCGATCTCGCGAACATGCTGGTGCGCGGCGGCATGCGCACCGTGCAGACCATCGGCGTGCCAGCCGCCGACACGCGCATCGAAGCCGACGCGCTGGTGGTCGCGCTGAAGTCGCGCACGATACCCGCCGGCGATGCCGTCGCGCAATCGCTGGCCGCGTTCGAGTGGCTGCGTGCGCAAGGCTGCCGGCAGTTCTTTTTCAAATACTGCTCGACGTTCGATTCGACCGACGCGGGCAACATCGGCCCGGTCGCCGATGCGTTGCTCGATGCGCTGCATGCGTCGAGCGCCGATGCGCCGATCACGATCGCGTGCCCGGCGTTTCCGGAGAACGGCCGCACGGTGTATCGCGGGCATCTGTTCGTCGGTGACGTGCTGCTGAACGAGTCGGGCATGGAGCATCATCCGCTCACGCCGATGACGGACGCGAACCTCGTGCGCGTGCTGCAGCGGCAGACGCAATCGAAGGTCGGGCTCGTGCACTATGACGCGGTCGCGCAAGGTGCTGAAGCGGTGCGCGCATCGATCGATGCGTTGAAGCGCGACGGCGTGCGCATGCTCATCGCGGATGCGATTTCGGATTCCGATCTCTACACGCTCGGCGAAGCGTGCGCGGACCTGCCGCTGATCACGGGCGGCTCGGGCGTCGCGCTCGGCTTGCCGGCGAATTTCCGCCGCGCGGGCTTGCTCGGCGGCGATACGGACGATGCGGGCGAGTTGCCGCGCATCGAGGGCGCGTCGGCGGTGCTGGCGGGCAGTGCATCGAAGGCGACGAACGCGCAGGTGGCCGCGTGGCGCGAGACGCGTCCCGCGTTCCGCATCGATCCGCTCGCGGCGGCGCGCGGCGAGCCTGTCGTCGAACAGGCGCTGGCCTTCGCGCGCGAGCACATGAACGCCGCGCAGCCGCAGCCCGTGCTGATCTACGCGACAGCAACGCCCGAAGAAGTGAAGGCCACGCAACGCGAACTCGGCGTGACGGAAGCGGGGCATCTCGTCGAACGCACGCTGGCTTCGATCGCGCGCGGCCTGCATGACATCGGCGTGCGCAAGTTCGTCGTCGCGGGCGGCGAGACTTCGGGGGCCGTCGTGCAGGCGCTCGGCGTCGAGATGCTGCGCATCGGCAGGCAGATCGATCCGGGCGTGCCCGCGACGGCGAGCATCGGCGCCGCGCCGCTCGCGCTCGCATTGAAGTCCGGCAACTTCGGCGCCGTCGATTTCTTCGCGAAGGCGCTGCGTCAACTCGATGGAGGCGCGCAATGACGCCCGCCGTTCACACTGGCGACGAGACGAAAATCCGCGAAGAAATCTGCGTGACGGGCGCGAGCCTGTACGAGCGCGGCTACACCGTCGGCAGCGCGGGCAATATCAGCGCGCGCCTCGACGATGGCTGGCTCATCACGCCGACGGACGCCTGTCTCGGTCGGCTCGACCCCGCGCAGATCGCGAAGGTCGATCTTGCGGGCAACGCGGTATCGGGCGGCAAGCCGTCGAAGACGCTCGCGCTGCATCGCGGCGTCTACGAGCGCAATCGCGACGCGCGCGGCATCGTCCACACGCATTCGACGCATCTCGTCGCGCTGACGCTCGCGGGCGTATGGAGCGACACCGACGTGCTGCCGCCCATCACGCCGTACTACGTGATGAAGGTCGGCCACATTCCGTTGATCCGCTACAAACGTCCCGGCGATCCGCAAGTCGCGCAGCAGATCGCCGCGCTCGCCGACAGCGTGCGCGGCGTGTTGCTCGATCGGCTCGGGCCTGTCGTGTGGGAGCGCTCGGTATCGCAGGCTTCGTATGCGCTCGAAGAGCTGGAAGAGACGGCGCGCCTGTGGCTGATGACGAACCCGCGCCCCGCGCCGCTCGACGAAGCCGCGCTCGACGAGTTGCGCGATGTGTTCGGTGCGCGCTGGTAACGCGGCGATATTCAACTGGTCCGCAAAAGGGTCCGCAAAAAGGTCCGCAAAACGACGCGAACCGTCCGTATCGATCAACCCTGGCAAAAAAGCCGGAGACCGCCCGACGTGACGCGAGCGGTCCGAAACCGGCGCCATTCCGAAGGAGACAACACATGACTGGTTATCAGGCGGCATCCGTTCGCCCCGCTTCACCCGCCGACGCCGCCAACCAGCCCGGCGCCGCTGAAATCGAACGCACCTTTGGCAAGGTGTTCTGGCGCATCGTGCCGTTTTTGATGCTGTGCTATGTGGTCGCGTATCTGGACCGCGTCAACGTGGGCTTCGCGAAGCTGCAGATGTCGCAGGACCTCGCGTTCAGCGAGACCGTGTTCGGACTCGGCGCGGGCGTGTTCTTCCTCGGCTACTTTCTGTTCGAGCTGCCGAGCAATATCCTGATGCACAAGCTCGGCGCGCGTATCTGGATCGCGCGGATCATGATCACATGGGGCGTGCTTTCCGCACTGTTCGTGTTCGTGAAGACGCCGACGCAGTTCTACACGCTGCGCTTTTTGCTCGGTCTTGCCGAAGCCGGTTTCTACCCTGGCGTGATCCTGTACCTGACCTACTGGTTCCCGTCGCACCGACGCGCGAAGATCATCGCGGTGTTCATGTCGGCGATTCCGGTGTCGGGCATCTTCGGCAATCCGCTGTCGGGCTGGATCATGCAGACCTTCGATTCGCATCACGGCTTTGCCGGCTGGCAATGGATGTTCGTGATCGAAGCGGTGCCCGCGATTGCGGTCGGCATCGCGACGATTCTCTATCTCGACAATGGCATCGCCAGCGCGAAGTGGCTGACTGCGCACGAGAAGAAACTGCTCGCCGATGAAATCGCCGCGCAGCCGCAGGAAAAAGCGAAGTCACATTCGCTCGGCGCGGTGTTCCGCGATCCGCGCACGTGGTGGATGTCGCTGATCTACTTCGCGTTCGTCACGGGCCAATACGGACTCACGTTCTGGATGCCGACGCTCGTCAAATCGACGGGCGTGACGGGCGCATTCGAAATCGGTCTCCTGAGCGCGATTCCGTTTCTCGCCGCGATCATCGTGATGAACGTGATGGGCCGCAGCGCGGACAAGTACCGCGAACGACGCTGGCATCTGATCGGCCCGGCGCTCGCGGGCGCAGTCGGCTTTACGATTGCGGCATCGTTTGCGAACAATACGGCCGTGTCGATTACGTTCCTGTCGATCGCTGCAGCGGGCGTGCTGACTTGCGCGCCGCTCTTCTGGTCGCTGCCGACAGCATTCATGTCGGGCGCGACGGCTGCGGCGGGCATCGCGATCATCAATTCGGTCGGCAATCTCGCGGGCTTCGCGAGCCCGTACATGATCGGCTATCTTAAGGATGTCACGCACAGCACGCAGTCCGGCATGTACGTGCTCGCCGCGATGCTCGTGCTCGGCGCGATCGCCGTATGGCTGACGCCCGCGCGGCTTGTGAACCGCTAAACGCACCATTGCGCGAAGGCCGGATGCGTCGCGTATCCGGTTTTCGTTTGATCGATAAAGGAGTTGCTTCGATGCCTCGCTTCGCCGCCAATCTGACGATGATGTACAACGAACACGCGTTCCTCGACCGCTTCGCCGCTGCCGCGCGCGATGGCTTCGAGGCCGTCGAGTTTCTGTTCCCTTACGAATACGCCGCCGCCGATCTGAAAGCGCGTCTCGACGAACACGGCCTCACGCAAGCGCTCTTCAACGCGCCGCCCGGCGACTGGGCAGCGAGCGAGCGCGGCATCGCGTCGTTGCCGGGCCGCGAGGACGAGTTCCGCCGCAGCGTCGATACGGCGCTCGAGTACGCGCGCGTGCTCGGCAACGACAAGCTGCACGTGATGGCCGGTCTGATCAGGCCGGAGCAGTCGCGTGCCGCGCATCGCGACGTGTATCTGAAGAATCTCGCGTATGCCGCGAAGACCGCGCAAGCGGACGGTATCACCGTCGTCATCGAGCCGATCAACACGCGCGACATTCCCGGCTTCTTTCTGAACCGCCAGGACGACGCGCAGGCGATCTGCGCGGAAATCGGCGCGGCGAACCTGAAGGTGCAATTCGATCTTTACCACTGCCAGATCGTCGAAGGCGATCTCGCTGTCAAGCTCAAACGCGACATGGCGGGCATCGGCCACATCCAGATTGCGGGCGTGCCCGAGCGGCACGAGCCGGATATCGGCGAAGTGAACTATCCGTATCTGTTCTCGCTGATCGACGAACTCGGCTACGACGGCTGGATCGGTTGCGAGTACCGGCCGCGCGCGGGCACGTCGGCGGGACTCGGATGGATCAGGCCGTATGTGAAGCCACGCGGCTGATCGACAGGCGCATACGACAGACCCACATATTGAGGAACGACGGCACATGAAAGTACTGATCACAGGCGGCGCGGGTTTTCTGGGGCAGCGTCTCGCGCGCGAACTGCTTGCGCGCGGCGAGTTGAAGGGCGCAGACGGCCGGCGTCAGCCGATCACCGAACTGGTGTTGCTCGACGTCGTGGCCGCGCCGGGTCCGAACGACGCGCGCGTGCGGATCGAAAGCGGCGATATCGCAGAGCGCGGCGTGCTCGAAAGGCTGATCGACGAAAAGACTTTGGCGATATTCCATCTCGCCGCCATCGTCAGCGGCCAGGCCGAAAGCGATTTCGATCTGGGCATGCGCATCAATCTCGATGCGTCGCGGCTGCTGCTCGACGTATGCCGGATGCGCGGACACAAACCGCGTGTCGTGTTCACGAGTTCGGTCGCGGTCTATGGCGGCGACCTGCCCGAGGTCGTGCTCGACGATACCGCGCTGAATCCGCAATCGTCGTATGGCGCGCAGAAGGCGGGCGCCGAGCTGCTGCTGAACGACTATTCGCGGCGCGGTTTCGTCGATGGCCGCGTGCTGCGCCTGCCGACGATCAGCGTGCGGCCGGGCAAGCCGAACGCGGCGGCGTCGTCGTTTGCGAGCGGCATCATCCGCGAGCCGCTGACGGGCGAAAAGGCAGTATGTCCCGTGAACGGCGCGACGCGCTTGTGGCTGCTGTCGCCGCGCAAGGCGATCGAATGCCTCGTGGCCGGATGCGAGATCGACGGAGCCGCGTTCGGCAACCGGCGCACGGTGAATCTGCCGGGCGTGTCGGTGAGCGTCGACGAGATGATCGCGGCGCTGCGCGACGTGGCCGGCGATGCCGTTGCGGCCCGGATCGAATGGAAGGCGGATGAGCGCGTCGAGAAAATCGTCGGCAGCTGGCCCGCGCAGTGGGACACGTCGCGCGCGCAACAGCTCGGCTTTGCCGGCGACGCATCATTCAACGATATCGTCCGCGCGTTTGTCGACGACGAACTCGGCGGGAAGATTCCGGCGTGATCCGCGCGGGTCGCAAGTCATACTAAAAGCCTACAACGCAAGGCCACGCGTATCGGCGAGACGACTTCGCTGCATGACTTGACTGCATTTGCTCATAGCCCACTATCTGGCACGGCGCACACTGAAAAGACCGCATAGGCGGTCTTTTCGTCGTTGTGGTGCACGCTTTAAATGGCCTTGGGAACGATACGCTATGCCAGCCTTTAAATAGTCCGACTACTTTAGGGTATACGTTGATTAATCGGCAAAAGTACGTGATATAGGATTTTCGGCAGGGTCGTCAGGGGCACACGCATGCACACGGGGTTCGTGAAGTGTGGTGCCTCCCGGCACCGGCGCCTTCCCTCGCCTGCGCCGTCATGCACAGCAAGTTATTCAATAACTCAAAGTCTGGAGGATGACATGGCCGGTAAGCAGGAACCCAAGGACGAAGTCCAGAGCATGCGTCGTGGAATGCTGCAGGGCGCCGGCCTCGGCGCGGCGTTGGCATTGCTCGGCGGCGCGCTTGGTGGCGCGATCACGCCGGCGCAGGCTGCCGAAGCAGCGCCGTTTCCGGCGCACAAGCGCTGGAAGATCGTCTTCGTCAATCACGTGACGACAAACCCGTTCTTTGTGCCGACGCAGTACGGCATTCAGGACTCCACCGCTTTGCTCGGCATGGACTTTCAGTGGACGGGCTCGGCCAACGCCGACATCGCCGAGATGGTGAATGCCGTCAACGCGGCGATCGCCGGAAAGGCCGATGCAATTGCCGTGCCGATCGTCGATCCGAAGGCGTTCGACAAGCCAATCCAGGCAGCGCTCGACGCAGGCATTCCCGTGTTCGCGTATAACGCCGACGCGCCCCAGGGCTCGTCGAATCCGCGTCTGTCGTATATCGGCCAGGACCTGTATCTGTCCGGCTATCAGATGGGCGAGCGCATCGCGAGCCTGATCGACAGCGGTCTGGTCGGGCTCTTCATCGCGACGCCCGGCCAGCTGAACATTCAGCCGCGTCTGGACGGCGCCGTCGCCGCGATCAAGAAGTCGGGCAAGAAGATCGACGTGCAGACCATCGCGACGGGCGCGACCGTCAACGAAGAGCTGTCGAAGATCAAGTCGTTCTATCTGGGCCACCAGGACCTGAAAGGCATGTTCGCCGTCGACGCGGGCAGCACGCAGGGCGTCGCCGAAGTGATGAAAGAGAACAACCTGCCCTCGAAGGCCGTGCACGGCGGCGGCTTCGACCTGCTGCCGCGCACCGTGCAACTGATTCACGATGGCTTTCTCGACTTCACGATCGATCAGCAGCCTTACGTGCAAGGCTTTTATACCGTGGTCCAGGCGTTCGTGTATCTCGCATCGGGCGGGCTCGTCGGACCGGCCAACGTCAACACCGGTTTGAAGTTCGTGACGAAGGCCTCCGTCGATCCTTACCTCAACACGTCGACGCGCTACGAAGGCAAGAGCACGAAGCCGCAAATCGTTCCGCACACGGGAGCGATCAAAGGGTGACGTCTCCTGTAGCGGACATCAAGAAGGCGCAACGGCCGCGACGCTCGTCGCGGTCGTTTCTGCGTTCGAGCGAGCTTCGCATCCTCGCGGTCGCCGTCATTCTCTGCGCGTACTTCGAGACGGCCAATCACGACTTTCTGCTGACGTCGGCGAGCCTGCAGAACCTGTCGCAATTCATCGCGCCCGTCGCCATCATCGCGTTCGGCGAAATCATGCTGATGATCGGCGGAGAGATCGATCTGTCGGCCGGCATGGTGTTCGCGTTCGCACCGTTCATCATGCATTTCACGCACGAAGCGGGCTTGCCGGCATGGCTCTCGGTGATCGCGGGGCTGGTCGCGGCGGGCCTGATCGGATTCGTCAACGGAGCGGTCACGGTCTATTTGCGGATTCCGTCGTTTGTCACGACGCTCGGCACGCTCTTCTTCGTCAACGGCTTCACTCTGACGATATCGCGAGGCACGCCCGTTTCGCCGCCCGAGGACGGCCTCTTTGCGGAGTTCATGGGCGCGTGGGGTTACAGCGAGATCATCTGGGCGATCGCGCTCGCGGCGATCATGCACGTCTTGTTGCGTCACACGCGATGGGGCCTGCATACGATTGCGTCCGGGGCGAATCTGCTCGGCGCGAGCGAGGCGGGTATTCATGTCAGGCGCCTGAAGCTCGGCAACTTCGTCCTTGCCGCGGTGCTCGCGGGATTGACGGGCACGCTCGAATGCTTCCGCATTTCGTCGATCGATCCGCAGGCGGGCGGCAACCAGATCATGTTCCTTGCCGTCGCCGCTGCCGTGATCGGCGGCACGCCACTCGCGGGCGGGTCGGGCACGATCATCGGCGGGCTGATCGGCGCGGCCGTGCTCGGCATCCTGAGCGACGGCTTCACGCTGATCGGCATCAACGCGTTCACGTTCAACATGATTCTCGGCGCGGCGATCCTCGCGGCGATGATCTTCAACATCCACGTCGTTCGTCTCGCGCGCAAAGGAGAGTTGTGATGTCGTCGTCGCCGGAAGAAGCGCTGCGCGGGGAAGACATCGTCAAGCGCTTCGGCGCCGTGACCGCGCTCGACGGCGTGTCGCTGACGCTCAAGCAAGGGGAAATCCTCGGCATCCTCGGCGACAACGGCGCGGGCAAATCGACGCTCATCAAGATCCTCACCGGCTTTCATCAGCAGACGAGCGGCAAGCTGTTTCTCGGCGGTCAGGAGACGATGCTGCGTTCCGTCGATCACGCGCGTTCGCTCGGCATCGAATGCGTGTATCAGGATCTCGCGCTCGCCAATTCGCTGAGCATCTATCACAACATGTTCCTGAACCGGGAGATCCTGCGGCCGGGGCCATTTCGTTTGCTGAACCACCGCGCGATGCGCGAGCGCGCGTCGGAATGTCTCGAAGAAATAGGCGTGCATGTGCCGTCGGTCGACCTCGCTGTCGAACAGCTTTCGGGCGGACAACGGCAAGCTATCGCGGTGGCGCGCGCGGTCAATTCGGACGCGAAGATCCTGCTGCTCGACGAACCGCTCGCGGCGATGGGCGCGCGCGAAGCGGGGCTCATCATCGATCTGATCTTGCGGTTGAAAGAGAAGGGCGGCCTGTCGATCATCATGATCATGCACAACTACGCGCAGACGCTCGACATCGCCGATCGCGTGATGCTGATGCAGCGCGGCCGCGTCACGTATCAGCGCGAGACGGTCAGCACGTCGGTTGCCGAGCTGATGGACATCGTCAGGCGCGAATATCGGGCGATGCGCACGCAAGCGACGTGAGCGGCGGCTCGGCGTGCTGCCGGCTGCCGACATGCAATCCGTTGCAAACGCACGAACAGTTGGCTTTCAATCGGCGTCCGTATTGGCACGGCCGACATCATGCGGGACAATCGCGGCAACCTGTCGACATCCGACGCGAGGAGCCGCCATGCTCGTATTGATCTTGGGGTTGCTGTTGTTCCTGGGTGCGCATTCTGTCCGTATTTTCGCGGACGACTGGCGCAAGGCGCGGATCGCGCAGATGGGCGAGAAGCCGTGGAAGGGCGCGTATTCCGTCGTGTCGATCATCGGGCTCGTGCTGATCGTCTGGGGGTACGGGCTCGCGCGGCGCGAGCCCGTCGTGCTCTGGTCGCCGCCCGCGTGGGCGCCGCATCTCGCAGGCATCCTCACGCTCGTCGCGTTCATCCTCTTTCCGGCTGCTTATGTGCCGGGCAATCACTTCAAGGCGCTCGTCAAGCATCCGATGACGATCAGCGTCGCGCTGTGGGCCTTCGCGCATCTGCTGGCGAACGGGACGCTGAACGCGCTCATCCTGTTCGGCGCGTTCCTCGTCTGGGCGCTCGCCGATGTCGCCGCCGCGCGAAAGCGGGATCGCGTCGAAGGCATCGTCTATCCGGGCGGGAAGCTTTCGCGCGATGTGATTCCCGTCGTGGTCGGCGTCGTCGCCTGGATCGTGTTCGCGTTCTTCCTGCACGGGTGGCTGATCGGCGTGAAGCCGATGGGGTGAGCGTCACGTCGCGCTAGCCGCGAGGTGCGGCGATATGCGATCGATGCGCGCGACGATTCACAAGACAGTCAGTTCCGCACGCACCTGAACCCGGCATATACATGCTGATAGCGCGGCTGAAACCAGTTGCGGAAAGTGGGCCGCACCATGCATTGCGCAGTGCGGGCCGAGCCGCCTTTGAGCACGTAGTGCTGGCCGTCGAAGAAATTGGCCGAATAGCCGGGATAGAACGGGAACGCATCGAAGCCCGGCAGCGGCTCGAATAGCGACGACGTCCACTCCCATCCGTTGCCATACTGGCCTTCGACGCCGAACGCGCTGACGTTGTCGGGCGACGCATCGACGGCTTGCGGGTCCCAGTTGCGGAAATCGAAGTTGCCCGAGGACGAGGGCGGCGTGCCGTGCGCCGCGCGCTGCCATTGCGCTTCCGTCGGGAGCGACTTGCCGGCCCAGCGCGCGTACGCGCTCGCTTCCGCGTGGCTCACGTAGACGGGCCAGTCGGGCGGCAGCGCAACGTCCTCGAACATCGTGCGCAGCGTCCATTCGCCATCGCCGTTTTGCGCCCACGTCGCGGGATGCGAGATGTGCTCGGCTGCCTTCCACGCCCAATCCTTGTCGCTCCACAAAGCGCGATCGCGATAGCCGCCCGCGTCGATGAACTCGCGGTACTGCGCGTTCGTCACCATGTAGCGGTCGATCTCGAACGTATCGACGTGCACGCGCCGCTCGCCGAATTCGTTGTCCCAACCGAAGCGGCCTTCCTCTTTCGGCATGCCGAGCACGGTCTCGCCTGCGGGCACGCGCAGCATCGGCGACGATTCGACATTGCGCAGCTGTTGCGCGCCCTGCATGCCGCGCGCGGGCGCGGCCTTCATCTCGAGCGGCAACTGATGCAGCATGTACGCGAGCGTTTCCGCGTGCATCAACCGGTGTTCGATTGCGACATGCAGCAGTTGTGCGGGCGAACCCGTCGACATGTCGCCGTGGCCGAACTCGAATGAGTTGAGCTTGCCGTCGATCTGCTCGCGCGCCTTGTTTCCGTAGCTGCTGACGGCGTCGATGGCAGGCCAGTCGGAAGGCTGATCGGTGGGAAAGCCGCCATCGACGGGATCGATGCCGAACGCGAACAGCTTGTCGAGTTCCGGCGCAAAGGCGGGCAGTGCGGTTAACCGCTCGTCGAACAGATTGCGGTCGAAGGCTTCGAGATGGCCGATGTAGAACACGATCCGATGACGCTCGCGGATCGGACGTTCGTAGAGGTATTCGGGTTTGACGACCGCGAAGAGGGCGTCGGTGACGCTGCGGGCATCGATGAGACGTTGGACAAGCGGGTGCTGCAGGACAGGCTCGCGATTCATTTCGCCGGGTCTCCTTGTTGGGGAGATTTGCATGGGACCCGAGCGAGGCACTCAAATGCCGACCCGGGTCGCAAGGGAGAGTCTTGAACTGTACCGCAGGTGCAGGAGACGTGCCAGGCGAGTGCACATGACGACGCTCGATGGGTCGCCATGCGCGTGAACCGCTGTGCTATCAGGCGCTCGGCGCGCCGACGCGGCGCAGGCCTTCGGGATCGACAATGTGAATGAAGCGGCCTTGTGCGTCGATCAGTCCGCGCTTTTGAAATCTTGACAGGGTGCGGCTCACGGTTTCGAGCGTCATGCCGAGATAGCTGCCCATGTCTTCGCGCGTCATCCGCAGATTGAATTCAGCAGATGAGTAGCCGCGCTGCGCGTTGCGTTCGGAAATGTCGAGCAGGAACGCCGCGACGCGCTCGTCGGCGCTCAGCGAACCGAGCACCATCATCTGCGCGGCTTCGCGGACGATCTGCTCGCCCATCAGCTTGTGCAGCCGCTCCTGCATCGAACTGATCTCGCGGCACAGATGCTTGAGTTCCGGGTACGGAATGATGCACACGGAGCTGTCTTCGAGCGCGACCGCGCTGCACGCATGCCGGTCGCTGCTGATGCCGTCGAGCCCCAGCGCTTCGCCCGCGAGCCTCAAGCCCGTGACCTGCTCGCGGCCGTCGCGATGCGCCATCACTGTTTTGAGCGAACCCGAGCGCACCGCGTACAGGTTGTCGAAAGAATCGCCCGCGCGATAGAGCGATTCACCGCGCCGGACGGAACGCGCCGTGCAGATCACGGCTTCGAGTTGCGGCAGTTCGTTGGCGGCGACGCCTTGCGGCATGCAGAGCTGCCGCATCGCGCACGACGAGCAGCGCGCGCTGGTGCGCGTCGCCGGAGCGGTATGACGGACGCGGACTGCGCGAGTGGAAGCGGGAGCGGTAGGGGTGAGCATGGGACCAACCGGCTAAAAAAGAGTGATAGCTGATTGTCCCACTCGATGCGCGCGCAACGAGGCGGCAAAATGACGCGTCATAGCGCGCTTTGCTGTTGAGCGAGGTCACGCTCGCGAAGACGTGCGCCGAAGCCGGAGCGCCGCCGGTTGCTCAGGCCGGCGTCGGCTTGTCCGCGTCGTCGCCGCCCGCGGCCGACGGAATCAGCAGCACAGGGAAGGTCGACTGGCGCACGCAGCGCTCGGCCACGCTGCCCAGAATCAGCCGCTGCATGCCGCGCCGGCCGTGCGTGCCCATTACGATCAGATCGGCGTTGAAGTCGGCGGCGGCGCGCAGCACGAGCGTCGGCACGTCGTCCAGCGACGAGGCTTCGCCGACGAGAATATCGCCGGACACGCCGCGCTCGTGCATCGCCGCCGACAGTTCCGCCGTCAGTTCCTTGCCCTGCTCGACGAGCCGGTTGCGCAGGATCGACGGATCGTAGCCGGGCGCGTCGAAGTACATCGGCGTGTTTTCGACCGCGTAAAACGCGCGCAGCGTCGCGCCCAGCTTGCTCGCCAGATTCAGCGCGTTGTCGAACGCGCGGCGCGACGTATTGCTGCCGTCGACTGCAACGAGGATGCGTGTGTACATGAAGCCTCCGTGCCGTGGAAAGCGGCGCACCGCCATGTTCCGCAGGCGCCCGCCGCGAGTGGGAATGGTGCCCCGATTGCGTTTGCAGCTTAAACGATCACCGAAAAATGCGCGTTTTCGTCGCTGGAAAACGCAGATGTTAATCAACTGTTTGTCAAATTTTGCCGTCGGGCGCGGGGTCGTTCATACTGGCGGCATGCGCGCCAAGACACGCTTTGCAGCGCGGTCGCCCCTCGATTTCATCAGGCGGCGCGTACTATTTGCCTTACAACTCAAATCTACTCTGACAAGCCACACCCTTCGACGATGAACGAGCGTAAATCGACAGGTCTGCCGGACAAGATCTACAGCGACATTCTCAACCGGATTCTCGAAGGGGAATACAAGGAAGGCGAGCGTCTGCCGACCGAGCACGCGCTCGCGGAGCGTTTCGAAACGTCGCGGCCGACGGTGCGCGAGGCGCTGGCCCGTTTGCGCGCGGACGGCATCATCGTGACGCGCCACGGCTCCGGCACGACGGTCGCGCGCCGGCCCGATCCCGATGTGCGCCGCTTCGCGCCGCTGGAAACGCTGTCCGATATTCGGCGCTGCTACGAATTTCGCATCGTGACGGAATCGGGCGCGGCCGAGCTTGCTGCGCAGATGGCCGACGCCGACGACATCGCCGCAATCCAGCACGCGTGGGATGAACTGGAGCGCGTGATCGAGACGCAGGGCATCGGCGCAAAGGACGATTTTGCGTTTCACCTGGCCGTTGCGCGTGCTTCGAAGAATCAGTTCTTCATCACGATGATGGGATTCATCGAAGAGCAGATCGTGTTCAGCATGAATCTGTCGCGCAATCTGTCGCTGGTGAAGACGCTGGAGCGGCAGCGGCTCGTGCAGACTGAACATCTCGCCGTGCTCGACGCGGTCCGCCGCAAGGACGCGGCGGGCGCCGGCCACGCGATGCGCCTGCATCTGGAGCATGCGCGCGACCGGATGTTCGGCTCCTGACTTTTCGGTCTTGACCGGCCGTGTGAAGCGCGGCCCTGTTTGCCCTACCTGAAGAACGCGGCGCGCCTCGCGCCTCGCTCCGTATCGCAAAGAAGTGAATTCCCTTCCGACGCGGCTAGCCAAGCCCGCCCGGCACGCCGCGTGCTATGCGACGGGCTCGAGCGAAGCGGCCGAACGCGTCGCGATGCGCGGGGCGTACCGTGAGCCCGCGCGCATCGCAACCGCCCCGCCGTCGCCTCAGGCTCGATACGGAGCCGGCGCGAGGGCAAAGCGCCGTTTGGTGCGTCAGGCCGCGACGGGCATCGGCTTGCAGACGGCGGCGCGAATCGCGTCGACGGTGATGTCGAGCGCGATCGTCCGTTCGACACCGATCTTCACCGGCGGCCCGAGCCGCGTGACTTCGATGCCTGCCCGGCGCAGCAGCCGCTCGATCGCCGTGGTCGTCACGGTCACGTAACGGGTGATGCTCATCCGGTCCGCGAAAGTCACCAGTTCGTGGATCGCGTGCATCGTCAAATCTGCGAAGCCAAACGTTTGCGCGCTGTCCGTTTCAATAGCAAAGCGGCTCAATTCCCATATATGCCGTCCGACTGGAGCTGCCTGACCATCCAGTAATTGCGGGAACGTGTCCTTCAGCATGTTCGGCCCTTCCGTCGGCATCAGCCGCCAGCAGCCGCAGACGTGCCGGTCGCCGTTCTGGATGAGCATGTAGTACGGGCCGAGCGCGTCATAGCCGTCGATCTCCATGCCCGCGATGGTCGGAACATCCCACCCCATCCTGTCCCGGAAGACGCGGGCGCGCAGCCGGTACATCTCGTTGATGTTGTCGTTGTCGAACTCTTGCCGTGTGCCAATCCGAATCGCGGTATGCATGGTGTGCTCCTTACGTGGTCGCGGTACGCAGGAAACGTATGCATTTCGGATAAAAAAAACACCTACTCACCTGGATAGGTGTTAAGTGGGCACGGGGATCACAAAATTGAGACGAGGCAGCCAATCATCAGGGGAAACATCATGGAACTTCACAATCATTGGCAATCGGGTGTTCACGCAAACGTTCAACCGACCGTCCAGAGCCGTAGTTCAGAGCCGTCGTCCACTGTGGATCGCGTGCTTATCATCGCGTACCGCAAGAAAAAGAAAGAGAGCCAGCGTCAGTTCTGGGCGCGCTTCGGCGTGACACAGTCGCGCGGCAGCCGCTTCGAATCGGGCGCGGAAATTCCGGCTCCCGTATCGATCCTGCTGGGCCTGTACTTCACGAAAACGGTCACGGACGGCGATCTGGGCAGGGCGGAGAAGGTGCTCCACAACCCGGAAGCCCGTGAGTTGATCAACCTGGATCAATAAGGCCGAGTTGCGTCGCAATCACGGCGGCTGCGCGCCGTGAGTTCACGCCGAATTTCGCGCGAATGTTCTTGAGGTGGAAGTTCACCACTGCTTCCGAGCAATTGAGAATGTGCGAAATTTCCCAAGTGGACTTACCGCGCGCCGTCCATTTCAGGCATTCTTGCTCGCGCGGCGTGAGCTTCGGCACCAGCGCCTGCGTGTGAGCATCCAGATGGGGCTGGCTCGTATCGATAATCAGGTCGCGCAATAGCACCAGATTCGGCAGCACGACATCGAGATGGCTCCAGAATTCGTCGGTCGGGTTCCGATCGTTCACGAAGCAGATCAAGCCCGATTCCTGTCTAGGCCCATGAATGGGCAGACTTACACCCGCGCGCAGACCATATGCCCGGGCTTCCTCGTACATCGTCTGCTGCGGATAGGTCGAAAAGAGGTCAGGCGACCAGACCAGCGGTGACGAGCGCGTCATGCAGTGCGCAACGGTTGGATCGATGTGCGCGAAACCATGCGCGTTGTAGAACTGCCGCCAGGTCGGCGAATACGTGCTGCGAATGAACGCGTCCTCCAGCCGGATGCCCGGGCGCGGAAGGATCCCGACCAGCACGCGATCGAAGCCCCACCCGTCGGAGAGACGGGCGACTTCGCGGAACCAGGTGACGTCGTTCTCCGCTTGCAGCAAAGGCGACATCTGCTCAATGAAATGTTGCGGCAAGGTGCTATCTCTCGAGGTTCGCAGCGGAGCGGGCTTTGGCCATGCCGATGCTGCGGATACTCATCATCTCGTGGCACATCAATTTATCACCATTATTAGCTTTTTAATGCGAAATGGCGATAGCCGATTTCGTGTTTTCTTCATTCTTGCTCCAAAAAGAAGCCTGCCGGGATAGCCAATTAAACCGGCTTGGCGAAATAGTGCATTAAGTGGCGGAATCCGCTCCTGGCGTGGCAAACAGCCGTTCTTTAAAGCGCGTCATTTGAAAGACGCTTGCACATTGTTGAGTCGGTATTAAATACGGAACACGTCTAAATCGGAATGGATTACAAAACGTTTGAATCAAACATGCCGTTATTTCAGACGCGTTGTCATACCAGAATTTTTCGAAATCGGCGTCTGGATCGCGGCATGCGGGCGCTTATTCGTAGGATGAAACTCGTTTACAGGCGCAATGCGCAGGAACACGGCGCGGCCCAAGTTGTTTGACAACATTGGCGGCACAATGCTAACTTGCTCGGGTGATCGTCTTTGCTGCGAGCCGCCCCATGAACGTGTCCCCAATTCTCGAAAGCGAGTTCTCCGCCAGCGTGATGGCGGTTCCGCCGCTTGCGCGCCGCGCCGACCTGACGCTCGATCCGGGCGAAAACCAGAAGCTGATCCGTCATATCGAGGCGGGCGGCGTGCGCACGCTGCTTTATGGCGGCAACGCGAACCTGTATCACGTTGCCGTCAGCGAGTATCGGGAGTTGCTGGACATGCTCGCGGCGCTCGCCGGTCCCGCGACGCGTGTAATTCCCGCCATCGGCGCCGACTACGGGAAGATGCTCGACCAGGCGCGCATTCTCGCGCAGACGCCGTACCAAACCGCGATGGTCCTGCCCTTGACGGGTTTCACGACGTCCGAAGGCGTCGAGGCGGGGCTCACGCGCATCGCCGACACCGCAGGCATTCCGCTCACGCTCTACATCAAGAGCGAGAGCTACGTGAGCGTCGATACCCTCGCGCGGCTCGTCGACCGCGGCACGCTCATTGCTGTGAAGTACGCGATCGTGCGCGACGATCCATCACGTGACGACTACCTTCGCCGGCTGCTGCAAAACGTGAGTCCGTCGAAGGTGATTTCAGGAATGGGCGAGCGGCCGGCGCTCGCGCATGTGCGGCAGTTCGGTCTCGCCGCATGGACGACGGGCTCGGGCTGCATCGCGCCGCGTTCGGTGATGGCTTTGCTGCGCGCGGCGAAGGCGAAAAACGCCAATACAGCGATAGATGACGGCGAAGCACAGCGTCTTTACGACGCCTTCATGCCGCTCGAAACCCTGCGCGACGAGATCTCGCTGATCCGCGTGCTGCACGACGCGGTCACGTTGTCCAAGCTCGCGGACATGGGTCCTGTTTTGCCGTTGCTGAGTTCGACGCCGTCCGAACATCATGCGAAGATCGAAGCTGCGACGCTGGCCTTGCTCGACTTCGAGCGGCGACTCGCGGAATCGTCCGCCCATTCATGACGTCGCACACCCACTATTTGGATTCCAGGCCGCGCGATGCGACATGATCCGCGTCGCGCGGCCATCGACAGGAGCTGGACATGCAGATTACCGGTGACATGCTGATCGGCGGGTCGGCGGTGCGCGGCACCAAAGGCACGCTGCGCGCGTTCGACCCGGCGCGCAACATGGAAATCGAACCCGAGTTCGGCGCGGGCGGCACGGTCGAGGTGGACCGCGCGTGCGCGCTGGCCGCGCTCGCGTTCGACCCGTATCGTCAAACGTCGCTCGAAGTGCGCGCGCATTTCATCGAGACGATCGCGGAAAACATTCTCGGGCTCGGCGACGCGCTGATCGAGCGCGCGCAGGCCGAATCCGCGCTGCCGAAGGCGCGGCTCGAAGGCGAGCGCGCGCGCACGGTCGGGCAACTGAAGCTGTTCGCATCGCTGGTGCGCGAAGGCCGCTTGCTGGCCGCGACGCTCGATTCCGCGCAGCCGGATCGCAAGCCGCTGCCGCGCCCCGACTTGCGCATGCAGAAGATTCCCGTGGGCCCTGTCGCCGTATTCGGCGCGAGCAATTTTCCGCTCGCGTTTTCGGTCGCGGGCGGCGACACGGCGTCGGCGTTCGCGGCGGGTTGCCCCGTCGTCGTGAAGGCGCATCCGGCGCATCTCGGCACGTCCGAGCTGGTTGGCCGCGCGATCCAGAAAGCTGTCGCCGATTGCGGCCTGCACGAAGGCGTTTTCTCGCTCGTGATCGGCGCGGGCAACGAGATCGGCGAGGCGCTCGTCCAGCATCCGGCGATCAGGGCGGTCGGCTTCACGGGCTCGCGCAGCGGCGGCCTCGCGCTCGTGAATCTCGCGCAGAAGCGCCGCGAGCCGATCCCCGTGTTCGCAGAGATGAGCAGCATCAATCCGATGTTCGTGCTGCCCGGCGCGCTCGCGAAGCGCGCGGAGCAGATTGCGACGGGCTTCGTCGAATCGGTGACGCTCGGCGTCGGCCAGTTCTGCACGAACCCCGGTCTCGTGCTGCTTCTCGAAGGCCCGCACAAGAAGGTATTCATCGACGCCGCCGCGAAGGCGCTTGCGCAGAAGAGCGCGCAGACCATGCTGACGCCGGGCATCGCGAACGCGTATCAGGACGGCGTCACGCATCGCACCGAGCAGCGCGGCGTGCAGAGCATCGCGCGCGGCACGTCGTCGGATGCGACATGCGCGGCGTTGCCTGCGTTGTTCCAGACGGAAGCGATGCACTTCCTCGCGTCCACGGAACTGGAGGACGAGATTTTCGGGCCGACGTCGCTGATCGTGACCTGCACGGACATCGAAGAAATGGTGAAGGTCGCGGAATACCTTGAAGGCCAGTTGACGGCGACGCTGCACCTCGAAGCCGACGACTATGACATCGCGCGGCAACTGCTGCCGACGCTCGAGCGCAAGGCCGGCCGCATTCTGGCAAACGGCTTCCCGACGGGCGTCGAGGTGTCGTACGCGATGGTGCACGGCGGCCCGTATCCGGCAACGTCCGATTCTCGCGCGACGTCGGTCGGCGCGACGGCCATCGAGCGCTTCCTGCGTCCCGTCTGCTACCAGGATTTGCCCGCCGATCTGCTGCCGAAATCGCTGCGCGATGAGAATCCGCTGAAGCTCTGGCGTTTGCAAGACGGCAAGCCTGCGCAAGCGTAAGCGCGCGGCCACATCCAATAACAATCAACTCATAAAGACCGCCGAACACCGGGCGTCGATCGCATTCGACGCCCGGCTTTCGTACCGACAGCGCCATGACCGAACCCGCCAATCACCGACGCTATCCCGATCCTTCCATCCGCAGTTTCGATCCCCGCTTCGACGCGTTACGCCTCGCATCGGCTTCCGTCGAGTGCCTGTACCAGGGCGCGCGCTGGTCGGAGGGGCCTGTGTGGTTCGGTGATGGCCGCTACGTGCTGTGGAGCGACATTCCGAACAACCGCATCCTCCGCTGGGACGAAGAGACGGGCGCGGTCACGCCGTTTCGCCGGCCGTCGAACAACGCGAACGGCAATACGCGCGACCGCGAGGGGCGGCTCGTCACCTGCGAGCATCTGACGCGGCGCGTCACGCGCACCGAATACGACGGCTCGATCACGGTGATCGCCGAGCGTTACCAGGGCAAGCGCTTCAATTCGCCGAACGACGTGGTCGTGAAGTCGGACGGCTCGATCTGGTTTACCGATCCGTCGTTCGGCATCGACAGCTTCTACGAGGGCGAAAAACAGGAAGCCGAGTTGCCGCAGAACGTCTATCGCGTCGATGGCCAGACGGTCGAAGTGACGATGGTCTGCGACGAAGTGATCGGGCCGAACGGGCTCGCGTTCTCGCCGGACGAATCGGTGCTGTACATCGTCGAGTCGCGCTCGAAGCCGCGCACGATCCGCGCGTTCGATGTCGCCAGCGACGGCCGCTCGCTCGCGAACAACCGCGTGCTGATCGACGCGCAGCAAGGCACGCCGGACGGCTTTCGCGTCGACATCCACGGCAACCTGTGGTGCGGCTGGGGCATGGGCACCGACGAACTCGACGGCGTGCGCGTGTTCTCGCCGCAAGGCGAAGCGCTCGGGCACATCGCGTTGCCCGAGCGCTGCGCGAACGTGTGCTTCGGCGGGCGGCATCGCAACCGGCTTTTCATGGCCGCGAGCCACGGACTCTATTCGCTGTACGTGAACACGCAAGGCGTGCGCGGCGGCTGACGCAACCGGGCGTACTGCGCGACAACGGGCCGATTGTTCAAAGTTGCCTAACAAGTCGTGTGTCAGTGTTCTCCCTATAACGAACGGCCAGGCTTGCCAATTCGCCTGAAATCGTTGTCACAAAAGGATTTGAAGATTCTGTAGGCCTGTCTTGTCAGGAAGGATGCCGGGCAGAATTTGCTTGACATCATGCCCGCGCCTTCGTTATGTTTCATTGACTAGCAGCCCTTAGCGCGTCACCGCCGCCTCCCGGTCGGCGGACGTTCCATACCAAGAGGCGAGGAGACGAAATGACTTTTTCTGGCAGGGTGTCAGTGAGGTTGGCAGGTCTATGCGTGGCTGTCGGCGCCGCAGCCGCAGGGTTCACACAAACGGCGCGGGCGGCCGATGCTGTCACGCTCAACATCGTCGACGTGGCCGGCGACCTTCAATTGACGCAAAAAGGGTTCGAGGCCTTCAAGGCCAGATACCCGAATCTCGTCTCCAACATCACGTACACGAACGCGCCCGCGCCGCAATTGCCCGGCAAGATCAAGGCGATGCAGGCGGCCGGCCGCTCGGACATCGATCTTGTGCTGACGGGCACCGACGCGCTCGCCGCCGGCATCGAACAGAACCTGTGGATCAAGCTGCTGCCCGACCAGAACGCCGCGCTGCCTGGCGTGCTCGACAAATACGCGCCGGGTCCGCGCAAGATGCAGGACATCGCGCAAGGCTTCGGTATCGAAGTCGCGTACATGCCGGCCGGTCCGCTGATCGAATACAACCCCGCGAAGGTCAGCGATCCGCCGAAGACGCCCGAGCAACTGCTCCAGTGGTGCAAGGCGCATCCGAACAAGCTGATCTACGCGCGCCCTGCGAATTCCGGCCCGGGCCGCACGTTCCTGATGGGTCTGCCGTATGTGCTCGGCGATAAAGACCCGAAAGATCCCGTCAACGGCTGGGACAAGACGTGGGCGTTCCTCAAGCAGCTGAACGACTGCATTCCTTACTATCCGGGCGGCACGTCGGCTGTGATGAAGGAGCTGGGCGAAGGCACGCGCGACATGACCGTGACGGTGACAGGCTGGGACATCAATCCGCGCGCGCTCGGCATCGTGCCGGCCGAATTCAAGGTGCAGGCGTTCGACAACATGACGTGGGTGAACGACGCGCACTACATGGTGATCCCGAAGGGCGTGCCGAAGGAAAAGCTCGACGTGCTCTACAAGCTGATGAACTTCATGCTGGAGCCCGCGCAGCAGGCGATGACCTATGACGACGGCTACTTCTATCCGGGCCCGGCCATCAAGGGCGTGACGGAAGCGCAGGCGCCGGAGCACAGCCAGGAAGTGCTGAAGAAATTCGGCCGTCCGGAATACGCG
The DNA here is from genome assembly GCF_038900715.1 of Paraburkholderia phymatum. GTDB lineage: Bacteria > Pseudomonadota > Gammaproteobacteria > Burkholderiales > Burkholderiaceae > Paraburkholderia > Paraburkholderia phymatum_A. The sequence continues at coordinate 411,058 of NZ_JAYMRZ010000003.1, read as the reverse complement.
AAACTGCTCGCCGAACGTCCGCACGTGCTGCCGTTGAGCGCGGCGGCGATGGTGGCGGCGTTCCAGAAGTGGGACCGCGAAGTCGGCGCGCAGAAGACGAAATAAGACCCGATAGCGTATCCGTCACCGCGCCAGGCGGAGCAGCCAGCGCGCGCGTATCGTGCATGTGGTGCATGTGGTGCATGTAGTGCATGTAGTGCATGTAGTGCGCGCATCGGCGATTGTGACGATTGTGACGGCAGGCCGCGAGCAGATCGTGCTTCGCGGCACTGCCATGCAACATCGTAGGGAAGCGACCATGAAGCATCAATTTGAGCAGTTGCGCCTCGAGTCCGTCTGCCGCAATTTCGTCAATGCCGAAGGGCAGCCGGTAGCCGCGTTGCAGGGTCTCGATCTGAATATCCGCCGTGGCGAATTCATCGCGTTGCTGGGGCCGTCGGGCTGCGGCAAGTCGACGGCGCTCAACTGCATCGCGGGCTTGCAACCGCTGTCGGGCGGCGGCATCTGGCTCGACGAAAAACGTATCGACGTGCTGCCGCCCGAAAAGCGCGGCTTCGGCATGGTGTTCCAGAACTACGCGCTGTTTCCTCACATGTCGGTGCTCGACAACGTCGGCTTCGGCCTCAAGATGCGCGGCGTCGCGAAGGCGGAAACGGCGAAGCGCGCGCGAGAAGCGCTTCAGCTCGTGCAACTGGTCGGCCACGAGAAGAAGCTGCCGGGCCAGCTGTCGGGCGGCCAGCAGCAGCGCGTCGCGATTGCGCGCGCGATCGTGATCGAGCCGCCGCTCATTTTGATGGACGAGCCGTTGTCGAATCTCGACACGAAGCTGCGCATCGAAATGCGCGCCGAGATTCGCCGCATTCACACGCAACTGGATCGCGCGACGATTTACGTGACGCACGACCAGGACGAAGCGCTGTCGATGGCCGATCGCATCGTCGTGATGAGAGAGGGCGTCGTGCAGCAGGTCGCGACGCCGAAGGAAGTCTACGGACGTCCGAAGAATCTGCACGTCGCGCGCTTCATGGGCTATCGCAACGTGCTGCCGTTCGCGCTCGAAGGCACGCAGGGCGAAGGCGTGGCCGTCGAGGCAAACGGCGTGCGCCTCATCGGCACGGCGATGGACGGCTTCAGCAGCAAGCGTGTTTCCGTTGCGCTGCGCCCCGAGGACATGGAACGTGCCGCGCCCGGTTCGCAGAACGCGTTCGATGCGCAGGTCACGACCGTCGAGTACGGCGGCCGCGATTCGCTCATTCGCGTGAAGAGCGCATTCGGCGAACTGTGGGCGCGCGTCGCGGGCGAATTCACCGAGGGCGAGCGCATCACGCTGCGCGTGCCGCCGGCGCGCACGCTGGTCTACGATGGAGAGCCGACATGAGCACGGTGACGTCCGCCGCTTCGCGAGCGCTTGTAGCGCCGCGCGACGGCAAGGCGTGGCTCGTGTCGCCCGCCTTGCTGTTCATCCTTGCGCTCTTCGTCTATCCGTTCGTCTATGGGCTCGCGCTGTCGTTCAGTCCGATGGAAGGCGGCGGCATGTGGGCGAACTACGCGAAGTTCTTCAGCGACACGTCGATGTGGCCGACGATCCTCGTCACGCTGAAGCTCGCCGTGCCCGCGACGCTGATCAATGTCGGCGTGTCGGTGCCTGTCGCGTTCGCGCTGCGCCGTCCGTCGCCGTATCAGAAGTTCGTGACCACGCTGCTCGTGATTCCCATCACGCTCGGCACCGTGCTGATCGCCGACGGCATGCTCACGTACTTCGGCCCGAACGGCTGGTTTCCGCAGGCGCTGCAAGGGCTGCATCTCTATACCGATGAAGTGCGCCTCACGCACAACTTCTGGGGCGTGCTGATCTCGCTGATCGTGTCGGGCTTTCCATTCGCGTTTCTGCTCACATTGTCGTACGTGACGGGCATCGATCCGACACTCGCGAGCGCTGCGGCGACGCTCGGCGCGAATCCGTGGCAACAGTTCCGGCAGATCTATCTGCCGCTGCTGGTGCCGGGGCTGACGATGGCGGCGTGTCTGTCGTTCGTGCAGGCGTTTTCGGTGTTTCCGTCGGCGGTGCTGCTCGGCGCACCGGCCGGGCCGACGCGTGTGATGTCGATCGCCGCCGCCGAGGCCGCGTTCGAAAACTACGATTACTCGCTGGCTTCGGCGATTGCGATCGTGATGGGATTCGTGCAACTCGTGATCGTCGCCGCGATGCTGGGCGCGCGCCGCTTCTTCTACAGCGGACCGGCGACGGGAGGTAAGGGCTGATGGCAACCGATCGTCAAGTCGCGCATCCGTGGCCCGCCGCGCCGCAGGGGCAAACGGTGAAAGCGATGAAACCGCACGTCAGTCTGCGCGACCGCGTGTACAAGGCGCTCGTCTGGGGCGCGATGATTTTCTTTCTGCTGAACATCGTGCTGCTGATCGCGACTGTCGCCGTCAACTCGATCGCGACGCGCTGGTTCGGCACGCTGCTGCCGCAGGGCTTCACGCTGCATTGGTATGCGCAGGCGTGGAGCGACTTTCAGCTCGCGGCCGTGCTGTGGGTGACGGTCGAAGTGGTCGGCGCGGTGGTGCTGTTGTCGATCCTGCTCGGCGTGCCCGCCGCATACGCGCTTGCGCGCGTGCAGTTTCGCGGCAAGCGTTTCGCGATGCTCGTGTTCCTGCTGCCGCTGATGGTGCCGCCCGTCACATACGGCATCCCGATGGCGACCGTGATGTACAAGATCGGGCTCGCGGGCACGCTTGCCGGCGTGACACTCGCGAACCTCGTGCCCGCGCTGCCGTTCGTCATTCTCGTGATGACGCCGTTCATCGAACAGATCGATCCGAATCTGGAATCGGCGGCGCGCATTTTCGGCGCGAATACGTTCCGCTATTTCCGCTACGTGCTGCTGCCGTTGCTGGTGCCCGGCATGCTCGCCGCGGGCCTGCTCGTGCTGGTGCGCACGATCGGCATGTTCGAGCTGACGTTCTTCACAGCGGGGCCGTCGACGCAAACGCTCGTCGTCGCGTTGTACTACGCGGTGTTTTCGACGGGCGTGCGCGCGCCGCAATCGATCGACGCAATGGCGATGATCTACATGGCGATCACGTTGATCTGGGTGTTGATCGCGTTGCAGTTCGTGAGCCCGACGCAGATCGTGTCGCGCGTCAAGGAGCAGCGGGCGTAGGCGCGTCCGCTTGTTTGTACGCGTCGGCTGGCACGCGTTGGCCGAGCTTTGACGGCCCGGACGCGACGGCCCGCGTCCGATAGCCGACGCTCAACAGCCCAGGCTCAACAGCCCAGGCTCAACAAGCCCAGGCTCAACAGCCGACGCGATAAACCCGCCCCGTCTGCGCGCCTTCGACGCTGCGCAGATAGCCCAGCGCGGCCTTGCTTGCGTCGACGGGTTCGAATCCGCGGAAGAACGGCGCGTAACTTTCCATCGATTCCGTCAGCACGGTCGGACTGACGACGTTGATGCGGATGCCGCGCGGCAGCTCGATCGCCGCTCCGCGCACGAAGCCTTCGAGCGCGAGGTTCACGGTGGTCGCGCTGACGCCCTGGCTGATCGGCTCGTCGGCGAGAATGCCGCTCGTCAGCGTGAACGAGCCGCCGTCGTTCACGTACTTTTGCGCGGCGAGCACGAAATTGATCTGTCCCATCAGCTTGTCGCGCAGGCCGATCCAGAACTGCTCGATCGTCATCTCGGTCAACGGCCCGAAATGGACTTTGCCCGTCGCCGTGACCACGGCATCGACGTTGCCGATCTTCTGAAACAGACGTTCGATGCTCGCCGGGTCCGTGCCGTCGACTTGATGCGCGCCGCGCGTCGCGCCCACTTCGATCACTTCGTGACGCGCCTTCAATGCGGCGGCGACGGCCTGGCCCAGCGTGCCCGTTGCGCCGATCACAACGACTTTGCCCATGTGCTGCTCCGTGAGGTCAAAGAGATGCGCCGATTATGCGGACCGAAACGCCGTCGAAAAAGGCGTCTAAGCGACGAGGTCATGAAACCAGCGGTTTCGAATCGCGCGTGCGCGAATGCATGGCGAAACGAAGCGCGATGATTACACAAGAGCATGCAAACGCCATCGCACAGACCAGCGCCGCGTGAGCGGCTAACGCGCGATTGAAACGCAATGAAACGCCAATGAAACGCCAACGCGAGAAAAACGCGCGCCGCGCCAGCCACGCGAACGCTTGCAAACGGTGGTGACGCATCAACGCGTTGACGCGTCACCCGGAACGACGCTTACTCGTCGCGTTCGAGTTCGATGACCCGCGTCGGCCGCTGATGGTTGAGCGCGAAGTGCATGCGTCCGCGCAACTGATCGCCCGTATGCGAATACGACCGATGGAAGCGATCGTCGAAGCGCTCGACCGTTTCGGGCGCGATCATGCCCTTGTCGATCACGTGATACCCCGGCTCCAGCGCGAGCAGCAGATGATTGCCGCCGATGCGGCTATCGAACCCCGCCAGTTCAGCGAACGGATCATCGGGCACGCTGTTGACGAGCGTTGCGTTGCTCGTCGTGATCTCGTCGGGGCCGATGGGCGCCTCGCCCGCGATGCGCGCGGCTTCGTGGTTCTTGCTGTCGGTGTCGACGGTGCTGTCGTGCGTGCGGTCGTTATGCATTTCGGCGCTGCGCGCCGCTGCGGTTCCGGACTGCGTCGCGGGCACCGGGCGTGTATTGAGGCTCATGTTGTGTCCTCCTTTGCTTGTGGTCCCAAACATAGGATAGGAGCAAAACCCGTTCCGCGTAAGCGTACGATTATCTGTTGAACCACGCGTGACGGCGTTTCGGGCGACCGGCAAATTTTTGCTAATTTTTTTCGTGGACGTCCATTTTCTACAGAGTATGATTCTTGTTCGACGAGCGCAGCAACACCCAGCATGACCGCGGCGACCTCGCGGACTGTTTCAGCCCACGGCACTGCACTCGCGAGAGAACCATAAGGACCATCTATGGGGCAGTCAGGGGCGGGTGACTCATGCACGTTGATGCTGCATTCACACATCGTGGCTACTTGCTTAACTGCGCGCCGGCGCGCGCGGGCGATGGAACATGGCAACCGTATGTCGTCGTATCGCGTTCCAGCGATGGCGAACTGGTCGCGAACCGTTTCTTCCCCACTGACCTCCGTTTCACCGACGAAGCCGCTGCCATTGCGCACGCGCGTGACTGGGCCGTGCGCTGGATCGACGCGAGCAGCCTGACCGTCTAACACTGCATTGCACGCCGTTCAGCACATCACTTGATGCGCGATGCCGCGCATGACGCAAGCCGTGCTGCATCACGCATGCCTTATGCAACGCGCACCAGCGCCACACGGCACGCGGCGAAACGCGGTAATCTCTGGGGACAGTTCACTCTCAACGCGCCTCGTGCGCGAACGATGTCCTCGCCATGTCAAATGTTTCTTCTCATAACTGGGGCCTCGAACAGATCGTCGCCGATTTGCGGGCGTCGCGTGAAGAGCTGCATCGCACGCGCCATCCGCGCGGCATTCGCGAGCTGCCTTCACGCGATGCCGTAATCAACATCGTCGGCGGATTGCGCGCCGCGCTTTTCCCGACGCACTACGGCGCGCCCGATCTGACCGACGAGAGCGTCGACTACTACGTCGGCCATACGCTCGAAAGCACGTTGCGCCTGCTCGCCGAACAGATCCGCCGCGCGCTTCGCTTTCTGCCCGAGCACGCCGAGACCACGGACGCCGAATTGAGCGCGCGCGCCTTCAATGTCGCGCGCGATTTCGGCAAGCAGTTGCCCGCCATCCGAGCGCTGCTCGTCAGCGATATTCAGGCCGCCTACATTGGCGACCCCGCCGCGCAGCACATCACGGAAATCCTGCTGTGCTATCCGGGCGTCTGGGCGATGACGCATCACCGGCTCGCGCATGCGCTGCATCGGCTCGGCGTGCCGCTGCTCGCGCGCTTCATCAACGAGATCGCGCATTCGGCGACGGGCATCGACATACACCCCGGCGCGCAAATCGGCCCGAGCTTTTTCATCGACCACGGCACGGGCGTCGTGATCGGCGAAACGGCGATCATCGGCGAGCGTGTGCGTGTCTACCAGGCGGTCACGCTCGGCGCGAAAAGCTTTGCCGCAGATGAAGACGGCACGCTCGTGAAGGGCAACGCGCGCCACCCGATCGTCGAAGACGACGTCGTCATTTATGCGGGCGCGACGATTCTCGGCCGCGTGACGATCGGGCGCGGCTCGGTGATCGGCGGCAACGTGTGGCTCACGCATAGCGTGCCGCCTGGCAGCAGCGTGTCGCAAGGCAAGATCCGCGAAGGCGAGCGCGTGCGCAACGACGAAGGGCGCCGCTGATGGATGAATGTTCGATCGCGCGATCGATCGAGCCATTCGAACCGCGTCCGTTTGATATGAGCGAATGAAACGATGAAGCCGCGTGGACGCGTCCAGATGCTGCGTTGTGCGCTCGACGGTGTCGAAGCGACGGCCGCGCACACGACGCACGCGTTCGCGCGTCACTCGCACGATCGCTTTGGCATCGGTGTCGTGGTCGCGGGCGGGCAGCGTTCGGCAAGCGGGCGCGGGCCCGTCGAAGCGCGCACGAACGATGTCATCACGGTCAATCCGGGCGAAGTGCACGACGGCAGCCCGCTCGATGAACACGGACGCGCGTGGCGCATGCTGTACTTCGAGCCGTCGCTCGTGTACGCGACGCTCGCCGAATGCGCGCATGCGCCCGTGCGCGAAGTGGAACTGACGCGTCCAGTGCTCAACGATCCGCAACTGTCCGCGTGCTTTACTCGCCTGTACTCGATTGCTGTGAGCGCGGCGAACGAACGCGCGGGCTTCGACGACTTCGCATGCGAAGAAGCGCTGCTCGCGCTGTTCACACATGTGGGCCGCTATCACGCGACGCCGCTCGCACCTGAACGCAAACACATCGGCCCGATCTCGCGGGCAAGAAGCCGCATCGACGACGACCCGGCGTCGTCCGCGACGCTCGCCGACCTCGCCGCCGAAGCGGGCATGAGCCGTTTCCAGTTGCTGCGCAGCTTCGCGCATGAAGTCGGCTTGCCGCCGCACGCATACCGGATGCAGCGGCGCGTCGCGCTCGCGCGGCGGCTCATCGCCTGCGGAACGGCGCTCGCGGATGCCGCGGTCTGCGCCGGTTTCTCGGACCAGAGCCACATGACGCGCGCATTCGTGCGGCTCCTCGGCATCACGCCCGCGAGCTACGCGGCCGCTGTCCGCTGACTCGCGAGATCGCTCTGCATACGGTTCTGCAATAACGTTCAAGACCGCGCATTCGCGTGCGCCATACGCTCCTCGCATCATTCGATATGAGGAGACGCGGCATGCATGCGCGTTATGTCGGTTACTTCTTTTGCGCGCTGGCGATGATCGGCGTGGGCAGCACGGTCGTCGTCAGCAAGGCGATCGCGGGCGGCTTGCCGCCGTTCTCGGCGACTGCGCTGCGCTTTGCGATCGCGTTTCCGATTTTCATCGCGATGATGCGCGTGCGGAATCTACCGTGGCCGAGGCTCGATGCGCACGACAGATGGCTCGCGATTGCACAGGCGGGAGCCGGAAGCGTCGGCTATACGGTTTGCCTGATCGGCGGGATGCGGCTCGCTTCGGCCGCCGATGCGGGCGTGATCGCCGGCACGCTGCCGGCCGTGTCGGCGGTCGTGGCCGCGCTGGCGCTCGGCGAGCGGCCGTCGCCCGCGCTGCTCGGCGCGATCGTGCTCGCTACGGGCGGCGTGCTCGCCTGCACCGTGCGGCTCGACGATCTGACGGCGGCGCGCGGCGCGCATTCTCTCGCGGGCAACGCGCTGGTGTTCGCGGCCGTCGTCTGCGAGGCGCTTTTCATTCTGCTCAACCGCAAGCTGCGCACGCCTGTCGCCGCGTTGCCGCTGTCGGCGCTGATGAGCGGAATCGGATTTTTCGTCGCCATCGTGCCCGCATGCTTCGAAGCGCCGTGGCGTCTGCCGCTCGACGCGAGCCTGACGGCGGCGCTCGCGGGCGTCGTCTATTACGCGCTGGTGCCGACGGTGCTGGGCTTCGTGCTGTGGTACGCGGGCGCGGCGCGCGTGAGCGGCGCGGAGGCGGGGCTCGTGACGGCGCTCGTGCCCGTCTCGACGCTTGCGCTCGCGGCCGGCGTGCTGCACGAGCCGATCAGCCGCGCGCAGTTGATGGGCGTCGCGTGCGTGCTCGTGGCCATGTTGCTCGCGACGTTCGGGCAAGGCCGGCCGATGAGCGCGCGACGCGCGGCGGGTTAGGGCGCGCGTCGCGACGTTACGCTGTTTCGGCGTTTCGACTTTTCAGCGTTACGATGTTTCGCCCCAGTGGCGCGTCCGAACGCAAGCTGGAACGAACAGGCTCTGCAAGCCGCTCAGGTATTCGCGACGCTCATCGAAGTCGGGCTGTTGACGATCGACAGAAACTCGCGGCGCGTCGACGGGTCCGAGCGGAACGTGCCGAGCATGCGCGACGTGACCATCTCGACGCCCGCCTTGTGCACGCCGCGCGTCGACATGCATTGATGCGACGCTTCGAGAATCACGCCGACGCCCTTCGGCTGCAATACTTCGTTGAGCGTATCGGCGATCTGCACGGTCATCTTTTCCTGAATCTGCAGACGCTTGGCGAATGCATCGACGAGCCGCGCCAGCTTCGAAATGCCGACCACGCGATGTTCAGGCAAATAGGCGACATGCGCGCGCCCGATGATGGGCACCATGTGATGCTCGCAATAGCTCTCGAAGCGGATGTCCTTCAGCACGATCATTTCGTCGTAGCCGTCCACTTCGGAAAACGTGCGGGCCAGAATGTCGCGCGGCTCCACGTCATAGCCCGCGAAAAATTCCTCATACGCACGCACGACGCGCGAGGGCGTATCGATCAGCCCTTCGCGCCGAGGATCGTCGCCGGCCCAGCGCAGCAGCACGCGCACGGCGTCTTCGGCTTCCTCGCGGGTCGGACGGGTGGGTGTGTCGGCGGGTGTATTTGTCTTCGTAGTCATCCCTCGCTCCAGTTCCAGTAAAACGCGCATCGCACTTTGGGGCATTGTTCCATGTTTCGCGACCCCACGCCCGACATGGATATGCGTGCGATCGGGGAGCCGCTTCGACGCGCTACTTCGGCCACTCGTCCTTCGCATCGTTGAACAGTTCCGCGACGACGCTGCGCAGCCAGCTCGCGCGCGGATCGTTGTGGAACTTGCGATGCCAGTGCTGGCGCAAGTCGAAGCGTGGCAACGGCAAAGGCGGTTCGACCAGCGTGATCGACGCGTGTTCCGATACGTAGGCGAAGCCGATCGCGTGCGGCACGGTCGCGACGAGATCGCTGCGCGCGAGGATGAACGGCAGGCTCATGAAGTGCGGCGTCTCCAGCACGGCGCGGCGGCGAATGCGCTTTTTCTCCAGATACCGTTCGAGCACTTCCTGGCTGCGTCCTTCGGCGCGCACGACCGCGTGCCCGAGACCGACGAACTGCTCGAGCGTGAGCGGCGCGCCCGCAAGCGGATGATCGCTGCGCAGCAGGCAGATGAAGCGGTGCGTGAAGAGCCGCTGCTGGAAGAAGTTGTTGCCGGACAGATCCGGAAAGTAGCCGACGGCCAGATCGATGTCGCCCGACTCCAGGCCGCGTTCGACGAGCGCGGGCGGCAGCGACACCGAGCGCAGATTCGCATGCGGTGCGCGCTCGGCGAAAAGCTGCAGCAGGCGCGGCAGAAACACGATCTCGCCGACATCGGATAGCGCGAGCGAGAAGGTATGCGTCGACGTCGCGGGATCGAAGTCCTGCGTTTCGAGCATGCCTTTTTCGATGCGAGCGAGCGCCTCGCGAGCGGCGGGAATCAGCGCGAGCGCGCGCGGCGTCGGCTCCATGCCGCGCGACGTGCGCACGAACAACGGATCGTTGAAGTACTCGCGCAGCCGGCCGAGCGCGGTGCTCACGCGCGGCTGGCTCACGCCGAGACGTTCGGCGGCGCGGCTCACGTTGCGCATGTCTTCGAGCGCGACGAGGTAGGGGATCAGGTTGAGATCGAGTTCGGCCATGCTGGGGCGGAGTCCTGAAATGATCCGCATATTATCGATAAACCGTATACAACCTAGCCTGGCAATCGCGCTGCCGCATATCAGGGAAAGCGCCGACGACGGCTTGACGCGTTCCGATGCGGCCTCGCGGATGTGGGCGGAGAATGATGCAGGACTCGCGTTCGATGATGAACCGGCTGGGCCGGCGCATCGGTACCCAGGCCCACGCAACGCCAGCGTAGGGCAAACCACGAATCCGTTGCCTTGACAAGAGACGCGGGCGCAAACCATAATGCGCCGGTACGTTCGCTAAACGAAACAGTGTTCGTATTAAGAACTTTTCGGGCATTCAATGCGCGGCAGAAGCGAAAGGCGAACCAAACTCATGCGGCCTGCGGCAGGTCTGCATGCCGTCAGCAGGGCCATGAAGGACGAAAGCAGACGTGGAGACCGTCCGGCGCGCAATTCCGTCGAACGGTAGGCGGGTCGCGCGGCGCGCGGAACGACGCGTTACAGAGGAAATTCGACATGATCAACAAGATTTTCGAGTCACTCCAGTCGGCGGTCGCCGACGTGCATGACGGCGCGACCGTCATGATCGGCGGCTTCGGGACGGCGGGCATGCCTTCCGAACTGATCGACGCGCTCATCGAACAGGGCGCGAAAGAACTCACGATCGTCAACAACAACGCCGGCAACGGCGACACGGGCCTCGCGGCGCTGCTCAACGCGAAGCGCGTGCGCAAGATCATCTGCTCATTCCCGCGTCAGACCGACTCGTATGTGTTCGACGCGCTCTATCGCGCCGGCGAAATCGAACTGGAACTCGTGCCGCAAGGCAATCTGGCCGAGCGCATCCGCGCGGCGGGCGCGGGCATAGGCGGCTTCTTCACGCCGACGGGCTACGGCACGAAGCTCGCCGAAGGCAAGGAAACGCGCGTGATCGACGGCAAGCACTATGTGCTGGAATCGCCGCTGCACGCCGATTTCGCGCTCATCAAGGCATACAAGGGCGACCGCTGGGGCAACCTCGTCTATCGCAAGACCGCGCGCAACTTCGGGCCGATCATGGCGAGCGCCGCAAAGACGGCGATCGTGCAGGTGTCGGAAGTGGTGCCGCTCGGCGCGCTCGACCCCGAAGTGATCGTGACGCCGGGGATCTTCGTGCAGCGCATCGTCGAAGTGCCGCAAGCGGCGCATCAATCGCAGCGTCCAGAGCAAGCCGCCTGAAGGAAGGAGACCCGACATGAAACGACTGACCCGCGATGAAATGGCTAAGCGCGTCGCGCAGGACATTCCTGAAGGCGCTTATGTGAACCTCGGCATCGGCGTGCCGACGCTGGTGGCGAACCACCTCGACGCGAACAAGGAAATCTTCCTGCACAGCGAAAACGGCCTGCTCGGCATGGGCCCGGCGCCCGCGAAAGGCGAGGAAGACGACGAACTGATCAACGCCGGCAAGCAGCACGTCACGCTGCTGACGGGCGGCGCGTTCTTCCACCATGCCGATTCGTTCGCGATGATGCGCGGCGGCCATCTCGACTACTGCGTGCTCGGCGCGTTCCAGGTCTCGGCGAAGGGCGACCTCGCGAACTGGCACACAGGAGCGCCCGACGCGATTCCCGCAGTCGGCGGCGCGATGGATCTGGCCATCGGCGCGAAGCAGGTGTTCGTGATGATGGAGCATCTGACGAAGCAGGGCGAAAGCAAGATCGTCGCGGAGTGCTTGTATCCCGTGACGGGCGTCGGCTGCGTCGATCGCATCTATACGGACCTCGCGATGATCGACGTGACGAAGGACGGCCTCGTCGTGCGCGAGATATTCTCCGATATCGACTTCGCGGAACTGGAAAAGCTGACGGGCGTCGCGTTGATCGACGGCACGCAGCAGGCTCGCGCGGCTTGAGGCGCGCGCAACGCCGGGCCGCCACGTAAAGGAACGCGCGCGCAAGAGCGCGCGTGACCTCCGTGCGGCGTTCGGCGACAATGAAGCCGACCGCCCCGCGCTTTCAGGCGCTGCATTCAGGCGCCATATCGACGCGCATTCATCCCGAAGCACTCACCATCATGCTAGAAGCCAGCGCCCGCCTGACCATCCTGATCTGCGGCACGCAGCCGATGAACGACATCTGGTCGCCGCGCGCGACGCTGCAACGGATGCTCGATGTCGAAGCCGCGCTCGCTCGCGCATCGGCTGCACATGGCGTGATTCCGCAGTCGGCCGTCGCCGCGATCGAAGCGACGTGTCATGCGGACAAGCTCGACGCCGAAGCGCTCGCACGCGATGCTGCGCTCGGCGGCAATCTCGCGATTCCTCTCGTCAAGCAGCTGACCGCGCGCGTGAAAGACGCCGACGCGGAAGCATCGAAGTTCGTCCATTGGGGCGCGACGAGCCAGGACATCATCGATACGGCGACCGTGCTGCAACTGCGCGATACGTTCGATCTGCTCGACGTCGCCTTATCGTCGACATGTGACGCGATCGCCGCGCTCGCGCAGCAGCATCGCGCGACGCCGATGATCGGCCGCACGTGGCTGCAACAGGCGCTGCCCATCACGCTCGGGTTGAAGTTCGCGCAATGGCTCGATGCGCTGCTGCGTCATCGCGAACGGCTCGACGCGCTGCGCGAACGCGCGCTCGTGCTGCAATTCGGCGGCGCGGCGGGCACGCTTGCGAGCTTGCGCGACAAAGGCGGCGCGGTTGCAGCGGCGTTGGCGAAAGAATTGAAACTGGAGATGCCCGCTGTGCCGTGGCACACGCAGCGTGACCGCATCGCCGAAGCGGCAGCGTTCTTCGGCATGCTGATGGGTACGCTCGGGAAAATTGCGCGCGACATCTCATTGCAAATGCAGACGGAACTCGGCGAACTCGGCGAGCCGGTTGCGGCCGGCAAGGGCGGCTCGTCGACGATGCCGCACAAGCGCAACCCCGTCGGCTGCGCGGCCGTGCTGACGGCGGCGACGCGCGCGCCCGGTCTCGTCGCGACGGTGTTTGCGGGCATGGTGCAGGAGCACGAACGCGCGCTCGGCGGGTGGCAGGCCGAGTGGGACGCGCTGCCCGATCTCGCGCGCCTCGCGGGCGGCGCGCTCGCCAATATCGAGCAGATCGCGAAGGGGCTCGAAGTGAACGCCGAGCGGCTCGCGGAAAATCTGGACGTGACACACGGCCTGATTCTCGGCGAAGCGGTGATGCTCGCGCTCGGCGACAAGATCGGCCGGCTCGATGCGCATCATCTCGTCGAGCAGGCATCGAAGGAAGCGGTGAAGTCCGGCAACACGCTCTTCGACGTGCTGGCCGCCGATGCATCCGTCACGCGACACTTGCCCGCCGAGCAATTGCGACGTCTGCTCGATCCCGCTCATTACGTCGGCAGCGCGCACGCTTTCGTGGACGCCGTGCTGGCTCTTCATACCGCGCGCAAAGAACGCGTGACACAACATCAGGAGTAAAGGAATGCCCTACGCCGCAGTGAATGGCATCGAGCTTCATTACCGGATCGACGGCGACCGTCACGGCAGCGCGCCGTGGCTCGTGCTGTCGAACTCGCTCGGCAGCGACCTGTCGATGTGGACGCCGCAAGTCGCCGAGTTCGCGAAGCACTTTCGCGTGCTGCGCTACGACACGCGCGGCCACGGCCACTCGGAAGCGCCGAAGGGACCGTACACGATCGAGCATCTGACGGGCGACGTGATCGGCCTGCTCGACACGCTGAAGATCGCGCGCGCGAATTTCTGCGGCGTGTCGATGGGCGGGCTGACGGGCATCGGCCTCGCGGCCCGTCACGCGGATCGCATCGATCACGTCGTGCTGAGCAACACGGCCGCGCGCATCGGCTCGCCGGAAGTGTGGGTGCCGCGCGCGGCGCGCGCTCGCAGCGAAGGCATGCTCGCGCTGTCGGATGCCGTGCTGCCGCGCTGGTTCACGGCCGAATTCATCGCACGCGAGCCGATCGTCTTCGGCTTTATCCGCGATGTGTTCGTGCATACCGACAAGGAAGGCTACGCGTTGAATTGCGAAGCCATCAACGCGACCGATCTGCGCCCCGAAGTGCACGGCATCAAGGCGCCTGCGCTCGTGATCTCCGGCACGCACGATCTGGCCGCGACGCCCGCGCAAGGTCGCGAGTTGGCTGCTGCGATCGCGGGTGCGCGTTACGTCGAACTGGACGCGTCGCACATTTCGAACATCGAAGTGGCGGACACGTTCACGAAGGCCGTGCTCGATTTCCTGAAGGGGCAGCGATGAACGACGAGCAACGTTACGAAGCGGGCATGGGCGTGCGTCGCGCGGTGCTGGGCGATGCGCACGTCGACCGGTCGATTGCGAACCGCACGGAAGTGACGGAAGAGTTTCAGAATTTCATCACGCGCTATGCGTGGGGCGAGATCTGGACGCGCGATGGCTTGCCGCGTCACACGCGCAGTCTGCTGACGATTGCGATGATGGTTGCGTTGAATCGCAGCGAGGAACTGGCGTTGCATCTGCGTGCCGCGCGGAATAATGGCGTGACGCGGGATCAGGTGAAGGAAGTGTTGTTGCAGACGGCTATTTATTGCGGGGTGCCAGCGGCGAATTCGGCGTTTCATCTTGCTGATAAGGTGTTTCGTGAGCAGGATGGGGAAGTGGCCAAGGGTTGATTGTTTGAATCTGCGACGGACAAAGTAATACGAAGGAAAGGCCGTCGCGGATACTAATGCACCTGCAACCCCCACCCATTTCCTGTATATGATGCAGCCCATCGAAACTCAACGCCGATGGGCACGATGCTCCCCAACCTGCTGGTCCAACTCGTCAACGGACTCGCCGACGCCTCCGCGCTCTTTCTCGTCGCGGCGGGCCTGTCGCTGATCTTCGGCGTCACGCGCATCGTCAACTTCGCGCACGGCTCGTTCTACATGCTGGGCATCTACGTTGCCTACAGCTTCGCAAGCCGCTTCGGCGCAAGCGTCGCGGGCTTCTGGCTGTCGATGCTCGCAGCCGCCGTCGTGACGGGCATATTGGGCGCGCTCGTCGAACTGCTGGTGCTGAGGCGCATCTATCAGGCGCCCGAGCTGTTCCATCTGCTCGCGACGTTCGCGCTCGTGCTGATCATTCGCGATGCCGCGCTCGCGATCTGGGGGCCGCAGGACCTGTTCGGCCCTCGCGCGCCGCATCTCGCGGGCGCCGTCGACCTGCTTGGCCATCGGCTGCCGACCTATGACATCGCGCTGATCGTCATCGGGCCGCTCGTGCTTCTGCTGCTGTGGTACGCGTTGACGCACACGCGATGGGGCACGCTCGTGCGCGCCGCAACGCAGGATCGCGAAATGCTCGGCGCGCTCGGCATCGATCAGGCGTGGCTGTTCACGGGCGTGTTCTTCGTCGGCGCGTTTCTCGCGGGGCTCGGCGGCGCGTTGCAGGGGCCGCGCATGTCCGCAAATCTCTCGCTCGATCTCGAGACTATCGGCAACGCGTTCGTCGTCGTGGTGGTCGGCGGAATGGGTTCGATCCCGGGTGCGTTCGTCGCGGCGCTGTTGATCGCGGAAATCAAGGCGCTGTGCATCGGCATCGGGCATGTTTCGCTGTTCGGCGTCGATCTTTCGTTGAGCCGCTTCACGCTCGTCGCGGAGTTCGTCGTGATGGCCGTCGTGCTCGTCGTGCGGCCCTGGGGTTTGCTCGGGCGCGCCACGTCCGCCGTGCGCGCGATGTCCGTCGCCGAAGCGCCGCTCAAGCCCGCAGACAAGCATCTGAAGTGGCTGGCCATGTGCGTGCTTGCCGCGCTCGTGCTCGCGCCGCTCGGGGCCACTGCGTTTCCGTACATGCCCGTGCTGCTCGTCGAAATCCTGGTCGCCGTTCTGTTCGCTGCAAGCCTTCACTTCATCATGGGGCCGGGCGGCATGCATTCGTTCGGCCATGCCGCGTATTTCGGCCTGGGCGCGTACGGCGCCGCGCTCTTTCTGAAAGTGCTCGATCTGCCGATGGAAGCGGCGCTCGTCCTCGGTCCGTCGCTGGCCGTGCTCGGCGCGCTGGTGTTCGGCTGGTTCTGCGTGCGGCTGTCGGGCGTGTATCTGGCGATGCTCACGCTCGCGTTCGCGCAGATCGTGTGGTCGGTCGTCTATCAATGGGACGACGTGACGGGCGGCAGCAACGGCATCCTGGGCTTGTGGCCGTCGAACTGGCTGTCGTCGCCCATCGCGTACTACTACCTGACGCTCGCGTGCGCCGCGATCGGCGTATGGCTCTTGCGCCGCATGCTGTTTTCGCCGCTTGGCTACGCGATGCGCGCGTCGCGCGATTCGGCGTTGCGCGCCGAAGCGATCGGCATCGACACGAAGCGCGTGCAGTGGGCCGCGTTCGTGATCGCGTCACTGTTTTGCGGGCTCGCGGGCTCGCTGTACGCGTTTTCCAAAGGCACGATTTCGCCGGAAGTGATCAGCGTGAGCCGTTCCGTCGATGGACTCGTGATGGTGCTGCTCGGCGGCATTCAGACGTTGACGGGCCCCGTCGCGGGCGCGGCGTTGTTCACATGGCTGCAGGATGCCGTCGCGCGGCAGACCGACTACTGGCAGGCGCTGCTCGGCGTCGCGATCCTGCTGCTTGTGATCGCGTTTCCGCAAGGCATCGTGGGCTTCGTGCGCGAGCGCTTCGAACGCGACGATTCGAACGAAGCCGGTCATCGGCAAGCAACGGGAGGCGGACGATGAGCCTTCTGCGCGTGTCGAATCTTTCGATGTCGTTCGGCGGCGTGAAAGCCGTCGACGATGTGTCGTTCGACGTCCAGCCCGGCGAACTGCTCGCGTTGATCGGACCGAACGGCGCGGGCAAATCGACGTGCTTCAACATCGTCAACGGACAGTTGCGTCCATCGCATGGCTCGGTTGTGCTCGACGGCCATGAACTCGTCGGCATGCGGCCGCGCGATATCTGGCGGCGCGGCGTCGGCCGCACGTTTCAGGTGGCCGCGACATTCAATTCGATGACCGTGCTCGAAAACGTGCAAATGGCGCTCGTGTCGCGCGAAAAGCGTCTATACGGTTTGTGGAAACCGGCCGCATCGTGCTTCGAAGACGAAGCGATGGCGCTGCTCGATCAGGTCGGCATGGCCGCGCATGCGCGGCGCGCGTGCAGCGTGCTCGCGTATGGCGACGTAAAGCGCGTCGATCTCGCCATCGCGCTCGCGAACCGACCGAAGCTGCTGCTGATGGACGAACCGACTGCGGGCATGGCGCCGAAAGAGCGCAACGATCTGATGGCGCTGACCAAGCGTCTCGTCGCGGAGCGCGGGATCGGCGTGCTGTTTACCGAGCACAGCATGGACGTGGTGTTCTCATTCGCGGACCGCGTGATCGTGCTCGCGCGCGGCAAGCTGATCGCGCAAGGCGACGCGGACACGATACGCAACGACGCGAACGTGCAGGCCGTGTACTTCGGCACGGGCAAGACGTTCCAGCCGCGCGCATCGCTGTCGCCCGACGGCGCGACGCAAACTGAGCCGCGCGCATGAACGCACCGATGCTGAAAGTCGATAAGCTGAACGCGTACTATGGGCGCGCGCATATCCTCTTCGACGTGAGTCTCGAAGTGGGGCGCGGCGAAGTCGTCGCGCTGATGGGCCGCAACGGCGCGGGCAAATCGACGACGATGAAAGCCATCATGGGCCTCGTGCCGCGCCGTGAAGGTATGATCCAGTTCGACGGCGCGACTATCTCGGCGCTCGCGTCGCACAGGATCGCGCGCATGGGGCTCGGCTATGTGCCGGAAGACCGCCGCGTGTTCTCGGACCTGACGGTGATGGAGAACCTCGACACGGGACGTCAGCCGCCGCGCGTAGGCGCGCCCACTTGGACGCCTGAAAAGCTCTTCAGGCTCTTTCCGAATCTCGGCGAAATGCCGAAGCGCCTCGGCGGCCAGATGAGCGGCGGCGAGCAGCAGATGCTGACGGTCTCGCGCACGCTGATGGGCAATCCGTGGCTGGTGCTGCTCGACGAGCCGTCCGAAGGCGTCGCGCCCGTGATCGTCGAGCAGATGGCGAACATGATCCTCGAACTGAAACGCGAAGGGCTGTCGATCCTGCTGTCGGAGCAGAACCTGCATTTCGCGGAACTCGTCAGCGATCGCGCTTATGTGCTGGAAAAAGGCCAGATACGCTTTGGCGGCACGATGCGCGAACTCGCGCAAAACGATGTCGTCCGGCGCGCGTATCTGAGCGTTTGATGGGTTGACGGCTTCATATCGAGCGATGCGCGTTGAAAGCGCGTCCGCGAAACTCCGGTACGATGCACCGTCCGGCGGGCTGGGTTCGTCTCGTCTCGCCGCACCGCTCAACTGACAATAAACGGAGTTACGCATGACCTCGCGCGCAGCCTGGATCTCTCGCATGACCGCTTCGCTGACTGCATCGCTGGCCCTGTCGCTGACAACGACGGGCGCATTTGCGCAGCAGACGATCAAGATCGGCGAAATCAACAGCTACAAGGCGCAGCCCGCTTTTCTGATGCCGTACCGGAACGGCTGGAATCTCGCGCTCGATCAGGTGAACGCGGCGGGCGGCGTGCTCGGCAAGAAGCTCGAAGTGGTCTCGCGCGACGACAACGCCAATCCCGGCGACACGATCCGCGTCGCGCAGGAACTGATCGCGCGCGAGCAGGTGCAACTGCTGTTCGGCGGCTATCTGTCGAATACGGGTCTTGCGCTGACGGACTTCGCGAAGCAGAAGCGCATTTTCTTCCTCGCCGCCGAGCCGCTGACGGACAAGATCGTCTGGGCCGACGGCAACAAATACACGTACCGTCTGCGTCCGTCCACCTACATGCAGGTCGCTATGCTCGTGCCCGAAGCGGCGAAGCTGAAAAAGAAGCGCTGGGCGCTCGTGTATCCGAACTATGAATACGGCCAGTCGGCGGTGGCGACGTTCAAGAAGCTATTGAAGGCCGCGCAGCCCGACGTCGAGTTCGTCACCGAGCAGGCGACGCCGCTCGGCAATCTCGACGCGGGCGCGACCGTGCAGGCGCTCGCCGATGCGAAGCCCGACGCGATCTTCAACGTGCTGTTCAGCGCGGACCTCGGCAAGTTCGTGCGCGAAGGCAATACGCGCGGGCTCTTCAAGGATCGCAGCGTCGTGTCGCTGCTGACGGGCGAGCCCGATTATCTCGATCCGCTCGGCGCGGAAGCGCCCGCCGGCTGGATCGTGACGGGCTATCCGTGGTACTCGATCGATACGGCCGCGAACAAGAAATTCGTCGCCGACTATCAGGCGAAGTATCACGACTATCCGCGCCTGGGCTCGGTGGTCGGCTACGCGGCGCTAATGTCGATCGCGAACGGCATCAAGAAGGCCGGCTCGACCGATCCCGACAAGCTCGCGGCCGCGTTCAAGGGCTTGAATGTCGAGACGCCGTTTGGGCCGATCACCTATCGGCCGCAAGACAACCAGTCGACGATGGGCGCGTTCGTCGGCGTGACCGCGTTGAAGGACGGCAAGGGCGTGATGACGTCGTATCGCTATATCGACGGCGCGAGCGTGCAGCCATCGGATGCGGAAGTGAAGAAGCTGCGTCCCGCTGAATGACGCTGATTAGCGCCGGATAAACCCTGATAAAAGGCGCTGCGGAAGGCGCGCCCGGAAGACGCACCGCGAAGGCCAGCTACGCGCATTGCACGGCTGGCCTTTCTCTTTGCACGCGGCGCAGCGCGTCACTATGCGACGTCACTCCTCCGCGTCGTGCTCGGCCACGAAGTGCCGCAGGTACGCGAGCACGGCCGCTTCCGCCGCGCGATGGTCCGCGCAGCTCTTCGAGCCGGCGTTTTCTTCGTCGCCGAAGAGCGTCGACGGCGCGTCGTGCACGTCCACTTCCTGCCCCTCGCGGAAGATGCGGATCTCGTGCACGTCCTCGACATACTCCGCGATCCAGTGGATGCCTTCGATGTGCGTGCCTGCCCTGACTGTCGGTGTATTCATGACGCGTCTCCCGGCGGGCCGGGTCATCGTGCCAGCCCTTCACGTGCCTTCACGTAAACCATAGACGCTCGGCGCGCATCGCGCAGCCTCTGTTGCGCATCGAATCCGCGTCCCTTGCTCTGTTCTTGCTTCAACGCAGCCTGCAATTTGCGCATGCTTTCCCACGCAGATTCGATGGAATCGCGGAAAACGCGGGGATTCGCGGCTTCGGATGGGCAAGGCACACACGTTGCTGGACTGCATGTGCCACCAGTCAAACGGGAGCACTGTCATGCCTGAAAAAGCAACCCTCAAGCGAGCCGCCGCCGACAAGCGCGCCGGCAAGTCGTCGAGCACTCAGGCCGGCGAGTTCGTGAAGGAAGAAATCGAGCACGTGCGCGAAGGCAAACACGGCGTGAAATCGGCGAAGCAGGCGGTCGCGATCGGCCTGTCGAAGGCGCGCCGCGCGGGCGTCGCGCTGAAGCAGCCAAAGGCGGGGACGACGAGCGAATCCACCCGCAAGAAGGCCGCCGCCGATACGGCAGCAGGCCAGAAGAAGTCGCCTACGGCGAAGAGAACGGCTGCCAAGAAGGCCGTTGCCACGACGACGGGCAAGAAGACGGCGGCACGCCGCCCGAGCAGCGAATCGACGGCGAAGCGCTCGCGCGTCTCCGAGTCCGTGCTGAAGCGCGAAAGCGGACGCGGCGCATCGAAGGAAGCGTTGTCGAAGCAGACGAAGACGGCAGCGGCGAAGCGTCCGGCGGCAAGCCGCTCAGCCGCCGCGAAGAAGGCTGCTGCGACGAAGGGCGCGGCGGGCCGTTCAGCCGCGGCGAAGAAGGCCGCGCATACGCGGGCTGCGCGCGCGCATCACTAGCGTGTGTATCGAAGCGCCGCCGGAAGCGCCACCGCGTTCGTCACGAAGCGGACGAAGCGGAACAAGCAGGCGAATCGGCGGCGCAGCGCAACGGACTTATTGAATCGAAGCCAGCGCGTTGCGCACCGTCTGGAAGACGTGGTCGATCTGCGCTTCGTCGATGATCAGCGGCGGCGAGAACGCCAGAATGTCGCCCGTGAAGCGGATCAGCACGCCTGCCTCGAAGCACTTGACGAACGCCTCGTACGCGCGTGCGCCCGGCGCGCCGTCGCGCGGCTCCAGTTCGATGCCCGCGACCATCCCGAGATTGCGGATGTCCTTCACGTGCTTCGCGTCGCGCAGCGCGTGAGCGGCGGCTTCGAACTTCGGCGCCAGCGACGCCGCGCGCTCGAACAGGCCTTCCTTGCGATACAGATCCAGCGTCGCGACGCACGCGGCGGCCGCGAGCGGGTGCGCCGAATACGTGTAGCCGTGGAACAGCTCGATCGCGCCTTGCGCGCCGGCGTTGACGATCGTGTCGTGCACCGTGCGGCTCGCAGCGACCGCGCCCATCGGCACGGCCGCGTTGTTGATCGCCTTGGCCATCGTCAGCAGGTCGGGCTTCACGCCGAAGTATTCGCTCGCCGTCGCCGCGCCCAGACGGCCGAAGCCGGTGATCACCTCGTCGAAGATCAGCAGGATGCCGTGCTTCGTGCAGATGTCGCGCAGCTTCTGCAGATAGCCTTGCGGTGGAATCAGCACGCCCGTCGAGCCCGCGACGGGTTCGACGATGACGGCTGCGATCGTCGACGGATCGTGCAGCGTGACGATGCGCTCGAGTTCATCGGCGAGATGCGCGCCCCACGCGGGCTGGCCCTTCGAGAACGCGTTGTGTTCGAGGTTGTGCGTGTGCGGCAGATGATCGACGGACGGCAGCAGCGCGCCCGAGAACGTCTTGCGGTTCGGCGCGATCCCGCCGACGGAAATGCCGCCGAAGCCTACGCCGTGATAGCCGCGCTCGCGGCCGATCAGACGCGTGCGCTGCGCTTCGCCGCGCGCGCGGTGGTAGGCAAGCGCGATTTTCAGCGCGGTATCCACCGACTCCGAGCCCGAGTTCGTGAAGAAGACGCGGTCGAGCCCTTCGGGCATCAGCTCCGCGACTTTCGACGCCGCTTCGAATGCGAGCGGATGCCCCATCTGGAACGTCGGCGCGAAATCGAGCGTGGCGGCCTGCTTCTGCACGGCGGCGACGATCTCGTCGCGGCTGTGGCCCGCGTTCACGCACCACAGGCCCGCGCATGCGTCGAGCACGTCGCGCCCGTCGGTCGAGCGGTAGTACATCCCTTTCGCCGATTCCAGCAGGCGCGGCGCGGCCTTGAACTGGCGGTTGGCGGTGAACGGCATCCAGAAGCTCGACAGGTCGTCGATGACGGGGCGCGAAGTCATGGGTTTCTCCTCGAATGGGTAGCGAAACTGTAGCGTCCGAGGTTAAATGGCGGACATAAACAGTTGACTCACTGCGCTGCTAACTGTGCTGGCCGAATCGCATCGACTGTGCTGTTATCGGCCGCACGCGACAGCGAGCCGCCGTCCTGCCTTGACCCCGAAGATGATCGAACTCGAACTGGACCGTGACCGCCGTTCCGCGCCGACGCTCGTCGAGCAGGTCGTGCAAGGCTTCGCGCGCGCGATCGACACGCAGGCGCTGCGCGCGGGCGCGCTATTGCCGTCGGTGCGGCAGCTTGCGCAGTCGCACTCACTGAGCACGTTCACGGTGACGGAGGCGTACAACCGGCTCGTATCGATGGGTCTGGTGATCGCGCGGCGCGGCTCCGGCTATCGCGTCGCGCAGCACTCGCGGACAGCGCATGCGAACACCGTCGACTGGCAGCCGCCGAGCCTCACCGCGACGTGGCTGCTGTCCGACGTGTTCGCCGACCATTCCGTGCCGATCAAGGCGGGCGGCGGCTGGCTGCCGAACGAGTGGATCAACGAAACGGGCATGCAGCACGCGTTTCGCGCGATGAGCCGCGTGCCCGCCGCGCGTCTCGGCGACTACGGGCATCCGTATGGCTTCGCGCCGCTGCGCGCGAAGATCGCCGAGCAGATGGACCGGCGCGGCCTGCCCGTTGACATGTCGAACGTGCTGCTCGCCCAAGGCGCGACGCAGGCGCTCGATCTGGTCGTGCGCACGCTGCTGCGGGCGGGCGACGCCGTCGTGGTCGAAGATCCCGGCTACTGCAACCTGCTGCAGATCCTCAAGCTCGCGGGACTCACCGTGATCGGCGTGCCGCGCACGCCGGCGGGCGTCGATACGGACGTGCTCGAAAAGATCGTCGAACAGCATCATCCGAAAGCGATCTTCGTCAACACGACCTTGCAGAACCCGACGGGCGCGACGTATGGGATGGCGTCCGCGTTCCGGCTGCTGCAGATCGCCGAGCGCAACCACATGTGGGTGATCGAGGACGACGTGAGCCGCGAGCTTTGCGCGCCCGGCGCGCCCGTTTTTGCGGCGATGGAAGGCTTGCGGCGGGTGCTGTACATCAGCGGCTTTTCGAAGACCGTGACGCCCGCGCTGCGCTGCGGCTATGTCGTCGCCGAGCGTGACGTGCTGCGCGAACTGGCGCGCACGAAGATGGCGGTGGGGCTGACGTCGTCGGAGGCAATCGAGCGGATCGTCGACAAGGTGCTGCACGAAGGCCGTTACGCGCGCCACGTCGAGCTGGTCAACGACAGGCTGCGTGCCGCGCATGCGAGCGTCGAGGAGCGGCTCGATGCGTTGGGCCTCGACGTGTTCCACCGGCCGCGCGCGGGGCTCTTTTTGTTTGCGCGCCTGCCGATCGAGCCCGAGCGCGCCGGCGAGATCGCGACGGCGGCGCTATCGGACGGAATCTGGCTCGCGCCCGGCTCCTATTTCCGTCCCGACGACGCGCCGAGCGCGTGGTTCCGCTTCAACGTCCCGCATTCCACCGACGACGCGTTGTGGCGCTTCATCGAACGGATCGGCCGCGACGCTGCGGCGTGAGAAACGTGCGAAGGTTTCGCGTCGCGCTTCGATGAAGGGCGCACGCGGCGTCAGGGCCGCGCGAGCGCGTCGATCAGCTCGACGATGTGTTCCGCGCCAACGTTGTCTTCCAGCAGCCCGATAAACACGCGGCTGTACAGCTGGTCCTGCTGGACTTCGGGAAGATCCATGCGGGCGTTTGCAATCGCTTCAGCCGCGCGGTGCGCGGAGCTGACGATTCGTTGTGCGAGTTTCTTTTCCATACCCTGCGCTATCGACAGCCAACTGAAAAGCTTGAGCCGATTTCGTCCAAATTGTGCGTTCGTGCTTCAGCGGAACGAACGCGCGCGTGTAGCGTCTTGGCGTCTTGCCGCCGCCACCGCCGATCCGTTCGCAAAGTCGCGGCGCACCCCGTCGCCCTGCTGATTCCGTATAACGGCAGCGCCGCGCGGAAGTTGATCGGGATTTGCAAATTCTGACGATCGCGCATGCGCGTACCGCGCCAGGCGTTGCATGGCGGGCTCTACGCGCGCGGATCACGCGCCCGGAATCGAACGGGCGGCGAACGCGTAGCCGTTCTTGCCGCTGCGCTTGACTTCGTACATCGCGCTGTCGGCGGCCGCGACGAGCAGACGGTGATCGGCGACGCGATCCGGAAACGTCGCGATGCCGACGCTCGCGCGCACGAGGGCGAGGCCCATCTGCGTATCGGTGTCGCCGACGCAGTTCATCAGACGCGTGGCGATGCCCGCAAGTTCGCTGTCGCTGCCGAAGCCCGACACGAGCGCCGCGAATTCGTCGCCGCCAATTCGCGCGACGAGATCGCCCGGCCGCAGCGACTGGCGAAAGCGCTGAGCGACGGCGATCAGAAAAGCGTCGCCGACGCCGTGGCCCAGCGTGTCGTTGACGTGCTTGAAGCCGTCGAGGTCGATGAAGAGCACCGCGCACTTTCCGGGCGTGCGGTCGGCCGCGAGCTGCTCGAGCCGCGCGAGCAATTGCTGGCGGTTCGGCAGACCCGTCATCGCGTCGTGCTGCGCCGCGTGCTGGAACTGGTGCGTCAGCCCCGCGAGACGCCGATGACGCCGCGCGAACACGACAAGCGCCGCGAGCAACGCGCCCGCCACCACGACCATGAGCACGGCGAGCACGCTGGCGACGCGCAGCGTGCGCGCGCGGACGTCGGCGCTGATGCCGTCGCGGCGGGCGCGCCAATAGTCCTCGGTGGCGGCGAGCGTGCGCTTCATGTCGTCGATGTTGCTCGCCTTTTCGGACAACTGTTGCCGCAGGCTGGGCGCGGGAATCGGACTGGAGGCGATCAGCGCGTCGAGCGCGCCGACGCGCGCGTGCAGTTCGTTCAACGCCTGCGGATAGTCGGCTTGATTCGCGAAGGGCGGTGCATTGGCGGGCGCGATCCGTTTCAGCAGGCTCGCGGCGTTGCGCGCGTTCTCCGTGCGTTCGACGGCTTCGAGCACGAGCGCGGCGTATTGCTGCTGAAAGTGATCGGCGTAGAGCGCCTTGACCTGAATCGCGATATAGACGAGCCCGATCACGAGACACACCAGCGCGGCCATGCCGACCGCGATGGGCTGCGGACGCCAGCGCGGGCGAGGAGGCTGATACGGCGTGATGGTCTCCTCCACGCCGCCCGGTCAGGGATGGGAATACGGATCGAGGTTGTCGTTCCGCTGGTGGCCCCGATGGTAGGCGACCTTGCGGAACATCGCCGTCAGCCGGGAGACAAATGTTTGCTTGGGCTTCGCGCGTTGCGGCGCGTGGCGGCTCGCGACGGCCGCCTGCTTGCCACGGTCGGCGCGTGCAGCGGACCCGGCGAGCGCGGCTTGCGCGGGACGCGCGGCTTGCTGCGAATCGTCGCCGGCATCGGTGGGGTCAGTGGCGTCGGCAGTGTCGGTGGGATCGATTGCATCGTCAGAAGCTTGCGCCAAAGCGAGCGCGCGATTGGCTTCACCGGCCTGATTCGTCTCATTGGCCTGGTTGGCCTCGGCGTAGCGCGGCTGCGATGTCGGCGTTGCGGGAATCACGCGGCCCGTCACGGCGCTGGTCGGCAGCGCGGCGCGCGCGGGGACAGCCGATTCGGCGTCGGGTATGACGGCGACAGCCGCCGACGGCGGCGGGCGTTTCGCCGCCTGCACGGCGTCGCTGTAAGTCTGCTGATCGCGGCTGAACCAGATCACATAAGCGGCCGTGCCCATCACGCCGACGGCAAGGCCCATCGCCGAAATCAGGCAGATCTGCACCCAGTTGTAATGCGGCGCTTGCGGGTCTTCGCTATCATACGGAAAAAAGCTTGTGTCGTGCGGTTGCCGAGGGCCGCTCTCGCGGTCCGGCGAATCATTTGGGTCCATGTGCAACGCCTCCGACCTTTGCGGTCTGCGTTCGTCAATGGCGAATCCGGCGCTGCGTGCCGCGCACGAGCGCCGGGAAATTTGCCTTGCGGATAACCTGCGTCCCGGAGCAATTTGCGAGCCCGATGAACGCCGATGCGCATTGAATGGATCGGTTCGGATGGCGCGGCTCGCGCTCATGACGGCAGGGGTTATGCCGTGGCTATTCTACTGTCAAATCGCGAAGATGACAGTCGCGAAACGGGGACGTGTGAGGCACGCGACAGTCAGGCAAATAACGACACAAAGCTGGAAGAAATTGCACGGTGTCCGCGCGCGGCGAACACCGGCGAACGCCGCGGAGTGCGGCGCGTTACGCGAAAAAGCGCAGCACGATTGGATACAGCGAGGCCACCAGCGCCAGCGCCATGACGACGTTGAACGTGCGCAGATAAGCGGGCTTCGACAGCGCGCGTCGCATGGTCGTGCCGAACGCGGCCCATAGCGAGATGCACGGCAAGCCGATCACGTAGAACAGCACGGCCATCAGCAGTGCGTTCGTGCCGAAGTCGGCGCTCAGATGGATCGTGGTCGCGGCCGTCAGCACCATCATCCACGCTTTGGGATTGACCCACTGGAACGCGATTGCTTCGTGAAAGCGCATCGGCCGGCGCTCGCCTTTCTTCACCTGCATCTCGCCGGAGGTGGCGATCTTCCACGCGAGATACAGCAGATACGCGACGCTCAGCGCTTCGAGCACCGTGTACAGCACCTCGAAGCGTCGGAATGCCTCGCCGAGACCGAAGCCGACCGACAGCATCAGCAGCGCGACACCCGCGCTGATGCCGAGAATATGCGGCAGCGTGCGGCGGAAACCGAAGTTGACGCCCGACGCGAGAAGCATCGTGTTGTTCGGTCCGGGCGTGATGGTCGTGACGAGCGCGAACAGGATGCCGGCGGGCAGGGCGCTCAAGGTTTCGAAGGACATCGGACCGCTCCGCGAGAGTTTCGGTTTGCGACAGTGTAGCGACAGAGGCCGGTACAGTACCTGTACAGATCAGTGGATGATTTCCGGTACGGAAAAGCGTGGGCCGAATCTCCGCAGCAGTCGCTCAATGCTCAGGTCCGGGTACTCACCCACACGCTCACTCACGTAGTGAACGAAGGGGTCGACCACGCAAGGTCGTGGCGCGCGCGGACCGTAACGTGGCGCCTGCACCTCACCCTTGATGTATTTACGAACGGTCTTGTGGTCCATACCCAGTCGAGCGGCGATGGCAGAAATACTCAGCCGTTGCCGGTGCAATTCCAGAATCGTCATAACCTCTCCCAGCTCGACCACCGATACCCCACGACGGATCCGAAGCGGGATATGGTCGTTGATCGAGGGGGCAGCGCCGCTTACGCGGCGCCGCCAGACAGAAAACTGGGGAAAATTACTTCGACCAAAGGGGGAGTATCTATCCGACGCTGACACCGCTATACGGGATGGCCAACGCATTGGGGCGCGCCGACATCGAGGTCGGACGCGGCACGCTGGCGAACTGGATCATCCGGCACGCCGAACTGGACTATCACCGGCTCTGTGGGGCCTTACGCAAGGCGTTGTTGTCGCAGTCGTTGATTCACGGTGACGAAACAACGGTGCAGGTACTCAAGGAGCGTGGCCGTGTCGCGCAAAGCACATCGCATATGTGGGTTTATCGAAGCGCCGAAGACTGCGCGCGGCCAGTCGTGCTGTTCGACTACCAGCCGGGGCGCGGGCAGGAATATCCGCAGGCGTTCCTCGCGGGCTATCAAGGCCTGCTGATGACGGATGTATACCCGATCTTCATAAAAAACAACAAACAGGGAGGTTACGTTTCGCGCGGCAGGCGGGTGGGGCGCGCGGGCGCATGCAGCTACCAATTCCGGCGGGGCTGAAATTTCTCGAAGATTCACTCTGCGCAATGCAGGCCAATGAAAATCCGATAGGAATCGACGTAAAAACTGCCAGATTAAGCGAATCCAATCCTATGTTTTCTTTTTAAATCAAAGGTTTTCCGCGCCGATTTCGTCTCAGCGTGAGACGACGCGTTCCGCAGAGCGCATCGTGGCGGAGGCGCTCGGTGGTTCAGCCTGGCGTCGGCGCGCTGAACCTGAGACGTGGAGATGACGACGGTCAATGGACTGACCGTCAGTGCGTCAACGGAAGAGGAAGGATGACAAGGAAATCGGGCCCTGCGCGAGATGCACAGCGATGAAAACGAGTGCAACGGCCGAAATCGCAGAGGCGACCGCCAAGACGAGTGTGGCAAAAGACTCTGCTTCGATGCTGAATCGGCGTGCGCGAACGAACGTCAGCTTCGCAAAATACGCGCAGTTACTGAAAGGTGATGCTGCGATCGGGCGCGGTGGGAGAGGGGGGAGCCCATTTACAGCCGCCGCTATATCTTTCAGCTGGCGGTGCAATGTTTCCTGCTGATTGGTGGAGAGCGCGCGCCATTCGGTCGTTGCTGACGATGCGATCTGCCGCATCTCGTTCACCGCGGAGGTCGCGATCTCTCGCAGTTCTGTGAGCGATCTCTCATGAAGATCATTCACGTACTTCTCAAGCGCGACGTACCCGTTTATATGTACATCGCGCCCGATAGTCGCGCCGAGTTCTTTGATGTCGGCACGCCACAATCTGACAACCCCTGCAATATCGTCCGCCGATTGCTCGATACTTTTCGCCCTATCGGCAATCGAGGTCTGGATGTGCAGCAACTCATCTCGCGTCGTGTGAAATCCATCGAAAATCGCGAGGTAGTCGAAGGAACTCTTGACCATCTTACGCCTTTACTGTCGAAGGTTTGTTAGCGGAGGAGTGCTTGCTGGCGTCATTCTTGGACTCTTCTGTCGCGGCTGCCCCGCCCTGCTTAATAGTGGAGAAAGCGGGCGCTGGAACCACGGGGCCGATATTCAATGCCTTGAAAAGCAGATCCGAAAACATGATGGTCGGCTTCAAAGATGCCTGAGCCATGCGGTAGGCGGCGGTTTTTGCACGAGCCATCGTCTGGCCCTCACTTACCGTCGCTTTCAGGCGCGCCGTGTAATCCGTGGTGTCTTCGAGCAATTCAGCCCAACTGATGCTGTTGAAAGCCATCTGATCAAAAATCGGCAGGGCGGGCATGTTGCACTCGGGGTTGACTTTGATGCGCGGGTCGAGTCGAGCCGCCGCAAACACGGTCTCGTATTGTTGTTCGATGGTCAGCTCTGGCATGGCAGGTGCCGATTTATTCAGCACGATGCGAAGCCTTTCGGGGTCCATGCCGAGCTTGAAGAACTGTTTGATCGTATCGATCGCGTCCTGTTGAGAGCGCTCCTGGGTATCGGTTACCACGACGACGTAGTCGAAAAACGCGATGCCGTTAGCGAGCGCCAGATTCCTGAGAAAGTTGACGTAGTTCGATGCGCCGAGGTCAGTAACGGTGTTCTTGCCCTCGTCGGAGGCGTGGATCACGTATTCCATATAGGGAAGGTACCGCTCTGCCGTAAAGCGGTTTACCTTTTGGGCGTAACGCGCGCCTGCTGCGTTTTCTGTTTCAATCGTGATTACCTCGTCGCACCCAAACCGCGGTGCGATCAGAATAGACGCGATCGTGCTCTTGCCAACGGTACCCGCCTTGGAAACGACCAAAAGATTTGCCATGTTCTGCCCTCTGAAAGGAATAAGAAAAAAGTCCAGCTCTACTGCCCGTTGCGCACATTCTTTCGCGCTGCGAGGAAGTCGGGAGTGTTGAAGTCGACGGACCTGAACAGGTCATTGAATGGGTTGGCCCCTACGTCAGGCCGCTCCGGCATTGTTGTCGCGACCGAAGGTGCTTGGGAGATTTCTGTCGAATGATATGGTGCGTCGGTAGCTGTTTTTTGCGGGAAAGCATGGCGTGCAGCGTCGTTTCTCGAGTTCGATGGCGTCGCGGAGTCGGTGGGCCCAGCGTGCACCTTGCCGTTTGGTGTGTCGTTCATTGATGTCCTGTCACTGCTCGCTTTGCGCGAGGCTCCGCCAACAACGGCGTCGTGATCCGAAGTTGCGTGTGTTGCGCTTGGGGAAGTCCTGCCATCCGTTCGCTCTGTCGGCGCTGTCGCTCGATCGGCATCGTCAAGGGTGCTGTCCTCTGCAGTGACAACGTGGCGGCGCGGGCTCACATCTGTGGCGATGGATTGAGAGCGCTCGTCTGCGCGCGGATCATCCCGCCGTCCCTTGCGTGCAGTTGACGGTTTGGAGGCGCGGTATTGATTGGGGTGCCGCTCGAAATATTTGTTGACGGCTCGTCCAGAAGTTTCAACGTTGTTGAGTCGCAGGAAATCCGCGATTCCTTGATAGCTCACGCCTTGTGCCCGCAACTGACGGATCTCAGCATCGAAGGCGTTGATTTTCGTACGTCGAGGACGATGGGCGGACCGTAGGAATTCGTCAACATTCATTTGGTGGTCTTCTGTCTTGACTGTCTGTACCGCGGTTTTAGGAACGCAGGCAGAAGTTTGCCTTATCTCCAGGGGCATCCCACGATGAAAAAACCGTCATTTAGCGCTACATTCGGCATAGCGACGTAAATCTTTCCCCGGCAAGGTACATCCGGTATTCATATACGCCTCAAAAGGGACTACACGCCCGACAACAGGAACGGAGTGGGCCCACGGCGGGAACGTATATGGTTCGCGACGGGGACGTAACTGGTCCAAAAGGAACGTAGGCCCAAAACCGGAAGCAGTTGGAATCTTGTCGGCCCCAAATTGGTACCTTAACGGACCGTCGCTGGAACCATAGTGGCCCATAGCTGGAACCTTGATGGCCCCGAGGTGGAACTATATTGGCCCGTTGCTAAAATCTTATTAGCCGCAGGCTGGAACCTAATTGCCGCAACAGGAACCTAGGTAAGCAGCACAGATATCACCATCGACTCAGGGCTCGGCAAATACAGCGCCTTAAAGTTGCAAAGCTCTAGATTTTCGAGGGCGAAGAAGTCTCCGCTTGCAAGCGTCGTGGACATGTGATTTACTGCTGTCCATCAGATTCATCCGGCCGCCGATGCGGCAGTAGCAAAGCCTCGTACTCGCACTAGGCGCCCGCCGTACATATCCCACGCGGAACCATCCGCGCAAACTTGTAGCACGACGCCCTAGAGGCGTCTTTTTTTACCCAACAGCGAATCCCCAGCAGTTCCACACAGAGTCAGGGCGCAAATCCTTGACGAGCGCGGCCGAGAGGGATGTTTTACTCCACCGTTGACTGACATACGCGCTGGGGAAAACACGGCGGATTCGCGGCAAATCGTAGGCGTAATCGTCCTATTGCGGACGAACTATTCACTGGTCGCGCAAGCGTCGGGGTGAGTGGGGTCGCCTTGCCCGCCGGTCATGGCAGGGAACATCAACTCTTGGCGGTACGTGTGTTATCGCATAAACCGTCCTCATCGCGAGGAACGGAAGCACACAGGCGTGGCTCCCCTTCAAAGGGCCGGCGCCTGGCTATTACGCCAGGTAACCTCGTGACCGTAAGGGCGAGGCTTGAGCGGAGTTTTGAGAGGTCAGGCTACCGCCGGAATGCACATTTTTACGACCATGCGACCTTGTCACAAGCGATATGGGAAGTGGCTTCCTTCCAGACGCGCAGACGCGGCGCGCCGAACTCTGACCGATTGCGAGACCGGGTAAGAGGAACGAGCTTCGACGCATAGATTCGCGGCGCGCACAGCTGCGAAACCGGCACTCTGACTTCGAACGAAGCACAGGGCGGTTTTTCACGTTGTGGTGGGAGATGAGTATTGGGACGATATAAGCTGCGGCAAGGTAAACGTGCAACGGTTGCAGTAGCGAGCACACCGGATGAGGATGCGGAAAGCTGGCGTAGCCGGGTTAGGGCGATTGTCGACGCAAACATCAATAAGCGCGTCAATGGTCAGGTAGCTTCGCTCCGCACGAGAGAGCACAACCGCAATGTCATCAAGTGTGCGTTCGAGACGTGGCACAGCAAGCTCAACCACAAGGTGAAAGTCCCGCAAAACCTCACCGACCGGCATATTCAGGTGCTCGTTCAGTATTGGTACGAGGAGGGCAAAGCGGCGTCCACGATGCGTAACGACCTTTCCGTGCTCCGGAAATTCTTTGGGTGGATGGGGAAGAAGGGCGTTGTGCGTCCGCTTGAAGAATATTTGCCTGATGCACCAGCGGAGCGCATCAAGATCCGCAACCTGAAAAAGAGAGGGAATAAGTCGAAGTCGTGGAGTGCGAGCGGCATTGACGTCGAGCAGAAGCTCCAGGAAGCGTTCGCCATCGACGAGCGTTTCGGCATCATCGTTGCGATGCAGCTGGCGTTCGGCTTTCGGCGTAAGGAGACAATCTGCATTCGCCCCTGGGTGAATGATCTCCGGGAGATCGGGGAGAACTCCTTCTTCATGCACGAGCGTGACGGCACGAAGGGTGGCCGAAAGCGGCACATCAAGCTCCAGTTCGCCTTTCAGGTGTGGATCCTCGATTACGCGAAAGCCCGCACGGCTAAGCGGGCGACGCTCGGATGGCTGACCTGCCCCCTGCAAACAGGCCAGCCGGAGTCTAGCAAGGTTCGTTTCTCGTTAGAATTTCCTAATACATATACTAATTTAGCATAACGTATGAGAGTCGGTTCAAGATGCGGGATGCACCGGAAGACCTCGCAGAAGTGCAGATGCCAGGGGAGACGCGCGAGCGACGATTTACTGCCCGCGCCTCTGCCGACTCGAAAGGGCCGCTCGTTTCTGGTCGATGAGCCTGCGTTGACTACCCATGAGGTTCTTGCACCGCCGGCGCGACGATCTTGTCTGCCTCTGAACTCGATAGGCCGTAGGCATCAAGGAAAGGCAAGGACTTGCTTCGGGCGTGTTTGCAACCTCTGTCAGGGCCCAACGGGGAACAGCGTGCGTGCCGCTGCTTCGACGTCGTCCGGGCGGATTTCCGCGATCTGCTCGCGCAGCGCGCGCACAGCGGCCGAATCGAGCGACTTTTGCACGACAGCGTCTGCGTCAGCGATTGCCCGACCCGACAGAGCCATCGCGAGCGTGTCCAGCGTCGCCGGCAGGACCCGGAAGTTGTTGCCAGCCAGCGCGGTCAGCTTCTTCGTCGCGTACCGTTGCATGTCCGCCGACGATGGCACGTCGAAGACAATCTTTTCCTCGAAACGACCACCGCGTACCGCCGCCGGATCGATCCGGTCAAAGTGGTTCGTCGCGGCCACGTAGATGATATCGCGCACGCGGCCGCCGCCACCGTCGAGCGTCGTGAGCAGCTTGTTCGTGATCGTGCCGT
This sequence comes from Paraburkholderia phymatum, assembly GCF_038900715.1. Classification (GTDB taxonomy): domain Bacteria; phylum Pseudomonadota; class Gammaproteobacteria; order Burkholderiales; family Burkholderiaceae; genus Paraburkholderia; species Paraburkholderia phymatum_A. The sequence continues at coordinate 377,630 of NZ_JAYMRZ010000003.1, read as the reverse complement.
GGGCGGAGACGCGACGATCGCAGAGGATATCGTCAGCTTCATCCAGAAACACCACGACCGGACGAATGTCCTTTGCTTCTCGAACCAGCTTGTCCCACGAGGCCGGGTCCGACAGGATCTCGGCCCCCGTTGTCTTGAGGAACGCACACTCGCTCGCCTTGGCCAGTGCCATTGCCGCAGCCGTCTTGCCGGTGCCCGGCGGGCCCATGAACACCAGGCCTGCCGGAACCCGGCCACCGATCTTTTCGAGGCTCGCGATGTTCTTCATCTTGAACGCCAGATCTTTCAGGGCGTCACGCGACTGCAACGGCATGATGATGTCGTCGATCGCCAGCACCTTTTCCGGCAGCTTGCCCTTGCGACCAACCATCTGGCGCATCGCGAGCATGCCGTCGTCGAACGACACCTTGCCCTGGCCGATCTGACCGTCGCGCCGCATGGTCTTGAGCTCTGCACCAACCTTCGCCAGCCGGCTCGCGCTGAAACCTTCCCAACGATCGGCAAGGCTTGCGACCACGTTGCCGTCCACCGCTGCGAAACCCATTGCATCACCGATCGACTTACGCAGAATCGCCTCACGCGCTTCGAGGTCCGGTGAGGGCACTTCAATCTTGTAGTCGAAGCGACCTTCACGAAGGCTCGCGGCGTCAAGCTTCTCGAGATAATTAGTGGCCGCAACCAGCACCACACGCGAACCACGCAGCGACACCACTTCGGTCAGGATCACGTTCGTCAGGTCCTGGTCCATCGAGTGAGCCGATCGGCTGTCACGCGACTTCACGAACGAGTCGAACTCGTCGATGAAGAATACACACACACCAGCACGCCGGGCCCGGTCAAACGCAGCCTTGACCTTCATCGGCGTCTCGTTGATCCATGGCGACGCAACATCGCCGTACGCGATCGAAAAGAACGGAATGCCCAACTCGCCAGCAAGCGCCTCCGAAAACAGCGTCTTGCCGTTGCCGGGTTCCCCAAAGAGGATTACGCCATTGCGCTCCGACGCCACGCCGCCAATGATCTCCTGCGCCGCGCCAAGCAGGCGACGTTTGGTATCCGCCATGCCGACAATGTGGTTGAACGTAAAGCGCGCGGCCTGCACCTTGTGATCGTAGTCGTATGCCGGTGCCTTCGGCTGTTCCTGACGCGGAGCCTGGCCTTGCGCGGTCGCCGTAGCGGTCGCAACCTGCGGCGACGTCGGGTAACCTGTGCCGACCCGCTGCATCTTCCGGTGCTGGTAGACCATGCCAAGAAACGCGAGGCCGCAGATGATCGTGCCGTACATGCTGTACTGGTTGAACGCGAACATCAGGCGCAGCAAGCCGAGGCTGAGCACACCGAATGCAACCTGCGTCCAGATCCAGCTATCGCGCCGGCGCGCCCAGATCGCCCACGCCGCAACCAGCGTGATCGCCAGCAGTGACTGGCTCGTCTGCGTGCTCATGTGATAGCCGTTCACGTCGAACGAATGAGCCAGCGTCACAGCGAGCAGAACCGCCGGAACCCAGAAGAAGACATCGAAGAAATAGCGGAAAATTTCGCGCATTGCGCACCTCGGGACTTTTTTTATTTCAGGCTGCGATCTACGCGACCTCAGTGGTTCGTTCGCAGGCTCAAAACCATGCTCTCACGCGTTTCGCAGAACACAAGTCGGCTTCGGATTCGACGCAGCGTTGGCTGTTTGGGAACAGCGGTTATGTATGGGGTGACTGCCCGCTGCGCTCCACGAAGGCAGGCAGCCACGGTGCCCATCTGATCCTGTCCTGACCGAAGGTCGTACGACGTTTCGGCACCTTTTCCCGTCGCCGGACAAGTGTGGCCCCTGAGAATTGAGAATGTCGGGGGCTATGCCGGTCAGCCATGCCTTCACTTCAACAACGCCGTACATGGCGTTGAGGCTAAAGCTGACGGATTACGCACGGTCGAGAGATCGTTGTCCCCGCAAGGAGGGCAGGTCAGGCTGGCTGCGCCTGTGCGGAGGAGGGGCGCCGCCGACTGCATTTCAGTTCGCGGATTGCGACGCGGCGCCTGCCAACGCCGACATGTAGGCTCAGCAGCCAGACAGAAGTGCGGAACGGGCTGTGAGCCAGATGTCGGCATTGGTCGATGTGGAAAGCATCAATAAGGTGATGGATGCAGCATGCGTCACCACACGCGACTTCGCGCGAAAACTTATGAAAAGACCATGGACGGAACTGGTCGTGGCAACGTCGTAGTCGGCTAGCGGAACAAGGGCACGATGTGTTCTTCTATCATCTCGTAAATGTCCTCGCGGATAAGGTGGGCAAGCTCATGACGCCCGTAGATATCCGCAGTAACAAAGAGACTGGCGAACGCAATGGCGCACACCTTGACGAGTGCAATTACGCCGAGGGCCATGCCCTGTGCCAACGCTGGACAGATTTCCTCAAGTCTCGATAGTCCCAGGACCACCCCCAGGCCAGACGTGCAAGCCATGAATGGTGGCGCGAAGAATAGGAGGAGGCCGACGCCATTCCAGAACCGTCTGACGGAGCGAGGAAGCCATGCATGGTCTGGGTGGACGAAGACGAACAGTGATCTGGAATGCTGATCGTTGTGCATTGGGTACTCCGTTGGGGCAGTAGAAGAGGAAACGCCTCCCGGCGGCTGCGGCGCCGGAACAGACATAGAATCACGTGCTTGCGGCGCAAACGCTGCTCCTCTATCGTCGCGGGACGAGCGGAAATCGGCTCGCGCACAGTCTCAACCGCGGGCACCGACGTGGACGGCGAATGCGTCGGCGCACAGTGATTCGCCGGCGTCGACGCTCTTGTCGGGGGGCGCAGCGGGACCGGTAGATCGAGCGTCGCAGGCTCGCGGAAAGCCGCCGATGCCATGCCTCCATCACTTCGGGCGGAATACATGTATCGACATAGCCGGTAATGCCAGAATCGGTGACGAGCTTGATGACCTCCCGGCCATTTTCTAGCGTAAAGCAACTGGATTTCATTTCAGACTCCGTGAATTTTTCTGCGGTTCACTTACGCCAGGAGCGCATTACCCACTTTGCAAAGCCGATGACCGGCATGAAGTACTCAAGGAGGAGTTCCCTGCATTCGTTGACGAACACGCGCCACAGGTTTCTGTTGTCTTGATGGATCATGAAATTGTCGGTGATGTAGGTTGTGGATGTCCGCTTGCCAACGACGCGCAGAAGAGGTGACTGGCTCTCTATATGCGTTTCGGCGCAGAGACAGCTCAGGATCGCATGAGATCTAGCAGATGCAAGTTCCTGATCGTCACAACCTGCATCACGTTTCAAAAGGGAGATGGCGGCCACGCTGATGCTTCTTCGCCAGCATCAGTGAGGCGGAAATCAGCTCCGCCTGGTTTTGGCGAACTCAACGTCGGCCATTCCGGCTACGGGCAATTGCCTGTTATCGAAATGAGCGACCTTGTCGACCTGACAGTCACGTTGTGACGGACCTGGTTCGTATTGATGTGTTCGCGAAGACACAATTTGTGAAAACGGTCGTTTCGGGAATCGAGTTCGATACGGGGCGACGAAGACCTGTTCGCACCCTTCTCCGAAATCCACGTGGCTTCACGTCGCTCCGGGAAAACCAGAAGGTGTCGTCCTCAGTCAAGCAGGGCCCGAAGGGCAAGCAGGCTGCGAGTATCCAGCCGCAATAAGCGCTGCACGCGGTGACGGCTAAACAAATGGCCTGGCGGCCATTTGTTTTTCGAGCACACCCAGGCACCGGCTGCTTGCGCGTTCGTTGCGGAGGGGGCAGTTGCAAAGATGGTCGGGACAGCAGGCGGGGGCGCGCCTAGTGGACGTCGTGCCCATACGCAATGTCAAGTTCACAGGCGAGCTGCGCGAGACGTTTGTCCAGGGTCCAGAGAGACGCACCGGGCGTCATCAGGGTTGAGGCGAGCAAAGTAAGGTCGCTGCTGCCGCAACCCCGACCGTACAATCGCCTTGCTTCGATCAACTCCATCACCTCGGCCCATGTCGGATGCGTCGCATGTTGCAGCAGGCCGATGTCGTGAAGTGTCCGTGCACGAGGTGCGGGCGGAGTGCCGCAGGCGAGTTCAACAAGCACGACTGGATGCGTGAGCGCCCGATCGCTGGTGATCAGCTGAACAAGCCTCGAATTGGTGCGACGGAAATGGTCAACCCAAACAGACGTATCGATGAGCACGCTCATTGAGCGGCAGGCTCCGATCGGCGTCGCGGGGTGTCTGGCATACCGGGCTCGGTGCCACCCAAGGCAGCCAGGCGCTTGCCAGCCTGGACGCGAACAAAGGTCAGCATCGCCACCCTGAACAGGTCAGATTTATCCATGTCGGGGTCGGCAAGTTCCAGCGCGCGCTCGTAGAGGGTATCGTCGATCGTTACAGTGGTTCGCATTTCGACTCCGTTTTGATGTCGAGTTGCATCAATTTTAGCATCAAAAATGATTCCACACCTACGTATCGTTGATGAAATGCGCTCCTGCGACTGGCTGTGCGTCAGTCGGTGGAAGTAGCGAGGTCCCAAGGCAGCAGCGCTTCGTAATCGTCGGCGCTGTCTGCGAGCGGGAGTGCCTTGAACAGCGCGACGAGATAGCCATACGGTTCGACGCTGTTGCCTTGCGGTTTCGATCAGTGAATACAGGTTGGCTGGCGCATTCGCGCCGGCGACTGTGTCGTCGAAGAGCCGGTTTTTCGCCCGACAGCAAGTTCGCTCGGGCAAGAAGTTCGAGTCCATTACCGTTGGCATCCCTTGTATGGGCGTCGAGTCAAGGTACGAGACGTCGAAGAGCGAAACGGCGGTCGCGTGGTGCACGTCGAGGTCAGCACCGGCGTAGTGAGGGATGAGTCTCCGGTTCGACACCGCGAGCTTCAGGGAATGAGCGGGCACAGCGCGCATGGCCAATCACACACTTGCGAAGCTGCTGCTCCAGACCGCAGGCGTCGCCATCGGCAAGGAGTCTGACGATGACGAACGCTGACCGCCTGCCAGCGCCTCTGCTCCAGCGCAAAGCAATAATTTATGTCTGACAGTCGACGCAGGTTCAGGTTCAGATGAACATTGAGAGCAATACGGCCGCCGCCCTCTCACTGAAGATAAACGGTCGATTGATGGGCGCCGCCTTGCTGCATTGCAACAGCAGTAACGAAAGCCCGCAACGGACTCTGCGGCCTTGGCTAAGGTGCGGATCAGTGACCCGGCCCCGGGCACTACAGGCGATCTTTGTATTTGCAGCGGAGCGTTGCGACGGGGCCAAGTTATGAAAATCCAAATGTTGATTAACATTTTTATTGAATTTAGGCGCTCGAGAAATCACCGTCATTTCCAAAATCTCAGTAGGTTTGGCGTAGAAGGCGGAAAATCCCGTTTGGCGTGTCGTCCAGTCTCATTTGAGTTGGCGTCGAGCCGATCTGGAGTAAGCAAAATCGCGTTTGTAATCTCAGTTATCCTGTCGGCTTGAGAGAAGACGCTCCAGCCGCGCCCCTTTCCAAACGCCTGCAACCGTGCGCACACGCACACACCCTGTCGATGCAAACGCGCATGCTTGCCAACACCCGGCGCCGCTTCGTGTGCCGCTGTTGTTCGCGAGGCATCGATGAAGCACACGGATCGCATGGGAGCAGATCGCGAAGCCCAACGGCAGGTCGTTGCGCTGCATCGTTCGCCGCGACGCCGGCAGGCTCGTGATGGTGTGGCCTCTCGTTACGTATCGCCGCTGGCTCTTGTGGACCTATCTGATTCCGCTCAGCCCCGAATCGGCGGGCTACTCGCGCGTGCTCGTCGAAGACGGCGCACACACGGCGGCGCGGGTCGAAGGCGCGTGGCGTGTCGCGCGCACGCGCTGCGGCGCCGATTTCATCCACATGCCCTATGTTCCCGAAGAGACGGCGCTCGGCGGGCTTATCGCGAACGCGCATCGTCCCGTGATACGCGAGCGCGTCGAGGCGTACATCGCGCGGCTCGGCACGGAAAGCCGCCGCTACGACTGGCAAGGCTTTTGCGATTCGCTCGGCACGCTGCACAAGAAGAAGCCGGGCAAGGCGGCGCAGCGCATGTCGAAGGCGGGCAAAGTCGATGTGCTGCTCGTCGATTCGTTCGATACAGAGCGAATCGCCGAGTCCGTCGATGCGATGCTCGACTGGAAGCGTAGCTGGGGCTCGCGCGTGAACAAGCGCGGCCATTGGCTCGACTCGGCGCATTACCGCAATTTTCTGGTCGCCTGGCTGACCTCGGACGCAACGACAACGACAACGACAACGGCAACGCCGAGGGCAACCCCAGCATCAACGCCCGCGCGACTCCTCGTCGTTACGCTCGACGGCCGACCCGTCGCCGTCAACATCTTCTGCACGGATACGCGCGGCGTGTCGGGCATCATCTCCGGCTTCGATCCCGACTGCGCGAAGTGGTCGCCGGGGCTTATCGGGCTTGAGCATGTCGCCAGGTGGGCATTCGAGCGCCAACTGGATTTCGACTTCGGCACGGGCTCCGAGCACTTCAAGGCATTCTGGTCGCGCGGCAACCGGTCGTATTGCTGGACGGTGCAGAGCGTCAATTCATGGCGGGGACGCGTGGCGCTCGACGTCCGCCGCATTCCGCGCGCGTTCCTCGCGACTGTCCGCGCGCTCGCGCGCCGCAATCCCGAGCCGCCGCGCGTCGACGATGCCCCGGCTTCCCGTCTCGCGACGCTCAGCCAGTACGCGCGGACAGACAACCCGATGCGCTGACCGCATCGCGCGGCGGCCGTCGCCGCTCACCAGGCCGCTGACAAGCAGTCGTTATCCGTTGCGCGCGAGATGCGTCCTGAACGTGTCGATCAGCGCGCGCACTTTCGGCGGCGTGTGCTGCGTCGGCGGAAAGACGGCCTGAATGCCGGCGGGCTCCGTCGACCAATCCGGCAACAGACGCACGAGCCGTCCTGCGGCGACATCTGCAGCAATCGAAAAATCCGTCAGCAGGCCGATGCCGCCGCCCGCGAGCGTCGCGGCGCGCGCGGCTTCGGCCGTATTGACGAGAAACGCGTTCTCGCAGCGCACGCTTTGAGCACTCCCATCCGTATGGCGCAAATCGAGCGTCTGCGGACGCGGCAACACGGTGAGCGCGACAAACGGCAACGCGGGCAGTTCGTCGGGCGTGCGCGGCTCGCCCCATGCTTCGATGAACTGCGGGCTCGCCACGACCCACTTCTCGAAAGTGCCCAGCTTCACTGCGCGATAGTTGGAGTCGGCGAGCCGTCCGAGACGAATCGCGACGTCGATGCCATCCGCGATCAGATCGACGAAATGATCGCTGCACAGCAGTTCGATATCGAGTTGCGGATGCGCGCGGCGCAGCTCGACCAGCACGGGCGCGACGGCGAGCGTGCCGTAGTCGATCGGCGAGCTGACGCGCAGTGTGCCGCGCACGGGCGCTTCTTCGCCGCCGATTTCGGCGAGCGCATCTTCGGCGGTGCGCAGGATCTTCACACTCGCGTCGTAGAACGCGCGCCCCGCCTCGGTGACGCCGAGCCGCCGCGTCGTGCGCGCAAGCAGGCTCGCGCCGACTTCCGCTTCCAGCCGCTGCATGTGCGTGCTGACCATCGTCTTTGCGAGCCCGAGGCGCGCGGCGGCCGCCGTCAGCGAGCCCGCCTCGACGACGGCGACGAAGACGGCCAGCCGGTTCAGGTTGACGTCGCGCACGTCGGCCATGATCGATTGTCCACTTTCGAAGGATTATGTTTTCAAGGTTATCAGTCTTTTGCGCGTGGCAGGCGCGCGCTAACCTGATGCTGTCGTTTCACTCTCTATCCACTGTCCATCGCGACCGAACCCGGAGCCTTCGATGCCCGCTGCCAAGCCCGCCCAGCCGATCCGCCTCTACACGACCCTGCTGTCGGGTCACGGGCATCGTGTGAAGCTGTTCCTGACTCTGCTCGACCTGCCGTTCGAAGTGATCGAACTCGACATGCGCGCGGGCGACAACCGCAAGCCCGAGTATCTGGCGCTCAACCCGTTCGGTCAGGTGCCGACGATTCAGGACGGCGACGTGACGCTGTTCGATTCGAACGCGATCCTCGTGTATCTGGCGAAGCGCTATGGCGACGCATCGTGGCTGCCCGACGATCCGCGCCGAGCGGCTGCCGTGCAGCGCTGGCTGTCGCTGACGGCGGGACAGATCGCGTATGGTCCGTGCGCGGCGCGTCTCGTCACGGTGTTCGGCGCGCCGCTCGATCACGAAACGGCGAAGGGCATTGCGGCGAGGCTGTTCGACGTGATCGGCCGCGAACTGGCGACGAAGCCGTTCGCCGCGGGCGAGCACGTGACGATTGCCGATATCGCCGCGCACACGTACATCGCGCATGCGCCGGAAGGCGGCGTGTCGCTCGATCCGTATCCGCACATCCGTGCGTGGCTGCGCCGCGTCGAGGCGCTGCCGCGTTTCGTCGCGATGCCGGTTACGAAGGCGGGGTTGCTTGCCGCGTGATGTTTCCGCGGCCCGTCTGATTCGCGTCGCGGTTACGGACTTTACGTACTGCATCTCGGGAGCCGCATCATGTCCGATTTCATTCCTCTGAACGGCTGGGGCATCGAAGCCTCGCCGTTTCATGCCAACGAACTGGCCGCGCAGCGGCTCGCAGGCGTGGACAGCCAGGCGGACTCCTCGGGACGTCGCGGCATTCGCCGCTACATGCCGGATCAGCATCGCGAGTTTTACGCGCAGCAGCCGTTCATGATCTTCGGCGGCGTCGATGCGAGCGGGCAGCCGTGGGCAACCGTGCGCGTCGGCGAGCCGGGCTTCGCGTCGTCGCCGGATGCGCGCACGCTGCGCATCGACGGCGGCGCATTGCCTGGCGATCCGCTCGGCGGACGCTGGCAGACGGGCGCGCTGATCGGCGGGCTCGGCATTCAGCCGCATACGCGGCGGCGCAACCGGATCAACGGCGTGGTGACGGCTGTCGATGGCGGCACTGTCACGCTCGAAGTGAGCCAGAGCTTCGGCAATTGCGCGAAATACATCCAGGGGCGCAAGCCGACGTTCATCGAACGCGCTGCGAATGCGGCACACGCGCCGCAAGAGATCGCGACGCAACTGAACGACGCGGACCGCGCGTTGCTGTCGCGCGCCGACACGTTCTATATCGCGAGCGCAAACACAGCCGACGATGCGGGTTTCGCGCGCGGCGTCGACGTCTCGCATCGCGGCGGCGCGCCGGGCTTCGTGCGCATCGACGATGCGTCTACGCTGACTACGCCTGATTTCAGCGGCAACAAGTTCTTCAACACGATCGGCAATCTGCTGCACGATCCGCGCGCGGGGCTGCTCTTCATCGACTTCGCGACGGGCGATCTGCTGTATCTTGCCGTGCTCGCCGAAATCGTCTGGCAAGGGCCCGAGCTGACCGCGTTCGACGGCGCGGAGCGGCTCGTGCGATTTCATGTGCAAGAGGTGCGGCGCAGCAAGGGCGTGTTGCCGTTTCGCTGGTCCGACGTCGAATACGCGCCGCAATTCGCAGACGTTGTTCGCAAGCAGGCGGCATCGCCGTGGCACAAGCTGAAGGTTGCGGCTGTCGTCGAAGAAACGCCGTCGATTCGCTCGTTCTATTTCGAATCGACGGACGGTGCGCCGTTGGCTGCGTATCAGCCAGGACAGTACTTGCCGATCCGCATCCCCGCCGATGCTCACGACGCGCCGTTGACGCGCACCTACACGCTCTCCGATGCGCACGATCCGCGCCGTTACCGGATCAGCGTGAAGCGCGAGGGCGTGGCGTCGAACTGGTTGCACGATCATCTCGCGGCGGGCATGGAAATCGAAGCGATGACGCCGCGCGGCGTGTTCGTCTACGACGCGGCCAGCCCGCGCCCGGCCGTGTTCATTTCCGCCGGCATCGGCATCACGCCGATGATCGCGATGCTGCATCACGACCTGCAAGCGCGCGCCAGCGATGCAGCGCACGCGAAGCCCGTGTTCTTGTTTCACGGCGCGCGCAGCGATCGCGAGCGTCCGTTCAGCGCGCATCTGAAGGAGATCGCGGCGCGCAATCCGTCCGTGTCGATGCATCTGTTCGACAGCGCTGCGCGCGCGCCCGCTGATGGCGTGACGCGAGGCCGCGTGAGCATCGCCGAACTGAAGCGCGCGCTGCCTTTCGATGACTACGACTTCTATCTTTGCGGCCCCGAGCAGTTCATGCGCGACCTGTACGAAGGGCTGCGCGCATTGAATGTCGCTGACGAACGCATTCGCTTCGAAGCGTTCGGACCCGCGAGCGTGAAGCACGCGCCTGCTGCCGCTCAAACGGCGGAGCATGTTGCAACGGAAGAAGAAAAGGGTGGCGCGCAGGTGACGTTCGCGCGTTCGCAACGGACGATCCAATGGCTGCCGAAGCACGGCAGCCTGCTCGAATTCGCGGAAAAGAACGGCATCGAAGCGCAGTCGAACTGCCGCTCGGGCATGTGCGGCACGTGCTCGACGAAGGTGTTGTCAGGTGAGTTCGCTTATGACGGCGCGGTGGAAGCCGAAGTCGAGAACGGCTGCGCGCTGATCTGCATGGCGCATCCCGTCGTCGATGGAGAGCGCGCGAGCCTGACGCTCGATCTTTGAATTGTTCGTTCGAGTGCTATTTGCCCGCGCCTGTCGATGGCACGCACGTGATCATCAACGAGCTGCCGTTGCCTGCTCCGGCGCTCAGCATCGCGCGATGAAACTCGCGATGGTCGCACGACCATTCGGCGACGAAGTCAGCGGCGCATGACGGATGCGGCTTGAGATCGAGCTTCGCGTTCACGATATAGCGGCACGTCGCATGTGAATTGCAGCGGCTCGCGAGGTCACGCGTGACGTTGCCGGGCGTCGCGCCGCAATTCGCGCCGTAGGTGCCCGATTGGATGCGTATCTGTTGCTGCGCTTGCACGCTCATGCTGGCGAGCGCGCTCGCGATGACGACGCACATGAACAAACCACTTCCTCGCGCCATGATCTTTCTCCTGTCGACCCGAGTTAGCGCTTTAGCGCTTACTCGGGTCCCAAGCAGAGCAGTCGACCAGCGTTCTGCGCTCTAGCGCCAACTCTGGCCCAACGCAGACCGTTTGCTACAAATCCCGCAACCGCTCCAGCACCGTTGCAACGATACGATCGCAATGCGCTCCGCCGAATTCGAAGATCTCCGGACCAATCTTCTCGACCTCCTCGGCGAGCGATTCACGCAATAACACTTTAGCCCTGAAATGACGGCTTCGCACAGTGGCTTCGGGAATGTCGAGGCACTGCGCCGTTTCTTCGACGCTCATCTCTTCGACCGATCTCAGCATGAACACGGTGCGAAAACTCGCAGGCAACGCATCGAGTTTGCGTTCCAGCAGCGCGCGCATTTCAGCGCGGGCGGCCGCATGATCGGGAGCGCTTTCGTGATGGGCGTTCATTGTGTGCATGTCGGTGGACATCTGCTCGTCGTCGGGACAATCGTGCAGCATCGGAAGCAGGTTCTGGCGGCGCGCATCGCGGCGCATCCTCGCGAAGCATTCGTTCAGTACGAGACGCGACAGCCACGTGAAGAGTTGCGCATCGCCGCGAAACTGCGCGATCGCGCGATACGCGTTCAAGTATGCGTCCTGCAATGCGTCTTCCGCTTCGGCATCGTTGCGCAGCGTCGCGCGCGCGAGCCGATACAGCCGCCGGTTGTAGCGGCGCATCAGCAGCTCGAACGCGGTGCGCTCGCCCGCTACGATGCGGCGCACGATGTCCGCATCGTCATCGGATAGCGGGTTGGTTTGTGGTTTCGTCTGCGGTTTCGTCCGGTTATCGGCGATCGTGCCGTCCATCGTGTCGTTCCTCGAATATTCACATGCCGTCATGGCGCCGGCTCGACGATCAGCGTGCCGTGCATCGTCGGATGAAAGATGCAGCGGTACGCATAGCGGCCGGGCTTTCCTACCTTGTAGCGCCATGACGCGTCGGGCGCAATGCTCTGCGAATCGAAGCCTTTCGCGTCGGTGCTCGCCGTGTGCGCGACGAGATCCTTGTTGACCCACACGACCTCGTCGCCGCGATGCACGGTCAGTATCGGCGGATTGAAGCGCATCTGCTCGATCATCACGACATAGGTGCGTGCCATCGCCGGCGTTGCGGCGGCGACCAACATCAGCGCGCACGCGCAGCGCACGGCATTGCGCAAGCGGCTCATTGCGCCTGCGGCAGCGACGACTGCACCATCTTCGCGTGCTCCAGATGCGCGACGAACGCGGGCCTGACCTTCACCAGCAGCGCTTTCAGTTCGGCGTTTTGCGCGCTCGGAATCAGCGTCTTGTCGAGCGCGTCGATCACGTTCTGGTGATACGTCACTTCGTGATCGATATAAGCGCGGTCGAACTTCGCGCCTTGCAGCGGCTTCAGGTTCGCGATGTTCGTTTCGCCTCCCTGTTTGAGGCTGTCGCTGGTGGGATTCGCTTCGGGCTTGACGCCGAGCTTCTGCACGAGATCGACGGCCGCCTTGTTGACGCCCGTATGGTCCTTGACCATCTGCTCGGCAAATGCCTTGACGTCTTTCGAATGCGTCTTCGATTCCGCGAGCTTGCCCGCGTCGATATCGGCCTGATTCGCGGCGACGACGATCGCGGCGATCTGCGGATCGGTCGGACCCGAGCCCTGAGCCCAGGCACACGCGCTTGTCAGCGCAAGCGCGGAGAGTAACCAGCGTGTGGATTTCATCTGAGGCCTCCTCGATAAGGTGAGTCGCCTGCCGATCGTGACGAAGGGCAGGCGTTTGAATGCGATTCGAGGAGTTAGATGTCACGTGCCGGAAAGCTGTTCCGGCACGCGGACGGTGTGCGATGTATCGCGCGATGTGTCGTGTGACGTGCCGCGCGACTGGCCGTGAAATGTCGGCCGCAGAGAGGAGCGCGTCAGCCGTGCGTATGCGTCGGCGTCTTGCGCACGGGCGCGAACTGCTTCTTGCCGGACGAAAACGTCAGACGCCGAAAACGCTCGCGCTTGTGCTCTTCCTCGAAGTGCGCGAACGAAGTCTTCACGAGATCGCTGCGCGACACGACGCCGAGCAGATGCATCGAATCGCGATCGGCAACGACGGGCAGCCGTTCGAGATCGTGCACGGCGAGACGCGTGGCGATGAGACGGCAGGTTTCGTCGGGCAGCGCGACGACGAGCGACTGGTCTTGCAGCACGTCGGCCAGCGGCGTATCGAGCGTATGACGTGTCGTGCCTTCGCGAACCGCGTCGAGCATCGCGCGATCGACGACGCCGAGCACGATGCCATTGCCGCGCACGACGGGATACGCGCGGCGCTTCTGCGTCGCGCCGAAGTACTGCGTAAGCGCGTCGCGCACAGTGACCGCGCCGTCGATCGCGTCGACCTTCTGCGTCATCACTTCATCGACGTAATGCCGTTCGAGCGGATCGACGCCGTACTCGCGATAGATGTGATAACCGCGACGCGCGATCTTCTCCGTCATGATCGAGCGCTTCATCACGACGGTCGCGAAGCCGTGCGCGACCAGCGTCGCGGCGAGCAGCGGCAGCAGCGCATTCGCGTCGTGCGTGAGGCCGAACGCGAACACGATGGCCGTGAGCGGCGCGCCCAGCGTCGCGCCGAGCGTCGCGGCCATGCAGACGAGCGGCCACAGCGCGGGTTCGTTGCCCGGCAGCACATGGGCGAGCACGGTGCCGAGGCCGGCGCCCAGCATCAGCAGCGGCGCGAGCACGCCGCCCGACGTGCCCGAGCCGAGCGCGACCACCCAGATCACCGCTTTCACGACGAGAATCGCAATCGCGACCTGAAAGACGATGTGTTGATGCAGCAGATCGCCGATCACGTCATAGCCGACGCCGAGCGCGCGCGGCTCGATGAAGCCCCCGATGCCGACGACGAGGCCGCCGATCGCGGGCCACCACATCCAGTGCACGGGCAGCTTGTGGAACAGGTCTTCCGTCTTGTAGAGCGCCGCCGACAGGCCCGACGCGAGCGCGCCCGACAACAGTCCCGCGATCACGCACGACACGAGCGAAATGGCCGTCGGCGCAGCCGTTTCGAGCGGAAACAGCGGACCCGTGCCGAAGAAGATCGCGCGCGAGAAGCCTGCAACCGCGCATGCCAGGGCGACGGGCAGGAAGCTGCGCGGCCGCCATTCGAAAAGCAGCAGTTCGACGGCGAGCAGCACGGCGGCAACGGGCGTGCCGAACACGGCCGTCATGCCCGCCGCGGCGCCCGCGACGAGCAGCGTCTTGCGTTCCGCCGAGGTCAGCCGCACGCACTGCGCGATCAGCGAGCCGAGCGCGCCGCCCGTCATGATGATCGGGCCTTCCGCGCCGAACGGGCCGCCGCTGCCGATCACGATGCCCGACGACAGCGGCTTCAGTACCGCGACTTTCGGCGACATGCGGCTCTTGCCGAACAGAATGGCTTCGATCGCTTCGGGAATGCCGTGGCCACGAATCTTCTCGGAGCCGAAGCGCGCCATCATGCCGACGATCAGTCCCCCGACGAGGGGAATCGCGATCACCCACACGCCGAGCGTGTTCGTCGCCGGTGAGCGGTCGGCGAACGAAAAGCTGCCGAAGAAAAAGAGGTTCGTGAACAGATGAATCAGGCTCAGCAGCACGAAGGCCGCAAGCGTGCTGAGAAAGCCGATGCACGCCGCCAGCGCGGAAATGCCGGGTAATCGCGCGTTGCTGGAAAAGTCCCGCTTGTGAGAGTTGTCGCTCATGTGTCTACTGCTGCGTTCAGCTGGATTAAAGGTCGGGTTTCAAAAGTCGATTTGCGGAATGGTGAACGCGCCCTTGAGCGAGCGCAGTTCGGCGCGATGCAGTTCGGCAAGGCGCGCGAGCACCCTTTCTCCGGCTTTCAGCAAATGCACTTCCACCTGGCGCCGGTCCGTCTCGCTGACCTTTCGCTTGACGAGTTCGAGCGCTTCGCAGCGCGAGACCAGCGCGACGACGCCGTGATGCTGTGCCTGCAGCCGCTCTGCCAGCTCGCCGATGGTCGCCCATTCGCGATCGGGATAGCCCTTGATATGCAGCAGCAACAGATATTGCAGCGGCGTGATGCCTTCGCCCTGCGCGGCCTGTTCGGAAAAGCGCTCGAAGCGCCGCATCTGATAGCGAAATTCCGATAGCTGTTCGTAGTCCGCTTTATTCAATGTGCGTGTGAGTACCTTCATCTTGCTCGCGCCAAGGGGGAAACAAAAAATCTATCACAAAATGATATACCCGGCGACGCCTGCGCATCGCCGGACCAAAAGATGTATTTCTGCTGCGTTAAAAGCGCTGCGTGAGCTGCATCAGGCGGCGGGGCGCTGTTGCACCTCGGCCTGCATCTGGGTCTGCCGGTAGAGACCCGCGATCAGATCGGATTGGGTAATGATGCCGACCAGCCTGTCATGCGTGTCGATGACGGGAATGTGGTGATGATCGTCGTCGGCGAAGAGCGGCACCAGCTCGACGATCGGCGTGCTGGTCGCGACCGTGCGCACGTGTGTCGTCATCACGGTGCTCACGAGCCGCGCACGCGTCGCGTCGCGCTTGAAGAGGCGCGCCGCAATCGTGTCCATCAGACGCAGATCGGGCGTCTTGCCCGGGTTCGCGAGATCCGCGCGCGTGACGATGCCGACCACGTGCTGGCGTTTGTCGATGACGGGCAGCGCCTTGATCGAATGGTGCTGCAACAGGTCGGCGGCCGCGCGCAGCGTCGTGTCGGGCATGATGCTGACGACGGGCGTCGACATCACGTCGCGGCATGCCAGCTCGCTGAACGTGCGCGTGTAGGCCTGCAACTGCGTTTCGCGGAACAGCGTTTCGAGGTCGTCGGGATCGATGTCGAGCAGCTCGCCGCGCCGGTTCAATACCGCTTCGAGGTCGGCGCGCGTGATGTTGTTGCCCGACACGGGCGCTTGTGAAGCGGCGGGCGTCGCGCGCGACGCCGCGTGCGGATAACGGTGGCCCGTTACGGCGTGGTAGACGAGCGCCGCGCCGAGCAGCGCCGCCGACTGGATCAGGATCGGCTCGAGCACGAAATGAAAGCCGAGCGCGCGAATCGCGGGGCCGCCGAGCACGGCCGTCAGCGCGACGGCGCCTGACGGCGGGTGTACGCAGCGCAGCGCGAACATTGCCGCGATTGCCATCGCCACGGCCAATGCCGCAGCCGCGACAGGATCGGAGACGAACATCGCGCACGCGACGCCCACCGTCGCCGACACGAGGTTCCCGCCGATGATCGACCACGGCTGCGCAAGCGGACTCGCGGGCACGCCGAACAACAGCACGGCGGACGCGCCCATCGGCGCGACCAGCATCGGAATGTTCGCGTTCGGGCCCAGCAGCAGGTGCATGCTGCCGCCCGTGAAGGCGATGCCGATCAGCGCGCCGAGCGCCGAGCGCATGCGCTCGGGCCATTTGACGTTCATCGCGGCCGGATAAAAACGCGCCAGCCAGCGGAAAAAGGGGGAACTGGTCAAGGTATTGTTCTGTGGATCGTGGTAGGGAGCGAGGCTGGCGTACGTTAAGGGAAAACCCCCCAGAAAGGAAACAACTTGTGGTCATGGATATATGCCATTGTGATATAAATCCGCGCTTTCGCTGGACCGGCGGGCCTCGGCGTGGCCCGCGAATACAGGGAAAACCCGCACCGGACGCGTGGTCTGACTGCATCACAACGTGATATGAATCGGGGGCGGAACGTGCGTCGGTCAACAGTCGGTCACACAATGAGTGCGCAAAAAGCGGCACCGCGTTTTGCATCGCGGCAACGCGCGGTGCGCAGGTATCGCTCCAGGCATCCCTCTTGCGGCCAGCCGGCGAATCGTGCCTTCGCTGGCACAGCGCCGCATTAACGGGCATGATCGAGCCGTGCGCGCACTCGATCCCGAGCGGCGCATTTCCCTACCGACGCGCCCCAAGGAGATCGAGCATGGAACCCTTTGACGCCGCCAATCCCTTCGCCGAATTCAACAAGTTATTCGAACAGTTCAAGCTGCCCGGATTCGACGTGCCTGCTGTGATGGAAGCGCGCCGCAAGGACGTCGAGGCGCTGATCGCCGCCAATCAGACGGCCGTGCAGGGCATGCAGTCGCTCGCGCAAAAGCAGGCCGACATGCTGCGCTCGACGCTGACGGAACTCCAGGAGGTCGTGCAGAAGCAGGCGGCGGCAGGCGGCATGCCGTCGGCGCAGACGGCGGAGCTCGTTCAGCAGGCGCTGCACAAGGCGCTCGCCGACATGCAGCAGCTGACGCAAGCCGCGTATCGCACGCAGGCCGATTCGTATGCAGTGATCGCGAAGCGGGTCGAAGAAAACGTCGAGGAACTGAAAGCGCTGTTGCAGAAGAAGTGACGGCGAGCGCGTCGAGTCATGGCGGCGCAGGCGCGGCTACTTGCGCGCCGACGCCTGCGCGATCACGCGATGCACGAAGCGCAGCTTGTCGACGACGGGCGGCGCGAGCGTGAACGGATAGCCGTCGGGCATGCCGAGGCTGCGGTTCAGGCTGTTCAGCGCGTCCGTTAACGGAAACCAGCGTTTCATCAGATTATCGAAGCTCGCTTCCTCGACGGGTGTCTGGTCAGTGAGCCGCGGCTCGTTCGACGCGGGCGGCAGGAGCGCGAGCCCGTATGCCGTCGACGTGTCGAGCACATCGACGATCAGCAGATAGTGCGCCCACGTTTCGGCCCAGTCTTCCCACGGGTGCATCGTCGCGTAGGCGCTGATGTAGCTGTTCTGCCATTCGTCGGGCGCGCCGTCGCGGTAGTACGCGTCGAGCGCTTTGCCGTAGTCGGCCTGCTCGTCGCCGAACCGCTCGCGAAACGGCTTGAGCCAGCGCGTGCCCGTAATCAGCTTTTCGAAGTAGTAATGCCCCGACTCGTGACGAAAGTGGCCGAGCAGCGTCCGATACGGCTCGCGCATGTCAGTGCGGACTTTTTCGCGGTGCGCGTCGTCGGCTTCGGCAACATTCAATGTGATGCGGCCGTTGTCGTGGCCCGTCATCACGGGCGCGGCTTCGTCGATGTTTTCGAGGAAATCGAATTCCAGTCCGTTCTCCGGGTCGGCCCGGCGCGATTCGATCGCGAGGCTGAGCGCGGCGAGCGTATAGAGCAGCCGACGCTTCGCCGTCTCCAGCCGATACCAGTAGAGCCGGTTGTTCGGCTCGGCGAGATTCGGAATCGTGCGCGTGAGGCGGCATGAGCGGCATAGCGTGTCGGAGTCGTCGGCGGGCAGCATCCAGTTGCAGACGTTCTCGACCGCGTAGTTGTGGCACTGGCGATACAGCGCGTTTTTCGCGTCGGGATGCAGGCTGCGCCACTGGCCATCGCCCGCGTCTTCGAATGCGCTGATTTCGCCCAGCTCGGGCACGTAGCCGAGCAGCGCTTCGCAGCGCTCGCACAGCACGTTTTCGAAGAACACGCGCTGATCGCATCGATTGCAGTGAAACGCTTTCATCGCTTCAACCTCTGATGTGAACGTGATGGCCGACGGCTGTGCAGCACGCGGCATGCAGCATCTGGCGAGGCGCGAGCATACGCGCAATGTTCATGCCCCTTCGCTATAACTTCGATGAGCCTGCGCACATTGCGTGCGCGTCCGCTTCGCTCATGCGCCGCTTTGGTGCGCGCGAACGGGCATGCAACGCAGCCGCGCCGTCTGCCGAAGCATGCAGCGATGATGTGACGACGCGTTCGATGCAAGCGCAGTATCGGCATCACTTCGCGGCGGCGCTTCAAGCGATCAACGGCATGAAGCTTGCTTTTCGCGGCTGCCCCCTTCTCGCCAGGAGTCCGGAGTGTCCATACGTGTCGCGTTGAACCATGTCACGCACTACCGCTATGACCGGCTCGTCGGACTGTCGCCGCAAGTCGTGCGGCTGCGCCCGGCCCCGCATTGCCGCACGCCGATCCTGTCGTATTCGATGCGCGTCGAGCCCGAAGAGCACTTCGTCAACTGGCAGCAGGATGCGTTCGCGAACTATCAGGCGCGGCTCGTCTTTCCCGAGCGCACGCCGGAGTTCAAGATCACGGTCGATCTCGTCGCGGAGACGGCCGTCTACAACCCGTTCGATTTCTTCCTCGAACCCGCCGCCGAGCAATTCCCGTTCGAGTACGAGCCCGAGCTGGCCGCGGAGCTTGCGCCGTATCGCGTCAAGCGCGAGATGACGCCGCGCTTCGCGGCGTTCGTCGCGAGCATCGACCGCTCGCCGCGCCGCACGAGCGACTTTCTCGTCGACCTGAACCAGCGGCTGCAACGCGAGATTCGCTATCTGATCCGGATCGAGCCGGGCGTGCAGACGCCCGAGGAAACGCTCGTCAACGCGTCGGGCTCGTGCCGCGATTCGGGCTGGCTGCTGGTGGAGACGTTACGTCAACTGGGGCTCGCCGCGCGTTTCGTGTCGGGCTATCTGCTGCAACTCGCGCCTGATGTGAAGTCGCTCGATGGCCCGAGCGGCACCGAATACGACTTCACCGATCTGCACGCGTGGTGCGAAGTGTTCCTGCCGGGCGCGGGCTGGATCGGCTTCGATCCGACTTCGGGGCTGCTCGCAGGCGAGGGCCACATTCCCGTCGCGTGTACGCCGGAGCCGGGCAGCGCCGCGCCGATCTCCGGTTCCGTCGACGAGTCCGAAGTCGAATTCGCGCACGCGATGTCGATCACACGCGTGCTCGAAACGCCGCGCGTGACGAAGCCCTATACGGAGGCCGCGTGGGACGGCGTGCTGACGATGGGCGCGCACGTCGACAGCCGGCTCGACGCGATGGACGTGCGCCTGACGATGGGCGGCGAGCCGACGTTCGTCGCGGTGCGCGACCGCGATGCCGCCGAATGGAACACCGACGCGCTCGGCCCGACGAAGCGCGGCTATGCCGTCGCGCTGATGGACAAGCTGCGCGCGTACTACGGCGCGAGCGGCTTTCTGCATATCGGCCAGGGCAAGTGGTATCCGGGCGAGCAGTTGCCTCGCTGGGCGCTGTCGCTGTACTGGCGCGCGGACGGCGAGCCGTGCTGGCGCGATCCCTCGCTTTTCGCCGACGAACGCAGCCCCGGCCGCTACACATCGGACGATGCGCGCCGTTTCATCACGCTGCTGGCCGACAAGCTCGGCGTCGACGGCCGGCACGTTCGGGCGGGCCATGAGGACACGTGGTACTACCTGTGGCGCGAGCGGCGCCTGCCCGTCAACGTCGATCCGTTCGATTCGCGTCTCGACGACGAAATGGAGCGCGCGCGTCTGCGGCGCGTGTTCGATGCGGGGCTGTCGAGCGTAACGGGCTATGTGCTGCCGCTCGCGCGCGCCGATGCCGGCACAGGCGCGGGCGGCTGGACGAGCGGCGCATGGTTCTTCCGCGACGAGCGCATGTACCTGATTCCCGGCGATTCGCCGATGGGCCTCAGATTGCCGCTCGATTCGCTGCCGTGGGTCACGAAGGCGGACTATCCGTATCAGCATGCGCATGATCCGTTTGCCGAGCCTGTGCCGCTGCGCACGTCGGCGGAACTGAGGATGCAGTATGCGGGCGTGTCGTATGCGCACGCGCGTAGTGGTGATGCAGGCGCGGGCACTGGCGCAAATGGCACGGGCGGCTTCGGGCCAGGTGCCGCGCGAGAAGACCGCATGCCCGAGCGCGGCGAATCGGCGTCGTCGGTGATTCGCACGGCGCTGTGCGTCGAGGCGCGTCATCCCGCGCGTGCGGCGGGACCGAAAGCGGAAGCGGATGCCTCCGGCGACGGTCATGCGCTGCTGCATGTCTTCATGCCGCCGCTCACGGAACTCGACGACTATCTCGATCTGCTCGCCGCCGTCGAAGCGACGGCAGCAGAACTGAAGATGCAAGTGGTCATCGAAGGCTATCCACCTCCGCGCGATCCGCGCCTGTCCGTGCTACAGGTGACGCCCGATCCTGGCGTGATCGAAGTGAACATCCATCCGGCGAAGAATTGGGACGAACTCGTCGATCACACCGAGTTCCTTTATCAGGCCGCGCACGAGTCGTATCTGAGCACGGAAAAGTTCATGCTCGACGGCCGCCATGCGGGCACGGGCGGCGGCAATCACTTCGTGCTCGGCGGCGCGACGGCCGCCGACAGCCCGTTCCTGCGCCGCCCCGATCTGCTCGCGAGCCTCGTCGCGTACTGGCACAACCATCCGTCGCTGTCGTACCTGTTTTCAGGGCTTTTCATCGGACCGACGAGCCAGGCGCCGCGCGTCGACGAAGCGCGCAACGATCAGGTCTACGAGCTCGAACTCGCGTTCGACGAATTGCAACGGCAGGTCGACCGGCTCGGCGGGCACAGTGGCGAGCGGCTGCCGCCGTGGATGATCGACCGCGCGCTGCGCAACATCCTGATCGACGTGACGGGCAACACGCACCGCGCCGAGTTCTGCATCGACAAGCTCTATTCGCCCGATGGCCCGACTGGGCGCCTCGGCCTGCTCGAACTGCGCGGCTTCGAAATGCCGCCGCATGCGCGCATGAGCCTCGTGCAGCAATTGCTGCTGCGCGCGCTCGTCGCGAGGTTCTGGAAAACGCCGTACACGGCGCGCCTCACGCGTTGGGGCACCGAGCTGCACGACCGCTTTCTGCTCGGCACGTTCGTGCAGATGGATTTCGACGACGTGCTCGACGATCTGCGCGACGCGGGCTATGCGTTCGACAGCGAATGGTTCGCGCCGCATTTCGCATTCCGCTTCCCGGCCATCGGCGAGATGCACGCGAACGGTATCGCGCTGACGATCAGCGGCGCGCTGGAGCCGTGGCACGTGATGGGCGAG
Source organism: Paraburkholderia phymatum (assembly GCF_038900715.1). GTDB lineage: Bacteria > Pseudomonadota > Gammaproteobacteria > Burkholderiales > Burkholderiaceae > Paraburkholderia > Paraburkholderia phymatum_A. The sequence continues at coordinate 355,916 of NZ_JAYMRZ010000003.1, read as the reverse complement.
GAGGGCTCGGCGGGCGCGACGGTGCGCTATGTCGATTCATCGGTGGAGCGGCTCGAAGTGAAGGTGCTGGGCCTGAACGACAACCGTCATCGGGTGGCCGTGAACGGCGTGCCGCTGCCGTTGCAGCCGACGGGGCGCGTCAGCGAATTCGTTGCGGGCGTGCGCTTTCGCGCATGGCAGCAGGCATCGTCGCTGCATCCTACGATAGGCGTGCACGCGCCGCTGACATTCGATATCGTCGATACATGGACGGGGCGTTCGATCGGCGGATGTCAGTATCATGTCGCTCATCCGGGCGGGCGCAATTACCAGACGTTCCCGGTGAACGCCTACGAAGCGGAAAGCAGGCGTCGCGCGCGCTTCTTCACGATGGGCCACACGCCCGGTCCGCTCGTCGTGGAAGCGCCGCCGCGCAGCCTGGAATTTCCGTTCACGCTCGATTTGCGGCACGGGTAAACAAACGGGTCGAACCCACAACAACAGAATCGCGATACCACCTTGGCTTTTCAATCGACCTTTCCGTTCGAAGCGGCATCGGGCCATCCCGACGCGCTGGCGCTGCTGCGCACGATGCCGCTGCTCGACGTGCGCGAGGGCCACTGGGACGAGCTGCGCGACACATCGGGCGCGCTGCGCGAACCGTGGCGGCGCTTTTTCGAACTGCTCGGCGAGGAAGGCATCGCGGGTCTCGTGACGGGGCGCGCGTCGGTTGCGCAGCAGGTGCGCGATAACGACATCACATACAACGTGTACGCGGACAAGGGCGAGCCGCGTCCGTGGGCGCTCGATCTGCTGCCGTTCATCATCGACGAAAGCGAGTGGGCGCAGATCGAGCGCGGCGTGAAGCAGCGCGCGCAACTGCTCAATGCGATCGTCGCCGATGTGTATGGCCCGCAGACACTGCTGCGCGAAAGCAAGCTGCCGCCTGCGCTCGTCTACGGACATCCGGGCTATCTGCGTGCCGTGAAGGGCTTCGCGCCGCTGGGCGGCCAGTTTCTGCAGGTGGTCGGCGTCGATCTGGCGCGCGCGCCGAACGGCGAATGGACGGTCGTATCGCATCGCACCGAAGTGCCGTCGGGTCTCGGCTACGCGCTCGAAAACCGGCTGATCGTGTCGAATGTTTTCGCCGATGCGTTCCGCGAGTTGCGCGTGAGCCGGCTCGCGCCGACGTTCTCGACGCTGGTCGCGACGCTCGCCGAATGGGCGCGCGCAACGATGCCGAAGGACACCGGCCCGGACAAGACCGACAGCGCCGCGCATATCGCGCTGCTCACGCCGGGGCCGTTCGCCGAGACCTATTTCGAGCATGCGTTTCTCGCGCGCTATCTGGGCGTGACGCTCGTCGAGGGCAAGGACCTGACGGTGCGCAACGACATGCTGTACCTGAAGACGCTCACGGGCCTCGAGCGCGTGCACGTCGTGCTGCGCCGCCTCGACGACGCGTTCTGCGATCCCGTCGAGCTGCGCGCTGATTCGACGATCGGCGTGCCCGGCCTCTTGCAGGTGATGCGCGCGGGCAATGTGATCGTGTCGAACGTGCCGGGCTCGGGCTTTCTCGAATCGCCGGCGATGCACGGCTTTTTGCCCGGCATCGCGCAGACGCTGCTCGACGAGCCGTTGCTGCTCAACGGCGTGCCGACGTGGTGGTGCGGCGAGGACGCCGCGCGCGAGCACGCGTTCGCGAACATGGACGAGGCGTTTCTTCAGCCGACGTGGCCCGCCCGCACCCCGGTATCGCCCGATGGACCGCCTGGGATCGCGCGCGGCGTGCAGCGGCTCGAAGAATGGCGCGGCCGCATCGAGCGTTCGCCCGATGCGTTCACGATCCAGCAGCCGTTGCCGTATTCGTGCACGCCGCGCTACGAAGACGGCGCGCTCGGCAACCGGCCGTGCGTGTTGCGCGCGATTGCCGTCGCCGATGCGAACGGCGGCTGGCATGTGCTGCCCGGCGGCTTCACGCGTCTCGCGGCGGAGCGGCAGTCGTCGGTGTCGATGCAGTTCGGCGGCAGCAGCGTCGATACGTGGGTGCTGTCGAGCCATCCCGGCTCGACGTTCACGCTGTTGCCTTCGCCGCTCAAGCCCGCCGATCTCGCGCGCAAGCATCGCACGGTGTCGAGCCGCGCGGCGGAGAATCTGTTCTGGAGCGGCCGTTACGGCGAGCGCGCGGAAAACAACGTGCGGATTCTGCGGCTGATACTCGGCTCGCTCGAAAGCAATGGCGCGGACACGATGTTCTCGACGCTCGTCGAGCTCGCGCTGCATTTCGGTCTCGTGCAATCGGGCGACATGGTTGCGGGCCAGTCGTTGCAGGCGTTCGAGCGCACGCTGGTCGCGAATCTGCACGAGAGCACGGGTGCTTACAGCATCGGCCAAAACCTCGCGAGCCAGGCGCGCGCGAGCGGCGAGATTCGCGGGCGGCTGTCGAACGATCACTGGCGCATCACGCTCGCCGCGCGCAATGACTTCCGCGACGCGGTGCACGAGCTGACGCCTGCTGCGGCGGTGTCGTCGAATGCGTCGTCGCGCGGCAAGGCGCGCTACAACCGCGTCATGCTGATGAACGCGCTCGAGCATCTCGCGACGCAGCTCGCCGCGATCAGCGGCTCGCAAGGCGATCGCATGACGCGCGACGAAGCGTGGCGGCTGATGTTCGCGGGTCGACATATCGAGCGCGTGTGGACGATGACATCGATCTTGCGCGTCGTCGCGATGCAGCGTCAGATCGCGACGCCTGCCGGCTTCGATCTGCTGCTGCAACTCTTCGACAGCACGTTGACGTATCGCTCGCTGTATCCGGGGCGTTTCGAAGTGCCCGCGCTGCTCGATCTGCTCGTCATCGAGCCGACCAATCCACGTGGCCTGTACGGCGTGTATGCGCGTCTGTGCGCAAAGCTCGACGATATTTCGAATGCGGCGGGCGGCGGGCGTCATCGGCCGTTCAGCGATCTGCTGCCGCATACGGACATGCTGCCGTCCCTCGAACGACTGTGCGCGACGGACACCAACGGCATGTACGCGGAACTGGTTTCGCTGTGCGACCGTCTCGCGATGAGCGTCACGGCGGCCGCGAATGAAGTCAGCGCGCGCTATTTCAGTCACGCGAATACGTTCGCCGCGCAGGTGTCGTCATGAAGGGCATGAAGGGCGAAGGGACGTTGCTGTCCGTGTCTCATCGCACGACTTATCACTACTCGACGCTCGTCGAAACGGCGCAGCATCTCGCGACGATCCGACCGCTCGCGTGCGCATGGCAGCGCATGGTCGCGCACACGGAGCGCATCGAGCCGGAGCCTTCGTATCTGCATAGCCGCACCGATGCGTTCGGCAACGACGTGCTGTATTTCGCGCTTGATGCGCCGCACGAACGTTTGCAAATGATCAGCGAAACGACGGTCGAACTCGCGCCGCGCTGGACACATCTCGATCACGACGCGACGCCCGCATGGGAAGCCGTCGCGGATTCGCTGCGTTTTCGCGCGGGCGGCGCGTGCCATCCGCAGGTGGAGTTCTGCTTTGCGTCGCCGAATATCGCGCTGCGGCCGTCGTTGCGCGACTACGCGTTGCGCAGTTTCAAGCCGGGCACGCCCGTCGTCGCGGGCGCGATCGATCTGATGCATCGCATTCACGCGGATTTCGACTACAGGCCATCGGCGACGATGTTCGATACGCCCGCCGAACGCGCGTTCGATATGAAAAGCGGCGTTTGCCAGGACTTCGCGCAGGTGATGATCGGCTGTTTGCGCGCGCTCGGTCTGCCGGCGCGCTACGTGAGCGGCTACTTGCGCAACGATCCTCCGCCGGGCCAGCCTCGTCTGATCGGCGCGGACGCTTCGCATGCGTGGGTGTCCGTGCATTGTCCCGAGAGCGGCTGGATCGACCTCGATCCGACCAACGACGTGCTCGCCGACATGGACCACGTGACGCTCGCGATCGGCCGCGATTACAGCGACGTGTCGCTGCTGCGCGGGATGATACTCGGCGGCGGCGCGCATCGCGTCGAGGTTGCCGTCAGCGTGCTCGCGCTCTGAGCGGCGATTCTCTGAGCGGCGGCCGCAACAATGAATTTCACCCCTACGCCATTGCGCAGTTTGACAGCGTGCATACGCACATATAGACTGCCGTTCATGAGCAAGCCCATTTCCCACGACGATTGCAACTGCTTCGCGCTGCGCCAGGCGGCGCGCTACGTCACGCAGATCTACGAGCGCCATCTGGGGCAGGTCGGCGTGACGGCGGCGCAGTTCACGATTCTCGCCAAGCTCGCGCGCAAGCGAGGCCTGACGATGGTGGAACTCGCCGACACGATGGTGATGGAGCGCACCACGCTCGTGCGCGCGCTCAAGCCGTTGCAGCGCGATGGTCTGGTGCTCAGCGAGCCGTCGCCGCATGACGGGCGCACGTTTCAGTTCAGTCTGTCGGATGCGGGCAAGAAGACGTTCGAGCAGGCCGCTCTGGCGTGGCGCGCCGCGCAGGACGAGTTCGAAGGCAAGTTCGGCCGCAGCCGCGCCAAGGCGTTGCGCGCGGAACTGTTCAACCTCACGTCGTCATAATCCCGTTGTGTTTTTTTGGTGCGTCGAAAGACGCGTTCGATTAGATCGATTCATTGGTGTGCATATGCACGTAGAGGCGGGAGCAACCGAAGTGAAGTTATCGCCCGACGACGATTGCTTCGCGATCCGGCAGGCGGCGCGTTTCGTGACGCAGGTCTACGACCGGCATCTCGCGCGCGTCGGCCTGAAGACGACGCAGTTTTCGATCATGTGCCGGCTGCGGTATCGCAAGTGGATGACGATGAAGGAGCTTGCGGATTCGATGGTGATGGAGCGCACGTCGCTGGTTCGCGCGATCCAGCCGCTGCAACGCGATGGGCTCGTGTTCACGGAAGCGTCGCGCAGCAATCGACGCGTGCTTACCGTGATGCTGACGTCGGCGGGCGAAGAACGCTTGAAGCAGGCTCGCGAGCATTGGCATGCGGCGCAGCGGGAATTCGAGGAGCGTTTCGGCACGAAGCGTGCCGAAGCGCTGCGAGACGAGCTGTTTGATATGACGAAGCGATAGTACCCAGCAGGAAATGCAGCCGCGCTTTACGCGCTTTTTTTCAACGCTTTTCAGTGCATACGCACATCCAAACATGTCTACTTCACCTTCCGTTGCACCGTCGAGCGTCGCCGGCGCCGCGAGACAGACCCGCAGCATTCCGTGGATGCTGTTAGCGGTGATCGCCGTGATAACCGTGATCGCGGCGGCGGGATCGTACTGGTTCTTCGTCGGCCGGTTTATCGAAACAACTGACGACGCATACGTGGGCGGCGACGTCACCGTGCTTGCGCCGAAGGTGAACGGCTTCGTCACCGATGTGCTGGTGCAGGACAACCAGTACGTGAAAGCAGGGCAGGTGCTGATCCGCCTCGACGCGCGCGACTACGATGCGCGTCTCGCGCAGGCCAATGCCGAAGTCGCGAGCGCACAGGCGTCCGTGACGGAACTCGAAGCGAAGAAGTCGCTGCAACTCGCGACGATCAACGAGCAGTCCGCCGAGGTGCGCGCATCGAGCGCCGAGCTCACGCGCAGCGCGTCGGACTCGACGCGCTATCGCCAGCTGGTGAAGGACGATGCCGTGTCGAACCAGGTCGTCGAGCGCGCGGACGCGGATCTCCTGAAAGCGCGCGCCGCGGTGGATCGCAGCGGCGCGGCGCTGATCGCGGCGCAACGTCAGTTGAGCGTGCTCGATGCGCAGATCGGCGATGCGCATGCGCGCGTCGCGACAGCCGAAGCGGCGCAGCGCGTGGCCGCGTTGAACGTCGAGTACACGACGATCCGTTCGCCCATCGACGGCTATGTTGGCAATCGCACGGCGCGCGTCGGCGTGCTCGCGAATGTCGGCGTGTCGCTGCTGACGGTGGTGCCCGCGAGCGGCCTGTGGATCGACGCGAACTTCAAGGAAGACCAGCTGAAGAAGATGAAGGTCGGCGACACCGTCGACGTCGATCTCGATGCATCGAGCCATCGCATCGAAGGCACCGTCGAGAGCCTGGCGCCTGCGACGGGCGCAACGTTCAGCGTGCTGCCCGCCGAGAACGCCACCGGCAACTTCACGAAGATCGTGCAGCGCGTGCCCGTGCGCGTGCGCCTGTCGGTGCCGAAGCAGATGCAGGGCGTGCTGCGCCCGGGCCTCTCCGCGACGGTGAAAGTGCATCTGCGCGGCGACGGCGAGACGACGCGCGACTCCGCAAGCGCGGCTTCGTAACTCGACGGATGCAACGCCCATCATGAGCAAGATCCCCTCCGTTTCGATGAATCCCGCCGATCTGCCGACGGGCACCAAAGTCTTCGCGTTCTCGCTGCTGTGCCTCGGCTTCTTCATGGCGACGCTCGATATCCAGATCGTGGCGTCGTCGCTGAAGGACATCGGCGGCGGGCTGTCCGCGAGCCAGGACGAACTCTCCTGGGTACAGACCTCGTATCTGATCGCCGAGATTCTGGTGATCCCGATGTCGGGCTGGCTCACGCGCGTGTTCTCGACGCGCTGGGTGTTCGCCTTCTCCGCATTCGGCTTCACGTTGACGAGCATGCTGTGCGGACTCGCATGGGACATCAACTCGATGATCCTGTTTCGTGCGCTGCAAGGCGCGCTCGGCGCGGCGATGATTCCCACCGTGTTCACGACGGCATTCATGCTGTTCCCCGGCAAGCAGCGGCTAATTGCATCGACAACGATCGGCGCGCTCGCATCGCTCGCGCCGACGATCGGCCCGGTGATCGGCGGCTGGATCACCGATCAATGGTCGTGGCACTGGCTCTTCTATCTGAACCTCGTGCCGGGCGCGCTGGTGACGGTGCTGGTGCCGCGCTTCGTCAACGTCGACCATGCCGATGTGTCGCTGCTCAAGCGCGGCGACTACCTCGGCATCCTGCTGATGTCGGGCTTTCTCGGCTGCCTCGAATACGTGCTCGAAGAAGGTCCGCGCAAGAACTGGTTCGGCGATCACGCAATTCTGTTCTGCACGTGGATTTCCGCGATCTGCGGCTTCCTGTTCCTCGTGCATGCGTTCACCGCGAAGGAACCGATCGTCGATCTGCGCGCGCTCGCGATCCGCAACTTCGGCATCGGCAGTCTGCTGTCGTTCATCACCGGCATCGGGCTTTTCTGCGCAGTGTTTCTCACGCCCGTGTTCCTGTCGCGTGTGCGCGGTTTCGATTCGCTGCAGATCGGTGTCGCGCTGCTGTCGGTCGGCTGCTTCCAGTTGATCGCGCTGGCCGCGTATTCGTTTCTCGCGCGCTTCGTCGACATGCGTCTCTTGATGGTGTTCGGGCTGCTCTGTTTCGGCGTCGGCTGTTATCTGTATGTGCCGCTGACGAATCAGTGGGGCTGGCACGAACTGCTGATTCCGCAGGCGCTGCGCGGCATCGGCCAGCAGTTCTGCGTGCCGCCCATCGTCACGATGGCACTCGGTTCGCTGCCGCCGTCGCGGCTCAAGTCCGCGAGCGGGCTCTTCAATCTGATGCGCAATCTGGGTGGAGCAATCGGCATCGCCGTATGCAGCACGATGCTCAACGACCGCCTGAACCTGCATTACGAGCGGCTCGACGAACACGTGAGCGCGGGACGCCCGGTGATCGAAGCGCTGCTGCGCGACCAGGCCGCGCATTTCGCGGCTGTCGGCGGCGATGTGCTGAACGGCGCGGCGGCGGGGCTCGGTGCGCTGCACGCACTCGTGATGCGCGAAGCGCTCGTGCTCACGTTCTCCGATACGTTTCTCGCCGTCTCGCTGTGCTTCGTCGTCGGCCTTGCGAGCGTGCTGTTCTCGCGGCCTTTCGGCAATACGGCGCCGCCGCCCGATGCGCACTGAACGCGCGCTGCTCATTCAACGATTCCGACTGGAAAACCCGACATGAAATCGATCGTAGCGAAAGCGCTCGCCATTGCTGCCGCGATGACACTTGCCGCGTGCGCCGTTCAGCCCGCGACGCACGCGGATTTGCCGCAGACCGTGAAGACGGTCGCGCCCGACGCGTGGAGCGTCGATGCGCCCAAAGACACCGTCGATGCCGACGCATGGTGGTCGCAATTCGGCGACCCCACGATGCATCGGCTCGTCGATATCGTGCTCGGCGACAACCTCGACGTGAAAGCGGCCGTCGAGCGCGTGAAGCAGGCACAGGACATCACGAAGCAGCAGCGCGCGGCGCTCGCGCCGCAACTCGATGCGGGCGCAACGGCCGCGTATCAGCGGCAGAACACGCCGCCGCCGCTCGGCTATGTGAAGCAGGCGGGTATCGGCTTGACGGCCTCGTGGCAGCCCGACGTATTCGGCGGTGAGCGGCTCGCGGTGCTCGCTGCGCAGGCGCAGGTGACGGGACGCCAGTCGGCGCTCAACGAGTTGCGGCTTGCGCTGGCCGCGAACACGGCCGCTGCGTATATCGACTTACGCTGGGCGCAGGCGCAATTGCAGATCATCAACGACAACGAGCAGATTCGCAGCCGCGCGCTGAAGCTCACGCAGGAGCGCCTGCAATACGGGCTGTCGACGCGACTCGACGTTGCGCGCGCGCAGAACCAGTTGCAGGATTTGCAGGCGCAGATTCCGAAAGTCAGGTCGGACATTCAGCACGACATGAGCCTGATCGCGGTGTACGCGGGACGCACGCCAGAGAGCGTCGGCAGCCTGCTGATCGACGAGGCGCGGCCGATTCCCGTGCCCGCGCAAAGCGCGCCGCTGACGCTGCCTTCCGAAGCGCTGCTGCGCCGTCCCGATGTCCGCACCGCATACGCAAACGTCGAGCAGCGCGCGGCCGAAGTGGGCGTCGCGCGAGCCGACCGCTATCCGAAGTTCCGCTTGAGCCTGAGCGACGGCATTCTCGCGTCGTCGTATCTCGGCATGCCGACGTTGACCGACAACCTCTTCAGCGCCGCGTTGAGCGCGACGAGCCCGATCTTCAACGCAGGCCGCATCACCGCGCACATCGACGAAAACGAAAGCCGCATGCGCGAATCGCAGCTCGGCTTGCAGCAGACGATGCTGAACGCGCTGAAGGACATCGAGGACACGCGCAGCGATCTCGTCAACGGCGATGCACAGGTCGCGAAGCTCGCCGGCGCGCTCGATGCATCGGGCCACGCGCTGCGTCTGTCGAATGAACTGTACAAGGGCGGCGCATCGAGCTTCCTCGATGTGCTCGACGCGCAGGAGGCGTATCTGCGCGACGCCGAATCGTTGAATCAGGCGAAGCGCGAGCATGCGCAGGCGGCCGTCGCGCTGTACCGGTCGCTGGGCGGCGGCTGGGATGCGCCCGCCGATGGCGATGTCGTGAAGACAACGCATCCCTCGACGGACGTGGCCGCCAACTGAAGCCTTCAACGAAGCGCCTCGTTCACGCGAGGCATCGAAGTGCAGTAGTTCAACTTGAGGAATAGCGATGAATGCACGCGATGTAGTGATTGCCTATCCCGTCCGCACGCCGATCGGCGCGTTCGGCGGATCGTTGAAAGAAGTCCCCGCGACGCAACTCGGCGCGGTTGCCGTGCGCGAGACGCTGCGGCGTGGCGGGATCGACGCGAAGACGTTGTCGTCGGTGGTGATGGGCAACGTGATCCAGGCAGGCAACAAGATGAACCCCGCGCGGCAGGCGTCGATCGGCGGCGGCGTGCCCGTGTCGGTGCCGGCGCTGACCGTGAACCGCGTGTGCGGATCGGGCGCGCAGGCGATCGTATCGGCCGCGCAGGAGATCGCGCTCGGGCTCGGCGACGTGGCCGTCGCGGGCGGCATGGAGAACATGGACCGCGCGCCGTATCTGCTCGAAAGCGGCCGCTGGGGCAGCCGCATGGGCAACGCGCAGGTGCATGACAGCATGCTGCGCGATGGGCTCGTCGATGCGTTCTCGAACGAGCACTCGGGCTGGCACACGGAAGACCTCGTGAAGAAAGCCGAGCTGACGCGCGCCGCGCAGGACGAATGGGCGGCGCGCTCGCAACAGCGCTTCGTGGCCGCGCAGGAACGCGGCGCATTCGATGCGGAACTCGTGGCCGTCGAAATCGAAGGACGCAAGGGCACCGTGCAGTTCGCACGCGACGAGCAGCCGCGGGCCGACACGACGGTCGCAACGCTCGCGAAGCTGCGCCCCGCGTTTCGCCCCGACGGCACGATCACGGCGGGCAATGCGCCCGGCCTCAATAGCGGCGCGGCGGCGATGATCGTCGCGGGGCGCGACTATGCGGACGCGCATGGCATCGAAGCGTCGGCGCGGCTCGCCGCGTTCGGCATCGCGGCCGTCGAGCCAGGCATGTTCGGACTCGGCCCCGTGCCCGCCGTGCAGATCGCGCTGGAACGCGCGGGCTGGAAGCTCGGCGATGTCGAGCGGGTCGAGATCAACGAGGCGTTCGCGGCCGTGCCCCTCGCAGTCGCGCAAAAGCTCGGGCTCGCGCACGACATCATCAACGTCGAAGGCGGCGCGATCGCGCACGGTCATCCGATCGGCGCAACGGGCGCTGTGCTTACGACACGCCTCATCCATTCGATGCGCCGCGACGGGTTGAAGCGCGGCATCGTTACGTTGTGCATCGGCGGCGGGCAGGGGATTGCGCTTGCGATTGAAATCGTTTGAGGTGCGGTCGGTCGGCTTGTGAGGAATCGCGGCGGGTTGGGCAGGCCCGCTGCGGTTTGCGAGATTTGCGACGTACCGGCTACGTAGGTTCACGAAAATCAGATGGCCGCCCGGCAAGAGTTTGCTGGCGAGTGCGCTCTATGTCATCGCCGGTGAACTACAGCATCGTTTTCGCGATTTCGGTGATAGACAGACTCTAGCCGCTCACCAGGGCTCTTGCAGATGCTCCCAGTTCACATGCAGGCTTCCACCGTTCCCGCGACCGCCATCGACGCTCTGGGCCTCGTACTGCCTGACCGACCCGACGAGGTTTCCGCTGGAGGCAAACGCTGCCACTACCATCTTGCCTTGCGACGTAGTTGCTTATCCATCGATCGTCCCTCTGTTCTTGCTGGACATCACGCCGAAAAGAACGGTCTGCCTGCTCTTTGCGGGCAGGGGCAGATGTCGATGGCCCATTGCGTCAGTGACGCCCGTATCGATCGTCGAAGCGAACGATGTCGTCTTCCCCAAGATAGGACCCGCATTGAACCTCGATCATCTCGAGTGGCACGCGCCCCGGGTTTTCGAGCCTGTGCTTCACACCTATTGGCACATACGTCGACTGATTTTCCGTCAGCGTAAACGTTTCATCGCCCCGTGTGACGCGCGCGGTGCCGCTCACAACGATCCAGTGCTCCGACCGGTGATAGTGCAACTGGAGCGACAACGTTGCCCCCGGCATGACTACGATGCGTTTGACCTGGTAACGCGAGCCCTTGTCAATCGAATCGTAGTATCCCCAAGGACGCTGTACCTTGCGGTGATGCGCCGCCTCCGCTCGTTCACGCTTGCGAATACCGCCAACGATTGCCTTGACCTCTTGAGCATGCTGACGGTCGGCAACGAGTACAGCGTCAGCCGTCTCGACAACAATCAGATCGGTGGTGCCGACACACGCAATCAGTCGTTGTTCCGAATGCGCATAGGTACCGGATGCACCCGCGAGCAAAACGTCTCCACGCACGACATTACCTGCCTCGTCCTTTGGAAGAATGTCCCAGACGGCGTCCCAGGCGCCAACGTCATTCCATCCCGCTTCGAGCGGCACGACAGCGCCCTCGATTCCGCAGACAGGAAGACGTTCCATTACCGCGTAATCGATTGAATCGCTAGGGCAAGCGCCCATGCTCTGTGCGTCCGGTCGCCATTCACTGCCTTCCGCGTTTGCTCGCAGCCAGGCCATTTTGCACGACTGTGCGATATCCGGCCGCGCGGAGTCGATGGCAGCGAGCCAGACCGATGCACGCACGACGAAGATGCCGCTATTCCACCAGTAGCTGCCGCACGCCACGAAGGCTTCCGCCGTTTCGCGAGCCGGCTTTTCGACGAAACGAGTCAGTGCACGCGCCCGGTGTCCAGCCGTGCCTTCGAGTGCCGGGCCGGTTTCAATATATCCGTATCCCGTTTCTGCACGAGTCGGCACGATACCCAGCGCCACAATTTTCCCTTCTCGCGCAACCGATGCAGCGCCTCGCACGGCTTGCTCGAAAGCAATTACATCGTCGATTACGTGGTCAGCAGGCATCACGACAAGTACGGGGTCGTCGCCATTGGCCGTTGCACAGAGTGCGGAGAGAGTCAGCGCAGGTGCCGTATTGCGGGCGACCGGTTCGACAATCATCTGCCATTCCCTTGTGCTCGCCTCGAGGTGCTTCCCCACCAGGAAGCGATGCTCGTCGGCGCACACCACGAGGCCGCGATTGGCATGCGTGGTGGCGATTCCGTCCAGACGAGAGACGGACATTTCGAGCATCGATTGATCTCCGAGCAGCGCCAGCAACTGTTTGGGATGTGCTTCGCGCGAGAGCGGCCACAACCGCGTACCCGCACCCCCTGCAAGCACGACTGGCAAGATCGACGATGCACCAGGCACAGAATCGGATATGCCGGAAATGGCATGACGTACCGTTTCAGGAACAGACGGATGGTTCATGTTTGTTATTGCCTCTCGGTTGCCACGTCGGATGGCGTAGCATGAAGTCTTGTCAGTTGTCGTTGGTTCGGGACTGCTGCAAAGTTCGTCACCGCGCGCTCGGCGATCACGGCTTCATAAATGCGCCGGTAATTTTGTGCGGTACGATGTGCGCTGAACTGGTCCTCGAATCGCAATGCAGCGCGACGTCCCATCTGTTCGACGGCGCAATCGTCTTCCCACAGGCGTCGCATTGCATCCGCGAGTGCATCAGGATCATTCGGCGGGACAACAAGCCCCGTTTCGTCGTGCAGATTCACGTAGCTCGTGCCTGTTCCGATTTCGCATGAAATCATTGGCTTGCCCAGCATCGCACTTTCCACCAGCGACATGCCAAATGCTTCTGCCCGGTTCGGGGATGGGAAGACCATTGCCCGACTGAGCTTGACCAGTGCGACCTTGTCGGCCTCGGGTATCACCCCGGTGAAATGAGCATTGGTCAAGCCGTTCGCGATGGCGAGCGATCGGATTTTCGAGCCCAACGGGCCGTCGCCAACGAATACGACGGGATAGCCCGTACGCTTCATTGCTTCGATCAGCACGGGAAGACCTTTGTAGTAACGGAACACGCCAACGAACAAAAAGAATGGCGTACCGATACGTTCACGCCATGACTGCATCAACGCTTCATCGGGCGACGGGTAATAAGCGCGTCCGAGCCCTAGCGGCACGACTTCGACCTTGTCTAGATGCTCTCGAAGCACGTCACTAGTCGCGACGTAGTTGGGTGAAGTCGCGACAATCCTGTCCACGTTCGCGAGAAAGCGGCGCATCAGTGGCCTGTACAGTGAGAGCAGCAGTTTTTGCCTCTGTATGTCCGCGTGATAGGTGACGATCGAAGGGCGATTGATACGCCGAGCCAGGTGGGCGATGTCAGCCATCGGCCAGGGAAAATGGTAGTGGACGACGTCAGCCTGCGCCGCCAACCTGCTAAATTCACGTAACGCGCGCCATGAGAGTTCCACGGACGCAAACGTCATCCGATTGAAACTCCGTTCTACCTCGTGTCCTTCCAGTTGAACGATACGCTGGGCATCGCGGATGCGTGTGAGCGCAAAGATCTTGTTCTTGACACCGATGTCCGCGCCCGCGCGGCACAGGTGATATATCGACTGCTCGGCGCCCCCGATGGTATCGGGCAGATAGGTTCGGTAGAAATGTAAAACGCGCATGATTCCAGTTGCTGACAGATCGTTCAATCGGTCAGCGCGAGCGTACAGTGCTTAAAAATCGGCCTGAGCCGTCCATCGAGGGAGAGTTGTCCGCTTCACGCGGCGCTCTGCCCTCGTGATACGCCATCTTCCAATGTGTCCTTGCGCAGTTGCAGTTCCGCCTCGCCGCGCGCGAGTTTGCGAAGCAAATCGACGTTGCGAACGATGAGTCTGCGGTAGTCGCGATCGACCACGCGGCCATCGACGAGCGACCGGATTGCCCGTGACACCGTTTCGCGACTGACGTTGGCCATGATTGCGATCGCCTGCTGATTCGGCAGGTTTTCGATGGTCAGCATGTCGCCCGTGGACTTCTTCATCGAAGCTTCGAGTACGGAATACACGCGTGCATAGGCGCGCGTGAGGCCGAGCATCGATCGATAGTTCGATGCCTGACGGATCGTCCTGCATAGCCGCTGCAAAAGCGCTTCGACGACGGCCGGATTGCGGTAGAAGAGCGCCTGCGCCTGTGGTTTCGGCAAGAACCCCACCACCGATTCCGTCGTCGCAATTATCGATGCCGAACGCGGTCCACCATCTATGATAGATAGCTCACCGAAGTAATCGCCGGGCTCGACAAAATTGAGACCGACTTCACGTCCATCCTCGGACAGCGCGATAACCTGGAGTCGCCCCGACATCAGCAGGAGCAGCGCGGATCCTGCGTCGCCCTTATGAACGACAAAATCCCGCTTGCTATAACGCCGGTAGCGAATATGGCGACTGGTTTCTTCAATTACATCGTCGGATACATCGCGAAGTAACTTCTGTCGCCTGAGGAGATCGATAGCCTTGAACGTTCCCTCGTCAGTCTTTTTATCTTCGATCGACATTTAATAGTATGTGCGCCTGGTCTCTGACACGTCGTCACGATAGTGGTACAGCGCCGCAACATCTGTGACAGCCGTCACATTAATCAATGAACCCGATCGATTCTGTGACGGCCATCACACATCACGACCCTGACCTGGTTAATATCTGCAGAGGACCAGTCGTGCTATCCGGCACGATATAAAGCACAACAACAAAATGCGCACACGCTTTGATCTGAGAGTGGTGGCACTTGCGCTGTCGGTTGCATGCACGACCGGGATCGCTCAAGGCACGGAAAAGATGGATAGCATCGTTGGACACGCAGTTGCAGTGGTAGGGAACGCGCGCATCGTCAACGCACGACAACGTGCCCCGATCGAGGAGGATGCAACGATCTCGCAGGGAGACACGATTGAAACGGGGGCGGACGGTTACGTCTACATCGCGACTGTCGATCACGGCTTCATCAGCGTGCGTCCCGACTCGTCGCTGACATTCGAGCGCTTTCAATACGACGCTGCCGCACCCAAACAGTCCGTGATCAAGCTCGTGCTGCATAAGGGAACGATGCGCGAGATTTCCGGTCAGGGCGCACAGGCCGCGCGCGATCACTATCGACTCAATACACCCGTCGCAGCGCTCGGCGTACGAGGCACGGACTTTTCTGTCTTCACCACCGCCGATACGACACGCGCCGATGTGCGTAACGGCGGCATCGTGATGACGCCGCTCGGCGACAGTTGCCTGTCATCCGGCAGTGGACCATGCGAAGGCCCAGCCGCCGCGCAACTGTTTGCCGATCAAGCGAATACGATGCTGCAGGTCGATCGTGGTAGCACGCACCCCTTGCTGGTCGAAAACCGGTTGCCAGTCATTTCACCGCAAGGAGCAGCGACACAGAAAAGCGAGGACAATGCGGCCCGCTCGGCCTCTGGGCAAACGCAAGGCGGTGTCGGCGTCGCCCCGCTCGAACTTGAGTTCATGCATGCCATTCCTGAGCAGACACCGCACACCGTCACCCCTGCTCCCGTGCCCGCTCCCGATCCTACGCCGGCGCCGTCTGTACCTGCACCGCCGCCGAAGCCGGAAGCACAACAGGTCTTTTGGGGGCGCTTTGCACCGCTCGCATCGCAACCCGCCGATACCACGCTTGACGCCTTGCTCCAGCAAGGCAGTCAACGGGTTGACATCAATATGCTGTTCGCGATGACGCGCACGCCGCAGCCCGACATGGTCATGCCCGTCCAGGGTGTGTTCCAATTCGGGCTGCAAAAATCCGCCGCCTACCTTGTGAATGCGACGGCAGGCACGGCCGTGCCCGGCACGATCTCGAACGCGAGCCTTTCCATCGACTTCGGAAAGCGCGCGTTCACGACCCGGCTCGACCTGAACGCCAGTGAAAGCATGCATTCGATCGTAGGGCGGGGCGCGATCGGCAATGACGGCATCCTGACGAGCGATTACGGCTCTCCGGCATCCATCCACGGCGCGCTCGCGGGAAAGACGGCTACTCAGGCGGGGTATCTGTTCCTGCAAAGCATCGATTCGAAGACGATGGCAGTTGGAGCAACACAGTGGGCGCGATAGCACGCCCCTCGAGACTCGACTGTGTTCGCCTTGCGATTTTCGGATTGACAGCGGTGCTCTCGGTGCTGCTAGCCACAGGCTGGCAATCTGAACCATACAAACGTCTCGCATTCACGCTCGACGACTGGCGTCAGGGACATACGAAGGCGCAACGTCCCGACACCAGGGTCACTCTGGTCGATATCGACGAGCATTCGCTCGATGTCATCGGCCCGTGGCCGTGGCCTCGCGCGCTCATTGCGCGTCTCGCGCAGACGCTGTTCGATCGATTTCACGCAAAAACCGTTGGACTCGACATCCTGTTTCCCGAAGCGTCGAATCCAAAGGACGACGAGGCGCTGCTGACGATCGCGAGGCATTATCCGCTCGTATTCGCGCAGGCATTCGACCTGTCGCACAATCGGGTTGCAGCTCGTGCAGGACATGTGGGGGCGCCGCGCGATCCGGTTACCGTTCCATGGAACTCACCCGTCGCAACGGGCTTCGTCGGCAACTTCTTTGAAGATCCCGCTGTTTGCACAGGACACGTTACGCCAATTGCGGAGTTCGATGGTGTCGTGCGCGCCATGCCGCCCGTCATCCGTTATGCGGGGACCCTCTATCCGATGTTTGGATGGCAGATGTTGCATTGCGCCGGTCACGTGCCGTCGGGCGGTCAGTCGATCGCCTCATTGCCTGTCGATTCGCGAGGTACTGTTCGCATCCCATTCCGTCACGGCAGCCAGGCGTTCGATGCCATCCCGGCGCTTCAGGTGCTGACGGGGGCTGCGCCTGTCGATCTGTTGCGCGGACGCTATGTGATAGTCGGATCGTCGGCGCTTGGCCTGACCGACCATATCGCGACACCCGTCGACGCATGGCTGCCGGCAGCTGTAGTACACGCCGAAATGCTGACGTGGCTTCTCGATGCGCAGGCGGGCGGTACATATGCAAGCGGCTCGACGTTGCTGCCGCTCGCGTGGACGGCGGTCACGATCGTGCTGTTTGCGGTGCTCTTCAGGCGCTCACGCGCGCTGACCACGTTGCTCGCACTCGTCATGACCATCTCCGCATGGCTTGCCGTCGCGCTGCTGACGTCTCTCGTCGCGGCGGATCTGATTGCTCTGCCACTCGTGCCGGCCGCGATGTTCATCATCGTTCAGGCGCCCGTCGAGTGGATTTCATCGCAGGCAACGCTCCGCTCATTCGAGCAGCGTTTCAGTCGATATTTGCCGCCGACCGTGGTGCGCGAAATCGTGCGCCGTCATGGGCTCACAGCGTTCCAGCCCGAGCGTCGGCACATTTCCGTACTGTTCGTCGACATCGAGGGCTATACCCGGCTCGCCGAGCAGATGACCCCTGAGCAACTCGTCGCGATGACCGAACTTGTCCTCACACGGTTGACCTGCTGCGTCCGTGACACGGAAGGCACGCTCGACAAATACATCGGCGACGCGATCATGGCTTTCTGGGGAGCGCCGCTCGAGCAGGCCGATCACCCGGACCGCGCAATGGACTGCGCACTCGCGATGCTCAAGGAGTTGAAAGCGCTCAACAACGCCCAAGAGCCGCTTCTTGCGGGCCAGATGGTACGAGCGCGCATCGGCATCAACACGGGCAGCGCCGTGGTCGGCGAACTCGGCTCGACGACGCGTCAGTCCTACACGGCCATTGGCGACGCGATCAACGTGGCCTCCCGCCTGCAGGATTACGCAAAGGTTGCAGGCACCGATCTGCTGGTCGGAGAGGAAACGGCGAAAGCCGTGACACGCCACAATTTGCGCCCGTATGCGCAAGCGACGCTGCGAGGACGAGTCGCCCCTGAAATGCTGTATGTCCTCAGCGAGGACACGGCCGTCCTCGCGCAACACGGTTGAGAGAACCTGCTCACACAGATGATCCGTTCTCTCCTTTGTTTCTTCGCGCGGTCGTGCCGCGGCATCTGTATGGCGGGCGCGCTGGCCCTGCTCTCCGTCACGGCGCATGCGCAAATGACGGATGCGTCGCTCGATCAGATCGTCAACGACGATCTGCGCGCACAAGCGCAAGCGGCAATCGAAAGCGGCAACCGCGAGATGGCCATCGAATTGCTGAACGAACTCGTCCGCCGTGACCCGCGCGAAGCCGGTGCGCTGCTGGACGTCGCGCTCCTCTATTGCCAACTCGGCGAGCGAGACCTGACGCGGCAAACGCTTGCACGCATCGAAGAGCAATTCGCCGTGCCTGCACCTATTCAGAAGCTCATCGTGTTCTATCGCGACAACCCTTGCGTGCAGAACGTCAGGCGCCCGCAAGCGGCAGCCTCGCTCGGCGTCGGTGTTACGTCGAACGCGAACTTCGGACCCTCTAGCTCGCTCGTGACGTTCGCATCGGGTGCGCCGATCGATTCACTGGTGCTGGCTCCATCGAGCCTCGCGCACGGTGACCAATATCTCGAATCGTCGCTGCAGGGCGGGATGCCGATTCCCGGCGTGCGAAACAGCAGCGTGATTGCCGGCTTCGCGAGCCGCCAATATCGCCGCGACCATGCGTACGACCAGCGGGTTGCGACACTCGGTGTCGCCCATCAGACTTCGCTGGGCCACTGGCAAGTGGGTAACGAGGTGATCGCAGATGTGTTGTGGCTCGGCACGCGGCTCTATCAGCGCGATATCGTATGGCATGCCAGCAACTGGTCGCCTGTGGTCACGCTAACAGGCCTGATCGCCCGTGCGGGTATCGATCTGACTGTCGACGATACCGTCTATCCGGGCAACTCGATGTATAACGCGCTGCGCGTTGAACCGCGAGCGGCACTCAATGCGCGGATTGGCGAGCGAACGACGTTGCTGTTCCTGATTGGTCCTTCCTGGGACCATGAACACAACGGCCGTCCCGGTGGTAGCCGCCATGGCTACTCGACTTATTTCGAACTCGACTATGACATGCTGCGTCGGGGACGCCTCGAAGCGATCTATCAGCAACGCACCCAAACGGATGCGTCGTCATATGATCCCATCTTTTTTGGCGGCGAAGCCCGGCAACAGACGCTACGCTCTGCGTCGCTTCGCTATGTGTATCCCTTGTCGCATGCCTGGTCTACCTACGCGCAATTGTCAGTACAGCGAGTCGCGGATTCGATTCCGATTTTCTCGTATACGGTTCGCAGCGCATCGGTGGGTTTGTCATGGAAATACTGATTCCAACATGCGTTCAATGCGCTACACTTGGGCTTAGAACGTTATAGGCTCTGCCATGTCCCAACAAACTCCCCCGACAAACCCGCACACGACGTCCGGTGCCCCCGAGAGTTCGCTGTGCCATGAAGCACTTGGTTTTCTTGACCAGTCGTATGACCTGGTTGACGGGCTGTTCCGCGAAGTGACGGGACCGGATCATGCGCAGCTTGCCGTACATACGGGCACAGTGGAGCTTACGCTGGCTGGTCAGCCAGACGGGCTCGCGTCCGTTGGGCACCTGTTCCTTTAAGACTTTTTCTCGCGCGGCTCTATATCGCTGAGAGCGTGGCTCCCGCCACGCCTCGTCACTCAACAGACCAGATTCTTCAGTCTGCCCACGTAGGTTCGGGCTATCAGCGGCCAGTTGGCTTCTTTTTCGACGTGGGAACGCGCCTCGCGAATCATTGCATCGCGGGCAGTATCGTCGAGTCGCAGCATCTCGGCGATACCTTCGGCAAACGCGGCTTCTCCGGCTTCAATATAGTCCCGCCCCGCGCTCAAACCCGCTCCGCGCGCCCCGAATGTGGTGCTGACGATCGGCAAGCCCGCCGCAGCGTACTCGATCAGCTTCAAGTTGGTACCCGAGCCCGACACCACCGGATTCAGACCCATGTCCGCCACTTCCAGCCAGCAATGCTTTTCGACCTCGCTAATGACGCCGGCGAGCCCGATGTTGCCCGGTCGGTCCCAGCGCGAAACCATGTCGCACACGGAGCCGAGCAGCAGGAATTGCACATGCGGAAGTTGGGCGGCGGCCTCGAAAATGACACGCGCAGCGTCGGCATTCGGGCCATGGGCGCTTCCCATGAAGAGCGCGAGCGGGCCGTCTATACCGAGCTTCGCGCGGCTTCGCTGAGCTATAGCGCTCTGACGGAAGGGCGTTGTACTGACGTCGATGCCGTTGGGCACGACAATCAGTTTCGCGGCGTCCACGCGCTCATAGAGCGATTGCAACCGGTCTCGATCTCGCGTGGAGCACGCCGTGACGAGCACCCCCTCACGTACGGCCTGTCTCTCCAGCGCAGCCACACGATCGACGGCCCACTGATGCGAGCCGAAAATGTCGCGCTTCAGATCGGCCTCCACGTTGTGCGCCTCGTAAACGAACGCAGTGGACGAGACCTCGCGCAGTGCGGGCAGCGCATACGGGTGCGAACACACCATCAATTCCGCTGTCCGGGCCAGCCGGTCGATGGCATCGAGCCACTGCGGCGCGCTGCGGGGATGCATTGCCGCGGTCAGATCTTCGACCGACGCGCCGAGCGTTTCTCCCAGATCGCTCTCCAGTTTGATGAAGTCGCTTGATTTGGGCACCAGTTCCTCACTGAAGCCATCCTTCAGGTGACGGACGTGGCGTCTCGTATCCGGCGAGGCGAGGTTGACGAAACGCACGTCGAAGTCGTCCGCCACGTGTGAATACAAGCCGTGGAGGCGAAGTTTGCCGCCGCTTACGACGGGAGCGATCGGATAGGTATTGAGCACGCCGAGCACGGGCTTCGCGCGGCGCGCGACAATCGCCGGCGCGGTACTGCCCGTCGCCCCATTCACCTTTATCCGAGCTGCAGGTTCCGCCGTTGCCGCTCTGGCTGCCGCTGTATGAGCGCCTTCGAGCAGTGCCTTGCACAACATATCCCAGTCAAGTCTCTCGGCATGCGTTCGGGCCGCACGCCCCATCTCCTTTGCGCGCGCCAGGTCGCCGCATAGCACACGTATCGCATCAGCCAGCGCACGCGCGTCCGGTTCGACGATCAGCCCGCTGTGGCCATGCTCGATCAATTCCATCGGGCCCCCGGAATCGGTCGTCGCGATCACCGGTTTTGCTGCCAGCATTGCCTCCAGTGTGATAAGCCCGTAGTCCTCGTCGCGCGGGACGAATGGCACGCAGACCGCGCGAGCATACTCCTGCGCCAATACGGCATCAGGCACGCGCCCCAGAAACCGGATGCCGGGGTGGTCGCCCGCCGCCGCGCGCAATCGCGCCTCGTCGGGCCCGCTGCCTGCAATGTGCAGCGGCACGTCAAGCCGGCTCGCCTTGTACGCTTCGATGATGATGTCGATCCGCTTCAGCGGATCGAGCCGGCTCGCGCTGAAGATCGTCTCTTGCGGACCTGCAACAAGCCCTTGAAGATTCGTCGGGTGATGATGGACGTCGACGTCGACGCCTTCGGGAAAGTACCCGTCCCGCTTTGCCACGACGCGCGAAATGGCTGCATAGTGCCCGATCTTATCGGGCCGCATGGCAACGGCATCGAGAAGTCGGATCGCCGCACGAGTCACAGGACCCGGAAACGCCCAGCACACCGAATCGGGCGAGCGCGCGAAGGCGCTGTCGAGTGCTTCCAGCAGTTCATCGAACTCGACGTCATGCGCGCGGTACTCCGCAAGCGCCCGAACGATGCGCTCCGGCATGCCGAGCGACAGCAGCAGCTCCCGATCGAATGTGGTCGGCATACGCTCCGGATAGCAGTCGTACAGGCCGCGAAGGGTATGCTGCAGATAGACGACATGGTTGCGATGACGAATTGCCCAAGCCGGGTACTTCGTGCTGATCACCATATCGAAGTGATCGAGATTGAGCGAAGAAAAATGACGATAGCTCGACAGGAGTTCGCCCATGTTCCGTTCGGGGCTGGGCACTTTCAGCAGATCGGCCTGTACGCCGGGCTGCGCATTGAACGCGTTGACAAGGCCCCACCATAGATTCTCGGCACCGCCGATGACAAAGGGCACCGGGCTCGGTGCAACAATTGCAATTTTCATGATTCGATTCGCTTACGCGGCGGTCAGTACTTTGACCACTCGCTCCCAGGAAATGTCAGCCGAGCACCACGTCTCGCGTGCCCGCGCGCCGGCCTGAGCCGTTTCGCGCGGATGCGCGGCGATCCAGTCGAGACGAGCGGCAAGCGCCTCGGCGGCGGGTTCCTCGATCCAGCCGTTGTCGCCATGGCGAATGAACTCGAGCGGGCCGCCCGCGTCGGAACAAGTCAGCACGGGCTTGGAGGAAAGCATCGCCTCAAGCGTGATATAGCCGTAGTCTTCGTCGAAAGCGGGAAAAACGACTGCTTGCGCGCGCGCATAAAAGGCGCGCTTCTCTTCTTCCGTGACGTGGCCGATCAGCGCTACGCGATCACCCACGCCGAGCCGTTCGATCAATGCCGCGTACGCTTCGCGCTGGCCTCCGTCACCAGCAAGCACGATCTTGAGCGGCGAGCGCATGTGTCGGGCCGCCTCGATCACCAGGTGCTGGCGCTTGAGCGTCTCGAGCCGGCTGGGAAAGAAGACGTAAGGCAACGCGTCGTCGCACCTGAAATGCCCGGTATGCGCCGGTGGATGATAAAGCGGCTGTGCGCCAATGCCGTTGAACTGCTGCAAGCGCTCCGCGACCCGCCCCGAGTTTGCGAACACGGCTCGGGCGCGCGTCAACGACGCGTTGTCGAAGGCGATGATCTGCTCGCGCAATGCGTCGAATTCCGATGACGACCGCGCGGGATCGTACAGTTCGTACGCGGCGCGATGCTGATGCATGACCCACGCGTAGTGATTGGGATGGGCGATGCCATATCCCGGGAACTGCAGGCTGATCACGCGATCGATCGACACGCCATTGGGCTGCACAAGATCGAGCGACGAGGCATGCTTCATCGCCCGCGCAATGTCGGCTTCCGGCGAGAAGCGAAACGGCAGCTTAAGCAATTCGACGTCATGCCCTGCTTGCCGCAATGCGTCCACGACCCCGTTGACGTGATAAGTCGCACCGCCGTGGATGAACGGCACCAGATTGGCCGTCACAAGTATCTTCAATCCAGATCTCCGGCCGCGCGTGCCTTGCGTCCAGTCACGGCGAAATCCTGCGGTCCGCACAGATGGCCATTCACACGCTCGGTAAGCGGGTCGTTGCCCGGAACTTTTGCTTCTTCCGGATACGGGCTGCTTCTGATGATGTCGATGTCATCAAAGCCGTGATACTGAAGCAGGAACGTGATGGCCGACGGCGTGACCGGGTTGCGGTGCGTGAAGTCGTGATAGAACGTGTGGCTGCCAACCAGGACGTTTTCCGGGTTCGGAGTCTCGAACAGCACCGACCCTCCGTCCGCCAGCACGCGATTGCATTCCGCAACGAGCGCATAAAGATAGTCGAACGGCAAATGTTCGATGATGTGAAAGCCCGTGACGGCACCGACCGATCGGGAAGGGAGGCTACGCAAATAGCCGAGCGCGTCCATGCATTGCACGTCGAAGCCGCGCGCCGTGCATACGTCGACCATAACGGGGTTCGCGTCGACCCCCACCGCGTCGAAATGTTTCGCCGATACATATGCGAGCCATTCGCCACGCCCACAACCGATGTCGACTATTGCATGTTGCAGGCCGCGGCGCCCCGGCACACGGGTGCCGAGCCAGTCGTTATAGACGGCGAGCTTGGCCGAGACGCTCTCCTGAGAGCCGCGGTTAGCGTCTTCGAATGCGAGATAGTAACGGTCGAGCGCTTGCTGAGAAACGAGCGCCTCGTCTTGCGCGGCCTTCGCAACGGCTGCCCTTGCACTCGCGACGGCGGTTTCTATTGAAGTCTCCACGTGCGCCTTGTGCTCAGCAAGCCGCGCCTCAATATCTTCAATTGCGCGCCGGCATTCGAGCAGCGCCGCGCGTTTCGACACGCGCCGCTCGAGGCGCCGCATCGCCGAGCGCGTCACGAAGCTCATGCGCAGGGGACGCAATGCGCTGTCAAAGGCCGTGAGCGCGATTGCCCATTTCATCCCGTCCGTGCCTGTACCCCGGTTGCGTCCCTCGCGCGACAGCCGCAATTTCGCTGCGATACTCAGCCGGCTGACGCCATTCGCCAGTTGCGCCCTGTAATGCCGTCGGCCTGAATCGTCGGATTCGCGGCCGAGCAGATAACGGTACGCTTCGTCGATAAAATCGTCGTTATCGCCAAGCATGAATCGCTCGACACCGACGCCTGCCGGAGAAGCGGTCGTCTGCTGCAAGCCGCGCGCGCGCATGCGGCAGGAATCGCCTGGTAGCTGCAGCGCAGGTTGCGACAAGGGTTGACGTGCCGGCGTGCGCGTCGCCGCTTCCGCCTTGACGCGCTCGATAAGAGCCGAGAGTGCCGCGTTAGTCATGATCTTGTTGTTGCGAATTGTGCGGAATCCATTGGGATGTGTTGCTGAAATTCGACGGGCACGTAGCAAAGGCCCGAGAACGGCGTCTTCGTAAAACCCGCGATCTCGAACGTCGTTGCCGCGTCCCACCAGTGCTGACAATCGTGAACGTGCGTGTCGTCCGTATGCAGTGCGACGGTCAAGGTGTATTTGCCGGGGGCAAAGTTCAGCGGCAATGAAAAGCGGCACTCGACGCGCCCGCCCTGCTGAAAGACCGCTGGTTTATTAAGTAGCGAAGTATTCGTCCCGAACACGTCCTGACCAAAACGATCGCGGATCAGGATGCCAACTGACAGTTCCGCATCCTGCGACGACTCGCAGTCGAGCGTGACAGTTACCTGCTCGCCGGAGCCGAACCGATCGCCGACGCCGAAGCGGTTCGCCATCGTTACTTGCAGAATTCGCGTGTGCATCGCGCCATACGATCCCTGCTCGGCATCCCGGACGTTGCGCAGAGCATCGTCGACGCCCGCGATCAGCCGGTAATAGCTTTGCGCGGCTTCTTCGGGGCTGCCGTCGAAGATCACTTTGCCGTTTGACAGGAGCAGCGCGCGGTCGCACAGCAGCTTCACCGAGTTGATGTCGTGCGACACATACAGAATGGATCCGCCGCGGTCGCGGAAGGTCCGGATTCGCTTCAGGCACTTCTGCTGAAAGCGAGCGTCGCCCACGGCCAGTGCTTCGTCGACGATAAAGCAGACGGGGTCCGCGTGGATCGCGATCGCGAAGCCAAGGCGCATCACCATCCCGGACGAGTACGTGCGCACGGGGGCGTCGATGAATTCGCCCAGTTCCGAGAATGCAATGATGTCGTTGAGGCGTTCTGCGATCTCGCCACCCGTCATGCCGATGAGGCGCGCATTGACAGCGATGTTGTCCCGCCCCGACAGCTTCGGGTCGAAGCCCGTACCGAGTTCGAGCAGACCCGTGATACGACCGTTACGGCGGATCGTTCCCGAATCCGCTTCGAGCACACCGCTTACGAGCTTCAACAGCGTCGACTTGCCGGCGCCGTTCTGGCCGAGCACGCCGATCGCTTCACCTCTCGCAAGAGAAAACGAAACATCGTCGAGGGCGACGTGACGACGATACCGCGCCTTGCCCGTCAGGCCCTGTATCAGACGGTCCGCGGGACGGTTGTAGATGTTGAACTGCTTGCGCAGATGTTCGACGACCAGCACGGGCGCGTTGGAAGGTGCATGACTGATCACAGCAAATCCCTCACTTCGGCCTGGAGTCGGGCGAGCAGCGCGCGGCTCGCGGCCATGCTGACAACACAAGCCACGGCAAGCGCGGCGAACTCCTTGAGCGGCGGCCAGCTATGCCATACGACGATGCCGTGCGTCGCGTCGACGGCCCAGAACACCGGATTGAAATGCATCAAGTGCTCTGCCCAAAGCGGCAGAATATCGGCCAGGTAGACAACGGGCGTCAGCCAGAACCCGAACTGCAATACGATGTTCAACACGTTCTTCACATCGGGAACGAATACGTCGATGGTGCCTAGCATGACGCCGATGCCATAAGCGAGCGCACTAAGAAGCAAGGCGACGACAGGCAGCAGACACCACTGCCGACTGATGGGATGGCCGATCACCAGAAGAAACACCGCAAAAAACGACATCGCGATCACGTACACAACCCACTCCGAGACGACGATGTGAAGCGGCATGATCCAGAGGTTCACGCTGATCTTGCGAATCAGATGCGCTTTCCCGCTGTACACCGCAGCGAGCCGGCTCACGATGTTGGAAAACAGATTCCACATCAGAAGCCCGCTGATCAGATAGACCGTATACAAATGCGGGTCGGCGTATGTGCCTAGCCGCGAACGCATGAAGTGCGAAAACACTGTGCTGAACAGGGCGATGAAAGCGAGTGGCTGCAACAACAACCATGCTGCGCCCAACGCGTTTTCACGGTGACGATCCACGAGATCCTGTCGTGCCAGCAGCCAGACATGATCGAGGCTTGTCCTGAAGCTAATCATTTTGAACAATTTCCGATTAACGGGTATTCGAGGCGACAGCGTTTGCGCTAGACGATAACCTGCCTGTATACATCGAGCGTCTCTTGCGCCGAGCGCCGCCAACTGAAATGCTGCGCCCGCGTTTTGCCCCGCGCGACGAGCAGCGCGCGCAGCGCCGAATCGTCAATGAGCATCTGCATTGCGTCGGCGAATCCCGCAATATCATCGGGGTCATAGATGAGCCCTGCGTTGCCCGTCACTTCTACGAGCGCGCGAGCGTTCGAGCAGATTACAGGGACACCCGATGCCATCGCTTCGAGGACCGGCAACCCAAAGCCTTCATACATCGACGGATAAAGCAGGGCGAGCGCGCCGGCTGTCAGCAAAGGCAGCGCCTCGTCGGGCACGTACCCGAGCCTGCGGACCGTGCCATCGTTCAACGACTTCACAAGCGCGGTGTGCAGCGACTCCGTCATCCATCCGTCGCCGCCGACCAGCACGAGCGGAAACTTGCGTCTTACCGGCATTGGCAGCCGGGTATGCGCATCGAGCGCCGCAAGCAGGTTCTTGCGCGGCTCCAGCGTGCCTACGGCTGCGAAATACTGCCCATGGACGAGATCGCTGCGCGACAGCACCTCGCGCGTCTCTTCAGTCGTGTATGGCCTGAAGCGCTCTGACACACCGTTATGGACAACACGCAGCCGCTCTGGTCGCGCGCCGAAGCAGGAGATCAATTCGTCTCGCACGAATTCGGATACGACGATCACACGATCCGCGCGCTCGAGTGCTTTCGGAAAATTGTTCCGCAGCAATGCGAGCCGCGCTGCCGGATGATATTGCGGATACCGCACCCACGATGCGTCGTGCGCGGTAATCACCGTCGGGCCGTCAAAGCGAAATGGAATGAAGTTCGGATCGTGGTACACGTGGGGCGCCGTGCTGCGCCGCACGCCTGAATCGAAGCGAAACTGCTCGACATGAGGCATGTACCTGTAAACACAGGGCATGTGACGCCGTGCAAACCGTTTGGCGACGCTTGCCATTTGGGTGCGCAACGAAAAGGAGCCGAGAGATGCCGACGATGCGCTAGCGTTTCCCGCTGCAAGCGACGACGACCAATGAGTTCCATAAAAGAAACGCACGTCGTGGCCACACCGCACGAACTCTTGCGCGAGATGAAAGGCGTATTGCCCTATTCCCGTCAGTGGCGTGAGGAGCGCACGGCCACCCATTGCAACTCTGAGCGGCATCCCCGAAATCTGATTCTCGACCATTCGTGACTTTTTTATTGATGTGCACAGCGTGGAGCGACGTAAGTATCGTTGTTGTGCGCGTCTTTATATGTGACGGCCGTCACATACTGCCTACCCCCTCATCTGTGTGACAGCGATCACATTTTTGCGAATGTCATTCCCGCAGAATGGCGCCTTCGTGGGTGGATAACAATACTGCGACTTCACCTTGAGAAAGGGGCGAACCACCAGTCGCGCGAGAAAGAGGCCACACCCGCTCAACGCGGGCGTCAGCAAAATGACAACGAATTTCAAACTTCCAACGAACGAGATCGTGCAGGCGCTACTCGGCTACAAGCGCGTGTTCCGCACGATCGGCATCTTCAGCATGTTCATCAACCTGCTGATGCTCGTGCCGTCGCTGTACATGCTGCAGGTGTATGACCGTGTGATACCGAGCCGCAATGGTGTCACGCTCGCCATGCTGACATTGATAATGTTTGGCATGTATGGATTATCGGCGGCGCTCGAGTATGTGCGCAGCTTCATCGTTATCCGGGTTGGCGCCAAGCTCGACATGCAACTCAATTCGCGCGTCTATACAGCCAGCTTCGAGTCGAACCTCAAGCGGCAGGGCACGAATGCCGGGCAATCGCTGAACGACTTGACCACGATCCGTCAGTTCGTCACCGGCAATGCGCTTTTCGCATTCTTCGACGCACCGTGGTTTCCCGTCTATCTGATCGTGATCTTCGCGTTCAACCTGTGGCTCGGGCTGTTCGCGGTTGCTGGCTCTGCCGTACTCGTCGTACTGGCCGTGGTCAACGAGCGCGTGTCACGGCAACCGCTTGCAGACGCAACCCAGTTGTCGATTCGTTCGACGGCGCTCGCGACGAGCAATCTGCGCAATGCACAGGTTATCGAAGCGATGGGCATGCTGCCCGACCTGCTGTCGCGCTGGTCCGTCCTGAACACGGGCTTCCTTGCACGTCAGGCCGAAGCGAGCGAGAAGGCGGCGCTGGTTGGCAACATCACGAAGTTCGTGCGCCTGTCGCTGCAGTCTCTCGTGCTCGGTCTCGGTGCGTTGCTCGCTATTCGAGGGCAGGTGACGTCCGGCATGATGATAGCGGGATCGATCCTGATGGGACGCGCGCTCAGTCCGCTCGAAATGGTGATCTCCGTGTGGCGGCAGTGGAATGCTGCAAAAAGCGCGTATAACCGTCTGGTCGATCTGCTCGACGCCAATCCGGCACGTCGTGTCGGCATGACTTTGCCTGCACCGTCGGGCAGTCTCGCGCTCGAAGGCGTCAGCGCCGCGCCTCCTGGCATCCGCGTGCCGGTGCTGCAAAACCTCAACTTCTCAATTGAAGCTGGCGACGTCGTCGGCGTGATCGGTCCGAGCGCTTCAGGCAAATCGACACTGGCCCGCCTGCTCGTCGGGGTGTGGCCCGCCGCGCTCGGCACGGTGCGCCTCGATGGCGCCGACATCTACCAGTGGAACAAGGACCAGCTCGGACCGCACATCGGTTACCTGCCGCAGGATATCGAACTGTTCGGTGGAACGATCGCCGAAAACATCGCCCGTTTCGGGCAGATCGACTCCGGCAAGGTCATTGAAGCTGCGCGGCTTGCGGGCGTCCATGACATGATCCTGCGATTGCCGCAAGGGTACGATACGCCCGTCGGCGATGGCGGTTCGGGTCTCTCGGGAGGCCAGAGGCAGCGCATCGGCCTCGCGCGCGCACTATATGGCAATCCCGCGCTGATCGTGCTCGACGAACCGAACTCGAATCTCGACGAAATGGGCGAGGCAGCGCTCAGGCACGCGATCGATCAACTGCGTCAAGCCAGGAAGACGGTCGTACTGATCACGCACCGCACAAGCATCATTGCGGCAACCACGAAGCTGTTGCTACTCGTCGAAGGGCAACTGCGGCTTTACGGGCCAACCGCTCACGTGATGGCCACCTTGTCGAAGGCACCCGCACAACAGCAGGCAGCCTCGGCTTCCGCAGAGGCATCCGCCGCTGCACATGCCGCCGCGCCAAACCAGCCCCCGTCTGTCGAGACCGCCGACGCAACGGCCTGACCTCAAGAGT
The DNA here is from genome assembly GCF_038900715.1 of Paraburkholderia phymatum. Taxonomy (GTDB): domain Bacteria; phylum Pseudomonadota; class Gammaproteobacteria; order Burkholderiales; family Burkholderiaceae; genus Paraburkholderia; species Paraburkholderia phymatum_A. Next base: position 326,033 of record NZ_JAYMRZ010000003.1, on the reverse strand, counting down.
CATTATGTTCAATTCAGCAAGCAAGAAAGCCGGCACGCCGGCGCTTGAAGTACTTGGCACGTCTGTGCCACCCGAAGTCCAGACTGACGAACTGCGCTATGTCAGGGTCGGTTGGGCCATCGTTCTCGTCGGCGTGGTCGGCTCGCTGCTGTGGGCGACGTTCGCGCCACTCAGCAAGGGGGTTCCTGTTCAAGGCACGGTGGTCGTCACGGGCAACCGCAAGCAGATCCAGCACCCAACCGGCGGCATCATCGAGGACATCCTGGTGCACGACGGCGACGTGGTGAAGGCCGGCCAGGTGCTCGTCCGGATGAACTCCGTGCAAGCCCGCGCCCAGCAGGCGGCAATCAGCGCGCAGTTTCTTAGCGAACTGACCGTGCGCTCGCGCCTCGAAGCCGAGGCAACGGGCACCCCGAAAATCGCATTTCCGGCCGAACTGCAAAAGGCTGCCGCCGAGCACAACCAGCAGGTCCTGGACAACATGCGTCTGCAGCAGGAACTCCTGAATTCGCGCCGCGCCGCCTTGCAGTCGTCCATTGGCGCGCTGCGTCAGACGATGTCGGGTTACGGCGCACAGCTTGCCGGTTCGAAGGATGCGAACCAGCAGAAACAGGCGGAACAGAAGGTGCTCAGCGACCAGCTAGCCGGGGTGCGGCAGCTCGCCAATGAAGGTTACGTGCCGCGCGCCAAGCTTCAGGATCTGGAACGCGAGGACGCGCGAGTCCAAAGCGAGATCGCCACGCAATCCGGATACTCGGCCCAACTGGCGAGCCAGATTGCCGAAGCGCGTATGCGCATCGCGCAACAGCAGGAAGACTACATGAAGGAAGTGCGCACTCAGCTTACCGACGTCGAACGCGATACGAGCGCGCTGCGAAGCAAGCTGAGCGAAATCGATTTTGAAGTCAATAACACCGAGCTTCGTGCGCCCGTCGACGGCACGGTGGTGGGCGTCAATGTTTTCACGAATGGCGGCGTGATCGCGGCAGGGGCAAAGCTGATGGAAGTCGTCCCGAGCGGCGAGCCGCTCGAAGTCGAAGCGGAATTGCCCGTCAATCTGGTTGACAAGGTGCATGATGCGATGCCTGTGGACATGATGTTCACAGCGTTCAACCAGAACACCACTCCGCGCATTCCGGGAACTGTGTCCTTCATCTCGGCCGACCGGCTCGTGAACGAACGCACGGGTGCGCCGTTCTACCGCTTGCGTGTCAAGGTCACGCCGCAAGGCATGAAAGAGCTGGCGCACTTCGACGTGAAGCCCGGCATGCCCGTCGAGGTCTTCGTCAAGGCAGGCGAGCGCTCGCTGCTGAGCTATCTGCTCAAGCCGATCGTCGATCGCGCGCACACGGCGCTGACGGAGGACTGACGCAGTGAAGTCGATTACATTGAATACGTGGCGAGCGCCGCGGCGCGCCAACGCGCGTTCGCTTCGTGCGTTTCCGGGCTCTTTTCGGCGCCTGTCTGTTGCCGTCGCGGCGGCGCTGACATTCGGAGCTGCCAGCTCCGCCCACGCATTTGGCCTCGCCGACGCGTATGACGCCGCCCTCACGCACGATCCCGTCTATGCCGCGGCGATCAAGGAGCGTGACGCAGGCCAAGAGAACCGGGCGATTGGCCGCTCCTATCTGTTGCCTAATCTGTCGGCCAACTATGCCAACTATCGCGACTGGACGCGGACAACGCGGCTCGGACCGCCCTTCCCCGACCAGCCAGAGACAACTGATCAGCAATATCGGGCCTACTCGGCAGGCGTTTCACTGCGACAGCCACTCTTCAGCTATGAAGGCATCGCTCGCTACCGGTACGGCAAGGCGCAGGCGCTTGCTTCGGAAGCGACGTTTGCCGGGCATGGCGAGGACCTGCTCGTGCGCGTGCTGACTGCGTACACTGACACCGCGTACGCGCTCGATCAGCTCGCGCTCGCGCTCGCGCAACAAAAGGCGTTCAACGAACAGCTCGCCGGCAACGAAGCGCTCTTTCGCAATGGCGAAGGAACGCGCACCGATATTCTCGAAACGCGCGCAAAGGCCGAGCTCGCGCGTGCCGATGTCGCTGATGCGCGCGATAACGTCGATAACATGGCGCACACGCTGGAGGCGCTCACCGGCTTGTCCGTCGACAAGGAGGCGGACAATCTCGACAGACTGACCGAGAAGTACAAGCCTGATGCGTCACCGGCGGGCAGCTTCGATCAATGGCACGACATCGCGCTTGAAAACAACGCAGACCTGATCGCGGAGAGGCATACTGTGGAAGCCGCGCGTCAGCAGGTCGAAATCGTGCGGGCCGGCTTCTATCCACGCGTCGATATCGTTGCCAGCATGGGGCGCAATCAGTCTGATTCCGTCAATACGATCGGACAACGATATTCGACCAAGTCCATTGGTGTCGAGCTGACGATTCCCCTCTATTCCGGCGGCCTCGTTTCCGCAAGCTCGCGTCAGTCGAGGGACAACTACGAACGGGAGCAGTTCATCCTGCAGGACAAGACCGACAAGGTGCTGCTCGACGTTCGCAAGCAGTACAACGTGTGCACAAGCAGCTTGACGCGCATCGATGCACTCGAGCGCGCTGTCGAATCCGCGACGCTGCTCATCACTGCAACGCGCAAGAGTGTGCAGGCTGGAATGCGCACCAACCTGGACGTACTGACAGCCGAACAGCAGTTGTACCAGTCCAGACGTGATCTGGCCAAGGCCCGATATCAGTACCTGTTGGCGACCCTGCAATTGAGAAAGGCGGCTGGCATACTGACAGCCGAAAACCTGTACGACGTGTCAAAGTGGTTCGTGCCCGCCAACTTTGCCAATGCAGGCGCGACAAGGGGAAACCTGCCGGCTCCCGATCCATCGGCGCTCATCTCGTCAATGCGGGTGCGTCTGAATCTGCCGCCTGCTCCGGCACTCGCGAACGCTTCCAGTCCGGCTCAGACGCGCTGACGGTCACGCCCGCAGTATCCTCGCTGCGGGCCCGTTGCGCCGCGTGCCGCGTCGGCGTCGGGCCTAGTTGCCGACGAGCCCATAGGCGCCGAGCGCGAAATGATCGAGCAGCGTATTGTTCTCTTCGGGCGTCAATGCGGATGAGGTCGCCCCTGCTTGCAGGGCAGCCCTGGCTGCAACAAGCGCCGCCGTGCTATCGAGATTCTCGCTGGCAGCTTCCCTCGCCAGCGATTCGTTCATCTCCTGCATGAGCTGACTGGCGCGCTCGCGGCTCAGCAGATAGCGATAGGTTCGTTGCACCGTTGAAATGCCGTCAGTCTGTTTGACGGTCAACGTGACGTTGACCCAACCTTCCGTGGTGGCGGGCTCGACGGCCCACTCCGCCGTCCAATGACTCGGAACGTTTCCGTTTGTGCGCAGGCTTTTGCGCTTTTTCTTCGATGTGACAGCCATGACGGTTCTTCCGTGAAATGAGCCAGGTCGGAGTGGCTGAGCCACATCCCGGCCGACCAATGCCTGCACGGAAATTTATCGCAGGGTCACTATCGAAGTTGTGCGGATGCGCACACTTTGCAGAATTGCGTACACTAAAGGCCGGCTAGTGATAACGGCTGCGCATCAGGAGCCACGGTCTTTCGATCGTCGTATAGCTGAGGCGCGCGACCAGCAGACTTAACGGAAGCAGTACCAATATCGCAGCGCACATGCCGATGCGCCAATTGACGGCTTCAAAGGCAGCTCCCGTAAGTTTCGCAAAGAGGTAGAGCACCACACAGTGCCAAAGATAGAGCGAATAGCTCGATTCGCCGACCATCGCGAGGAACGCGCCCAAGATGCCGTCGACTGAGCCTCGCCAGCTCGTGTAAGCGACAATCAAGAAACTCCACATTAGCGCTTCGACGAGTCCCCAGACTGCCCATACCGGCTGTTTCGGCTGCGGCAACTGATAGCTCGCGTGGCGCGCGAGCAGGCCGAGGAGCGTCACGACGAGTGCCGCAGCGACAACGCACCAGATACCATGCAGTCTCCGCTCTTTGAGCGTCGGCACGCGTCGCATGAGCAGCGCGGCCGCCATGCCGACCAGAAACTGGTCGAATCGGCCGAGCAAGGTCGAGTAGTACATGTGCGTGGACTGGGCGCTAAAGAAATACGCACCGCAGCGCAGCAACAGCCATAGCGCGATCAGTCTCAGTAGCCATCCGATGCCGTACTGAATGGTAAAGCGCGCCAGAAACGGAAATACCATGTAGAACGAAAACTCAAGGGATATTGTCCAGGCGGCGCCTGTCATGAAGGAGTTTGAGGTCGGGGCCCGACCCAGATTGGACGCGAGCAGATAAAGCAGGTCCGCGGGTCCGAAGTCGTCACGTCCGATAGAGGTGGCGACGACAAACATCACCACGAAAAGCGGGAAGATTCTCAACAGACGGTTCTTCATGAATGCGCCCCAGCGGATTGCCGGCGCACCCAGCGCGATACGCATGAAGAGGAATCCGGACAGCACGAAGAACAGGCCCACGCCGCTGTGGCCTTCGACGAGCCAGCCAGCCAGAAATGCATGCGGGTAAGGCTGCCAGTGCCCGTACAGCACGTGAAACGTGTGATAGAAGAAGACGAGCAACGCTGCGCCGGCTCTCAGATGATCGAGGCGCGCGTCGTACTGGATATTGACTGAACGCATGTCGGACTTCGAGTTCCAGGCTCATCGAGGAAATTCGACAATTGCGCGTTTCGTGCGACGGCCAAAGGCAAGAAGTCTATTTCAGAAAGCGTTCTTTCTGTGTGACGGCCGTCACAACGCAAATATACAACTGTGCCATCGTGCGCTCGGCCGACGATCGGACAACCACCTTACTTTACTTGCATGCCGTTACAATCAATTCCATTGTTTTTTCCAAACTCGTGCCACTGCTTCTGAACATTTCTCGGTTCCTGCTGCACATCAACATGCCTGAGCATTTCGAACAGACCCAAATACCAAACCAGAAGCTGGCCTTTATCCAGGCGCTTCGCGGCGTCGCTGCGTTGATGGTCGTGCTTTACCATGGCAGCCGCTTTATTAGCCCCTACGGAATGGGCATGGGCGATGTTCTGTTCGGTCCTGCGGGCATGATGGGGGTGGCGCTCTTTTTCATCGTTAGCGGCTTCATCATGGTTCATACAACCGTGCACTCAGATGGCTCAACGGTCTATGTCCTCGAATTCTTGATCAAGCGCTTTTGCCGTGTCTGGCCCGTCTATGCCGTCGCGTCGCTTACATTCGTCGAAGTGGTGTGGCACGGCCGGCATTTCTTTCAGATTGCGGGCCATTCGCGACAACTTCTGTACACGTTGCTCTTCATGCCTACCGGCAACGGCACGCCGCCAGATTTTGGCTTCCCGATTCCGTCGGTCGGGTGGTCGCTAAACTATGAGATGTATTTCTATGCAGTATTCGGTGTGTCAATGCTATTCGGCCGGGGACGATGGATTGCGCTGAGTGTATGGCTCAGTGTGACACTGTTGCTGATTCCTTACCTGCACGGCCAGGTCACATTCGACGCCTTTACCGACTATGGGTTCAGTCACGCGTACTCCCAGCTTTTGACGTCGCCGATCATCTGGCAATTCGCTGCGGGTGTCATCCTCGGCCTAGTCTACCGGTCACGCATTGAGATTCGTAACAGGTCGACGTTGAAACTGCTGCTATTCACGGCCGTGTCTTTTGTGCTTTGGCAATACATGGCGCGCTTCCAGATGGGACACGGCATCATCCAATGGGGGCTGTCGTTGATACCGTTGATGCTCGTGCTGGTACTCGCCAGCAAGCGGATGCAACTGGCGGTGCCCAGTGCGCTGACCTACCTTGGCGATATATCGTTCTCCTTGTATTTGTGGCATCCATTGGTGCAAGAAGTGCTCAGCGATCTTCTTGTGAAGACGGGACATGGCAACCTGTCGTACGGGTACTCGTTTCTCTTTCTAACGACGGTGGTTGCTATCGTCGTGGCCAACGTAGCTCACAGTCTGCTTGAACGTGCGCTTGCCGAGTATCTGAAAAACTGGTTGTTGCGCGGACTGCGTGCCCGAAAAGCTGTTTTGACAAACGCGGCATGAACATCCCAACTGTCTTTGATACCTTGAAAAAGCAGGGTCCCGAGGCGGAACGAATCGTGGCCAGCGTCGGCTAGCGTTGCCGTTGGCAGAAGAGCATCTTGTGATACGGAGCACGAAATCGCTGAATGAATAAAGCGATTTCTAACTGCTTAAAAGTCAGCTGAAAGACGCGAAGTACCAATTGGCACATATAGCTCGCGTTGTCGCGTCAATCGCGTGCGGCCTGACTGGAAAGAGGGCGCACGTTGGCCGCTAGTCTAAATTCCAGACTAGCAGCGAATCCAATCTTGTGCACGGATTTCGGGCATCTGTGAAGCGTCGCAGGAGAGGCGAACTCATTTGGTGCGCCATGAGATCCCGCACCGATAGCCGTTCATTGCTGTAGTACCGAGTACTGCGGATTAATCGGATGACTTGTACGCACATTTGCGACAACTCTGTGAATGCGACTTTCCTGTTGCAGGCGTGACTGTACCCGCGCTTGTGAGCACACCTCCTTAAACGTGCTTCACAACCTCTCTTCAATTGCATTACGTTGAAATTGACAAGATGAGGTTTAACGGTACTTGAACTCAAAACCGGCTTTGGCTGCCAATCAGAGCCAAAAAGCGGCTAAATCAGCGACTGCTCAAAATCGCGGCTAACACAGATTCTGACCAATCGGTTAACTTTCGCGCGAAGTGATAAATATTTCATTTAACTATAAGATTCGAATTTTATTTCGTATATGTACAACATTGTGAAATATAACATCCGTGTGAATAGAAAACATGCCATATTTAACAAAGTTAATCAAATGGCAGATCGAACCGCAAACGTTTCGTAAATTGTAAAATGTTGTAAAAAGACAAAACATGCAAATAGATTCTTTCTTTCTCTTACAATTCGCCGCGCATCTTGGAAAAGAAAATGAACGACGAAACACCGAACCACGATCTGAGAAACTTGGCGCTATTTTCGACCGCAACCAATCAAGAGATAGAACTGGCCGCACGATTGGCGCGCGTCAATCACTTCACCCCAGGCGAATATATCGCATTCTCCGGCGATGTAAATTCGCCGCTTTTCATGTTGCTTGAAGGCGAATTGCGTTCGTTTGTCTCGTCGGAAGACGGGCATGAAATTCCGATGCGCACCTATACCGCGGGACAGGTTTTCGGCGCTGCGACAATTATTCAGCGCACGGCTTTGTCATGGAATATCGCTGCCATCACGCGTGCGACTGTCGCCACTTTGGATCGCGCGCAAGCAATGTCGCTGATGCGTTCACCAACGATTGCCCCGGCTGTCAACCAACTGATGTCGGCTGATCTGTTGCAGATGGTTCAACGCTATTCCGTAACGGGACTGTCTCGTGCCAGCGCCAGGGTCTCTGCCCTGATCGCGACTTCCGTCGGAGATAAAAAAGTCGATGAGTGGCCGGCAGTCGAGATGCCAGATCAGGCAACCGTAGCAGCACTGGCCAAAGTGAGTCGCGAAACGGTGTCGCGAGTTCTAAAGTCTCTCGAGTCAAAAGGCGTTATTGTCCGCATCGGCCGGCGGTTACGCGTTCGGGATATCACGATGTTGCGGAGGATAGCATCGGGAGTCGAACTGGCCTGAAGCCGATGATGCGCGGGTCGTTTCGGTGCCGACAGAGCGTCCTGTCGATACCTGATGGAAATTCAGTCTTTCTTGAGACAACAGAGCGGGACCCACCGGCTTCGCGGTTGATCGGGTCAGGCTGGGTGGTGAAGTCTTCCGTACGTACTAGCGGCGGTGAGCCGCTCAGTGCAAGGCATTTAGGCGCCGCGCTCTTTTCCTGCGCAAACTCGCTACTGCCGGAATGTCGCCTGCTTTGCGGCGTAGTGGAATAAGCACCGATCATCCCGCTGTTCTTGTCGGACTTCACGTCGACAAACAGACAAATTCGATATTGCGCGTCGCCCGTTGCCGCAGCAAGCTGAACGCTCGCGCTCGTGTCGACGAGCGCGAGTGCCGTGGACGCTTCCATGGTGGTTAGAAAGCTTCTGGGTATCAGCGCGCGCCAGGTACAGCGTCCGGCGAAAACACCGCGCAAAGAGTGCGCGTTACGAGAAACGTCGGGCAGAGCGGCGATGAATCAATCTGCATCTGCGAAAGGCCTTTGGTGGGGCGATGCGAAATTGCGGCCTCTTTTTCGATCCCATAGTGATTGCCGTCACAAAAATGATGAAGGCATGCCATTAAGATTGTGCCGCTCGCATTACTGTGAGCAGCCATAGTCGCTCGGAAGTAGATGTAACCGCCAGTTTCACCCTCGGGACTGGCGGGCCTCTTATAAGCGGCAAATCGCCTCTGCAGTATTGCCAGCCAGCGCTCACCGTTTGACGCGCGGTTTCCCGTCTGAGAACACCTCCGATCACGTTGGGCCGCTTCACTCATATCTGCTATTTGCACCGCAATTACAGTTGGGATGAGCAGTTAATCCCGAATCAGATTGCGCTACGTGCTTGCCCTTCCAAGCCAAGTCGAAGCGGCAGAGTGTTTTTCCTTATTCACTGGGCCTGGAATTGCGGCGTGCCCACTGTAATGGCGATCGCCAGATTCTTTAACTGACATCCAGATTCACAATTTCACGTTTTGTGAGCCCCGTCACAATACGGCGCGTTGACTCATCTGAAAATGCGTTCGCGTTTGATGTTGAAGGACGCGTCGGACCAGGAGGGTATTGGTCTGCGCGGGGGCCAGTCACTTGATGACGCAAACACGTGTATAAATAATTTTCGGAGCTAGAAATGGCTGCAGCACAATACTACGATGCAATTCAAACTGCCTACCTGGCCTACTATGGCCGTCCGGCAGATCCGGCAGGCCAGGACTACTGGGCGACGCAGCTGGACAAGGCGGGTGGCGACATCAACGTCATCATCAACGCGTTCGGCAACTCGACGGAATCGACGAAACTCTATGGTGGCTCGAGCACGGCTGCTCAGATTAACGCGATCTACCAGCAATTGTTCGGCCATGACGCGGACCTGGCGGGCCTGAACTTCTACCGGGCAGCCATCAATGCTGGTACGTTCACGCTGGCTTCCGTCGCACTGAACATTTACAACGGTGCGCAGAACGGCGACCTGGCCGAACTCCAGGCGAAATTTGGTTACGCTAACGCATTCACGGCAGCGGTTTCGCAATCGGTGTCGGGACAGATTGCCTACAACGGCGATGCAGCCTCCAACAACGCACGCGCGGCCGTGACGCTGGTGACGGACTCGGCTTCGGAGGCTGCGCAAACGGCTAATCTGGCGACGACGGTCGCTAATATTGGCAGCGGCGCGGTTGCTCAAACGTACAACCTGAGCAGCGGCATCGACACTGTTGCCGGCACGGCAGGCAACGACGTTATCAATGCACCGCTGACTTCGACCGGCGGCGACACCTTCACCTCGCTCGACAAGATCGATGGCGGCGCAGGCAACGATACGCTGAACCTGGTTTCGGCTAGCGGCAAGCTGAGCGATGCTGCTGGCGCAACCGTGACGAACGTCGAGACGGTCAACCTGAGCACGGCGAATGCCGCAGGCATCACCGCTGCTGACGTTTCGGGCTGGAGCGGTCTGAAGACCCTGAACGTGGCTTCAGCTGGTACGATCAGCGGCGTCGTCGCAGCAGTAACCACCGACATCAACGTCGCGAACGGCATGGCTGGCGTGAGCGTCAACGGTGGCAACAACGTCACGATCAACAACAGCAAGGCTGGTGATGTGCATGTCGGTATCGACGCGACGGCAGTTGCAGCAGCTGGTAACGTGACGGTGACGAACTCGGCAGCCGGCGGCGCGATCAGCATCAACGCAGCAGGCACCGAAACGGCGACGGCTTCGAGCGGCGCAATCCAGTTCGTCGGCGGAACGAGCGTCAACGCGACGGCAGCCGGCGCAGTTTCGCTGGCAGATCGCGTGGCGCACGCAGCGACGGCAGCTGCAGCAGCTACGGCTAATGTCGCCGCACTCGGCGACACGGATGCATCGGGCAAGGCGATGGTTGCCGCAGGCACCAAGGTGACGAATCTCGGCAACCTGTCGACGGCTATCAAAGCAGTCACGAACTCGTCGGCAGACGCAACGACCGCGAATTCGATTCAGGAAGCGACGACGGCAGCGTTCCATGCTGGCGCGATCACGGCAGCAGACAAGGTGGCAATCGATGCAGCGTTCATTAATGCGTTGGCAACGGGCTCGCTGGCCGATGCAGTAAAGGCAGCGCAAGCCGTTCTGACGCCGCTGCAAACGGCCGCAACGGCCGCAAGCAATGCAGCAATCGCAGCAGACGCAGTGAACGACGCCAATGCCGCCGCTGCTCTGGCTGCTGCGAACAAGGTGTTGGCAGCTGACGCTACTGCGGCTGGCGCAGTAGTGGCAGTCAGCGTGACGGCCACCACCAACACCAACCTTGCTTCGGCAACCGTGACGGGCAACTACGGCTCGTTGAACCAGATCAGCGACGCTTCGACCCTGCATAACACCCTGACGACGGTCACGTTGAACAATGCAGCTGCCACGTTGATCACGGGCAATGCAGTTGCCAACGTGTCCGCTACGGGCATGGCGGCTGATGTGACGGTGAACAACTCGGCGCTGAATCACGCTGAGACGTTCACGCTGAGCGGCGTTACGGCTGGCACGTACACCGACGACAATGCGACGACGGTCAACATCGTCAGCAACGGTACGTCGGCGAACGTGCTGACGGGTCTGCACGCGAGCCTGGCAACGGCGGTGAACGTGTCGGGCGCAGCAGGCGTGAACTTCGGCGCGACGACGTTCGACGCAGCTGCCGTCATCGACGCAAGCCAGTCGAGCGGCACGAACACGATCACGATCGGCGCAGGCCAGACCTACATGGGCGGCGCTGGTGCAGACATCGTGACGGCTCTTGCAGCACAAACGAAGGCAGTGGACGGCGGCGCAGGTACGGCAGACAAGCTGATCTTGGCGAACAACGCTGCGATCTCGACGGATAGCGATGCTCTGTTCAAGAACTTCGAAATTGCACAGGTCAACAACGGCGTGACCGCTGATCTGAGCACGTTCACGAACTCGGCGTTCACGTCGGTGGTTCTGCACGGCGGCGGCGCTATCGAAGTGGACGGTCTGACGGCAGCGCAAGCCGCGCACATCACCGTCGACACGAGCACGACGTCGGCGATCATCAACGTGGAAGGCGCAACGCAAGTTGGCCAGCTGGATACCGTCAGCATCACGGCGGACGACGGCCTGGCAACGACGGGCACGATTTCGCTCGGCGGTCTGCAAATCGCTGGCGTTGAAACGCTGAACCTGAACGCAGTCGACAACCTGACGGTCGGTTCGTTGGCGGGCGCAACGGCACTGACGAACGTCAACGTGTCGGGCGCAGGCAACGTCAACATCTCGACGGGCGTTGTGGCACTGAACGTGAACTCGGTGATCGACGCTCACGCAGTGACGGGCACGGTGACGGTTGATGCTACGGGTTCGACGGGCAACGGCCTGAAGATCATCGGTAGCGCGACGGCATCTAACCACCTGACTTCGAACGCCCTGAAGAGCGTTCTGGTCGGTGGCGACGGTGGCGACACGCTGACGGGCGGTGCTGGTGACGACACGATCTCGTCGGGCAACGGCAACAACGTCATCGATGGTCACGCTGGTGCGAACACGATCACGGTCGGCAACGGCGACAACGTCATCAGCGTTACCGGCTCGTTGGATGCCAACACCATCACGGCTGGCAACGGCTGGAACGTCATCACGGGTGGTGACGGTAAGGACACGATCACGGTTGGCACGGGTGGCAACCTGGTGACGGGCGGCCTCGGTGCAGACGTCATCACGTTCGGCACGCACGGTGCTGGCATCGTTGACGGCCTGAAGTACGCCGATCTGAGCGTCGCCGCCGACACGGGTGCTGCACGCAATACCAACGGTGATGTCTCCAGCATGGACATCGTTAAGGGTCTCCACGCAGGCGACACGATCACTGTTGGCTCGGCTACGGGTGCAGGTGCACTGGCGACCGATCTGGCTGGCTCGTTCGCGCACGCTGTCACGGGAGCAACGGCGGGCGCTGACATCGTTCGCGGTACCTTCGATGCTACGGCTCATACGTTCACGGCTTCGGCTACGGGCGCTGACTCGATGGTCCAGTGGTCGGACGGTCTTGCGCACACGGCTGGTGTCGTGCTGGTTGGCTACGCTGGCGCAGCAGCAAGCCACATGGACGCAGCTGGCGTAATCACGCTGGGCTAAACCCCAAATGGCTTTCGCCTACGTGAAGCTTGCGTGGGCGAAGCCGAAACGCGGATAGCGGAAGCTCGCTATCTGCTTGAAGGAGCCAGGCCACAAGCCTGGCTTTTTTCAATGAATGCACTGAATCGTGACCAGCGAGCGTTACTCGTCAGTTCCAAGCCGACAACAGACCATAGCTCGTATGGAATAGCGCACTAGGCCATTCGCGACGGCGATGCCAGATTGTGTAACACGTCGCACTGGCGAGTTGAATAACTAAGCAAATTCTTCCGTGCCCGTCTTGCGCAATTGATTTCCTTATTTCAAGACGCTCCAACAAGACCTGATGTATTCGGGCGAAACATCGTGCAGCGATTACTCATTCCTACAGGCCGCTGGAATATCCAGGCTGAATCGACCTACGGCCAGTCGAATATCCGGCTGTCCGGCCGCGCAATCTCGGACACGCAGACGCGTGAGCAGCAGGTGCAGACCATCCTGCTGACGCAGGACCAGGCGCAGGAACTCATCTCGACTCTCAACGCGGCTCTGCGCGAGCTGGAGCTACAACGCAGCGCGTCGCTTGCGCGCGCGGCAGAGGGCGAAGCTGTAGCGGTGCCTTGGGACTATTCGCTTTCTCGAAACTGAAGGACAGATACGGTTTTCCCGCCGATTTTTTATCGAACCCGTTAGACGAATGACACAAGGCACCAGTTTGTGATTCACGCGACTCACATCACATGAACAAGCTTTGCAACTGGCCATTGCCAGTACAGACGTGGGGCACCGAGTCAACGGCCGAAAGCATTGCACTACGCGTCGCTGCCGACAGTCCCATCGAGCTCAACGGAGTCTATACGTTCGCGTTTGAGCCGGAACAGGCGCGGCAGCTTATCCGGGACCTGAGCGCAGCCGTCCTCGCATCGGACCTGAAAAGGCATCGCTGAGGGATTGTGCGAAGGCAAGGGCGCCCGTGTCCAGGCACGCACGAAGAGTGAAAAGTCCGCGAACACACCCTTGAGTTGCATTCCGCGACGAACGATATTGCACTGCCGCCGAGACATTCATGCAAGCAAAGCTAAAATTCCTCGAAAAATTCGCCGCATTTGCCCGAAAGCGTCCTCCCGACAGATCATATGACCGGGTCATCAGCATTGGCTCGAATTGCGAAGTGACCTGGAATATCCGCCATCACTTCAAGATGGGAAAGGCTTACCCGTTCGATTGGTGGATGACACCCTTCCATGCGCTGCTCGATGTTCTCGATGCGCGATTCAGCGGCCTTTTCGAGCCGTCGAATTTGTCGATTCCTGCGGACCGGGGGACCGTCGTCGACACGCGGTTCAATCTCATGTATCACCACGATTTCGCGAGAGACGAAGACGATCGAGTGATTGTGGGCGATGTCGAAAAACAGCTCGCGGAATTGAGAAAGAAATACGCCCGACGTGCCGATCGGTTCGTCAACGAACTAGACAGCAAAAAGGTGTTGTTCGTCCGAAACAGATGTGGCAACGATCCGGCGTATTTGAATGGCGATTACGGTGACATTCAACCCGATCAATGCATGGAAATTCAACGCGCACTTTCCGCGCTTTTGCCACGCACGCAGTTCGACCTGTTCGCGACGAACAAGCCCGGTTTCGAGGCATTTTCGTATCGAGGCTCGGAGATCTTCAGCGACTCGATCATCGAGTACGGCGATTGCACCGACTATATGGTGTCGCCTCAAGGCTGGGCCGAGATGTTCGAGCGAAACCGCATTGTGCTTCGCGGGGCTCAAGAGGCATCGGCGCGCGCCGTGACGGCCTGAGCAGCAAAGCCATTCTCTGCGCGGAGATCATGAACGCCTATCAGTCAGACTTGGGGACGCGCTCAATCGGTAACCGCAAGCGTTTGACTCCTTCCGGCGCTGACAAAACAGGGCGAGCAAGCGGCCAGTCTAGATATCAATCAAGTTCGAATCCCGCAGCAATTCGTTGCAACCTTGCGGCATTGCGAATGCGTAAGCGCCGCCCCATCCGGACAATCACCTCATCGGTCTCGAGAGACTTAAGCACACGGGATACGGTTTCGCGACTTACTTGAGCTAAAGCTGCCATTGTCGCCTGGTCCGGAATTTCCACTGCTGGCCATTCCCCTGAGGCATTTTCTCTCAAACTGGACGCGATCAACGCTGCAATGCGAGTCTTCGCACGTGGCGAACTCGAACCCGCAAAACGCCGCGCCCATTCCAAAATCTCAGCCGCCATTAACTCATTGACCGAATGCACGATTGTGGGAGATCGAAAGAGTGTGCGGGCGTGTGTACGACTAAGAATGGCGATAGCGCTTCGACGTATCGCCGCAACACTAAATATCAATGGAACGCGCTGAATGATTGTTGCAGCGCCAAAGGCTTGTCCGCTGCTATATGTGCGAATTGGGATCTCGCGCCCGTCAGCTGACACAACGAACGAACGCAACTCGCCTTCTAGCAGCATATACAGAGCAGAATTTGCGTCGCCTGCGAATGCCACATATTCTCCTGACTTCACGCGGCTGATACGCGTCCATTCGGCGATCTGCTTTAACTCTTCCTCGGTAGCTGTCTTTAGCAGTGATTGTTCTCTCAGTAACTGAAGCGTCTTTGCTTTCATTTTGCTTTCGTACGGTTAAGCGCAACTAAGCAAAATTAGAAATCGCCTTGCATGTAAATGATGTGACCAAGAGCACATTTTTCGTCGTTTGGCGCTAACCGCTGCAATGACCAGTACTGCGTGGTGGTCCAAGTCGCGCTACTTCCGACCTTGGTCGTATCCAGGTTCGAGTTCCTGCTTCAGGTCCTGATAGTCACGTTCGATACTCCAACGCGATCGAACGGCAGCTGCACATTGCAATTGAACGACACGGCAGGGATAAAGTCACGATCGTCGATTCAGTCTCAACCGGGACATGTCGACCATCTTTGCGCTTGCCGATTTCGTCGTGCTCGCGAGTGCATTCGATCAATGGGGCCTGTGCATCAATGAGACGTTTGCGGCCGGGAGGCCCCTGCCGTGCCGGCGGTAACCCACGACGCGACACTCACGCTGGTGGACGGACCTGGAACCTGCCGCGCCGCGCCTGCATTCCCCGCGAGCAGAGATCCCGTCCCCACGATAGACTGATCCACACAGGCATCGTGTCAAACGCATAAACCGCACGATCCCAACAAACACACGAAAAAACCCCAAGGAGAAACAATGCGAATTCTCGTAGTCGGCGCGGGCGCCACAGGCGGATATTTCGGCGGTCGTCTCGCGCAGGCGGGCCGCGACGTCACGTTTCTCGTGCGCGCAAAACGCGCCGAAGAACTTCAACACTCTGGGCTCGTCATCAAAAGCCCGCGCGGCGACGTCACGTTGCGCAACGTGAAGACCGTGCTCGCGGATCAGATCAGCGAGCCCTATGATCTCGTGCTGCTGAGTTGCAAGGCCTACAGCCTCGACGATGCAATCGAATCGTTCGCGCCCGCCGTCGGCGAAGCGACGATGATCCTGCCTGTGCTGAACGGCATGCATCACATCGATGTGCTGAAAGCGAAGTTCGGCGCGTCGAAAGTATTGGGCGGCCAGTGCGTGATCGCCGCAACGCTCAATCGCGAGCGCGAAATCGTGCATCTGAACGACATGCATTCGATCGGCTTCGGCGAACTCGGCGGCGGCGTCAGCGAGCGCGTGCGCGCGATTGCGTCGACGTTCGAAGGCGCGGGCTTCGATTCGACGGCGGCCGACAACATCCTTCAGCAGATGTGGGAGAAGTGGGTGTTCCTCGCGACACTCGCGGCCACGACCTGTCTGTATCGCGCCGCTATCGGCGACATTCTGAAGACGCCGGACGGGCGGCACGTGATCGAACGCATGTTGGGCGAATGCAAGGCCGTCGCGACGGCGAACGGGTATCCGCTCGGCGACGCGTCCAATGCGCGCGCGCAGACCATTCTCTTTGCCGAGGGCTCGCCGCTGACGGCGTCGATGCTGCGCGATATCGAAGGGCAGTCGCGCATCGAGGCCGATCATATCGTCGGCGATCTGATCGCACGCGGCGGCGACGCGCAACATGGCACGCTGTCGTCGCTGCGCGTTGCGTACAGCCATCTGAAAGCATACGAGGCGCGGCAGGCGCGGCAATCGGCTTAGGCCGCGAATGCAGGGCGATGCGTTCGGAAGCTGACGTAGAATCGACGGCACTGACTCACGCGAGGTGGATCATGCCCACTCCTCAAGGATCGGTGCCCGCCCTCTGCACGGCTTCCGCGACGATGTTCTCGATCGGGATCATCTTTCTCGGCTATTGGGGCCTGCAGGAAGCCGGCGACTGGACGCTCGCCGACAAGTTCGTCGCGGGAATCGCGATACTAGGCTTTGCGTTTCTCGGGCTCGTGCCGTGGATGGCGACGAGTCCCGTCGAACCGGAAACGAGTGACGCGAAAATTCGCATCGCGCGCGTGATGTTTCTGACGGGCGTGATCGCAGTGTGGCTGGCGATCGTGGTGTCGGTTATCTTCTGAACATTGATGCGAACGGACGCTGCACTTGCGGCCATCGAATGTCGATGCCCGCAAGCATGAACAGCATCAACGCCCCGCTTAGAACACCTTCACCGGCACATTCACGACAAGCCGGTACTCCATGTTGTCCGGGTCCGAGTAATGCGCGGTCGACTTGTGATACATCGCGATGAACGTGATCTTCGTATCCTTGAAGCGCCCGCTTTGCAGCGTATAGCTCGGAATAAAGCCGATTTCATGGTGCGTGCCGTGTACGAACTCGCCATTTCGCGTGTATGGGCCGATAGCATTGGAAGCCGCGCCGGCCGAGGCATCGGCGCCCCAACCCGTCACACCCCACACCATCGCCTTGAAGCCGGGCAGCCCTGCATACTTGCCGTCGAACGTATAGCGCAACTGAAAGGACTTTTCGTGCGGCGCGTTGTAATCCACGTCCATCGAGTTCACGAGATAAATGCCGTTGGTCTCGTTCACATAGTCGAAGAACTGGTCGCCGAGAATCTGCTGATAACCGAGCAGCACCTGATGCGGTCCATGCTGCGCCGACAGCGACAGGCTATACGCATTGTTGTTGATATGCCCTTGCAGCGCGGAACCCGTTTGATGCGTCGAGTAGATGTTCGCGAGGCCCGCCCACTTGACGCTATTCACGTCGCCGATCGAATGCGAGATCGACGCGTAGAACTGATTCCACACGTCTTCCGCCTGGTCCGCGTACAGCGTGACCGTGCCGTTCGGCGAATAGTCCCAGTTGCCGCCGAAATACGAGAGGCGCTTGAACGTCGTGCCGCCATACGACGTGTTCATATCGGTCAGGTTCGTGTGGCCGCGCGCGTCGACCTTCGTGAAGCTGCCCGCTTGCAGCGTAACGTTGTGAATGTCGTTGCTCACGGCCGACACGCCGAGGAACGTCGGCGGCAACGAGCGGTTGTCGTGCGGTTCCATGAACGGATTGTTGTCGACGATCTGCAAGCCGTATTTGACGACCGTCTCGGAGATGCGCCCCTTGATGTCGTACATGCCCGGATACGCCCACGCGAGCTGATTGGAGCCGCCGCCGCCCTTGGCCACGTGCACCATGTTGCCTGCGCCTTTGCCGCCGTCGAGCTTCAATGCGGCGAACAGCGACGCATCGACGCCAAGACCGACGAGCCCTTGCGTATAGCCGGATTCGAAGTTCGCCTGCATGCCTTGAACCCACGCGTGACGATGCGGGCCGCCTTCGTTGTCGAACTGGTCGGCGTAGTTGCGGAACAGCAGGTTCAGATGGCTATCGGCGACAAGGCCCTTGCTCTTCGCCTGGCTCGACAGCTGCTCGGACGGCGTGACGGCCTGAGTGGCTTCGGCGTTCACGACCGCGTTGTTCGTTTCGGGCGTCGCTTGAGCGAGCGTCGTGGCCGCCGGCTTGGCCTTCGCTTGCGGCGCGGGCGCGGCCTGCGCTGCGGTTTGCGGTGCGGTCTGCGCCACGGCTGCGCTCGCGGCGGCGGGAGCGGCCGTGTCGTCGGCGAGCGCGCTCGTCGCCATCGTCAACGCGGGCAGGCCGATTGCCAGCAGCGCAAGTGTCGAGGCTCCTGATGTGGTTCGTTGGGTTGTCATTGAAACTCCAGCTTTTTTCTAGTTGATTGAACAGTGGCGCGGCGGTCGGCCGAACCACGCTTTCCGCCCGTTTCCACCGTCGCGGAAACGAACGCCCCCTTGACGCAGCGGCTGGCTGAGTCGTGGAATCGGGTCTCGTCGATATGAGCCGCCTGTCAGGTCATCGCGGCGCGAATGCAGGCAACCTGTGTGTGGCCGATGCCCGCGGACGTCGCGACGGGCCGCTCGTGCGCGCACGCGTCGATCGCATCCGGGCAGCGCGTGCGAAACGCGCAGCCGGAAGGCGGCTTGAGCGGCGACGGAATCTCGCCGCGCAACAGCACGTGTTCACGCGCGCGTTCCGCGGCCGGGTCGGGCAGAGGAACGGCCGACAGCAGCGCCCGCGTGTACGGATGGCGCGGTTCGCGATACACGTCGCGCTTGTCGCCGAATTCCATCACGCGGCCCAGGTACATCACGAGCACGCGCTGGCTGATGGCTTTCACGACGGCGAGATCGTGCGCGACGAACAGCAGCGACAGCGACAGTTCGCGTTGCAGGTCGCGCAGCAGGTTGACGATCTGCGCCTGGATCGACACGTCGAGCGCCGACACGGGCTCGTCGCAGATCACGAGTTGCGGCTCGCCGATCAATGCGCGCGCAATGCCCACGCGCTGGCACTGTCCGCCCGAGAACTCATGCGGATAGCGGCGCAGATGATGGTTGTTCAAGCCGACGCGTTCGAGCATCGTCCGCACGCGCACGCGCGTTTCTTCGCGGCCCAGTTGCGGCTGATGCGTCTTTAGCGGCTCCGCGACGATCTGCTCGATCGTCATGCGCGGATCGAGCGATGCAAGCGGGTCCTGGAAAATCATCTGCACGTCGCGGCGAATCTGCGTCGTGTCTCGCCTTGTGTCGGCTGCAACTGTTTCGCGGCCTTTCCACTGCACGCTGCCCGACGTCACAGGCGCGAGCCCGATGATCGCGCGCGCGAGCGTCGACTTTCCGCAGCCCGATTCGCCGACGAGCCCAACCGTTTCGCCGCGACGCAGGTCGAACGACACGCCATCGACGGCGCGCAACGTCGCCTTCTTCGACCACGGGAAGCCGCCCTGAGCGATCTGAAAATGCACGCTGAGGTTGTCGACTTCGAGTAGCGTTTCGTGAGCGCTCATAGCACCTCCGCGATGGTCTGGACGGGACGATGACACGCGCGCAACGCACGCGTTTCGTCGCCGAGCGGTTCGAGCGTGGGGCGCGACGCGCGGCACGCATCCCCGGCGAACGCGCAGCGCGGCGCAAACGCGCAACCCTGCGACGCTTCGCCCGGCAGCGGCGGATTGCCCGCGATGGTCTGCAACGGCTGATCGCCTTCGTCGGTGAGGCGCGGCAGCGCGTTCAGCAAGCCGATCGTGTACGGATGCGTCGGCGCGGCGAACAGTTGTGGCGCGGGCGCCTGCTCGACCGTCTGACCCGCGTACATCACCATCACGTCGTCGCACAGGCCGGCAACCACGCCCATGTCGTGCGTGATCAGGATGATCGCGGTGCCGCGCTCGCGGTTCAGCTCGCGCAGCAGCTCGATGATCTGCGCCTGCACGGTGACGTCGAGGGCCGTCGTCGGCTCGTCGGCGATCAGGATTTCGGGCTCAGACAACAACGCCATCGCGATCATCACGCGCTGGCGCATGCCGCCCGAGAACTCGTGCGGATACATGCCGATGCGGCGCGCGGCATCGGGAATGCGCACGCGTTCGAGCGCTTCGATTGCGCGCGCTTTCGCTTCGCGGCGCGACAGCTTGCGATGCAGTTGCAGCGTCTCCGTCATCTGCCGCTCGATCGTGAGGAACGGATTGAGCGACGTCATCGGGTCCTGGAAGATCATGCCGATGCGGTCGCCGCGAATGCGGTTGAGCGCGGCTTCGTTCATCGTCAGCAGGTTTGCGCCGTTGTAAAGCGCTTCGCCGCTAACCTTGCCGTTCTTCGCGAGCAGCCCGAGCAGCGCCATCACCGTCTGGCTCTTTCCCGAGCCCGATTCGCCGACGATGCCGAGCGTCCTGCCTTTGTCGAGCGAGAACGACACGCGCTGCACGGCGTCCACGGGGGCGCCGTCGCGGCGCGAGAAGCGCACGCTCAGGTTCTTTACTTCGAGTAGTGCCATCGTGCGTGCCCTCTCAGCGGTCTTTCGGATCGAGTGCATCGCGCAGTCCGTCGCCGACGAAGCTCACGCAATACAGCGTCGCGCACAGCATGAGCGCGGGGCACAGCAGCAGCCACGGCGTCGATTCGAGCTTCTGCGCGCCGTCCTGGATCAGCACGCCCCAGCTCGTCATCGGCTCCTGCACGCCGAGTCCGAGAAACGACAGCACGGATTCCGTCAGCACGATGGTCGGCACCGTAACCGTCGCATAGACGACCACCACGCCGATCAGATTCGGCACGATATGACGCGCGATGATCGAACGCGAGCCGACGCCCATCGCCTTCGCCGCGTCGATGAACTCGCGCGAGCGCAACGACAACGTTTGACCGCGCACGACGCGCGCCATGTCGAGCCACGAGAACGCGCTGATCGTCAGCACGACCAGATAGAACGCGCGGCCGAACAGCGTCATCATCAGGATCGCGATCAGCATGTAGGGGATCGCATACATCATGTCGACGATGCGCATCATCACGGCATCGACGCGCCCGCCCATATAACCGGCCGTCGCGCCCCACGCGACGCCGATCAGTCCCGACACGAGCGTGCCGAGCAAGCCGACTTCGAGCGACACGCGACCGCCCACGAGCGTGCGCACGAGCAGGTCGCGGCCGAGTTCGTCGGTGCCGAACCAGTGCATGCTGCCGAAGGTCGGCGCGAGGCTGATCGCGGACCAGTCGCTGTCGATCGCATTGTTCGGCGACAGCAGCGGCCCGACGAAGCACGCGAGCACGATGAGGACCAGCAACAGCAGCGCGATAAAGGCCGCGCGGTTGCGCGCGAAACGGCGCGCGGCGGTCGCGAGCGGGCTGCGCGAAGGCGGCGCGCCGGCGACGGTCAAGGTGACAGGTGGCGTTCTCATCGGTATCAGTAGCGGATACGCGGATCGAGCCATGCATACGCAAGGTCGACGAGCAGGTTGAAGAGGACGGCGACGGCCGTGGTCAGCACAACGAGACCGAGCACGAGCGTGTAGTCGCGGTTGATTGCGCCGTTGACGACGAGTTGCCCGAGCCCCGGCAGCGCGAACACCGATTCGGTGACGACGGCCGCCGTGATCGACGAGATGCACACCGAGCCGAGCAGCGAGACGACGGGCATCAGCGCGGGCTTCATCGCGTGGCGCAGGACGATCGTGCGCGCGGGCAGGCCCTTCGCGCGCGCGGTGCGGATGAAGTTGCCCGACAGCACTTCGATCATGCTGCCGCGCATCACGCGCGCGATCAGCGCGACGTTGATGAACGTCAGCAGCACGATGGGCAGCACGCGATAACGCCACTCGCCCTCGCCCCAGCCGCCCGCGGGCAGCCAGCCGTGGCCGTCCGCGGTCTTCAGCAGAATGGCGAACACCCATACGAGCAGCGGGCCGAGCACGAACGGCGGCACGACGTTGCCGATATTGCCGAGCACCATCACCGCGTGATCGATCGCGCTGTCGCGTCGCACGGCTGCAATCGTGCCGAGCGCGACGCCGATCACGACGGCGATCGGCACCGACACGCCGCCGACGCCGAGACTCACGGGCAGTGCCTTCAGCACGAGATCGGCGACGGACCAGTCGGTGTAGCGGAACGACAGGCCCAGGTCGCCGTGCAGCAGTCCCCACAGATAGTGCAGATACTGCTGCCACAGCGGCTCGTCGAGGTGATAGCGCGCGTTCAGGTTCGCGAGCGTGGCCGCCGACAACTGCTTCTCGGTATCGAACGGCCCGCCCGGCGTGAGGTGCAGCAGCAGATAGCACGCGGTGATCACGGCGAGGATCGTCGGGATCGCCCACAACGTGCGGCGCAACGTGTATGCAAGCATGGGTGTGTTCCTGCCGTTTAGTGCTTGAGCACGTACATGTCTTGCGAAGCGCGCATGTCGAGATAGTTGGTCGACGTGTATCCGCCTACGTACGGCTTCACGAGACGCGCCGCCGAGTACTGGAACAGCGGAATCATCGGATAGTCGTTCATCGCGAGGTCATGCGCCTGCGTGAGCAATGCGGTGCGCCGTTTGTCGTCCGTCTGCTGGTTCGCCTGGTCGATCAGTGCGTCCACCTTCGGATTGCAGTAGTGCTGGTCGTTTTGCACGCTGCCGCAGCGGATCAGGTCGAAATACGACATCGCGTCGTTGTAGTCGACGAACCAGCCGTCGCGCGACGCCTGCACCTTGCCATCGTGACGCTGCTTGAGCAGCACCTTGTACTCGACGTTCTCCAGCTTCGCGTTCACACCGAGTTTGGTGCGCCATTCGGAGGTCACGAAGAGCGCGACCTTCTTGTGCAGATCGTTCGTGTTGTACGTGAAGGTGAACACGAGCGGCTTCGCATCGGAGTAGCCCGCTTCCTTCAGCAGATTGCGCGCGTAGTCGACGCGCTTCGCCATCGGCCACGACGCCCATTCGGGTTTGTAGACAGCCGCGCCTTCTGTGCCCTTCGAGATCAGGCCGTACATCGGCAGTTCGCCGCTCGACGTGAGCTTGGACGTCAGCAGATCGCGATCGATGACCATCGACAGCGCCTCGCGCACGCGCTTGTCCTTGAAGACGGGCTCGTCGTTATTGAGGCTGTAGTAGTACGTCGCGATCTGCAGCCCTTTCTGCAACTGCTGGCCGAACTGCTTGTCGACCTGATTGAAAACGCCGGAAGGAATCGTGTAGGTGTAGTCGAACTGGCCTGCCTGATACATGCGCATCGACGTCTCATCGCTTTCGATCGGCAGATAGGTGACCTTCGTGATCGCCACCTTCGGCGCGTTCCAGTAGTTGCCGTTCTTCGCGATGACGAGGCGGTTGTTCGGCTGCCAGTCCGAAAGTGCGAATGGGCCATTGCCGACGAAGTTCGCGGGACGCGTCCAGTCGTTGCCAAACTTCGTGACGATGGCTTTGTCGACGGGCGCCATCGTCGCCATCGCCGTCAGTTGCGGGAAGAACGCAGCGGGCACTTCCGTCTTCACTTCGAGCGTGTACGGATCGATCGCGCGCACGCCGAGGCTCGTCACCGGCGCCTTGCCCGCGATGATCTGCTTCGCGTTCTTCACGAACTCGACGAGCACCGTGTACTTCGAGCCCGTCTTCGGATCGACGACGCGTTGCCACGAATAAACGAAGTCCGCTGCCGTGACGGGCTGACCGTTGCTCCACTTCGCGTCGTGACGCAGCTTGAAGACCCACGTATCGGGCGCCGTGCGCGTCCACGACTGCGCGACACCGGGGACGATCGCGCCCGCTGCATCGATGCGCGTGAGGCCTTCGAACAGGTCGAGGCCGATCGTGTTGCCCGTCCACGATTCGATGTGCGCGGGGTCAAGCGATTCGGTTTCGCCGGGCACCTGGCGTGTCAGTTCCTGGCTCGCGGCGAGTGTCGCGCCGGGCGGAATCACGACGGCCGATGCGTTTTGCTGAAGTGTAAGGACGAGCGCGGTCAGCGCCGTCGCGTAGACGTACGTTGTTTTCATGATTGAGGTCGCAGAAAGAGTCGGGAGAGGAGCGCGAGCGGCACGGATGCCGCTAACGGTTATCCGCGTGATGTGGACCGGGGTGGCCCTTGCTCGGTGTACGGCATAGAGGATTCCTTACAATTATTATTACAGGCATCCTTCACCGCCGATTCATCGCGCTCCCCGACATGCGGAAGCGCTTCCAACCAGGATTGAATGCCTGCCTTCTAAAACAGCCTCGGCGTACCGACCCAGACGACCACCGACTCTTTCCGGGCCGTATTCGCCCAGCTATGCGGCACCGTCGATTCGTAATGCGCGCTGTCTCCCGCGCGCAGCACGAAGGTCTTGCCTTCCAGCGTCAACGACACTTGCCCTTCGATGACGTAGATAAACTCTTCGCCGGCATGCGTCGTGACTTCGGAACGCTTTTGCCCGGGTGGCATCCTCACGAGGATTGCTTCCAACTGACGGCCCCCCGACAGATTGGTCATCCGGGCAAACAGATTCGCCGAGTCTGCGAAACCAAAAAACTTCAGCTCGTTTGCGCGACACACCGAACGCTCTTCGCTCGGCGTATCGACGAAGTACTGCACCTTGACACCCAACGCATGCGCAATTCCCGCCAGCGACGTGATGGACGGCGATGCGAGTCCGCGCTCGACCTGTGACAGAAACGGCTTCGAAATGCCTGCTGCCGTCGCCGTTTCATCGAGCGTGCGCTTAAGCCTTTGCCGCAGCGCGCGGATCTTGCTCCCCAGTGCAAGTGCCGTGTCCTTCTCAAGTGTCGTGACCATAACAAAACCAAATTAGTCCGTCAAAATTAGTTTGATATAAGCAAATCTTGTTAGATGCTGCGCCGCGCGCGTTCTGTCTCGAAGCCGTTGACGACGCATCGACGCCGCTCTTGTGCGTACTTAATTTCGAGAAAGCACTCTATGTTGCCAGATCGCAAGGTACGTCCATCGGATTCGCATTAGACGACTCGATCTGCATAAGGAATGCGCGTTAATTTCGATGAAAGCTTGAGTGCGTTTTAGTGCGGATCTCAGTGAATTCCCGAAGCGACAAGACGCTTGCTGATGCGCAAAATCGCTACCTCGCGCGCTTCGGCCTTGCAGGGCCGATCCGCCAGCACTTCCGCTTGCAGCGATCCTGCGGCGGTCTCTTGATCGGTACGTCCTGACCGGGCTGCCACCGATAACCGAAGGTGAACACGCATGTCGATCCATTCCACAGACTTTCCTGCCGTCTTTCTTCCGCCATCGCATCTGTCGCGCACGAGTGTCCAGAACGGCCCGCAAAAACGGTCCGGGCGCACGATGCTTTATCATTGAGCCTTCGTCACGCGGTCTTTTCGCGTTGACGGCCTCCCGCTGAAGTCCTGGTTGTTCCGTTTTCGACGCGGACCGCAACGTCCGTCGCTCGTATCGCACTGAACCGTCGTCGGATGCCGCATTGCGCATCGGCCACGGCAAGTCATCGACGATCTCCAGTTTTTCCAGCTTCGCCACGTGGCATGGCGTCGTATCGACGCGTGCGCGCGCGGCTGCTTTTGCATGAATTCGAGGAACACATGAACTCACCCGTATCCCAGACCCGGTCGTTTTCGACCGTCTTTCTCATCGAGATGTGGGAGCGCTTCGGCTACTACGGCATGGCGGCACTGCTCGTGCTGTTCATGATCGACAAGCTCGGTTTCGACGACAGCCACGCGAATCTCACGTGGGGCGCGTTCGCGGCGCTCGTGTATGCGTCGCCGTCGATCGGCGGCTGGATCGGCGACAAGGTTCTCGGCGCGCGCCGCTCGATGATCTTCGGCGCGCTCGTGCTCGCGGCCGGCTATCTGATGCTCGCGCTGCCGAACGACAGCCTCGACTACATGTATGCGTCGCTCGGCGTGATCGTGGTCGGCAACGGCCTCTTCAAGTCGAACGCGGCGAATCTCGTGCGCCGCATTTACGAAGGCGACGACGCGCGCATCGACAGCGCGTTCACGATCTATTACATGGCGGTGAATATCGGCTCGACGGTGTCGATGCTCGCGACGCCGTGGATCAAGGATCATTGGGGCTGGCATACGGCGTTTGCCGTCTGCTGCGGCGGCATGCTGATCGGCGTGATCAACTATTTCCTGATGTTCCGCACGCTGTCGCATGTCGGTTCCGCGCCGGATGCCGAACCCGTGCGCTGGATGCGCGTGCTGGCCGTCGCGCTCGGCGGCATCGCGCTCGGCACGGCGACGATGTTCGTGTTGCAGCACAAGGCGATCGCCGTCGCATGCGTGTACACGGCGGGCGTCGCGATTCTGGCGATCTTCGCGTACATGCTGCTCAAGTGCGAGCGCTCCGAGCGTTCGGGCCTGCTCGCCGCGCTGATTCTCGTGTTGCAGGTGATCCTGTTCTTCGTGTTCTATCAACAGATGTCGACGTCGCTGACGCTCTTCGCGCTGCGCAACGTCGATCCGACGTTCTCGCTTTTCGGCTCGCATCTGTTCACGTGGAGCGCCGCGCAGTTCCAGGCGCTGAACCCGATCTGGATCATGCTGCTGAGCCCGATTCTCGCGACGCTGTATACGAAGCTCGCGAAAAACGGCAAGGACGTGCCCGTCGCGGCGAAGTACGCATTCGGCTTCGCGGTGGTCGCGGCAGGCTTTTTCGTCTATGCATGGAGCGGCAGCTTCGCGGTGAATGGCCGGGTGTCGTCGTGGTGGATGGTCGGCGGCTACGGGCTGTACTCGCTGGGCGAACTGCTGGTGAGCGGCCTCGGTCTCGCGATGATCGCGCGCTACGTGCCCGCTCGGATGAGCGGCTTCATGATGGGCGCGTATTTCGTGGCCACGGGAGTCTCGCAGTATCTGGGCAGCGTCGTCGCGAATCTGGCGAAGATGCCGGCCGGCGATCTCGATCCGATGACTTCGCTGCCGCTATATACGAAGCTCTTCACCGAACTCGGCTGGCTCGCGGCGTTCGGCGCCGTGGTCGCGATCCTGCTGTTGCCGCTGATGGGCAAGCTGTCGCGCGCGCATCATCGCTGCGCCGAGGAAGCGCGGGAAAATTCGCGCAAGGCGGGGGCGATGGCCGTTTCGGCGCAATGACGCCGCGGCCCTGCGGGGCCGTTCGGTTTTAGTGAATTTCAGAAGGCGCGCCGTTGGGCGCGCCTTTTGTTTTTGCGCGGCGCCTGTGGACGAATCAGCCGATACCCGTCGCGGACCCGGCCGCCGATTCCCACGGTAAGCTTGCAAAAACACAGCAAGCGAAGCAACGGGACCACATGGACATCCACATCGCCGTCGAGGGCCGCCACGATCTCGCCGGGCAGATCTACCGGCAACTGCGGGCGGGGATCATCGAAGGCCGCCTTGCGGGCGGCACGCAACTGCCGTCGACGCGCGATCTCGCGACACAACTCGGCGTGTCGCGCAAGACGACGCTCGACGTATTCGAGCGCCTGCTCGCCGAGGGCTTCCTGAACGCGCGCGCGGGCTCGGGCACGTTCGTCGCCGAAGGATTGCAGCGCCTGCCCGCCGAACGTTCGGCGCATGCGCGCGCCGCGCATGACGCGCTCGGCGCCCAAGGCACGCCGGGCGCGCACGGCGTGCATGGCATGCATGGCATGCATGGCACAAGCGCGGCTGCGCAGTCCAGCGCCCGCGCGCAGCCGGTGTGGTCCGCCGTGCCCGAAGTGCTCGGTCCGCAGCCGACGCTCGGCGGGTCATTCGAGTTTATCGGCGGCATCACCGACAAGTCCCATTTTCCGTTCGACGTCTGGCGCCGCTGCGTGAATCACGCGCTGCGCGTGCAGTCGCGCGGACGCGGCATCTATCGCGATGCCGCCGGCGAACAGGAGCTGCGGCTTGCGATTTCGCGCTATCTCGCGTTCAGCCGTGCGGTTGCGAGCAACTGGGAGGACGTCATCGTGACGCAGGGCGCGCAGCATGCGCTCGATCTGATCGCGCGCGTCACGCTGCGTCCCGGCGACGTCGCCGTTATCGAAGATCCTGGCTATCCGCCCGCGCGCGCGTGTCTGACGGCCGTGGGCGCGAGGGTCGTGCCCGTGCCCGTCGATGCCGACGGCCTGATCGTCAGCAAGCTGCCGAAGAACGCGCGCCTCGTCTACGTGACGCCGTCGCATCAGTTTCCGCTCGGCATGCCGATGAGTCTTGCGCGGCGCGTCGAACTGCTCGAATGGGCGCAGCAACGCGACGCCGTCATCATCGAAGACGACTACGACTGCGAATACCGCTTCGAAGGCCGGCCGATGGAGCCTTTGAAAAGCCTCGATCGCGCGGGCCTCGTCGCCTACGTGGGAACGTTTTCGAAGACGATCTTCCCCGAGCTGCGCGTTGGTTACACGGTGCCGCCCGCGTCGCTGTTCGACACGCTGAAGAAGGCGAGGCAGATCGGCGACTGGCATGGCTGCTCGCTGACCCAGACGGCGCTGGGCAGTTTCATGCTGAACGGCGACTTCGCGAAGCACGTCAAGCGCATGCACAAACTCTACGCCGCGCGTCGCGCGTGCCTGCTCGCTCATCTTCAAGGCGGCCTCGCGCGCTGGTTCGAGCCGATCGTGCCGGCGGCGGGTATTCACCTGGTCGCGATGCTCAAGGCGCCGATCACGGAGGCAGCCGTGATCGAAGCCGCGCGCGACGAGTCGATTGCGTTGCACGGGCTCGCGCCTTTCTTCGTCCGCGCGAAACAGCGGCCGGGGTTCATCTTCGGCTATGGCGGCATCGAGGCGGAGCATATCGACGCGGCGCTCACGAAGCTCGCAAAGCTGATGCCGCGTGTCGAATCAAGGACTTGAGTCTCGACGATTCGCGCTGGACAGGTGTGTCGAATTCGCTTGCCGTTCACGTTTACCCCTTAAAAAAAGGCGTGAAATGCGCGAGCTAGTCTGCGCCGCGCAACAAACCGTAACCGTTACACACAAAAGATTCGCTCAGAAACCAAAAGCGCTTGTAGAATCCGGCCTTGAAGCGTGTGCATATCGCGTGCGCTTCTCGCTTTTACTGAACCCTAGAGGTAGGAGAAACATGGCGACTTCCGCAAAAAAGGTAGCCAAGAAGGCTGCTACGGTACCGACCAAGAAGGTTGCTGCAAAGAAAGCTGCTGCTCCCGCAAAGAAAGTCACGGCTAAGAAGGTCGCCGTGAAGGCGTCCGGCGCTCCGTCGCCGATCAAGGACACCTTCACGAAGGCCTCGCTGGCTGCACACGTTGCGGAGCGTGCAGGCGTCGAGCCGAAGTCGGCGAAGGCAGTTCTGGCTGCTCTCGAAGACACGATCCTCGGTTCGGTTCACAAGAAGGGCGCCGGCGAATTCACGCTGTCGGGTCTTCTGAAGATCGTCGTTCAGGCTGTTCCGGCGAAGAAGAAGCGCTTCGGCAAGGACCCGTTCACGGGTGAAGAGCGCTGGTTCCCGGCCAAGCCGGCAAGCGTGCGCATCAAGGCACGCGCGCTGAAGAAGCTGAAGGACGCAGCAGCAGCGTAATCGATGTCGACGGCAGCGGCGCAAACCGCTGCCGCGTTCATCCCGATCCCCGCAACGCGCAAGCGTGCGGGGATTTTTTTGTCTGCACGTATTCGTCACTGCATCGTCCCTGCACCGCGTCACATTCCCAAAGACGGTTCGCGTCTGCATCGAATCGAGCCGCGCGCGCGACGCCACGCACTTTAGTGGCGCATCGCGTACCGCCGCGCTACGATGGCGTCGAGTCGTCTGCCCATCGCGTGCGCGCTTCGAGTGCATTCGCTGCGCGCCGCGCGTGTAAAGCAAATGGCATAACGCTTGCTTGAACGTGATCGACAACCGAATGCGCAGCGCATTCGCCTTCGATCCGACAAAAAGAGTGGGGCGTGACATGCGATGCTATGACGAGATGCGTCATCACGATGACGCCGTGCGGCCGCATTATCAGCGGTTCGAACGCTGGCTCGTGCAGCAGGGCAACGAAGCGATCGCGAGAAAGCGGGCTGAAGCCGATCTCCTGTTTCGCCGGGTCGGCATCACGTTCGCGGTCAACGGCGATCTGTCCGGCACCGAGCGCCTCATCCCGTTCGATCTGATTCCGCGCATCATCCCGCGCGGCGAGTGGCAGACGCTCGAAGCGGGACTGCGGCAGCGCGTGCAGGCGCTCAATCTCTTCATCCACGACGTCTATCACGAGCGCAAGATCGTGCGTGCGGGCGTCGTGCCCGCCGATCAGGTCTACACCAACGCGCAATACCGGCCGGAGATGCAGGGCGTCGACGTGCCGCTCGGCGTCTATGCGCACATCGCGGGCGTCGATGTCGTGCGCGCCGGCGAAAACGGCGACTTCTACGTGCTCGAAGACAACCTGCGCGTGCCGTCGGGTGTCTCGTACATGCTGGAGAACCGCAAGATGATGATGCGGCTCTTCCCCGAACTCTTCGTGCAGAACCGCATCGCGCCCGTCGCGCATTATCCAGACCTGTTGCTCGACACGCTGCGCTCCGTGGCGCCCGTGGGCGTCGACGATCCCGTCGTCGTGGTGCTGACGCCCGGCATGTACAACTCCGCTTACTTCGAGCACACGTTCCTCGCGCAGCAGATGGGCGTCGAGCTGGTGGAAGGCAAGGACCTGTTCGTCGACGACAACTACGTGTTCATGCGCACGACGCAGGGGCCGCGACGCGTCGATGTGATCTACCGGCGCGTCGACGACGACTTTCTCGATCCGCTCGCGTTCCGTCCGGAATCGGCGCTGGGGGTGCCGGGCCTGTTGACGTCGTATCGCGCGGGCCGCGTGGCGCTCGCGAACGCGATGGGCACGGGCATCGCCGACGACAAGTCGATCTACCCGTATGTGCCCGAGATGATCGAGTTCTATCTGGGCGAAAAGCCGATCCTGAACAACGTGCCGACTTACCAGTGCCGCAAGCCGGACGATCTCGCGTACACGCTCGCGCATCTGCCGGAACTCGTCGTCAAGGAAGTGCACGGCGCGGGCGGTTACGGGATGCTGGTCGGGCCGGCGTCGACGTCGGCGGAAATCGAGGCGTTCCGCCAGCGGCTGATCGAGAAGCCCGCGGGCTACATCGCGCAGCCGACGCTCGCGCTGTCCGCGTGCCCGACGTTCGTCGAAGCGGGCATTGCGCCGCGCCATATCGATCTGCGTCCGTTCGTGCTGTCGGGCAAGACGGTGACGATGTGCGCGGGCGGGCTCACGCGCGTCGCGTTGCAGGAGGGCTCGCTCGTCGTCAACTCATCGCAGGGGGGCGGCACGAAAGACACCTGGATGGTCGACTGACCGCATTCGACCGATGTTCCGAAGAGCGGGCGTCCGCCGATCGCGACGGACGCCGCGCGAAAAGCGGGCAACCCGGCGCGCTCCCCATCACGCTGAACGAAAGCGCGCCCTATCAACACGGAAAGCCGACATGCTGAGCCGCACCGCCGATCATCTGTTCTGGATGGCCCGTTACATGGAGCGCGCCGAGAACACCGCGCGCATGCTCGACATCAACCTGAAAGCGCAACTGCTGCCGCAGACGCCCGAGCAGGAAGAGCGCGCTCAGCGTTCGGTGCTGCGCATCTCCGAGCTGGAAGACGCGTTCTCGCAGCGCCATTCGGAGCCGACGCGCGAAAACGTGCTCGATTTCATGGTCGCCGATCCTGCGAATCCGTCGAGCATTCATGCGTGCCTGCAGGCGGCGCGCGAGAACGCGCGCGCGGTGCGCGGCACGCTCACGACCGAGTGGTGGGAAACGATCAACGACACGTGGCTCGAATTCAACGAGCGCACGCGCCACGGCCAGGTGGCGAGCAATCCCGCCGCGCTCTTCGAATGGGTGAAGTTCCGCTCGCATCTGTCGCGCGGCGTGACGATCGGCACGGCGTTGCAGGACGACGCGTTCTTTTTCACGCAACTCGGCACCTTCCTCGAGCGCGCGGACAACACGGCGCGAATTCTCGACGTGCGTTTCGCCGACGCCGAGCCGAATTCGCGCGAGGCCGCGCGTCAGCTCGAAGACTTCTATTACTGGACGTCGATTCTGAGTTCGGTGTCGGCGCTGGAAATCTACCGCAAGGTGTATCGCGATGTCGTGACGCCCGCACGCGTGGTCGAGCTGATGATCCTCAACTCGCAGATGCCGCGCTCGCTGCTGGCGTCGCTCGAAGGCGTCTGCGAGAACCTCGCGATGTTGCGCACGCAAGGCTCGAACCAGTGCGAGCGCTTCGCGGGCAAACTGCGCGCCGAGTTGCTTTACGCGGATATCCGGCAGATCTTCGAAGCCGGCCTGCATGCGTGGCTCACGCAGTTCCTTGCCCGCGTGTTCGAACTCGGCAACATGGTCGCGCGGACCTATCTGATGCTGCCTGTTGCATGACGGAGTCTCCTCAATGTTTCTCTCGATCCGCCACGACACGTCCTACCGTTACGAATCGACGGTCCATTATTCGATCCAGCAGTTGCGCCTCACGCCGTCGAGCGGTGCTTCGCAGGTCGTGCGGCGCTGGACGCTCGATGCGCCCGGCAAGCTCGACTCGACCTTCGACGCCTACGGCAACGTGCTGCATACGCTCGTGCTGAACAAGCCGCACGACGAGATTCGCGTGCACGTATCCGGCGAAATCGACACTTTTCCGCTGATCGACGGGCGGCTCGGCGATGGCGCGGGCGCGATTCCGCTCGAGCATTTCACGTGCGCGACGCGGCTGACCGAGTGCGATTCCGCGATTCGCGATCTGGCTGCGTCGGCGCCATCGCTCGACAGGCCGGCGGCGCTGATCGCGCTGGCGGAGAAGATCGTCGATCGCGTGACGTTCGAGCCGGGAGTAACGGGCGTGGCGAGCACGGCGTCGCAGGCGCTCGCGCTCGGCAAGGGCGTCTGCCAGGATCACGCGCACCTGATGCTCGCGTGCTGCCGCGCGCGCGGCCTGCCGGCGCGCTACGTGAGCGGCTATATCGAACCCGGCGACATCGAGCATGCGGCGAGTCACGCGTGGGTCGACGTGTGGCTCGCGGGCCTGGGCTGGATTTCCGTCGATGTGACGCATGCAGCGTTCGCGAGCGAGATGTATTGCCGGCTCGCGGCGGCGCGCGATTACGAAGCGGCCTCGCCTGTGCGCGGACGGAGGATTGGCGGGCTGGAAGAGACGCTCGATGTGTCGGTTGCGGTGAAGGGGCAGGTGGGGCAGTAGGGGCGTGCGGGTCGCCGTCCCTGCTTTGTGCGTCGATTTCTGCTCGCAGAACTTGTCGCATAGACACTTCCCCGGCGAGTTGGCGCAGGAGTTTCGCGCCCTCAATCGGTAGACAGACCACCTAGTGGAAGCCAGTCGACACCGGCGACGTTCGAGTCACCGTTTGTTTCGCGAAGCCAGCCGAATACGGAAGGCGGATCGTTCGTGTGCGATCCGGAAGGCGTCGAAGACGATCTGCGCACGAAATCGCCGCGCTGCCAGACGCCCGTCGACGGCATGCCGGCGGCGCCAAGTTGCGGGGCAAGCGCCGTATGCAAGATCAGATTTGCACCGGCGGGTCCAAAAAGAACATTGCCGATCGCCGCGGACGCATATCGGGAAGTGGGAGGATCAATCGAAATCTCGATACGCGCAAATGCCGCTCGTGCCGGCGGAACGACGTGCTGCGAGTGGATAGTGACCGTGGTCCCGCTTTGCAGAAAGCCGTACCCGTTCGTGGGCGTAACGCCGCCAAGCAGGAAAACGCCCGAATTCGGTCCATCGCCGATCAGATGCCTGTCCTTGTCATGGAACGTAGCGACAATGTTGACGTCGCCACCGGTGGGTGCGCCGCTTTGGCGGAGTTCGACGTGTACGTCAACTGAGAAGTCGTAGCACGTGGTCGCGTCGACGTCCACAAACCACGAGATACAGTTGTGCGCGTCAAGCGTTGCGCCGTACATCCATTGACCGCCGCGCTGGACCGCCGATGCAAAACCTGCGCGGCAATCGGCATCGTCCGAAACGTTCAGTATGTAAGACGCCGGGATGCGACGTCTGCCAAGTTCAGCCGTGAAATCGGGTAACAGGCTCGTCACCGCTTCGACGCGCGATGAGAACGCAAACGTTTCGTGACCGCACCTTATTTTCGAAACGCCGGTGATATTGCGCAGAGAGTAAAGGCGACGATCATAGGCCGCAGTGGTATTGCCGGCGGGATTGGTTGTCGCGTCGCGTAACTGGTCGGCGTAGCTCAGCGTCAGCTGCTTTTCATGAATGCCACGGCCAATGTCGAAGCCGTCAATATCGATAGTTGTGCCTTGTCCGATGACCCGTATGAGTTCCGCCACGCCGTTCAACGCGGTGTCAGGCGAAACGTTTTCGCCGTTGCTGTTGCGGATGCGCAAAGTTCCTTGCGTGGTTCTCAGCGATGCAACCCCCCCGATCAAATAGCAATGGTCGAGATAAATGTTGGAGCCTCCGGAGTCGGTTTCTTCGTGAATGGCATAAGTATTGACGGTGGAGATTGAAGGTGCGGACAGCAGTGAGTTGCGAAACATCACATCGCCCGCATTGGCAAAGCGAATCGTGTGAAGTGCTTTTGTATTGACGTTGTCGAACACGCAAGTATCGAATTCGATATTCACGCTTTGCTGTCGTCCCACTTCGAGCGCAACACATTGCTCGACGAGCGATTGCCCCCGGCTGTCCTTGACTGTCGCCGGGCTCCACGTACCATCAGCGAATTCCACGACTTCCGAGCGGAACTCGCAACTGGCGATACGCATCTGTGCGAAATCCACATTCAGCTCGATACCGCCCGAATCCGGATCGATTTCGATGCCGTGGTGTCTGCTGTTTTCATATCGTCGTACTACCCCGGCGGAAAAGCACACGGCGACATACCGTATGTCGACCTCTTGCAACATATTCCGCCAGCACGTTCCTTTGCAGACGATGCCGAAGAATGGCGTGTGAGTCGATCCACCCAGGTACTTGCGGCCGCCAGCTAGTGTGAGGCGCTGCAGTCCAATGAAGCCTTCGAGAATGATCATTGCCTTGCGAGCGACCGTGAGCGGAATGTTGCTGGCCCAGATTAACCAGGTGGAGTGGGGGCCGTCGCCTGTCAACGTGACGGCGATCACGTTGTTTGCAATATCGCCTTCGGTACTGGCGTACCGATGCGACAGTTCGAGGGTGTCGCTGAGTAAATATTGCCCAGCAGGAAGATAGACATTTCTTCCGGCAGGAAATGCGTGCGCAACTGCGGCACGGATTGCAGCCGTGTCGTCGGTTCGTCCGTCTCCGCGCGCGCCGAATTTCCTGACATCGACGGGATCGCCATGGCTCGATGTAACGCTAGCCGCCAACGAATCGGTCGAACTCATACAACGCGCTTCCCAGCGCGACGTGGTGCTGCCGGCGCGCTTCGTCTGCTCGCGCAACGTTGTATGCGCTGCCTCGCGATTCGAAGATGGCCCTTCAGCATGCCCCGGAACCGCGAGCGAACAACTGGCCAGACACACCTTGAGCGCGTCTCTTCTGGTGGGCAATTGGGACTCTCCGATTAAGCTCGTCCAGGACTATTTGACTGACCCTTCCAACGCCGACTTCGATCGGCAGTATCAAGCATAGCCGCGCTGATTTTCTAAAAACTGAAGGACTGGCCGCTTCGCGGTTCTTAACCCGCCAACATGTTGGCAGCATCGGTCAAGGAAAGCTATCGGGCGACCCGATGTGAATATCATCGACCGCGTGTGTGCAATGAGGAGCAAATAGCTCCGTGCGCAGCACGAGAATGACTGTGTCCTGGGGTGAAGCGCCTGTTCTGCGGCGCTCAATACTAAGCGCTGCGGAAACCGGGAAACCAACACGCTATGAGCCAACCCATTGATATACGTCGACACCAACCGGGCTACGATGATGGAACCCAGTTTATAGACCAATTATCGTGGCTCGCGGAAAACTGGCGGCTCGTTTCGGCCGTAGCGTCGATCGTGTTTGCATTGGGCCTCGCGTACGCGTGCTTTACTGCACCCGTTTATCGTTCAGACGCCGTCATTCAGGTCGAAGGCGGTGGACCTTCCGAACGGGAGCGAGATCGCGAGAGAATTGGACGAGTCGAGGAGATCTTTAACTCCAGCGGAAAAACAACTGCCGACACGGAAATGGAGTTGATGCGCTCGCGGCTCGTCATTTCGGAAGCCGTAAGCGATCTGCGACTTTACATCCACGTTTCCCCGCGCTATTTCCCGCTTATCGGTAAAAAGTGGGCCTCGCAAGACAGCGACGACGAGTTGGCTGCGCCCGTTCTGGGGCTCTCACGATACGCATGGGGTGGCGAGAAGATTACTGTTTCGCGTTTCGACGTTCCGCGCGCATTTGAAGGTCGCGAATTCGTTCTGATTGCGCGAGGCGACGAGCTATTTGATCTGGAAGGTCCGGACGGGAAATTACTCGGGAGCGGCAGAGTCGGCCAGATCTTGCGCGTTGACACCGCGAAGGGGCCAATTGAACTTCAGGTGGGTACACTGATCGCGACACCTCACTGCCAGTTCAAGCTCCGGCGCGACTCCACACTCGAAACCATCAACGGGCTTCAACAGGCACTTTTCGTGACCGAGAAGACGAAAGAGACTGGCGTCGTATCGCTGTCTCTTGACGGTTCCGATCCAACGCAGATCACGCGCGTCGTTAATGCGTTGGCGGATGAATACATTCGTCAGAATGTGCAGCGCAGGTCTGCGGAAGCACGCCGTTCGCTCGACTTCCTGGATACTCAACTGCCCATTTTGCGCAGCGACCTGGAACGCGCCGAAGAACGGTACAACGCATTTCGCAATCAGAATGGCACGATTGATCTAAGCGAAGAAGGGCGCCAACTCGTGAAGGAAGGTGCAGACAATCGCGCGAAGACGATCGCACTCGAACAGCAACGAGCCGAAATCCTGCAGCACTTCACTGCATCGGCCCCGTCAATTTCAACGATCGATAAACAGATCGCACTGTTGAAGCAGGAACAATTTCGACTGGCAGAACGCGTGGCGCATCTTCCCGATACCGAACAAAACGTGCTGCGCCTGCAGCGCGACGTACGCGTGAATAACGAGCTTTACACGAGCATGTTGAACAACGCTCAACAGTTGAGGGTGATCGAAGCGGGTCAGTTAGGCAGTGCCCGGCTCGTGGACCGTGCAATGGTGCCGGAAAAACCCATCAAGCCAAAACGCGGACTGATTATCACGATCGCAGTGTCGTTGGGGCTGCTTGCGGGCGTTGTAGTTGCCAAAGCGCGCACGCTGTTCGTTGAGCATGCGGACCGCTCACGTGAGATCGAGCGCGCGGCGGGACTACCCGTATTCGCCGTCGTACCTCGCAGCACGCGTCAGAAGCAGATCCAGCGACGCGCCCGTGGGAGCAATGCTATCGAACGGGTCCTCGCGCTCAATGCGCCTCAGGATGAGGCCATCGAAAGTCTTCGTGGGTTGAGAGTGGCGTTGCAAGGTACAATCGATATAGAAGTGAACGAACGCAACATCGTGATGATTACAGGGCTTCGCACGGGTGCGGGCAAGTCATTCCTGTCCGTGAATTTCGCGGCTGTATCCGCTGTCGCGGGCCGACGCGTGCTGTTGATCGACGCGGACATGCGTTGCGGAAATCTTCACGCGAACTTCGGGGTTGAACAGCGCGCAGGACTGACGGACGCGCTTGCAGGGCATCCTGTCGCGGGACTCATCCATCAAGGCGTAATGCCGGGCGTCGATTTCCTGAGTAGAGGCTCGCTCTATGTATCGCCCGATGAGATGCTGCTTCGGCCCTCAGCAAAACGCACGTTCGAAGAGCTGGCCAGTCACTACGACCTGGTTATTGTCGATACGCCTCCCGTACTCGCCGTGACGGACGCAATGCTGATCGGCAAGTTCGCGACTGTAAATCTGCTTGCCATACGGAATGGAGCGCACTCCGATGAGGAGATAGCGGAAATCAATAAACGGCTCAAGCAAGCCGGTGTTGAACTCGATGGCATTCTTGTAACGGATGTTCGCCGCAGTGCAAAGGGATACGCGACGGGTTACTCCCGCTATTACACGTATTCAGGTGGTTCCGTCACCGATCATGCTTGACCGTGCCCGTATTTGGTTGAGCGTAACCACATAACAATAATCACCAACATTCATTTTAATGTTGTCGCCAGGCGTGGCGTGCGCGGTTGAGTGCCATGCCGACGGAAAACCTGTTTTAACTGATCGGTGTCGGCTTGCGAAGCCGACACTTCGATGCCGCAGGGGCGAGATGAAACGAGCAATCTACAGGATTTCGATGGGGCTAGGCGCGAATGCTTTCGGCCAGGCCGTCACGATCGCAATTCAATTGCTGTCGTTACCCATCTTCCTGCATTTCTGGAGCATTTCGCTGTACGGCGAGTGGCTGATGCTGTCTGCCATACCTGCTTATATGTCTGCGATGGACGTCGGAATTCTATCTGTCGGCATGAACAAGATGACCATTCTTGCTGCTGGTGGCGACGTCCGCGCGGCCGAACGCGTTTTTCACAGTTTGCTGGCGTTCGCACTATTTGCGATCGCTGTCGCGGGTGCAATCGTGCTTCCCGGGCTCTGGCTTTTCACGTTTGGAGACACTGGGTCGGAGGTCGAGCATCGACTGACACTGTCGATGCTGCTCATTACCTCGCTGATGTGCGTATTTTGTGGGCTTTTCGAAGCCGTTTTTCGCGCGAGCGATGAATACGCGAAGGGCATCATTGCCTTGAATTTGGCCCGTCTGAGTGAATGGATCGGTAGCATAGTCGGGCTCGTAGTGGGCCGATCGTTGTTTGACGTTGGGCTTGGACTGCTATGCGGACGTCTACTTGCCAACTTGCTGACCTGGATTTATGTGATTCGCCGCTACAGGGATTATCGCTGGAATACGCGCGGAGCAAGCCGTACCGAACTGACTGGGATGATTTTGCCGGGATTGTCCTATTTGTCATTGCCTGCCGCCAACGCGTTGAGCCTGCAAGGCATGGTGTTGCTGGTGGGGACGATGTTCGGCACACCGACACTTGCCGTATTCAGTGCCTATCGAACCCTGTCCCGAGTCGGATTTCAGGCTGTTAACATGCTGAGCCGTGTGCTTTGGCCCGAGTTTTCACGCCGGTACGGGGAGCGCGCTTACGGGACGATGCAAAAGCTATATCGATACGGTACGTTTGCGACCTTGACCGCCTCACTGGTAGCCGCATTGATATTGTATTTTGCCTCGCCGGTCATCCTCTCGATCTGGACGCACGGAAAGATCGCTTACATTCCAACTCTTTTCAACATTCTTTTACTTGTCACAGCGTTTTCAGGCGTCTGGCAAATTGGATTGATTCTGCTCACAGCGGTAAATCAGTTAGGCCATGTGTCAATGATCTATGTTACGGCGTCCGCATTTAGCCTGGCGGTGGCGTATATCGCGGGACGATGGACCGGTGTAGAAGGCACGTCTTTCGCCATGCTTATTACAGAACTCATCATGGCATCGACGTGCTTTATATACGTCAGGCAGTTTTTTGGTCGATACCAGGCGACTCATGAGGTAGGTCTGGCTACTCCCTGAACGGACAGCTGCAAATATAGAAATATTTTTAGTTGGTTAACGCGTTAAGTGAAGGTTTGCATTTAATAGTTAGTATGACGAATTGAATGGGCTGGCCATGCACAAGGTGATCGTGTCGAATGGTGTGTTCCGGTTTCATCTGGTTTCTGCCGCCGTTGAAGCCGCGCGGCGGGGGGCGCTCGACCTGTTTCTCACGGGAGCGTATCCAACTGGCAGATTGATGGAACCGGTAGCCAGACGGATTGCCGCACTGTGCCCACCCGTGGCGAGATTTCTCGATCGCGCAAGCACAGGATTACCCGATTCCAAGGTGAGATCGGTCTGGTTAGCCGAATTGTTTATCCAGTCCGGTGTCGCGTGCGGAAAGCTGTTGGGCCTTCACGATATCAACAACCGACTGCAAAGCTTGGGACTTCAGCTATACGGCTGGCTTGCGCGTCGCCCGATTGCGCGGAGTAAGGCGCAGATCTATCACTATCGGGCGGGATATGGTGGCAGTTCGGTACATCTTGCAAAGCGCATGGGCATGCTATGTCTTTGCGATCACTCGATCGTGAGTCCGTTGGTACTCGAGTTCATGGTCGATAACGGCGGACGTGTCCCAACACCGGATCTGATCGCCGAATCGAAACTGTCGCCCATGTGGAAGCGGGTATTGGCGGATATTGAAGCGGCAGATCACGTGCTAGTCAATTCCGAGTTGGTGCGCACGACGCTGATTTCGGATCGCACGCACAAGGACAAGATTAGCGTCGTTTATCAAGGACTGGACGAAAAGTTCGTCGACTGTGTTCCTAAGGTGCAGCCCGCCGAAGCCAGTCATATTCTCTTTGCCGGCGAAGTATCCAGGCGAAAGGGGTTCGACCTGATCATTGCGGCATTGGAAGCAATGCCTCCAGAGGACTGGGTGCTAACGGTTGCGGGTGGCATCAACGAGAAAGAGCGGCATATTTATCAAGGTTTCCTTTCTCGCCCCAATGTGAACCACCTGGGGTTCATTTCCCGGCAGAAGTTGGGTGAATTGATGTCGGCGACACCGATATTTCTTTTCCCGTCTTTGGCCGAGGGTTCTGCGCGTGTTGTTTTTGAAGCGCTCGCTTGCGGATGCTATGTGATCACGACGCCCAATGCCGGAAGCGTCGTTGAGGACGGCGTGCATGGCGCACTGGTGCCACCCGGCGATGCGGCAGCACTTCGAGTGGCGATTGCGAAGGCGCTGCGTGCTCCATCGGTGGTGCGAGAGATCGGTGCACGAAATCGCGTATTCGTGCGTAGTCGATACAGCCAGGCTACGTACGGTGATCAACTGGATGCGCTGTATCGGCGGCTACTTGCCGATCATCATAAGCGCCGCACCGAAAACATAGAAACAGACTCCATTTCCTGACGTCGTTTCAAACGGGACTCGAGGCCGTTGGTTGGTATCGATCGTCCGAAACCGATGATTTACGTACGGGAGAACGCTGGTGAACAGGATTTCCGTGGTGACGATTTCCTTCAACAAGGGGAAATATCTGCGCCGATGCATCGATTCCGTCCTGTCGCAAGACGGCGTACCTATCGAGATGATCGTCGTAGACCCTGGCAGCACAGATGGCAGTCGCGACATTATCGATTCGTATGGAGACAGCGTCGTTCGGGTTTACGAACCAGATAGAGGACCAGCCGACGGGTTGAATAACGGCTTCAGGAAGGCAACGGGGCAAATCTATTGCTTTGTGAATGCCGACGACTTTCTGCTTCCCAGATCACTCCGTTTCGTCAGTGGGTTCTTCGATCGGGAACCGGCTGTCGACGTGTTGCACGGGGGAGGATACATTGCCGATCAGGAAGACGCGCTTATCCGGCGATATTTTCCGTCCTCATTTGGTAAGCGGTTTTTCGCCTATCAGGCGATGAATCTGTTTCAGCAGGGTTATTTCTTTCGCGCGTCCGTATACGAGGAAGCGGGCGGGTTTAACGAGAGCAATCGAATCTGTTGGGATGCCGAGCTTTTTCTGCGCTTCAAGCTCCAAGGGCGACGGTTCTACGGCATATCACGACCACTTGGCGCGTTCCGCCGTTACGCAGAAACGATCACAGGAGGCCCCGAATACATGCGAAATCTCGACAACGAATATGTGCGCCTGTTTGCGGACGCAATGGGCAGAGAGCGTCAAGCGTTCGATAAACGAGTCGGTCATCTGCTGTGGGGACCAAAGCAACTTACGATCTTGTTCATCCTGCTTCGTTCGAAGGTTAGAGGTTATGCATAAGCGGAAACGGCCGCGCGATTAGTGAGGCACCTGCTCGGCTTCCGTGATGAACACCTCCGCCGCTGAAAACAGCTTGTCCTGAAGGAAATTGAAATGAAGATTGCCTACGTCACGCCTTATGACGCACACGATCCCAATGCATGGTCGGGTGCGGGCTATCAGATCCCTCGTGCGCTTGCCAGCGCAGGCGCGGAAATTGTCAATATCGGCAGTCTTCGCAAAGCGCCAGATGCGCCCGCACTGGTGCGCGCGCTGTGGGCAAGGCTGGGAGGGAATCTTCATCAGTTGGAGCGCGAGCCATCGGTAGTGCGGTCCTATTCGGAACAGGCAAGCCGGAGACTACGGGAACTCGATGTGGACCTGGTGCTCTCGCCCGGCGCGATCGCTGTCACCTATTTGAAGACCCAAGTACCGAAGATCATCTGGACCGATACGAGCTTTGGCGGCATCGTCGACTATTACCCCGAGTTCGACAAGATGACGGCACGTAACAGGCGCGACGGCGACATGCTTGAAAGGATCTCGCTGAAGGCGTGCGATCTGGCCGTATTCACTTCCGATTGGGCGGCGAAACGTGCCATATCGCTGTACGCGCTAGAGCCGTCGAACGTGCGCGTCATTCCGTTCGGTTCCAACTTCTCAAGCGGACTGGGAGAGTCAACAGTTCGAAGCCTTTCAGTAGATCGCTTGCGTTGTGATGAAATAAGGCTACTTTTTGTCGGCGTCGCCTGGGAAAGAAAGAACGGCGAGTTTGCGTTGGCAGTAACCGAAAACCTGCGCAGCCGCGGCGTTAAAGCGTTCATCGATATCATTGGATGCAGGCCGGGCGCAAAACGCGAGTGGGCGACGGAATACGGGTTTCTGTCCAGCAGTGACGAGTCACAGGCGAGTACCGTTCGAACCTGTTTTGCGCGCGCGACGTTCCTTATTCATCCCGCTGTCGCAGAATGCAATGCGAACGTGTTTTCGGAAGCGTGTTCTTTTGGCGTCCCAATTCTTGCGAATAAGACGGGTGGAATACCTACTTCAGTCCTACCCGGAGTTAACGGGAACCTCTTTGCGTTGGACGATTCACCGGAAGTATGGGCGGATTACATCGTGAATACGTTGCGTGAGCGCGATAAATATCTACGCTTGTGCGTTGGCGCATTCCAGCAGTATTCAACGAGGCTGAACTGGTCGGCGGCTGGCTCAGCGATGCTGGAAGTCATGAAACGATTGGTGTCGACTTACCGCCCGCATGCCAACGATGCCCCTGTGGCGCGCGTCGTGACTTCATTGGGATGATGAACCGGGATTGCATCGGGACACCGGCCCAACCACTACGGAGCGAAAGGAGAGGTGATGCTTACGGGGCGATACCCTATATCGCTGAAGATCTGGATGTGGATCGAACGACATACAACACGGCGGACATTTGACCAGTCGCTAATGGACGCCGAGCTCGATTCAGATTTCATCGTTCTGTTCAACGGCAGGCCCGGTGTGGCTGCGTTGTGGAATATGTTGCTGCGTCGGGAGACACCACACATCCAGGTTGTGGAGAAATGCCCGAACAAAACGGTGCATCGCGTGCTAGCGGAATCCTACGTTGCGTTGCCAGCAAAGGATTTTTTTTGCATATCGCTTGAACAATGTATGCGTCGCTGCAAGACGCTGTTGCTTCGCGCGCGAGATCCGGGTATCGCACGCCGCGATAGGGGCGTAGTCGCCGAAGCAATACCGGACGCCGTCGATCATGTGTCCGCAGGCGAGGTTTTGCGTTTCGGCGCGCGTCATCTGTTCAATAGGGGAAGGCGCAAAGTGACCGCTCTCCTCTACCGTGAAGAGCATTGGACGCTCGCCACGCAACGGTTCGAGCATGATCAAAGCGAGCGGATGTTGATGAAGTTGGGTCTTCATCTAGAAGAGTCGCTGCCGACTGCCCTGTGGGAACTGGATTGGCACCATCTGCCCGAACGCGACGATCACTTCTATGCCGATCCTTTTCTATGGAAGGATGAATCAGGGCAATACCATCTGTTCTTCGAAGAACTGTCTTATGAAGAAAATCGTGGCGTTATCAGCCACGTAATGCTCGACTCTTTGGGGAAGCGATTCATCGACGCGCCGAAAGTCGTGCTTCGCCAACCCTATCACCTTTCATATCCTTTTTTGTTTCAGTATGGCGGCGCGATCTTCATGATTCCGGAGACGTCGGCAAACAGGACCATAGAGGTGTATCGCGCTTCGCAGTTTCCCATCACCTGGGTACTGCACAAGATCCTGCTCGATGATGTCATAGCTGCCGATACGACACTCTTTCAGGACGGCGTCACGTGGTGGATGTGGACCAGTGTCGCCAAACATGGAGAGCCGAACTACGACGAGCTGTCTCTCTACTACGCCGATACCCCTTTTGGGCCTTGGACGCCGCATCCGCTAAACCCCGTCGTGTCAGATTGCCGGTCGGCAAGAATGGCGGGAAACGTCTTCAGGGATCGACGGAACAGATTGATCCGTCCGGCTCAGGATTGCGAGCACAGTTACGGTGGCGCTATACGTTTTTGCGAGATTACCGAGCTTACCAGGACGACATACGCGGAGCGCATTTGGCGCAACGGGGAGCCACCAGAAGGCTTCGACGGCGTGCACACCTGGAACAGGACGGGCGATCTTGCGGTAATCGACGTAAAAAGAAGGTTGAGCCGCTGGATGAAACCGCGGAAACGGCTTTTCACACCCTCGAGGAAGGGCCATGAGAATAGCGATCTTGTGCTTCGGCCGCCTTGGGCGGGGCGGAATGGAAACGGTGATAGCGCGCGTTCTGGCTGAGATAACCCGACAGGGGCATAAGGGCAAACTTTTTCTGTTGGGCGGATCAATGCATGAGGGCTGGCTGCAAGGTCTGGATCATTGCGTGATCGGAACCCCGCGCGAACGCCGCTGGAAACGCTACCTCAAATATGCACTTCAATCTGCGATCGTCTTGCGGCGGTTCAAGCCCGATGTTCTTCTGTGCGCCGATGGTGCAGCACTAAAAATTGCGCGACCGATAAGATCACTCTTCTTATCCGAGGCACCGATAGGTGCGTGGTTTCATGAGGCGCTAGAACGTGCGCACGTATCGGAACTTCGCGCAGCGGACTTTCATCTGTG
This sequence comes from Paraburkholderia phymatum, assembly GCF_038900715.1. Taxonomy (GTDB): domain Bacteria; phylum Pseudomonadota; class Gammaproteobacteria; order Burkholderiales; family Burkholderiaceae; genus Paraburkholderia; species Paraburkholderia phymatum_A. The sequence goes on along the minus strand of NZ_JAYMRZ010000003.1, from coordinate 281,112 downwards.
CATCAACACGGCCAACGAGAGGTTGATCGCGAACGCTGCCGAATTGCAAGGGCAGTGCACCTATCTCGTACATAATCCAGTCGATGTAACGGAGAACTCGCGTGAGATAGTTCGTCCGCATGCGGAGAGCCGTTTTTTGTATGTCGGTCGCCTGACATACGAATATCCGAAAAATATCAAGGATCTCGTTATTGCACTCGCGCGTGTCGGCGGAGCGTGGAAGGCAACGATCGTAGGAGATGGACCCGACCGCGAAAGACTGATGAACTGTGCAATTCAGTACGGCGTGGCGGATCGGATCGAATGGCAAGGATGGAAGGCCGATCCTTGGGAGAACATTCAGTCCGCTTCTGCGCTCGTTTTGACGTCGAGCTTTGAAGGGTTCCCAATGGTTTTATCAGAAGCGATGGCGAGGGGACTGCCATGTGTCAGTTCTGACTGCGCGGGTGCTCGCGACATCGTGAAAACAGGTGTCAACGGCTGGCTTTATAGAGCCGGTCGGGTGGAAGAGTTGGCCCTAATATTGGAAGGCGTCGTGAAGGGCGATCGCCAGCTTCCCGAAGGTTCGGCAGTGCGTGCGTCCGTGTTGAAATTTGATTCCAGCAACGTCGTCAAGGGAATCATCGATGCGTGCGCAGCCGAATGTACCCGCCGTAAGGATTTGCGCGGGCTTACGCAGTGAGCGCTTGTCCGCACCAAATCTTATAGACAGCCGTGTAACTGGTTGATGTTGACATTGATTTGAGCGGCCAAATGATGGTCGTTTTCAGCCGACCATCTTCAACGATCAGACGTTTTCAATTGATGCCTTCCTGAAATGTTCTGATTCGGTTACATATCACATCCTGAAAAGCGGCGCTAAAACGCCTAACGCGACCGGATTTTATTGCCGTTGCGATAGGCCGTCATTTTTTCTTGTTGGCGGCTAAATGCTGGCCAATTTTGGAGCCTAAGCTTATCTGCAAAAATATCCGTGCCGGTTTCGGCGCTATAGATTTTTTATAGAATCTGTTAGCGTTACTGGTATGGAGATGCATCGTTATGAAATCGAAAACAAGAAAACATAATAATAATAATTGACTTGCGATTCGAGCGCCGAGGTTTTTTAATCCTGCTTCGTCAACGATTTTTGTGTCTTACTTGTGAACATCGGCTAAATAGCCGCGTGGCGTGTCGCGCGAGTCCCGGGGTGAGTTCACTGTCGGAGCGATCGTAGGAAAGTGTAGTTGGTCTTCTCCTTAGAAGCTTTTCATTGCTTCCGTCGTTGAAAAACGTCCGGAACTCTCGGGCAGCGTTCTCTATGGGTGATTTTCGATTTGAAATCGTGAGACTTCTGGTCCGATGTACGTCTCATTTACCCACCGCGGTTGCGCAGAGCTAAGGCGTAGCGTGCTGAGAGGTCCGCGCCTGTTTGGCGTATCGATCTGTTTGACCGCGCATTAGATACGAGGAAGCCAGAATGAACAAGTTTGAGAAAACGAGCCTTGCTGAGATGTCCGAGGATCTGGGCTCACTGCGGAACGCTTCGTCGGTTGTTCCGATTCGAATGTCGGCGCATGCGGGCGCTACTCCTGTTCGCTCCGACATTGCCCGGCAGCTTCACTTGATCGACAGGGTTGCAGCCAAGCAAGTGCCTGTATTTACTTCCAAAGGAGCGCATGGTCTCCGGTTGTTGCTTCAGCCTCTTACTTTTGATCTGCTCGCTTCGGTCGCCGGGCATGGGCCGCCGCCATATGAACTGATCGCAACTGGATGGGTGTACATGGATGGAGACGTTGAACCAGCTTGCAGTCAAGCCATTGAAATTCATTTCCGGTTCAAGGATCCGGGGGCTCGGATGCACCGGGACTCGCCAGAAGAAGGACTGGGGATCGACGAAAAGATTCACGCGTCTGCAACTTGGCTCAAGTCGAACCTGGAGAATGTGATTACCGTATCCGATGCGGCGCGTACTGTTGCAATGAGCGAGCGCAATTTCTTGCGCCGTTTTCGTCAGCAGCTCGGTGTGACGCCATCCGAATATCTACTGTGCGCCAGGCTTGAAAAAACCTGTCAATTGCTGATTGAAAGTCAGTTGCCTGTTGACAAGATTGCGAGGAGATGCGGTATGACGTGTGGCACCCGGCTCGCAAAAATTTTCCGAAAGCGGTTTGGAATGCCACCAACCGAATATCGTTTGCGCTACGGAACGAGATCGTACGCGCGCCCCGACGCCTGAATCGATTTCTGTTTGTGCGCCTGTTAAGCGCCCGCGCGCAACTGCGCGCGGGTAGGTCATGTTGAACTCATGCAGACAGGAGTCGTTCGTGGCCCAATCTACGCTTGACAGAGGTATGACGTTCTCGCGCGGAATGGGACGAATGCCGCTGATCTCCATGTTCGTGGGCTTCGACCTCGCCATTCTGCTGGCCGTCGATGCGGCATTAGGCGCTGTTTTCAGCATTCTTTTTCCGTTGTGTATGTTCATTTCAGTGGCGTGTCGTTATCGGTCATTGCTCGACTACAGAGTGGTATATCTCTTCGCGCTCACTGCATGGTCATTCACGCATTGTTACGGCATCCTCGTCCTGCTTTTTCAGGACGGTTTCCAGCTTCAACGCTACACCAGTGCATTGACGATTTATGGCTACGGCGTCCTTCTTTCGACGTTGCTTGTACTGTTCTTCTGGAAGAAGAACGTAGTAGTTGTATACCCGAACAAGAATTTTTTTGACAAAGGACCTGGACAACTGGCGTTCTCCATGTTCGTCCTCACTAGCTTTGCCTATGCCGCGGCCGTACAACTCGATCTGTCGTCGCTGCCTTTGGCTTCGATGTTCGGCTCATTCATGCTGGTGGCGTTCGCGGCGACCCAGCTTGGCTATGCGAATCAGCGGCGATGGGTTGCGCTAACTGTCGCGTGCGGATATGCAAGCGCGGTGTATTCAGTGGGGGCTGCGAATCGTACCAGTATGCTCGTACCCATGGTTGTCACGGGACTCGCTCTGCTCGTCACCTGTCCTCGTTTGAATGGACGAGTCTTGTCAGTCCGCACTGCGTTGGTGGCCGCTGGAATCCTGCTGATAGCCCTATTAGCCGACTGGCAAAAACAAATGAAAATGTCGCTTTTCGAAGCGTTGTCCGGCGACATGAGAGCGGTACCGGACTTCGTATCTTCCGTAACGAACAGCAACTATATGGCACATGCGGACGCGACGCTCGACTATCTGAGCTACGTTCAATACGTCATCGATCACCATCTCTATCACCACGGATACTGGTTCATGCAGGTTGCGAGTTCGTTCACACCACGTATCCTCTTTCCCGATAAGCCGAATTTCGACATATCGGCTATCCTTTATGAAGCCCATGTGGTGAAGGCGCCGATGTACTTCGACTTTCTATTTGATCGAATCATCGATTCGGGGCTATTCGGAATACTGATTTATAACCTTGGTTATTTGTTGCTCACATCGGTTGCTTATCGTATGTACGCTCGTGTCAAGATTGACAGTCCTCTGGGCATAGAGTGCGGCCTGTACCTTGCTTCGCTCACCACGCTTTATCTCGTGATGCGCGGTCCGATCATCCTGATTGCGTGGTTTTATCTGTTTCCGATGGTGACTATCGGCGTGCTGCACATTGTCACGAGGATCATGCGAAGAACAAGGATGCGCACTATAGCGCGCCGCATACAGAATGCGGGTTATTTCTTGATCGACACAAAGCAAAAGCGCTCGCGAAGGCTACACAGCTAGCCATCGTCACCATGAGCATGCGCGAACAAGAGTGACGCGGCCGACGCCGCAGCGACTCGGGAAGCCGCACAGCGTCCGGGCATGGGTTCCTGGCCGTCAAGACTGAGAACCAGCGGGCGATGCTGGCGCTGCACCGAATACGCCGGCAACTGGCCCGGATTCGCGTCATGCAGGTCAACCAGCTTCGTCGACTGCTCCAGGGAATTCGGTGCGGTCCTGCCGGAAGGCAGCCGGGCATCGATCGAAACAGCTACGGTTGCGCTAGCGTCACTGGGCCGATCAGGCGCCAGCCATGCTTTTTTGCGCGGACAGAATTGCACCACAACCGCATGCAGTACCATGCAAGGAGAGCGTAAAAGCGAGCCCGTCGCCAAAGCCGATGGCGACGGGCTTTTTCCGGGCGATCCGGTAGCCCATCCGCACGTCGTCTATCGTCGGGACATCGAGACATCGAGACATCGAGAGATCGCGAGAGACGCGGGAGTACCGAAATGACCTACTGTGTGGCGATGTGCGTCGACGAAGGCCTCGTGTTCCTCTCGGACACGCGGACCAACGCCGGTGTCGATCACATCAGCACGGCGCGCAAGATGTCGGTGTTCGAAGAGCCGGGCGATCGCGTGCTGGTGCTGCTCAGCGCAGGCAACCTGTCGCTCACGCAGGCCGTGCTGCACGAACTGTCCGAGCCCGCCGATCAGTCGCGGCCTACGCTATGGACCGTCTCGACGATGGCGGATGCCGCGCGCGTCGTCGGCGAGGCGGTGCGCGACGTCCATCAGCGCGAAGCGAACGCGCTGCAGGCGTTCGGCGTCGAGTTCAATTGCAGCTTCATTCTCGGCGGCCAGATCCGCGATGGCGGCGCGAGCGGCAACGGCGTGGGGCAGCCGCGTCCGCGTCTCTTCATGATCTACGCGGCGGGCAATTTCATCGAGTCGTCACGCGTGAATCCGTACTTTCAGATCGGCGAGTCGAAGTATGGCAAGCCGATCATCGACCGTGTGCTCGTGCCCTCGACGCCGCTCGACGAAGCCGCCAAGTGCGCGTTGATCTCGATGGATTCGACGCTGCGCTCGAACCTCTCGGTCGGGCTGCCGCTCGATCTGCTCGTCTACGAAAAGGATGCGCTGCGCGTGACGCGCTTCGTGTCGATCGATCAGGACAACACGTACTACCAGATGATTCACCGCACGTGGGGCGATCGGCTGCGGCAGGTGTTCAGCGAGATTCCCGAGCCGGACTGGCAGAGCGCGAGCGATGTGCCGCGCGACGGACATATCGGCGAGATGGTGCTGTATCGCGCGCCTGGCGCGTCGCACGCCGATGTCGACGAGACCCCTGTGGATGCCAGTGTGCGACCGGCACAGACCCTGGCGCAATCCGACAAGCCCAAAGCGCGCGGTTGATCCAGGGCGCGGGGGCTCGAAACAGCCCGCACCAATAAAAAAACCAGCCTTCGGCTTGCGCCTCTGGCTGGCTTCTGAAATACGGCTCGACGTCTCGAGCCGTACGCCATTCGTTCTTCGTATTAGAACTTGTGACGGATACCCAGGCTGACGATTTCTTGCGACTTGTCGCTTGCGTTGTTGCCGTACGAACCGACCGACGCGCCTGCCTCTTGCGTCGTCGTCGAGGTGACGCGCTGCGTGCCGCTTGCGTGCTGGTATGCGCCGAGCAGGTAGATGTCGGTGCGCTTCGACAGCGAGTAGTCGCCACCCAGCGAAACCTGGTGGTAGTTCGCCGACGTGTCGCCTGCGCCGTGCGTGTACGTATAGCCCAGACCGACCAGCATCGCCGGCGTGACCTGGTAGCCAGCGAACGCGCCAGCAACGTGGTACTTCTCCTGCTCGTGGAACGCCGAGAAGCCGTCCGGCTTGTATTGCGCGAAGCTGTAACGGATGTTGAACGTGAACGGACCCGTCACGTACTGTCCAGCAGCCGACGTGATGCTGATCGACTTGGCCGACGCGTAGCCGCCGTTGATCTGCGAGTCGAACGTGCCGTCCGACGTTGCGCCCGAGCCCCACACGCCTGCCGGCGCCGCCGGCGCGATGCCGCGGCTTGCCGCCGTGCTGCCGTTGTCCATGCGGATGTAGCCAGCTGCGACGCTGAACGGACCGAAGCCGTACGTTGCCGCGCCCGACCACGTCTGGCCCGAACCCGTTGCGCCTGCGACGCCGCCCAGCGCGTACATGCCTTCGAACTGGAAGCCGCTGAAGACCGGCGACACGTACTTGACTGCGTTGTTCGTACGCGAGCTGTTGTCGTTGTTGTCGACGTCGCCCGGCGTGGTGAACGTGCTGCCGAAGTAGTTGTCAGCCGTCAGCGGCTGAACCATGTCGACGAGCGGGTCGTACTGGCGGCCCAACGTCACCGTACCGTACGCGTCGTGCGTCAAACCGACATATGCCTGACGGCCGAACAGACGGCTACCTTGGCCCATCTTGCCCGAGTTCACGTCAAAGCCGCTTTCCAACTGGAAGATTGCCTTCAGGCCGCCGCCCAGGTCTTCCGTGCCCTTCAGGCCGAAGCGGTCGCCCTGGATGTTGCCGGCGTACATTTGCCACAGGTTCTGGTTCGCGCGGTTCGCGTTGTGAACGTACTGGATCGATTCATCGATCAAGCCGTAGAGCGTCACGCTGCTTTGTGCATGTGCTGCGCCTGCAGCGCCGAGCAGTGCCAGCGAGAGGGTAGACAGTGCGATTCGTTTCATCCATTTCTCCACGCAGATGATTGGTTTCGTTGTTGCGAATCGGAGAATAGCGCAGTGTCTCCAAGTGTAAGAACTGAAAAAAATTAAGGTGTATCGAAAATGTGACAGCCCGGTCGGGTCCTTGTGTTGCAGGCATGTGAACGATTGTTGCTCTTTCGGCAATATTGAATCGTTGACCATGCATTATTGTTGTTTTTATGACAGTGATCGTGCAAGTCGGTATCGATTACGCGCTCTCGTGCAAGAGATGTGTAAGAAAGTTGTCTAATCAAATGCGGAAATTTCCGTCTCCAAATAAAGAGGCGGCCGGCGCGGCAGGTGCATGATCTTGACCTTCCGGGTGGACATCCGTGCGCCGTTGTGATGTCGCAAGCGCGGGGCCGTTGAAGCGAACGCTTAACGGGTGTCGCTGGCGGCGGGTGGCGCTTCGGCATCGTCGGCGCCGTTGAGGCGGCCGGCCACTGCGGCGACAAAGAGCGCCGTCCCTGCCGCGACCAGCACCGAGCTCCACGGGTGGCGCCGGACGTAGCGATCCGCGGCCACTGCCGTGCGGCCCGCGCGCACCAGCGTGTTCGCGGCGGCGCGCGTCGCGTGCGTTTCCGCTTTCACGACCGTTTTGCCGATGGTCACGGCTTTGCTGATGCCGGCGTCGTGCGTCGCCACGAGCCTTGCCACAGCCGATGGCCGCGGCTTTGCGCCCATCGTCGCGCCGGCTGGGCCTGCCGCAACGTCCGCAGCGCCCGCGCTCAAGCGGGCAGCGCCCGCCGTCACGCCGGTAGCGCCCGCCCTCACGCCCGCTGCCGGCGGCGGCGCCGCGCCCCGTACCGAGCCGCGCTTCGCAGCGCCTGCCGCCACCGTCGACGCGGCCATGACCGACGCCAGCATCGCGCGGCTGCCAGGCGGCGTGGCGCGCGCGAAGCCCCACGCGCCGCGCGGATCGTGCATGCGTCCGCGCGCGGCGGCAAACTCGGCGCCGAGCAGCAGCACGACGGCCGAAAAGTACAGCCACATCAGCAGCACCGCGAGCGAGCCCGCCGCACCGAACGAATTCGCCATGCCTGCGTGCGCGAGGTAGAGCGCGAAGAGCTTCTTGCCCGCCGAGAACAGCGCGGCCGCCACCGTCCCGCCGACGAGCGCATCGCGCCAGCGCACGGGCGCGTCGGGCAGGAACTTGAGCAGCCCGGCAAAGGCGAACGCGAGCACCAGCCAGCCGACGAGCAGTTGCAGCAGGTTGCCGATCACCACATAAGGCGAATCGCCCCACAGCATGTTGCCGATGAACGTGATCGCCGTGTCGAGCACGAGCGACACGATCAACAGGAACGCGACGCCGAGCACGAGACCGAACGAAGTCAGCCGCACGCGCACGAGCGCCATCACGCTCGACGTGCGTGGCGCTTCGGATGGCCAGACGACATTGAGCGCGCTGTTCAGCGATGAGAACGTCGCCGACGCGCCGACCGCGAGCATCGTGAATGAAATGACAGCGGCGATCCCGCCTGCGCCGCCGCTGCGATGCGCGTTCTGCACGATCGTCGTGACGGCAGCGGCGGCGTCGTTGCCGAGCACGCCGTGCACCTGTCGAAAGAGCTCGCCGCGCGCGGCCTCGGCGCCGAAGAACCAGCCGGATACCGCGATCACCATCACGAGCGTCGGCGCAAGCGAGAACGCCGCGTAGAACGCGATGCCGGCCGCCATCGCGGCGCAACGGTTATCGGCGAACTGCCGCAGCGCGCCGACGGCCCACGACGCCTGTTTTTTCGCAACGGACTGCAATTTCTCGGCGGAGAGTGAATCGAGTTCCATGAGGTCCTTGTTGACGAGGATACCGATGACACTTCATGCAGGCAGCAATGCGCGTGCTCGCAGATTTGCCGCGCATCGCAGTGCTCATACACGCCGCGAATGTCAATGGTATGACGCAAGCGTCGTGCCCATCTATCTATGTCGATACAACAACTGCGAACCATCAGGCATATGACGTGCTGTCGTTCTGCTCTGTTGTGCTTACGACGTGCAAGAAACGACTTATACTTTTTGTCACCTCCCCACAAATAGAACGAGAGGCGATCATGCTGCAAATGTCCCGCCGTCAGTTCCTGAAGGTGACGGCGAGCACGCTAACGGGATCGAGCCTGGCCCTGCTGGGCTTCTCACCCGAACCCGCGCTCGCCGAAGTCCGTCAGTACAAACTGGCTCGTACTACCGAAACGCGCAACACGTGTCCTTACTGCTCAGTCGGCTGCGGCATTCTGATGTATGGCCTCGGCGACGGCGCAAAGAACGCAACCGCGAGCATCATTCATATTGAAGGCGACCCGGATCACCCCGTCAATCGCGGCACGTTGTGCCCGAAAGGCGCGAGCCTGATCGACTTCATCCATAGTGAGAGCCGCCTCAAATACCCCGAGTATCGTGCTGCCGGTTCGGATCACTGGCAACGCATCTCGTGGAACGACGCGCTCGACCGCATCGCGAAGCTGATGAAGGAAGATCGCGACGCGAACTTCGTCGAGAGCACGCCCGATGGCAAGAAGGTCAACCGCTGGCTGACCACGGGCATGCTCGCGGCATCGGCGAGCACCAACGAGGTCGGCTATCTGACGCACAAGACTGTGCGCAGCATGGGGATGCTCGCGTTCGACAACCAGGCGCGTGTCTGACACGGCCCGACGGTGGCAGGTCTTGCCCCGACGTTTGGCCGTGGAGCGATGACGAACCATTGGGTCGACATCAAGAACGCGGACGTGATTCTCGTGATGGGCGGCAATGCTGCCGAGGCGCACCCATGCGGTTTCAAGTGGGTGACCGAGGCGAAGGCGCACAACAAGGCGAAGCTGATGGTCGTCGATCCGCGCTTTACGCGCACGGCGTCCGTCGCGGACTTCTATGCGCCGATCCGAACGGGCACCGACATCGCGTTCCTTGGCGGCGTGATCAACTATCTGCTGACGAACGACAAGATCCAGCACGACTACGTGAAGAACTACACGGACTTTCCATTCATCGTCCGTGAAGACTTTGCGTTCAACGACGGCATTTATTCAGGCTACGACGCGAAGGCACGCAAGTACCCGGACAAGTCGACGTGGGACTACGAACGCGGCGACGACGGCTTCGTGAAAGTGGACATGTCGTTGCAGCATCCGCGTTGCGTGTACAGCCTCCTCAAGAAGCACTATTCGCGCTATACGCCGGAGATGGTCGAGAAAACGTGCGGCACGCCGAAGGACAAGTTCCTGCACGTGTGCGAGACGCTCGCGACGACGGCGACTCCGAACCGCGCTGCCACCATCATGTACGCGCTCGGCTGGACGCATCACTCGGTCGGCTCGCAGATGATCCGCACGGGCGCGATGGTGCAGTTGCTGCTGGGCAATATCGGCGTCGCGGGCGGCGGGATGAACGCGCTGCGCGGCCACTCGAACATCCAGGGGCTCACCGATCTCGGCCTGATGTCCAATCTGCTGACGGGCTACATGACGCTGCCGAACGAGCCCGAGCAGGACTACGAAGGCTACATCAAGAAGCGCGCGTCGCAGCCGCTGCGGCCCAATCAGCTGAGCTACTGGAAGAACTACCGCGCGTTTTACGTCAGCATGATGAAGTCGTGGTGGGGCGACGCCGTGACGGCCGACAACAACTGGGGCTATGACTATCTGCCGAAGCTCGACAAGCCGTATGACCTGTTGCAGGGCCTCGAGCTGATGAACCAGGGGAAGATGAACGGCTACATCTGCCAGGGCTTCAATCCGCTTGCGTCCGCGCCGAACAAGGCCAAGTCGTCGGCGAGCTTCGCGAAGCTGAAATGGCTCGTCATCATGGACCCGCTCGCGACGGAAACCTCCGAGTTCTGGAAGAACCACGGCGAGTTCAACGATGTCGATTCGTCGAAGATCCAGACAGAAGTGTTCCGTCTGCCCACCTCGTGCTTCGCCGAGGAAAACGGTTCGCTCGTGAGTTCGAGCCGCGTGCTGCAATGGCACTGGAAGGGCGCGGAGCCGCCGGGCGAGGCGCGCAGCGACCTCGAGATCATGTCGGGAATCTTCGTGCGCATGCGCAAGGCGTACAAGGAACAGGGCGGCAAGTATCCCGATCCGATCGTCAATCTGAGCTGGCCGTACGCGAACCCCGAAAGCCCGACGGCCGCGGAGATGGCGATGGAGTACAACGGCCGCGCGCTCGCCGATCTGCCCGATCCGAAAGACCCGAGCAAGGTGCTGGTGAAGAAGGGCGATCAGCTGGCCAGTTTCGCGCAACTGAAGGACGACGGCACCACGGCGAGCGGCTGCTGGATTTTCTGCGGCGCGTGGACCCAGGCGGGCAACCAGATGGGACGGCGCGACAACTCCGATCCGACCGGAATCGGCCAGACGCTGAACTGGGCGTGGGCATGGCCCGCGAACCGTCGCGTGCTGTACAACCGTGCATCGTGCGATGTGAACGGCAAGCCATTCGATCCGAAACGCAAGCTGATCGCGTGGAACGGCACGAACTGGAGCGGCACCGACACCCCCGACTTCAAGCTCGACGAGCCGCCCGAAAACGGCATGGGTCCGTTCATCATGAACCCGGAAGGCGTCGCGCGTTTCTTCGCGCGCGACGCGATGAACGAAGGTCCGTTCCCCGAGCATTACGAGCCGTTCGAGAACCCGCTTGGCTACAACACATTCCATCCGAACAATCCGCAAGCGACGAGCAATCCCGCCGCGCGCGTGTTCCCGGATGACCGCGCGGCGTTCGGCAAGGCTGTCGATTTCCCGAATGTGGCGACGACCTATCGTCTGACGGAACACTTCCACTTCTGGACCAAGCATGCGCGCCTGAACGCGATCATCCAGCCGCAGCAGTTCGTCGAGATCGGCGAGGAGCACGCGAAGCAGATCGGCGTGGTGGCAGGCGATCGCGTGAAGGTGACGAGCAATCGCGGACATATCGTCGCCGTCGCCGTCGTGACGAAGCGCATCAAGCCTCTGATGATCGACGGCAAGAAGGTGCAGACGGTCGGCATTCCGCTGCACTGGGGCTTCACGGGGCTCACCAAGCCAGGCTATATCACCAACACGTTGACGCCTGTCGTGGCCGACGCGAATTCGCAGACACCGGAATTCAAGTCGTTCCTCGTGAAGGTCGAGAAGGCATAGGGAGGCGTCATGGCATATCAATCGCTCGATATCAGGCGCATCTCCGCCACGACCGTGCAGCCCACGTCGGTGCGGGAGCCGGCGACGGGCGGCGTCGCGAAGCTGATCGACGTAACCAAGTGCATCGGCTGCAAGGCGTGCCAGACGGCGTGCATGGAGTGGAACGATCTGCGCGACACGATCGGCGTCAACACGGGTGTCTACGACAACCCGCACGATCTCACCGAGCACTCGTGGACGGTGATGCGCTTCACCGAATACGAGAACCCGAAAGGCGATCTCGAATGGCTGATCCGCAAGGACGGCTGCATGCACTGCGAAGATCCGGGCTGTCTGAAGGCGTGCCCGTCGCCGGGCGCGATCGTGCAGTACACGAACGGCATCGTCGATTTCCACGAGGAAAACTGCATCGGCTGCGGCTATTGCATTTCGGGCTGCCCGTTCAACATTCCGCGGCTTTCGAAGGCGGATAACCGCGTCTACAAGTGCACGCTCTGCTCGGATCGCGTCGGCGTCGGCCAGGAGCCCGCTTGCGTGAAGACGTGTCCGACGGGCGCCATCGTGTTCGGCACGAAAGAGGACATGAAGGCGCATGCCGAAGAGCGCATCGCTGACTTGAAAGAGCGCGGCTTCGAGAAAGCGGGGCTGTACGATCCGCAGGGCGTGGGCGGCACGCACGTGATGTACGTGCTGCATCATGCGGACAAGCCGTCGCTCTATCACGGCCTGCCCGACGATCCGCATATCAGCCCCTTCGTGCAGTTGTGGAAGGGCATCGCGAAGCCGCTCGCCGTCGCCGTGATGGCGCTCACGGCGCTGACGGGCTTCTTCCACTACACGCGTGTCGGGCCGAACGAGGTGTCGGACGAAGACGAAGATGCTGCCCGCAACGCCGCGCGCGACATACGCGAGCGTGGCGAACACAAGCCCGAGGAGCCCGTCAAATGAAACATCATCGGAATGGCAATCCGGACCTGATCGTGCGCTACACCGCGAACGAGCGCACGAATCACTGGATCACGGCGATCACGTTCGTCCTGCTCGCGCTGTCGGGTCTCGCGTTCTTCCACCCGTCGATGTTCTGGCTCACCGCGCTGTTCGGCGGCGGGCAATGGGCGCGCATCCTGCATCCGTTCATCGGCATCGTGATGTTCGTATCGTTCCTGATTCTTGCGCTGCGCTTCTGGCATCACAACGCCCTGAACGACGACGACTGGCAATGGATGCGTCAGTACAAGGATGTGCTCGCCGCGCGCGAGGACCGGCTGCCCGAAGTCGGGCGCTACAACGCCGGGCAGAAGCTGCTGTTCTTCGTGATGGTGGTGTGCCTCGTGCTGTTGCTGCTGAGCGGCATCGTGATCTGGCGGGCATATTTCTCGTTCTATTTTTCCGTCGACGTGGTGCGCGTCGCAGCCGTGATTCATGCGATCACGGCGTTCGCGCTGATCTGCGGAATCATCGTCCACATCTATGCGGCGCTGTGGGTGAAGGGCTCCGTGCGCGCGATGGTGCGGGGCACGGTGACGCTCGGCTGGGCGCGCAAGCATCATCCGAAGTGGTTCCGCGAGAGCATCAAGTGACAGGCGGCGCGCGTGCCGGGAAGCGCGCGCTGCATTCGCATATCTGCTACTGTTGACGCCATCCAGACCCTAACGGCAGGAACCTGAATTGGTGCAACGCATCCTGGAGCCCGGCCAGATCGAATCGATCGATCATTCGGCCCTTCCGCGCATTCGCCGGCCTGAGCGCGCGACGCTGTTCTCGACGCGCGCTGCGCGTCTTCGCGAGCTTGCGGGCGCGAGCCCGATCGGCGGGTATATCCGTCTGATGGCCTCGCTTGCCGACGCACAGCAGCAGGCGCTCGCGCAAGTCAGCGCGACGATGCCTTCCGCCGAATCCATTGCCCTCGCGCAGCAGCACTCAATGCCGATCGCGCCGTCGTCAACGACTGAGCGTGATCCCGTGTGGCGCGACGTGCTGCAACGTCTGCTCGATCGCGTCGAAGCGGCCGGTCTCGTGACGCCCGCGCTCGCGCGAGTGATCGACGGCTTGCGCATGAAGAGCGAGCACGAACTCGACGCACTCGCCGATGCGGTCCTCGCGCTGCGCTTCAACGAAGTCGATCCCGCGTCGGCGCCGTTCGTGATGGCGGCGCTGCAGGTGGTGTGGACGGACATCGCGAGCCGCATCGACGAGCGCGCCGTGCCGTATCTCGACACGCCGGGCACGTGCCCCGTATGCGGCGCGCAGCCGGTGGCGAGCATCGTGCGCGTCGGCGGGCAGTTTCAGGGCTTGCGCTATCTGCAATGCGGACTGTGCTCGACAGAGTGGCACGTGGTGCGCGTGAAGTGCTCGAATTGCGATTCGACGAAGGGCATCGCGTATCACGGCATCGACGGCGGCAGCGAAGCGCTGAAGGCCGAATCGTGCGACGAATGCCACACGTACCGCAAGATCGGCTATCAGGAGAAGGACTACGACTTCGAGCCGCTTGCCGACGATCTCGCGAGCCTCACGCTCGATCTGCTGATGAACGAAGCGGGCTACCGGCGCAGCAGTCCGAATCCGCTGCTGTGGCCCGAGGTGCCGTCGGACGAGTGAAGCTCATCTACATGCACGGGGAGTGCGAGCGTGAGCGAAGTGTCGGGCAACAAGTTGGGCGATGACCCGCGCGCGCTGCTCGCGCGCGTGCCCGCCGTCGAGCGCGTGCTGTCGACGCCGATGGCGCAGCGTTTGATCGACGAATATGGCCACATGCAGGTCGTCGATGCGATACGCGCTTCAACCGACACGCTCAGGCGCGAACTGCTTGCGGGCGTCCCGTTCGACGCGTCGTTCCGTTTCGAAGCAAAGCTCGTCGACGATGCGCAGCGTGCGCTCGCCGCGCGCGCGCGGCCTCATCTGCGCGCCGTGTTCAATCTGACGGGCACGGTGCTGCATACGAATCTGGGCCGCGCGCTGCTGCCCGACGAAGCGGTGCGCGCGGTGGTCGTCGCGCTCACGCGGCCGATGAACCTCGAATTCGATCTCGTGACGGGCGGGCGCGGCGATCGCGACGACCTGATCGACGAACTCATCTGCGAACTGACGGGCGCCGAGGCCGCCACCGTCGTCAACAACAACGCGGCGGCCGTGCTGCTCACACTATCGGCGCTGGCGTCGAAGAAGGAAGTGGTGGTGTCGCGCGGCGAGCTTGTCGAGATCGGCGGCGCGTTCCGCATTCCCGACATCATGTCGCGCGCGGGCGCGAAGCTGCGCGAAATCGGCACGACGAACCGCACGCATCTGAAGGATTACGAGGAAGCGATCAACGCGCGCACGGCCTTGCTGATGAAAGTCCATTGCGGCAACTACGCAATCGAGGGCTTCACGAAAAGCGTGTCCGTCGATGACGTCGCGCAGCTTGCGCATGCGCGCGGCTTGCCGATGGCCGTCGATCTCGGCAGCGGCACGCTCGTCGATCTCGCGCAATACGGCTTGCCTCGCGAGCCGACCGTGCGCGAGACCGTCGATGCGTGCGCCGATCTCGTCACGTTCAGCGGCGACAAGCTGTTGGGCGGCCCGCAAGCGGGGCTGATCGTCGGACGCGCGGAGCTGATCCGCAAGATCAAGAAGCATCCGTTGAAGCGCGCGCTGCGTGTCGGCAAGCTCACGCTCGCGGCGCTCGAACCTGTGTTGCAGCTTTATCGCGCGCCCGAACTGTTGCGCGAGCGGTTGACGACGCTGCGCCTGTTGACGCGGCCCGCTTCCGACATGCAGGCACAGGCGGAGCGCTTGAAAGACGAGCTGCAACGTGTGCTCGGATCGGCGTACGCAGTGGCGGCCGAACCGATGGCGAGCCAGATCGGCAGCGGCGCATTGCCTGTCGACCAATTGCCAAGCTATGGGCTGGTCGTGCGCAACGCACATGGCAAGCGCGGCGGCCGCGCGCTGATGAAGCTAGAAGAAGCGCTGCGTGCGTTGCCTTGCCCCGTGATCGGACGCATCGCCGACGATGCATTGCGTCTCGATCTGCGCTGCCTCGAAGCCGCCGACGAAGCGGACTTCGCCGGGCAATGCGCGGAGCTGCGGATATGATCGTCGGCACGGCGGGTCATATCGATCATGGCAAGACGACGCTCGTGCGCGCATTGACGGGCATCGATACGGACCGTCTGAAAGAAGAGAAAGCGCGCGGCATCTCGATCGAACTCGGCTACGCGTACACGCCGCTCGATAACGGCGACGTGCTCGGCATGATCGACGTGCCGGGCCACGAAAAACTCGTGCATACGATGGCAGCGGGCGCATGCGGCATCGACTACGCACTGCTCGTGATCGCCGCCGACGACGGCATCATGCCGCAGACGCGCGAGCATCTGGCGATCCTGCAACTGCTCGGCGTCACGCGCGGCGCGATTGCACTGACGAAGAGCGATCGCGTCGACGCGGCGCGTCTCGCGCAGGTGCGAAACGAAATAGGCGCATGGCTCGCATCGACGCCGTTCTGCGGCGCGCCTTTCTTCGAAACGAACGCGACCGCGCCGGACGACAGCGGCGTGCGCGCGCTCTCGCTTCATCTGCGTGAAGCGGCTGTCGCGTGGCAAGGGCGGCGCGACGATGGTCTGTTCCGGCTTGCGATCGATCGCGTGTTTACGCTCGCGGGGCAGGGCACGATCGTGACAGGCACGGTGTTCGCGGGCCGCGTCGCGACAGGCGACACGTTGATGCTCGAGCCTTCGCATCGAGCCGTGCGCGTGCGCAGCATCCACGCGCAAAATCGTGCCGCCGATGCGGGCCGCGCGGGGCAGCGCTGCGCGCTGAATCTCGCGGGCATCGACAAGGACGCGATTGCGCGCGGCAACTGGATCGTCGATGCGCGGCTCGCGAAGCCGGGCGATCGGCTCGATGTCGAACTGACGCTGCTCGACGATGCAGGCATCACGCTGCAACACTGGGCGCCGCTGCATGTGCATATCGGCACGCTGCATCGCGTCGCGCATGTCGCGTTGCTCGATGACGATACGCTGGCTGCGGGGCGCTCGGCGCGCGTGCAACTCGTGTTCGATGCGCCTGTGTGCGCGCTGCCGGGCGATCGCTTCATCGTCCGCAATGCACAGGCGACGCACACAGTCGGCGGCGGCCGCGTGCTCGATCCGTTCGGTCCGCCGCGCAAACGCCGGACGGCGGAACGGCGCGCGTGGCTCGATGCGCTGCGCGTGTGGCTCGATGACGGGCGCATCGGTCCGCTGCTCGAAGAGGCGCCGCGCGGTGTATCGCGTTCGATGCTGATGCAACTGACGGGCGTGCCTGCCGAAGCATTGCCCCTTCCCGCCGATGCCGATGAAATTGCGCTGCACGGCAAGGATGCCGGCGATGCCGTGATCGTCTTGCGCTCGCATTGGGCGCGTCTGCGTTTGCAGGTGCTCGCGGCGCTCGATCAGTATCACGCGCGCTCGCCGGACGAACTGGGACCCGACGCTGCGCGCTTGCGGCGCATTGCGGCGCCGCTGGTGCCGGATGCGATGTGGCGCGCGCTGATCGATTCGCTCGTCGACGAGGGCGCGGTCGCGAGAAGCGGGCCGTGGCTGCATCTGCCGGCGCATACGGTTTCGCTCGACGCGCGCGAGCAGGTTCTCGCGAGCGCGCTGTTGCCGTTGATCGCGCAAGGCCGATACGATCCGCCGTGGGTGCGCGATCTCGCGAAGACGACAGCGCGCGACGAAGACGCGGTGCGCCAGGTGCTGCGCAAGCTCGCTCGGCAGGGCGACGTGTATCAGATCGTGCGCGATCTGTTCTATCACCGCGAGGTCGTGCATGAACTGGCGCGGCTCGTTGCCGCCATCGCAGGCGATGGTAGCGGCGCGCTGGGCGCATCGGCGTTCCGCGACGCGACGGGTTTAGGACGCAAGCGCGCGATCCAGATTCTCGAATTCTTCGATCGCATCGGCTACACGCGCTTTCAGCGTGACGTTCACTGGCTGAGGCCGGATTCGCAATTGCACGAGGCGTTGGCGTGCGAACCGGCTGTGTGATGCCGATCGCCCGTTGCGGGCGCAACGGGCTGACGGTGTAAATGAGTGGCCGCTATAATCGGTCGCGGTAAGCCGTGCGTTTCGGTGTGGATGTTTTCTCGTTGCGCGGCTGATCGAAGTTGGACACGGAAGGCATTCGTATCTGGTGGTGCGGCTGGGCTTCAAACCCAGTGAGGGGTGTCAGCCACTCCTCGGTCGGTTCGACTCCGGCTGCCTTCCGCCATCAACGCGTGTCGGATGTTTCGGGGGCCGCCGCTGTAGAGTTCATCAATTAATGTCGTTTACGACAAGAATTGGTTGGATTTGAATTGTCCCGAATTTTCTATCCCGCGATTCTCTTCGGCGAAGCTATCACCGCTTCGCGCTTGTTAGCTTCGCTAATCGCATTGCTCTCGCGTGAAATGTGCTAGCTTCAAAGGTGTTGATTCTCTTCCCGGTGCGCTCAGACAATCGCATCGCAACTCTTTTTCCTGTTGGCCACCTGTTCTCTCGGCACAACTCTTGGAAGGATTGCCAATAGGCATTGAAACGAGCTTTTTCGCCTTCTATCTTCTCTTTACGTCTGACCTCCCGTCCTCTTTGTACTAATTGCGCTGCATACTCTGGTGCCAGCTTAAAAATGCAGCGATAGCTAACGTCGAGAAGCCTGGCGGTTTGAAGTAGATTTTTCGTCTTCCCCAAGTTGTCGAGCCTCTTCAACTCTTCTATCAGACATTCAGGAGATTGAAACTTGCCGAGTCTAGGTCGACGCTCTACTTTTTTCCTAAGCTTAAAGCTCGTACGCGTCCTTCTCAACTTTACTTCGTTTCCAAGTAAGACATTGGAAATTTTGCAACCACAACGGCTCGCGATATTTGCCAAATGTGGAAGCGATGGCTGTGTTCCGGAGCGCCAGCCGGAAAGCTGTGCCGTGGAAACGCCGAGATGTTTAGCTAGTTCGGACATCTGTCCGTCGAATAGTGTGTTTGCGGCATGCTGAAAAAACTTTGTGGTTGAACTGCCGCCTTCGAACAGTTCTGGATGCCGATGGATGTCATCCAACAATTGCGCGATCAAGCGCGCTGATCGTAGACGCGACACCTGTTCTCGACATCATTGATCCGCGGACTCGCGTTTTCGAACTGCGGCAAGTGCGGCTATCACATCGCAACCATGCCAGGCGCGCAACGGAATGCGGTGCCATGCACATCGTAGGCAAATATGTTCTGCTCGCGACGACACTGCAACCACTGGCGCACAAACAATACCGACCGGGTGCAGATGACTCTGGCGTTGGTCATTTTCTGAGGGGCGCTTCGGGTCTATCGCCCCCACGCCCCCCGGATTGCCCTCTGTTCCGGTCAGTTCGTCGACTTAGCGGCAACCTCAATCACTCGCGCGACCGCGGCCGGCTGGGAGATAAAGACAGCGTGGCTTGCGCTCACCTCGGTCACCTTGGCACCCGAGCGCTGATACATCCAACGCTGAAGCTGGGGGCTCACCATATGATCCTGGGTGGTCAGGATGGCGTAGCTGGGCTTGGTTCGCCATGCCGCCACAGAGACCGGTGCGCCCAACGCTTTCTCGGCGAGTTGGTCCTGCGAGTCCGCCAGGAATTGCGCGTCCGAGGGCGGGACGTCCGCGGCAAAGTTCTCACGGAATTTCGCCGGCGGGAGGAAGAAGTACTTGTCCGGCGTCGCTCGCATGGCATCGTTGGGCGCGGCAAACTTCTGCAACAGCTGACCGCTGGCTTCGCCTACGTCGGGTTGCAGTGCGGCCACATAGACGAGCGAGCTGACCTTCGGGTCTGCGCCTGCCTCCGTGATCACGGAGCCACCGTAGCTGTGGCCGACCAGCACCACCGGGCCCTGCTGCTGGTCGATGGCGCGCCTGGCGGTATCGACATCCTCGGCGAGGCCCGTGAGCGGCTCTTGCACGATCGTCACATGGTAGCCATCCTTGATCAGGATGTCGTGGACGGCCCGCCAGCCGGAGCCATCCACCAGTGCGCCGTGGACAATGACAACATCCTTCGCAGCCCCCTTTGCCTCGGCTTGAGCCATCGTGGCGCTCAGGGCAATTAGGGCGGCAATGGCCAGTTTAGTTCGCAGTGCAAACATTGTACTCTCCAGGATTGTCTGTAGTTGCCCGTCGTTTCGCGCAATCGTGCTTGACGGGCGAGGATTGATCGGTGATAGATAACCGGGAATCAGGCCAGCTCGTTCTTCATGGCCAGAACGTCGATCGGCTCGACCGACGGCGCGCTGGCCAGCATCTCGTCGACCCGCGCCATCAGGGCGCCGGCCATACTCCCGTGCAGGTGTGCCTGGCGATCCTGTTCGTTCGCAAAGGCGTCGAATACACCGAACGTCGTCGGTGACAGCCTGAGGGCGAACCAGATCGGTGTGGTCGCCTCCCGATTCGTCATTTCCAGCCCGGCGTCGAGGAAGTCCGCTACGGCTTGCTCCTTTCCCGGCCTGGCTTCAAGTCGTACGAATAGTGCCTTCTTAATCATCTTTGCTCTCCAGTTTGCGCGTGACGAGTTCACGCGTTGGTCCAGACTTTACAAATGGAGCGCCCTTGGAGATACTGTCTCAATCGACAATTTTGGTATCGATCCTGCCATGCGAATTTTTGTCCTGGCGCTCGAGGGGGTGTTCGACACCGGCCTCACCACCGTGCTCGATGCCCTGACGACGGCCAATGAATTGGCGCGCGCGACCGGGATGGTCATACCGGACTTCGACATCACTGTTGCGGGGATGCGGCCAGAGGTGCGCACGGCGCTTGGGCTGCAGGTGCCCGTGCGCGACATGACAGACGCCCCCGCCCCGGATTGGGTCGTCGTGCCGGCGCTCAACAGGACGACGACGGACCTGCTCGTGCCTTCGCTCGGCCGGGCCGACGTGATCGATGCGCTCGGTGCATTGCGCACGTGGCACGGTGCCGGCGCCCGTATCGGAGCCGCCTGTACGGGCACCTTCGTGCTTGCCGAAAGCGGCTTGCTCAATGGGCGTGAAGCCACCACCACCTGGTGGCTCTCGCCGATATTCCGGCAGCGTTACCCTGAAGTGCACCTGGATGCGCATCGTATTGTCGTTCCCAGCGGCGACATGGTGACGGCGGGGGCCGCTCTGAGTCATCTCGACCTCGCGCTCTGGTTGATCCGCAACAACAGCCCGGAGCTTGCGGCGCTCGTAGGCAAGTACCTCGTATTCGATTCGCGGCCGTCGCAGTCCGCCTTTGCGATCGCCGATCACCTGGCCCATTCGGACCCGCTCGTCGAGCGTTTCGACCGCTGGGTGCGCGAACACCTCCACACGGCCATCGCGCTCGACGACGCCGCCGAAGAATTGGCGACCAGCAAGCGAACGTTGACGCGACGTCTAAACGAGGTGCTCGGTAAAACGCCCATCGAATACATTCAGGATTTGCGGGTCGAGCGCGCCGTCCATCTGCTGAAGACGAGCAAGCTTAGCGTGGATCGCATCGCCGAGCAGGTCGGTTACGCGGACGGCGTGACGCTGCGTACGCTGCTGCGGCGGCGGATAGGGAAGGGGGTCCGTGAGGTGCGGGCGTCGTGAGCCTTATCGATTGTTGGAGTATGCCGGTGGCCGTGCTTAACCAGCCACACGGGAGGAATTGCCACGCTGAAGCGAGGAGTCGAATGACGGCTTCACCCTGGAAACGAGCCGCCATTCCGACGTTTGCAGGTAAGACCGCTTCGTGGTCTGGTAGTGACGGTGGTGATCGGCACCCCAGAGGGCGACCGACTCCGTGCAGCACTCAACAGATAGCGAGGTACAACCCAGCGCGCGACCTACTTTCAGGAGCGACCGCCGAATCGCACTCCTGAGCTACAGGTCAGTGGCAGACAGCATTATGCGTCCACCCATGCCGTGGACTGCTTTCGCCTCCGCAGCCTCCAGCAGTCGGCGCTTGCCAAGCTCGAAGGCCAGCCTCAATTGCCTTGGGGTGCGATTCGCAGCGCCGAGTTTTTCGCAAACTACTTCACAAGGTAGCGCAAAGGCACAGTACCCCCAACCGAAGCCGTAGACCGAAAACAAGACTGTAGAGTCGCTGCAAAGGATGGGCGCAGTCAAATTCGTACCGGGTTGGTCCATTGCTCTTCGCATTCCTGTCCGATGGCCGTGTTCTAGATTCTTTGTCATGGGATCTTACAAGAGTCCACGCGGCGGCAGAGAGTGAAAAATGAAATGTTCTGCACCCTTGCACATCGAAAATCGAAAGGATAGTGGCGTTGACGCTCGTTACACCGGTTGCGTGAGGCGGAGAACGGCGGTCGTTACCGTGAATGCCAGAATCAGATAGCCGCTCCGCACACACTTCCGCGGCCGCGAACGAGGCGGGGTAGCGGACCAGGTTATGGCGACTGGACCTGTACCGGAGCCCCAGGCTTGCCCGACCCTTGCGGGGCAACCACGAGGTAGCGGCGCTTGTCACGGGCATTGCCCATTCCTGGTGTGACCAGTTGGCGAATCTGCCCGAGCGCATTGACGATCGCCGAGCCGGCCGGATTGGACATGAAATTCGCGAGCACTTGCAGGTCACCCGTTCCATCGGCGTTATCGGCAAGACCTAGTATATAGGGCTGCTTCGGTTGCAGGCCAGTGACGGCGGCCTGGAGAACCTGTACGAGCCCCTGGTCGAACAACGCGACAGTCGTAGGCACATTGGCGGTATCCGCCGTCTTGCCCGACCCCGCCGGCACCAGTGTGATATGGACACTCTGGCCAGCCAGGCCGAGCGTCTGCAGGTTCTGCGTAGCATCACCTTCCGGCACCGCATTCGGCACATAGGTGACCGCTTGCGGCGCCTGGCCAATGGGCACAGTTGCGATGACCGCGTTGGTCAGTGTGTCGATCGCCGTCATCGCATCGGCGTTTTCGACCCCGACATAGATGCGGCTGCCGTCCCCCGACGGCCATAGCCCATGCGGCAAGTTGCCGACAGGTATCGTCGCGACCTGCGAAAAGTCGTCGGTCCGAAATACCTTGATCACATTTAGGCCGCCAACGGTGACGTAAGCGAACGTGCCCTTGTCGTTATGCACGATATTCACGTGATTCGTGATTGGGCCTGTATCCAGTGTTGTGACCAGCGCGAATGGCGGCCTTGCATCGAACACCTGGACCTTGCCGGTGTCCTTGAGCGTGAACCAGACCTGCTTGCCATCGGGCGTTGCCGCCAGGTCGGGACAGAAGGGGCTGGCCTGCCTGACCATGCCGACGATCTTATGGTCGGCCACGGACACCACATCGGTCTCCGGGTTGAAGGACGAACAGACGTAACCGTACTTCCCGTCCGGTGAGAATATCTGCATGCCGGGGCCAGGCGGGACAGTAATGCGTGCTTTCTCCTCGTATGTTTTTCCGTCGAGTACCGCAACGTAGTTTTCGCCGCGCACGGTCACCCAGACCTCTTTTCCATCGGGCGTGAAGAAAGCCTCGTGAGGAGAGCGGCCGACGTAGGTGACATGCTTGACGGCGTTAGTCTGCGTGTCGATGAATGAAACCGAGTTCGATCCGATCGAGACCACCGCAATAGTGTGATGGTCCGGCGAGAAACCCATGCCGTGCACAAGCAATTGACCTTTGTACAACGGACTGAAATTGCCCGGCGACGTATCGCCGAGGCGAATCAGGCCGAGCAGTTTGTTGTCGGCGGGGTCGATTACCGACACGGTGTTCGAGAACTGTTCAGCAGCGTAAACGCGATCGTGATGGCTTATGGGAATGTCAGGATCGGACTGCGATCCAGGGGCCTGCCCAGCCCAGGCGATCTGCGCTGTTACCAGCGCGGCCGCAGACAACGCTATGGCGATGGTGGATTCGTGTTTCATTTTTGCTCCCCTTGCATAGGGCTTGGCATGTTCATTGGCATGCCGTGGTCGGGCGTCCGGTGAGCAGGGGCGGCAGGTATGGAAGCGGGCTGTTGCTGGTCCGGAGCCGGGGCAGGTGCTGGCAATGGTTGACCGAGTGCGACGCGCATGGCGACGATTTCCTGTTGCTGCTCGACGACGATCTCTTGCGCGATACGGCGTAGCTGTTCGTTGTGTCCATAACGCAATTCGGCCTGCGCCATGTCTATCGCACCTTGATGGTGAGGCACCATCATTGCGACAAAATCGCGATCGACGTCACCCGTCGGTCTCGCGGACATGCCGTCCATCATTCTTGTCATGGCGGCATGGTTCTCCGCCAGGAAGGGTGTTTCATTAGGCGTAGCGTCGGTCTGTAAGCCCGCCGTCAAGGCGGGCGTGTCGCAAAGCGCCGGGATCGCCACGGCAATGATGATCTTCAGGATCGTCCGCACGTTTGGAGGGCTTGGGATACGCACGATGGTTCTCCCGTTGTGGCAAACAGGTATCTCATTGGATTTCGCGCAGACGAGGGTTTCAGACGCGACTGGGCTGCCACGGCATCGCTGTCGGGTGCTGTCAAATTACCCATGAACTATCGCGCAGGTCATCGGATCGTGCAGGCATGGTGGCGCGTGAGAAGGACGATTCGAAGATGCCCTCGCATTGCCCACTCTGGTTATAGATCGGAGCGAAGCGAGGTCCGAAGAACTCCGGAAGCGGGCCTTGGTACCGCCGCGGTCCGAACGGCTGATGCGGGTCGACTGCTGCTCGGCGCTATCCGATCGATGTGGCTTGCGTGCCCAATAGTTGTCGTTCACGTCGGCTTGGTTAGGCCGGGTGTCAGCAACGTAGCGGAGTCGGCCCCGGTGGCGATGAGTCGCCGCCGGTTTCAGCCGCGTCGGCGAGAAGTTAGCGAGCATTCTCTTCAGCGGTCGTTGCGTACTTCGAGGCTTGTATCTATAACGTAAGAGTCCTGGCTCAGGACGGTATCCGGCAGGCTCAGCCATGAATATCCTCGATGCCATACATCTCGCCCGCCTGCAGTTTGCGTTCACAATCTCCTTTCACATTGTCTTCCCGGCAATCAGTATCGGCATGGCCAGCTTCCTGGCCGTGCTCGAGTGGCGATGGCTCGTCACCCGCGAGAGCGTGTACAAGGAGCTTTGCGTCTTCTGGTCGCGTTTCTTCGCGGTCGGGTTCGGCATGGGCGTCGTCTCCGGTGTCGTCATGGCTTATGAGTTCGGGACGAACTGGAGCGGGTTCGCAACCGTCGCCGGAAGTGTCACGGGTCCGTTGCTGACTTATGAAGTGTTGACTGCATTTTTCCTCGAGGCTGGTTTCCTCGGAGTCATGCTTTTCGGGTGGAGCAAAGTCAGCCCACGAGCACACTTTTTCGCCACGCTGATGGTCGCACTCGGAACGCTTGTCTCGACGTTCTGGATTCTCGCGTCCAACAGTTTCATGCAAACTCCTCAAGGCTTTGTCATCGCGAACGGTCGTATCGTTCCCGTTGACTGGTGGAAGGTTATATTCAATCCATCGTTTCCATACCGGCTCGCGCACATGACGATCGCGGCATTCATCGTCGCCGGATTTGTCGTTGCGGCGTGCGGAGCATGGCACCTGCTGCGGGGAAGACGCGACAAGGCCATCCTGACCAGCTTCTCGATGGCACTTTGGATCCTGCTCGTAATAACACCGGTGCAGATCGCGGTAGGCGATGCTCATGGGCTCAATACGCGGAAGCATCAGCCAGCGAAAATCGCAGCCATCGAGGGACTATGGGAAACGGAAAAGGGTGGCACGCCTCTCAATCTGGTCGGTCTTCCCGATATGCAAGCCGAAGTGACGCGATATACGGTGCAAGTGCCCCATCTGGGCAGTCTGATTCTCACGCACACCTGGGATGGCGAGATTAAAGGACTCAAGGCGTTTCCCGCACAAGATCGTCCGTACTCGCCGATCGTGTTCTGGAGTTTTCGAATCATGGCGGGATTAGGCATGCTCATGTTTCTGACGACACTCGTGGGCCTGGGGCTTCGCCTAAATGGTCGTCTCTACGAGGCCCAGTGGTATCAACGAATGATGCTGCTGATGGGTCCGTCGGGAATCGTCGCACTGCTGGCCGGTTGGGTCACGACGGAAGTAGGCCGTCAGCCGTGGACTGTCTATGGCGTCCTTCGCACAGCTGATTCCGTCTCTCCCGTCAACGCTCAGCAGGTGGGCGTGTCGCTACTGATTTTTGTGATTGTCTACATGCTTGTGTTCGGTACGGGAGTCTATTACATGCTTCAGATGCTCAGGCGTGGGCCGGCGGCGCACACCGAACAGGAGGAAACACGCGAGCATCCCGTGTTGAACAATCGCGCCCTCAATGCGATGAAACCGGGAGAATTGACGTGATGGTCGTCGACCTTCCCATCGTCTGGGCGTGCATCATAGGCCTCGGTGTGTTTATCTATGTGATGCTCGACGGATTCGATCTTGGCATCGGGCTTCTTTTTCCTTTTCTCGATGCCGCACAGGACCGGCAAGTGATGATGAACACAGTCGCTCCCGTTTGGGACGGCAACGAGACCTTCCTGGTTCTGGGTGGCGCAGGGCTTTATGGGGCGTTCCCGATCGCCTATTCAGCTTTGCTCCCCGCGAATTACATTCCGCTCATTCTGATGGTCATTGGCTTGATCTTTCGCGGAGCCGCATTCGAGATCCGGGGCAAAGCCACACGAACCCAGCACGCCTGGGATCTGGCGTTCATGGGTGGATCCGCTCTGGCGTCGTTCTGTCAGGGGATCGTATTGGGTTCGTTGTTACAAGGAACTGAGACCGTCAACGGCCGATTCGTCGGCGGCGCTTTCGACTGGCTGTCTCCATTCAGTCTCTTCTGCGGAATCGGCGTCCTCGTGACATACGCCACGTTGGCTTGTGGCTGGCTGATATTGAAGACCGAGGATGATCTGCAGCGGAAGATGCGGTTCCTCATGATGCGTTTGATCTGGCTGCTGTCCGCGGTGATCGGCATTGTCAGCGTCTGGACGGTCATTGGATTGCCCGCAGTGGCGCATCGGTGGTTTGCAAGCGGCAACCTGATATGGTTCCTTCCAGTCCCTGTACTTGTCGCAGCGTGTGTTTTAGGCATCCTGCGCTCCATTCGTCTTGAGCATGAAGCAACGCCTTTCCTGCTGACTCTCGGTGTTTGCTTCCTTGGCTACAGCGGACTGGTAATCAGTATCTGGCCGAATATCGTGCCTCCTTCGGTCTCGATATGGGAAGCCTCGTCCAGCCATTCGAGCCAGCTCTTCATGCTCATTGGCACAGCCATCGTGCTTCCCATTATTCTGGTCTATAACGCGATGCAGTATTGGGTGTTCAGAGGAAAGGTAACCGAGCGTGACCCGGGCTACCACTGACAATCTGTTTCTTCTTTGCTAGTGCGAATGTGTAGTGCTTATCGTCGCATTGCAGCCGCAACCAGGAGGTGAAACGGCAGAACAAGCAGACCCGCGCCCAAGACGCCTAGCATCCAAAGTGCGACGAACCAGAGAAGCTGTCTCTTTTTCATAGGTGCTAACGCTTGTCAACGGGAGATCATCCGTCCGCAAAGTATAGACGTCGCTCACAGGAATGAAGCGGGATCGCTCATATTTAAGCTGTTGAGTGCACTTTTGCGATTTCCTTGCGACAAACCTGGACGTGGTTATTCGTAAGCACTGAGGTTGATCCAGATTGCCTGGGCAAAGCCAAAAGCGTGACGCTGGTTTCGGCGACACGTCACATCTTGGAGCGATACATGCGATTCGACAGAGGGGCATGCCTGCCGCCTGCGCTCGGCATCGCGACCGTCGCCGCGATGCTCACATCGGGGTGCGTGAGTTCGCCATCCATCGCCGTGCTCGGTGCATACTTTCCGGACTGGCTGTTCTGCATCGTCGCGGGCGTGGTGCTGACGATCGTCGTCTACGTGATTCTCAAGCGGCTGCGTACCGATCATGCAATCGGGCCTTCGGCGCTGGTGTATCCGACGCTCGTCGCTTTCCTTTCCTTTGCTGTCTGGCTCGTAATGTTCAGGTGACGCAATGGCGACGGCTCCCGACACGAAGAAAAAGAGAGCATGGCCGGCCATTGTCCTGATCGTGGCGACGCTGCTGTTGCTGCTGCTCGTGATTCGCCAGCTCGACCGTTCGCCGCGAACTGACGACGCTTATGTCTATGCGGACACCGTCGATGTCGTGCCGGAGGTGAACGGGCGCATTGTCGAGCTGGCCGTGCACGACAACCAGGCGGTGAAGGAGGGCGATCTTCTGTTTCGCATCGACCCGCGCCCGTATCAGGATGCGCTCACGCGAGGCAAGGCGTCGCTCGTCGCGCTCGATCGTCAGATCGAGCTGACGCAGCGCACCGTCAACGCGCAGCAGTACAACGCACAGTCCGTGCGCGCGGCTGTCGAGCGGGCGCGCGCCGCGGCGAATCAGGCCGCCGATACGCTGCATCGCATGGAGCCACTGCTGTCGCGCGGTTATGTGTCGGCGGAGGACGTCGACCGCGCCCGCACCGCGCAACGCGCGACGCAGGCCGAGCTGAGCGCCGCGCAGTTGCAGGCTCAGCAAGCGGTGGCAGCCGTGAGCGGCGTCGATGCGCTCGTCGCGCAACGCGCCGTCATCGAGGCGGAAATCGCGATCGCCGAACTTAACCTCGAATACGCGACGGTGCGCGCGCCGTTCGACGGACGTGTCGTGGGGTTGAAGACATCGACTGGCCAGTTCGCGACGGCGCTCAAACCGGTCTTCACGCTGATTGACACACGACACTGGTACGTGGTCGCCAATTTCCGCGAGACGGAATTGAAGGGCATCAAAAGGGGAACGCCCGCCACCGTCTACCTGATGAGCGACGCGGACCAGCGCTTCGCGGGCAGCGTCGATTCGATCGGCTATGGCGTCGCATCCGAGGAAGCCGGCTTCGCGTTGCCTGGCGGATTGCCGCGCATACAACGAACGCTGAACTGGGTTCATGTCGCGCAGCGCTTTCCGGTCAGAATCCTCGTGGATCGTCCGAATCCAGAGCTGTTTCGCGTGGGCACGTCGGCGGTTGCCGTGTTGCAACCAGCACGCGGCAACGATGGCGAACGCCGCTAAGGAGCGCACGTGGCCGCCGCCGATCATCTGCCGGATACGCTGCGCGATGCGGGCGTCTTCCTCGCGCGCGAACTCGCGCCGTTTCCCGGCCGCGTCAACGTGATGCTGCGCTGCCTGCTGACGAGCGCGATCGTGATCGTCGCGTCGATGGCGCTCGAAGTGCCAGAAGTCGCGCTTTCGCTGATCGTCGTGTTCTACGTCACGCAGTCGAACGTCGTGGTCACGCGGCTCGTCGGCATGCTGTTCATCGTCGGATCGACACTCGCCATCGGCCTGTCGATCCTGCTCCTCAAGTTCACGTTCGACTATCCGCTGGTGCGCATCGTCGTCGCGAGCGTACTGTTCTTCTGCAGCGTGTATCTGCTTCGCGTGACGAAGATCGGTCCCGTATTCTTCGTGGTCGCGATCGTCGTGATTTACGTGCAGAGCTTCGTGGACCGGATCGATCAGGCAGATCTGTTGATTCGTGCGGTGCTGTGGGTGTGGGTCGCCATCAACTATGCGATCGCGCTGACGCTCATCGTGAACACGCTGCTGCTGCCCGCAGAGCCGCGCGTGCAGTTGAAGGCGGAGATGCATCGGCAACTCGCGGCGCTCGACGCGCGGCTCGCGCATCTTCTCGATGGCGGCGCGCAGGCCGTCCCGGTCACACCGCAGATGGTCCAGCAGGGCGCGATCACGCTGCAAAAGCTGCTGCGCTTAACGACGATGCGCGACGCACACTATCGCGAGAACCAGGCGTTGCAGCTCGCGCGCATTGCGACGGTGTCGCGTCTTTATCGCAGCGCGAGCGATTGGCCCGATACGGCGGCGCGCACGCCGGCCGCGCATGCGCTGGTGCGCGAGTTGCGCGCGAACGCACGGGCGCTCGACGAATCCGTGACGACCGACGCACCCTATCGCTACATCGAAACGGCGGCGCCCGACGAACGCGATTTCGCCGACGCGATGCCCGCCGCGGCCGAAGCACGGCGCGCGCTGCATGCCTACGCCCATCTTGTCGCGCGCGACGCGGAGCCCGGCAAGCCGCCACCGGACGAGCCGATGATCGCGGCCGACGCGTGGAGCAATCCCGCATACCTGCGCTTCTCGTTCAAGACGCTGCTCGCCGTGCTGGTGTGCTACGTGTTCTACAACGCGGTCGACTGGCAGGGCATCCATACGATCATGCTGACGTGCGTGATCGTCGCGCTGCCGACTCTCGGCGCGTCGACGCAGCGCGCGCTGCTTCGGCTGGCGGGCGCGCTCGTTGGCAGCGCGTTGGCGCTCTTCATGACAGTGTTCGTCGTGCCACATTTCGACAATATCGTCGGCCTGCTGCTGATTACAATGCCTGTCTTCGCAATCTCGGCGTGGATCGCGGCCGGGTCCGAGCGGATCAGCTATGCCGGCACGCAGATCATGTTCACGTTCTCGCTTGCGCTGCTCGCGCGCTTCGAGCCGATCACCGATCTCACCGAAATCCGTGACCGGATGGTGGGCATCCTGCTCGGCGTCGCCGTGGCGACGTTCGTGCAGATGTCGTTCTGGCGTGAAGGCGAGGGCGACGTGCTGCGGCACAAGCTCGCCACGATGCTGCGCGCGATCGCCGTGCAGCTGCGCGCGCCGCTCGCGGCCGAAGGCGGGCATGACGCGCTGCTGCATGCTCAGCGCCAGTTGCAGGCGTGGGCCGTGCTCGCCGATTGCGAAGCGACGCTCTCGCGTGTGGCGCTGGAACCCGGCTGGCAGGAAGGCGAGCACGCACAGCTCACGATGCGCGGCCAGACGGTGCTCGCGCAAGCGCGCGAGATCATGCTGGCAAGCGATGCGTTGGCTAACGCGCTGTCGGCGCATGGCGCGTCGGCGAGCCCGCGCACGGCCGATGACGTGCGCTCGGCGCGGGAACGGGCCGCCACCGATCTCGACCGATACGCCGACGGCCTCGACGCCGATCCGCCCGCCGCGCATGGTCCGTCGCGCGCGGCGATGGCCGGGCCCGTCACCGGGCCCGCCGACGCGCCGCTCGCCAACGCCGCCGACGAATTGTCGCGGCAGGTAGCGGGACTGCCGGATTGGCGCGTCGACGCTTCGGGGGCGGCTGTATCGAGACAGGCGTTGCGAACATGAAATGGCTCCGATCCGTCTTGTGCTGCGTGTGGATGCCGTGCATGGCGGCGGGCTGCGCGCTGATCCATCACGACAGCGCGCCGTATACCGAAATCGCGCCCGAGCAGATTGCGCTCGCGGACGACGTCCATCTCGCGCGTGAGGGCTGGCCCGCCGCGCGCTGGTGGACGCGCTACCACGATGCGCAGCTCGATGCGCTCATCGATCAGGCGCTCAGCAATGCGCCGACGATGGTGATCGCGCGCACGCGCGTCGCGCAGGCCAAGTCGGATGTGGAACTCGTCAAGACGGGATCGAGTCTCCAGATAACCGCGCTGGCGTTGCTGAATCGCGAGCATGTGTCCGCGCACGGTTTTCTCGGCCCGTTCGCGCAGAACGAACCGGCTTTGGGGCTGACAGGCCCGTGGTACACGGAAGGCATCGTCGGGCTCGGCGCGAGTCTGAACGTCGACATCTGGGGCAAGCAGCGCGCGCAGATTGCCGCGTCAGTCGGCGTGAGCAATGCGCGCCTCGCCGAGACGTCCGCTGTCGAACTCGAAATCTCGACGGATATCGCGCAGCTTTACTACGGCATTCAAACGACTTATCAGCTGATCGATCTGCTGAACGAATCGCATGAGGTCGCGGCGTTCGCGGTGCAGGCCCACGAAGCGCGTGCGGCGTGCGGTCTCGAATCCCGCACGTTGCTCGAAGACGCACGCGCGCAGCAACTGGCGATCGAACGGCAGATCGTGTCGGCGCAAGCGCAGATCAAGCAGTTTCGCGAGTCGTTACGCGCGCTGATCGGCGCGGGTCCGGACGGACTGCCCGCCATCGAGCCCGTCGCGCTGCCTCGTTCGAAAGCCGCGCTGCCCGCGACGCTTTCGTATGAACTGCTTGCGCGGCGGCCCGATTTGCAGGCGATGCGATGGTATGTCGAGTCGTCGTTCGACCGTATCGACGCGGCGAAGGCGGCGTTCTATCCGAGCTTCGACATCAAGGCGTTTTTCGGCTTCGACGCGTTGCATCTTGCGGACCTCTTCACGCATGCAAGCCAGCAGATCAACCTGATTCCGGGCCTCTATCTGCCGATATTCGACGGCGGCCGGCTCAACGCGAACCTGAGCGGCGCGCGCGAGGGCAGCAACCTGCTCATCGAGCAATACAACCAGGCCGTCCTCAATGCGGTGCGCGATGTCGCGCAGACGGGCAGTCGTCTCCAGGCCCTCGACGCCGAGAGCGAATTGCAGAAGCAGCGAATCGAATCGCTGGCGTTCGCGAGAGACAGCGCCGAGGCCCACTATCAGCGCGGACTGACGAGCCGTCTCGCTGCGCTCGAAGCGCGCCAGCCAGTGATCGCGGAGCAGGTCGCGCTGCTCACGCTCGACGGTCAGATGATCAGTCAGGAGATCACATTGACGAAAGCGCTCGGTGGCGGCTATCGCGCCGATCCGCCCGTCGAATTGAAGCCGCGCTGAATGGCGCTTACCTGTGAGGTCAGGCACATGGACAACGACACCGACCCGGTCGGCGCGCGTATCTCGCCGCGCGACGCCGTCACGGAAACCGCGCAGATTCTTTGGCACCTGCGCGGTATTCTGGCAATTCTGCTGCTGCTTTTCTTATTCTGTCGATTGCGATGTACCTGGCTGGAGGCGCGGTCAATGCAGGCACGCGAACGCGTTCATCGATGAGCGAAACATTCTATATCTGTGCGGTGACTGCGTTGACCGTCGGCTACGGCGACGTGGTGCCGACCACCGCGATTGGCCGCATCGTCGCTGTCGTGTTCGGATTGCAGGGTTTACTGGTGACGGGCGTCACTACGGCTTCCGTCGTTTTCGGCATCCAGGCGGCGGGCCCTACGCGCGGGTATCGTGCCACGTTGAACGCGCATCCTCGTGTCATCCGTGGACGAAAACCATCAACCTCTATTCGTGAACGATTGAGGCCAACGGCGAAAAAGCGCAGTTCGAGAGGCACGCCTCTCTAGATTAGGCAGCCTGCTGCCTGGCAACCCGGCGGATTGTTTGCGGAGGTTGGCCCAGCGTTCTGACGAATGCTCTGCGCATCCTTTCGGTGTCCCCAAATCCAGTCTCCCTCGCGATTACTGCAAGTGAGAGCTCTCCGGCATCGACGAGGCTGCGAGCGGCATCGACGCGCAGTTTCTCCACCACCTGCGCAGGAGACTGTCCGGTCTCAGTCTTGAAGATTCTGCTCAACTGTCTAGGACTCACGTGCGCGATGTCAGCGATGGCTTCCACCGAAAGGTCCTTGTGAAGGTTGGCTCTGGCGAAGGACAACACCTTTTGTATGCGGTCGGACCTGGGCTGAAGCTCCAGCAGCGCCGAGAACTGGGACTGGCCACTGGTACGCCGGTGGTAGACCACAAGACTCATTGCCACGGCCTTTGCCACCTTCGCTCCATGGTCTTCCTCCACCATGGCCAAAGCCAGGTCGATGCATGCGGTCATGCCGGCCGATGTCCATATGCCTCCGTCGTTCGTAAAGATCCGGTCCGGCAGAACATTCACTTGAGGGTGTCGCCGCTGAAGCTCCTGAGCCGCGGACCAGTGGGTGGTTGCACGGCGACCATCGAGGACCCCAGCTTCCGCGAGAATGAACGCGCCCGTGCAGATGCTGCCCACTCGCCTGCAAGCCTGCTCGGCGCGCTTCAGGAATGACCTCATTTTCGGTGTGGAACTCGGAACCGGAATGGAGCCTGGGACGAGCAGCGTATCGAACGCCGCATTGCGGAACTTGCACGAGTCCACGGTCGCGCCCGAATAGCTCGGAACCGGCCCCCCGTTTTCGGACAGCCGAACTTGCCGGTAGGACTCGTACCCGAGCGTCCTGTTCGCCAACTCGAATACGGTAATCACGGCGAGGTCGAGAATCTCGAACCCCGGGAAGATCAACAATGCTACGGTCTTCATGGATGTCTCAAAATGCCGCAATCGGCAATTGGAGCCAGCATAGCTTTGCCACGATTTCGATGCAATTCTGGAGCCATATCGCGAGCACTGATTGTCCCAAAACGCGGCGTTTTTGTCTTTTAAGCCGCTGTCAGATGCCTCACCATACACATACCGCTTTGCCATCTTCCCGACTGCTTTTGTCTATATATATGCATATGCACACACAATCGAAAGATCCAGACATTCCTGGATCTGACCTCAACGCCCAAGCCCGATTTCTCGAACACCCCTGGCGCGACGTTTATGCTCTGCGCGCGGACCTGACATGCTGGCTTCGGTGTCGCGCGAGGGGTATTGAATGAATAGCATTGCACTGACCTGTACCGCTGCCCTTGGTCTCCCTCTGTTCGCTCTTGGACTCTCCGTTTCAATCCTGCGCTCTCGCGTCGGCGTGCTAAGTGGCTACGCATCTGAACCCGATCAGTTGCTGACCAAACTGGTGCGCGCTCACGGTAACACCGCCGAGTACGTCCCATTTCTGGCGGTGCTCTGTTTGTACCTCGGCTCTCAGCATCCGCCTTACTGGCAGCTCTGGTGCATGGTCGGCGCAACTGCCTGCCGTTTGCTCCTGGTGGTCGCGCTAATTGCCTGGCCGTCCATGCAGAAACCCAATCCGGCCCGAGCTATCGGGGCTTTGGGAACATACGCCTTCGGAGCGGGCCTCTGTGCTGCATTGCTCACTGGCCACTAGCCCTTTGATCGCGTCGCGTGATTGTCCGTCGCTCATCGCAATGGATACGACGATCGCCATTCGCGGTCGGCGCAAAGTGTGCAGTGTCGACTCAAACCGCGCGCGTTCACAGCGATATGACTGAACCTGAAGAGAAGAGGTACCGATGTCGAATCAGATCAACACCCGCCGTCGACGCTTTCTGGGGACGGCGGTGGTCAGCGTGGGTGCGATGGAATCGGTCTTTAGCGGGCTGGCGAACGCGCAAGTCGAGGAGTCGAGCCAGCCCGCTGCAAGCGCGGACAACGCGATGTCGAATAGTTCGTTCGGTGCGATCAGGCAGATCGATGCCGGCGTTCTGAATGTCGGATATGCCGAAGTTGGTCCGGTCAACGGCCCGGTCGTGATTTTGCTGCACGGCTGGCCCTATGACATCCACAGTTTCGTCGACGTCGCGCCTCGGCTCGCGTCGGCCGGCTATCGGGTCATCGTTCCGTACGTGCGCGGCTACGGTACGACGCGTTTTCTTTCCGGCAATACGGTCCGGAATGGCCAGCAGTCGGTGCTGGCCGTCGACGTCATCGCACTGATGGACGCGCTGAAGATCCAGAAGGCCATCCTCGGCGGCTTCGACTGGGGTGGGCGCACGGCCAATGTCGTCGCCGCGCTGTCGCCGGAGCGCTGCAAGGCACTGGTTTCGGTGAGCGGCTATCTGATCGGCAGCCAGGCGGGCAACAAGGCGCCCTTGCCGCCGAAGGCGGAACTCGTATGGTGGTATCAGTTCTACTTCGCGACTCAGCGTGGCAGGCAGGGTTATGAAGCCAACCGACACGACTTCGCAAAGCTCATCTGGCAACTTGCGTCCCCGAAATGGAACTTCGATGATGCAACGTTTGAGCGATCCGCAAGAGCCTTCGAAAATCCGGATCATGTTGCCATCGTGATCGACAACTACCGCTGGCGATTGAGTCTCTCAACCGGGGAACCCCAATACGACGCGCTGGAAAAGCGTCTCGCGGCCGCACCCGTCATCACTGTGCCGACGATCACCCTCGAAGGCGACGCGAATGGCGCTGCTCATCCGGAGCCTGCGGCGTATGCGAAGAAGTTCGTGGGCAAGTACGCGCACCGGACCATCACTGGTGGAATCGGTCACAACTTGCCGCAGGAAGCCCCCAAGGCCTTTGCGGACGCAGTGATCGAAGTTGCCAGCTACTAAGGGCCTACGTGCCGAACCTTGAAGACGGCTCAGGTGGGCAATCACGAGAGTGCTTGATCACTCATCGCTAGCCCGACTGATTGCCAATAGGAGCAAGAGTGTTAAACGATATCCCTCCCCAGACCCTGTCGCGCCGTCGCTTTGTTGGTGTCGCAGCGGCGACCGTTGCTGCTGCCTCGTTGAGCCGGCTTGCTTTCGCAGAAACGAATCAGGTGATCACTGAAGTCGCACAACCAAAGGGCGGCGACAAGACCGCTATCCGTCCGCTTCGCGTGCATGTGCCGGAATCGCAACTTGTCGATTTACGCCGGCGCATCAAGGCGACACGATGGCCTGAGCGGGAAACGGTCACGGATGCATCGCAGGGCGTGCAGCTCGCGACCATGCAGAAACTCGCGCGTTACTGGTCGACGGAGTACGACTGGCGCAAGATCGAAGCGCGGCTCAATGCCTTGCCGCAATTCGTCACCGAGATCGATGGGCTCGACATTCACTTCATCCATGTTCGTTCGAAACACCAGAATGCGTTGCCGATCATCGTGACGCACGGATGGCCCGGCTCGATCATCGAGCAGTTGAAGATCATCGATCCGCTGACCAATCCGACGGCCCATGGCGGGAGTGCATCGGACGCCTTCGATGTCGTGATCCCGTCGCTGCCCGGCTACGGTTTCTCAGGCAAGCCAACGACAACCGGCTGGGACCCCGCTCGCATTGCACGCGCCTGGGTTGTTCTGATGCAGCGTCTCGGATACAGGCGATACGTGGCGCAAGGTGGTGATTGGGGGAACGCTGTCACGGAACAGATGGCGCTGCTCACGCCGCCGGAACTGCTCGGCATCCATACCAACATGCCGGCAACCGTACCGGACGACGTTGCACATGCATTGAAATTCGGCGATCCGGCTCCCGCCGGTCTCTCGCCCGACGAGAAGCACGCATTCGATCAGCTCGACTTTTTCTATAAGCACGGTCTCGGCTATGCGCAGGAGATGGCGGGCCGGCCGCAAACACTGTATGGGATCGAAGATTCGCCTGTCGGCCTCGCGTCGTGGATGCTCGACCACGATGCAGCCAGCCTCGCGCTCATTACGCGCGTGTTTGATGGACAGTCCGAAGGTCTTTCGCGAGACGACATTCTCGACAACGTCACGCTTTATTGGCTGACCAACACCGGAATATCGTCGGCCCGACTGTACTGGGAAAACAAGTTCAACTTCTTCGAGCCGAAGCACGTCACCATTCCGGTTGCCATCAGCGTCTTTCCGGACGAACTGTACGCCGCCCCGCGAAGCTGGGCGGAGCAGGCGTATCCCAAACTGATCCACTACAACCGTCTCACGAAAGGAGGACACTTTGCCGCCTGGGAGCAATCACACGCTTTCACGCAAGAGGTTCGCTCGAGCTTCCAGTCGCTGCGCTGAGTTCAACGTTGAGGACGACCGTGCCCCGCGCGCTCGTCAACTTGGACACGCGCAGCTTCGGTCAAGCGTTGCTGTGGCCCCGCACGCGGAACACACCGGTGGCGAAGGTCGCGCGTAATCCCGATATCCTGGACTCTTCGCGGTTCCCGCTCACACACCTCGGGCGTCTCATGATGATCGGTTAATGGACGTTCACCTTTGCTGTTCAACCAACCGAGTCAGGTCTATATCGATCTGTCACCGTTTGGATGCGGCGATTGCCGTGAGGCAGCAACGGTAGGCAGGCGGGATAGGTACATAAAAAGTTCACGATACCTACACCGTTATCGGACTAAAGCGTGGGACATGTCAGCACGCGCGGCAAAGGCATGGCGTTCACTGCAGCCTTTGCCAACCTTTTGGCGCCTATCAGGGCACATAGTCGTGGGTTGACCACGACGCCGCCGTCAGGGAATTAAACCCGTCGCTCTTCCTATTGCGACAGCCTGAGTCCGGTTCCTGGCACCGAGCTTGGCACTGATCTTTCGCAAATGGGACTTGACGGTAAGTTCTGAAACGAACAGTTTTTCGGCGATGATCTTATTGCTGTGTCCCGCTGACAGCAAGCGCAGTACATCCAGTTCGCGCGGCGTCAGTGCTTCGCACGATGGCGACGGCTTGCCTGCCGGAGCCTCCTTGCGAAGCACCAGACCTGGATACGATTGATCGGCGAGTGCCAGCAAGCCATCTACGAACGCCGGC
This sequence comes from Paraburkholderia phymatum, assembly GCF_038900715.1. Lineage (GTDB taxonomy): Bacteria > Pseudomonadota > Gammaproteobacteria > Burkholderiales > Burkholderiaceae > Paraburkholderia > Paraburkholderia phymatum_A. Next base: position 243,392 of record NZ_JAYMRZ010000003.1, on the reverse strand, counting down.
ACGACGCCTAGCGTCGTCATATCGTTGCGATGCTGTTCAGCCCAGCCGAAGACGAGCGACATCAGCGGAAATCCCTCATCGACGAAGACTCGTATAAAGCCCTCGTGGCTGGCAAGCTGAAGGGCTTTTGTGAGTTCTGCGAATGCCGCCCTTCGCTCGCCCAGGCCGTCGAGCGCGAGCGCCAGCAGCAAGCGGATTTTCAGCGCGCGCCAGTATCGCTGGCAGGCAGTCGCGTGATCGAGGGCGTCGCGCAGCACGCCTTCTGCGAGCTTGTATCGGGCTGACGCAATGTCGAGGCGCGCACGCGTGAGTGACGGCAGATCGATATCGTTGGCGTGAAAGGAGATTTCCGGGCTTTCCCATTGTGCGTGTTGATACGCCGCGCGCAGCGCCTGCTCCGCAGTTTACAGGCGGCCTTCAAGTGTCGCGACACGGGCACGTTCGAGCCATGACGAACACACGGCTCGGTCCAGCGTGATCGAGCGGCCCAGATGTTCCAGTTCCGCCAGTAGTCGCAGCCATTGCTCGCGATCGCCGCGAATCAGGGCAACTCGCGCATAGAGCACATGAGCGGCAATCAGCGAGTCCGGCGGGCTTACGCTCTTGGCGAGCGGCAGCGAATCGGCGAGCAGCCGCGAGACTTCTTCGAGCTCGTTGGCTTCGTAGAGCGCCAGCGAACGGGAAATGTCGATGCTGGTGCGGTTTCCCGCCACATCATCGCGTTGCTCCCGCCATTCATAAGAGGAGGCAGTGGCCATCCGCGCAAGCGCGGTGCCAAGACGGCCTTGCACGAGATCGATGATGCCTTCGATTGCTTCCGCCATCGAGCGCATCACGACGAACGGATGACCATTCCTTCGCTGAAGGCCGCACGACAGCACGCTACGCGCTTCGTCGTAGCAATGCGTCGAGACGAGGCTGTAGGCCAGCGAATTGGTGAGCGTGAAATAGGGGAAGTCGGCGTCGTTGGGCAACCGTTTCAGGATTGCGAGCCCTGTTTGCCGGCTCGCCTCCACCTGGTCGGTCAACGCGAACAGCACGCTGCGCAATGCTTCGGCCTCGAGTGCCAGTTCCTCTCGCTGCGCGTCGCGCGCCCCTTCCGAAGCGATATGCTGCACAGTGCGCAGCGCCTGCGCATAACGGCGATTGAGCAGCAGCACCCAGGCGTAAACCAGCCGTACGTGGGGCATCGAAGCGAGCAGGGCAGGATCGATGCGATCGAGCCAGCGCATCAGCAAACGGATGCGGCCAGCGCCAAGGAAGCGTCGTGCGTGCCGGCTGATTTGCTCGAGTGCGGCCTGATGTTCTGCTGCGTCGAGCAGATGCTCGATGGCGGGAATCGGCTGTCCATTTTCGAGGAACCAGCTAGCGGCGGCCCAGTGAATCTGCGCTTCGCGCCCTGCGTGCGCGACGTGAAGCCGGTGGCGCAGGAAGCTCCCGAACAGCCGGTGATAGCGATAGCAGTTGCGCTCGCCGTCGAGCGGAACCAGGAAAAGATTCGAACGGTCGAGGTGATCGAGGATCTCGCGGCTATCGCTACGTCCTGTCACCGCATTGCATAGATCAGCCGAGAATTGCGGCAGTGCGCTTGTGTCGAGCAGAAAGGCGCGGCAAGCCTCGCTTTGCTGCGCGAGGATGTCATCGTCAAGGAACTCTGCCAGCTCGATATGGGTACCAGAGAACGACGAGACGAAGGCGGCATGATCGGTTCTGTTACGCAGTGAAAGTGTCGCGAGATAAATGGCCGTCGGCCAGCCCTCGGTGCAGCGATGGAGCATGGCGATTTCGCGATCGCGCAGCGGTATGGCGCAACTTTCACGAATGAATCGCGTAGTCTCGGCCAGTGAGAAGCGCAGTGCGCCAGGCGAGATATCAAGCAGTGCGCCGCGCGCACGGATGCGTCCGAGTCCGATCTCCGGTGTGCCGCGCGAGGCGACAACCAGCATGCAGCCTGGTGGCAGCGCTCCGATCAAACGCTGTACGAAGGCCAGCACGGGCGGGTTGTGGATCGTCTCGAAGTCATCGATCAGAATGGACAGTGTTCGCGTATGCGCAGCGATCCGTTCGATCAAAGCGTTGCAAAAGCGCTCATCGCTACTCGCATGGAGGGAAGCATGATCGTCGCGCGTTGCGCCGGACAATGATTGCAGGCCGGCGTGGAAGTGCACCAGGAAGCGTCGCAGATCATTATCGGCGTCGTCGAGCCGCAGCCAGACGGCGTCGCGGCGGTGTATCCGGCACCAGGCCGCGTACTGCTGCAAGAGCGTGGTTTTGCCGAAGCCCGCAGCCGCGCGTATCAGCACGAGCCGCGCGGCATGCGCGCCGGTGATTGCGTCGATCAGTTGCGGGCGGGCGAGTTGCGTCGGATGGTTGGCGGGCGGACGGAGTTTGGATGCAACGATGCCCGGCGTACTGCTGTCATTGTTTCGAGCGCCAACGTCGCCAAATGTACTCACCGACTCAACTCCGAAATCTCTGCCCTTGAGCCATGTTACTTGCAAGGGCTGCAAGGACATGGCCCGTGTATATGCATATATGCAAGCTTACCGCGCGAATGATGCCCGGATTTTCGACACAAGCGAAATCATTATCCCATCCAATTCCTCGAGTCGCCGCGGCGCAAAATCTTGCCGCGCAATTCTTCCATAGTCGCAAAGCGTCGTCGTAGTTCGTTCGAACTATTCGACATCCGTCCGCGATTTCCTCCTTTCGATACAGGACAACACGCGTGGCGCCCCCTAAGGTATCGATTCGAGCAAGGATCGGCCTTCCCCGAATCAATGGCCGGCACAAGAACACGGAGACATCATGTACCTGACCCAAGGCTTGCACCGTTTCGTGCAACAGTCGCCCGACCGCGCGGCCGTCATTTTCGGCGAACGCTCGGAGACGTTCAGCGAACTGCACGGCCGCGTCGCACGGCTGGCGGGCGCGATGCAGAAACTCGGCACGAAGACGGGCGAGCGTGTCGCGATGCTCGCGCTCAACTCCGACCGCTATATCGAGTATCTGCTGAGCGTTTGGTGGGGCGGCGGGGTAGTCAATCCCGTCAACATTCGCTGGAGCGTGGCGGAAATCGTGTATTCGCTCGACGATTGCGACACCGTCATCCTGATCGTCGACGACCACTTTCTGCCGATGGCCGCCACGATTGCAGATAGCGCGCGCAGTCGTCCCGTCCTGATCTATGCAGGCGAGGGCAGTGCCCCTGCCGGCATGCTTTCGTATGAGCAGTTGATCTCCTATACGTCCCCCGTCGACGATTCCTTTCGCGGCGGCGACGATCTTGCCGCGATCATGTACACGGGCGGCACGACCGGTCAGCCCAAGGGCGTGATGCAGTCGCATCTAAACCTATGGTCGTCAACCGTGTCGCGCATGGCGGAATATCGCCACTTCGAGGGCACGACTGTATCGCTGCACGCGGCCCCGCTGTTCCACATCGCAGCGATGGCACGCGCGGTCGGCCACTTCACCGCGGGCGATACCCACGTGGTACTACCATCGTTCGACCCGCGTGCCGTGCTCGAAACGATCGAGCGTCACAAGGTGGAAGAATTGTTGCTGGTGCCCACCATGCTCCAGGCCGTTCTCGAGCACCCCGACTTCGGCGCACGCGACCTGAGCACGCTGAAGCGCATCTACTACGGCGCATCGCCGATTAGCGCGGCCGTGCTCGATACCGCGCTTGCCGTGTTGCCCGGCATCGAATTCTTTCACGCGTACGGACTCACGGAAGCATCGCCCGTCGTATCTGTGAATCCACCCCTCAATCACTCAACCGCAGCGCGGGCTAGCGGGCTCTACCGCTCGGCCGGTCGCGCCAGCCTCGGCGTCACGGTGAAGATCGTCGATGAGAATGATGTGGAAGTGCCGCGTAACACGATCGGCGAAATCGTCGTGCGAGGCGCGAACGTGATGCAGGGCTACTGGAACAGGCATGAGGAGACCGCGCAAACGCTGCGCAACGGCTGGCTCCATACGGGCGACGGTGCTTATATGGACGACGACGGCTACCTGTTCATCGTCGATCGCATGAAGGACATGATCGTGACAGGCGGTGAGAATGTGTACTCGGCTGAAGTCGAAAGCGTGCTGTCTCGCCACCCCGCCGTCGTCCAGTGTGCGGTCATCGGCATTCCGAATCCGCGTTGGGGTGAGGCCGTCCATGCCGTGGTCGTGGTACGGCCGGGGAGCAATCCGAGCGTAGATGATCTGCGGGAGCACTGCCGCCAGTTCATCGCCGGATACAAGTGTCCGAAATCCGTCGAGTTCCGCTCGGCAATGCCGCTTTCCGCGGCGGGAAAAATTCTCAAGCAAGACCTGCGCGCGCATTACTGGGAAAACCAGAGCCGGCAAGTTGGCTGATCGGTTGTCTTCATTTCATTCGCTATACGACTCAGCGCCAGAACGCAGGTGTCCATGCAAACACCTGCATCACACGCTGTTCTGCAGCCGCTTCTTTTCCACGAAAGATTCAAGAGGGCATGTGCGTCAACACCGCGCCCCCTTCTGGTTTCACCCGTAGGACCAGTAGTGCAACCATCCGCCAACGAGCGGGGATACATAGAAAGGAGACATGCATGCGCTTTAGCCGGATGAGCCGTGGCATTGGAGGCGTGATAGTGGCAATGGCAGGGGGCACAGCAATGGCCGATCCGTCGAGCGTGACACTCTACGGAGTTGCCGACACTTTCATTCAGTACCTGAATAACGGCGGCATGAGCTCCGTTTCGGAGCGTGGCGGCGGCAGTACAGGCTCGATGTTCGGCTTGCGAGGCAGCGAAGATCTCGGCGGAGGTCTCAAGGCTGACTTCGATGTGGAGAATGGCTTCAACATCAATAACGGAACGGGGTTCATCGACACATCCGCATTGTTTTACCGGCAGGCGTGGGTGGGATCGAGCCATGGCGACTACGGCACGTTGACGTTCGGCCGCCAGTACGAGCCGAGTTTTCGAGCGATCTACCCAACCGATCCATTTCGGGCCAACGACATCATGTCGCCACTGTCGGCCGGCGTATTGGCCGTAGACCGCAACACGTTTTCAACGCAATACGTAGCGGGACGGGCCAGCAATTCGATCCTCTATCAGTCGCCGGTGCTGGCAGGATTCCAGATCGATGCCATGTATGCTTTCGCGGCGACGGTCACGCAACCGACGCCCGCCACGACGGGCAACATTCTGGACGTTTCCGCCTCATATAACGGGTACGGACTGTACGTCGGCATTGCCTATCAGTACCAGCATTCGGGGTTCGCTACCATACCCGGCCTGCCCGCCGCGCTGACGCTCGCCAACACGGAGCACTATTCGGCGGGAGTCGCATATCGCATCGGCGTCGTCAATCTGCAGGCCAACTACTCCTACAACCACGCAAAGGATGTACCGACGCATTCGCTTGCGGCATTGCTCGACACCTCGCACCCATACAGTCTCGCTGAAGTAGGTGCAACGATCCAGGCAACGCCAGCGGACGTGTTTGAAATCGCAGGCATCAACCGTAACGTGCGCGGCGCCGAAGACAGTACATGGGGAATTCAGGCGGGTTACGACCATTCGTTGTCAAAACGCACGAGCCTGTACGCGCGCGCCGGCTATATGAAGAATCATGGTGAAGCGAGCACAAGCTGGCCGGGTGTTCGCGTGCAGGCGCAAGGTACATCGCAGACCTTGGCGTTGATTGGTATGACACACCGTTTCTAGTCTTGCGCGACGGATGTGCGGGCGCCGTCACGAAAGGCGTCCGCGCCCTTGACGCGGCTTCATGGGGACTTGGCGATTCGAGCCTGCGGGCCTCGCGATGGCACCAGGGCGCAGCGTCGAGGATAGCGGGAGGCCGAGGCTCTGAGGTGGTCTTCTTGAAACTGGCGATGTAGCGGTTATCGCCCGGCAAGGATCACCCGAGCAGGCCAACGAAACTCGCCTTGACCCGAAAGAATTGCTTTCCACACTCCCTCGGCTAGTTTCGGTAATGGACGACCAGACTGATCGTCTCGACGCTTGACACCGTAAGTCCTTCCGCGAACAGCACAAGTCTGCCTGGCGCGCACGGCATACCTCGCCGTGCGCTACCGCAGGGGTCATTGTCGGGGTGGTTCAGGGTCTCTTCAAATGGCAAGTTGCCGTCGCCGTGGCGAGAAGCTTTCCGTCGAGAGACTTCAAAGTGCCTTCGGAAGTTGCGATGTTCCGCGAGAGATGGACCGTTCTGCCCTCCGCCACGACGTCCTGATCGCGCGGCACAGGTCGCAGCATCTTCACTTGCAGGTCGATCGTGCCATACCCGACTCCGGGCTCCAGCATCGAGTGTACGGCGCAACCGGTCACGGAATCTAGTACGGTTGCGGCGAAGCCGCCGTGCACGCCACCCAGTGGATTCAGATGTTGGCTGCTGGCGCGCGCTGTCATCTTCACATATCCGGCATCGACCTCGGCAAACGACATGGGAATCGTTTCTCCCATCGAAGCGCGGGGCATATGGCCCGAAGCAACTGCGCGCAGCAACTCAAGACCGCTCATTTCCGATGAATGCATCCACTCCCTCCGGAACGACTTTGCGTTTAGATATTCGCTTCGAAGTGTAAGTTATTGGCGCGGAAATGAACGTCGTAGGAGTTGACGATCTGTTAACTGAAACTTGACATCGGAATGGCGGCAAGACCCCAACGCTCGCTTCACAACGTAACAGCACTGCGCCGCAGCGATCCTCATCGACCACGATACCGCGCACGCTCAGAACGAAATTCGACGGCGGGTGGTTAGCATTCAACAGCGGCGATAACTAAGCTTTGACGCGCTTGCGAGACGTGCGCGTACCCACGTGCTTCTCAGAGAGAGCGCATTGCTGGATCACGCGCTGGAGATGATCTGGACCGGCCGTGATCGCGCTAAGCAAGGTCATCAAGACAAAATCGATCAACTTTGGTATAGCGACTTTGGTGTCCGCCCGCGGCGCGCGGTTCGCGAGGAGCAGCGTGGCGAGACCGTGTTCCATGCTCCACGCGGCATGGGTCACCAGCTTGAGATCGGCCTGGGTCCAGCCAGTCTCAATGGCCAGCGCCTCAATCGTCTCGCAAAACAACCCAAAAGACCTGTTACTCTCCTCGATGAGTTCTGGATACGCTTGATGCGCGACGATGCGAGGCCCGATCATCAGGCCGAACAGCCCATTGTGACGCTGCGCGAACTCAACATACACCCGCATCATCCGGTACGCCTTGGAAAGCGACGTATCCTCGCTGTCACGGATCGCAACGCGCAGCGCTGCGAGGTCACGATAACCACTCGCCGCGATCGTGGCCAGCAACTCGTCGATACCTGAAAAATGTCGCGAGGGCGCGGCTTCCGATACGCCCACCATGCGCGCGAGGTAACGCAGGCTCAAGTCCTGTGCTGATACATCCATGAGCGCGCTGCGCCCCGCTTCGATGAGCGCGTTGCGCAGATTGCCATGATGGTAATCCGCGCTCTTCGCGATAGATGACTTAGGACTCACGTAGCCTTCGTTCGTGGAGTACGACAAGGAATCGATTATAAATTCTGCGTAGAGAGGTACGCAATATTGCGGATCACGTGCTGACAACCGTGTTTTCCTATAGGCATTCTAGCCGCGTGATGGCGCCGTTGGCTGTCAGACCAGGGCGCATGCCTGGCGCGCCCACGTCGACATCGATTAATCACGTTGGGCATCGAACCGATACATCGTCAACGGGCGATCGCCTTTTGGCAATGCGCTGCACGCCAAAAAGAAGAACCACGACACCAAGTGCCTGCACACAGGCGATCATGATGAACCCGCTCGCGTAAGTTCCTGTTGCGTCGCGGACGTATCCAATCAGAAAAGGCGTAACGAAGCCGGCGACATTGGCGACAGAACTGATCAACGGCACGCCGACCACTAACGACCTGCCGCTGAGAAAACCGACAGACATTTGCCAGAAGAGCGTTATACCCGCCCCCGTTCCCGCGAAGCCGAGGACAAGCAGCAAAAACGTCGCGATAGTACTGCTGTGCCATACGAAAACGAGCGCCGAAAGGCTCACCGCTGTAAAGACCGACGCCAACGCACAGAAGAGCCGCCGACGCTGCGCACTGCCCCCGATGCTGCAGATGAGCACATTGCCCAATGCTCCTAACGCGCAGGCACCAGCGACTGCACGGCCAATCTCTTTGTATCCGCCGAATCCCGCCTCACGAAGTATCGTCGGCGAGAAGAAAAACAGTGCGGCGGTAGCGGCGAGGAGGCAGAAGTAGGCGGCGCTCAAGATCCAGACGGCTGGGTTGAGCAACAGACGACTGCCGTCTTTGCCGGTATCGCTCATCGTTTCGGCGTTCTGTCGGAGATCATCCTCGACGAGCGTACGCTGACGCGCGGAGAGCCACCTGGCGCCGCGAGGCAGATCCGGAAGCATCATGAACGCGACGCACGCCAGCACGACCGTGGGGATCGCCTGACCAAAGAACATCCATCGCCAGCCCTGAAAGCCGGCCAGTCCGTTCATGTGCTCGAGCACGAATCCCCCCGTTAAACCAATCGTGACCGTCGAAAAGAGTGATCCCGAATGGAAGATGCTGAAGTTACGCGTGCGCCTTTTCCCCGGGAACCACGCATTGAAGTACAACACGACGCCCGGGTAGAAGCCGGCCTCGAACACGCCGAGCAGGAACCTCAGCACGTAGAACGACGGCGCGCTATTGACGAACGTCATCGCGACGCTCGTTAGTCCCCAGGCGCCGGCAATGCCAGCAAGCACGGCGCGTGCACCGAACTTCTTTTGCAGCATCGTAGTAGGGACGCCGAACAGCACGTAGCCGACGAAGAAGAGGCCGGCCCCCAATCCATACACCGTTTCGCTGAAGCGCAGATCCACTACCATTTGCAACTTCGCGAAGGCAACGTTTGAACGGCCGACCCACGCCAGCATCCATAAGCCAAACAGTATCGGCAGTATTCTCCATTGCGCCGCAGCGTAGGCCTTCCGAAGGAGGGCATTGTCATCCGACGATGACGCCTCTACGCAGGCTTGTTTCATCACTTCCATCCAGTCCTCCTCCGACGTGTTGTGTTGATACCGTAAATACGAGGTGTATCGCGGTGATCAGAGCTCCTCGTCCGTCACTTTCTGCAACTCACTCGCTTGCGCAAGAACGAAAGCGTCAATCTTCTTCGCGGACGGTAGCGCGCCGCCGACCAGAACGCCGGTATCGATTGCATTGCGAATTTCGGTATCCGCCATTCCCGCTTCGCGGAACACCTGTTCGTTATGCTCGCCGCGAAACGCGGGCGCGCTGCGCATCCCAAGCTCGTCGTCGGAGAAGTGCCACGGATAGCCGTGTATCAGATATGAGCCGCCGCGACGATCCGTGATCTCGTGAACCGCACCCCATTGCTTTGCCCAATCGGTCTCGGCCAATTCCTTCAGCGTACGAATCTGGCCAATCGCGATCTTGGCCTCGTCGAGTTGCGCATCGAGTGTCTTGAGATCACGGAACGACAGCATCCACGTCTGGATTACCGCGTGCAGTGCCTTGTAGTTCTGCAGGCGGCGCTCAGCGGTGCTGAAACGCGGATCCTGCGCAAGGTCCATACGGCGCATTGCGCGCAAGTAGTTCGGAAACGTATTGCTGCCGACGATGCTTTGCGCCGCCACGAACTCTTCGCCACCAGGGCCGACGAAATGCGGTCCGTCGGCGGCGCCGAGGATGCCCGGCTCGGCGCCCGTATCGACACCCGCGAGATCAAGGTGAGCGCGTTCGTTGATCGACAGCATCACAGCCGCCATCGCGACGTCGATGTATTGACCGCGCCCGGTGACTTCACGCTTTCGCACTGCCGCGAGCACGGCGATGGTTGCTTGCAGGCCAGCATAGACGTCCGCGTGGGACAGGGGATCGGTCCATCTGCGACCGTCGCCCGCGCTGTCGAAATGGCGCAGCGTGTTGTGCGTGAATCCCGTTTCGGCCTGCACGGTCGGCGCGTAGGCCATGCGCGACGCCCACGGGCCGCGCTGGCCATAACCTGTGATCGATACATAGACCAGCCTTGGATTGCGCTTCGCGAGTGTGGCGTAGTCGAGTCCAAAACCCTTGAGCGTGCCGGCCCGAAAATTCTCGACGATGATGTCAGCCTCGTCGCACAGACGCAGCACGAACTCACGTGCGCCCGGTGCGTTAAGATCGATGCTGATATTGCGCTTGCCGCTATTTTGCTGAGCGTAGTAGCCCGACATGCCATCGCGATTCGGGAACGCGGCACGCGACACGTCGGGCCGCGGTGGCTCGATCTTGATCACGTCAGCACCGAGATCGGCTAGCGTCCGCGCGCACAACGGGCCGGCCAGCACGCGGGAAAAATCCACGACCTTGAGTCCTTCGAGCGGTCCGGCCATGTCAATTTCCTTCGAAAACGGCGGTGCCGGGACCGGCCTTTTCGAAGGCCTCGAGTCCACGTTTGAGATCCTGCGATGCCCAGATCGGCTTCTGCAGTTCGAACATCGCATCGTCGGCAGCAGCCACGCCCTCGTTGACCGCGACCCGGACGAGCTGCTTGGTAGCGGCATGCGCAATGGTCGGACCGGCGGCCAGTTCCTGCGCAACCGACAGCGCCACTTCATCGAGCTTGTCGTCGGGCACAACGAGATTGATCAAGCCCCAGCGTTCGAGGGTAGCCGCGTCGTAACGGCGACCGAGCAACGCGAGTTCTTTCGCTCGCGCTGGACCGGCTCGCATCACCTGACGCTGGATGCCGCCGAGCAGCGGATGCAAGCCGAGTGCGACCTCGACCGAGCCGATCTTGGCCGATTCGGCAACGACGCTGAAGTCACAGGCGAGCGCCACTTCGAATCCACCGCCGAGACAGGTGCCGTTCACCGCCACGACGATCGGGATCGGTAGTGATTCGAAGCCACGCAGCACCTCAAGCGGGTCCATCAGTGCTTTACCTTGCCTGGCAATGCGATCTGGAAAAAGCGCTACTTCGGCTCCTGCCGAGAAGTGCCGCAGACCACTGCGCAACAGGATCGCGCGCGAGCCGCGTTTCACTGCCTCTTCGAATTCATCGAGTAGCGCGCGATACAGTGTCGGGCCCATCAGGTTGTGCGGGCGACGGTTCATCGCAAGGACCGTTACGTGGCCTTTGATTTCTGTCTGAACAATTGCTTCGTCCATCTTTGCTCCATTTCCTCAGATTTGCACGTCTCTCGGCTTAAATGTTAACGTGTATAACATGTGGCTGAAATATAACGCCAGGATTAACTTGAATACGGTTGTCTCTCAGATTCGGTGGTTGATCAATGCCAATGAGTGAAGGCACAACTGGCGCCCATCGCGGTTCGAACTTGCGCGGGAGGGAATACGCGCCATATGCCATCGTCGTGACGAAAGAAGAACATCGCCGCGCGCTCTCCTGTCTTTGACACCTCTACACGTACATAGCGTTGCTGCCCGGCACGGTTGTTCCGAAACTCGACGACTCTAACCTGATGCGTTGCACCGGGCGCAAGCCAATGCTCGACCAAAGTACGTAGCGATTTTCGTTCACAAGCCAAAACTTTCTCCAGAAATCCGCAACAGGGAGAGCGTGGTAACGGACGTTTACCGTTCGCGAAAGATCACAATCGCGAAGATCAAAGCTGAGCGGTGGATGCAGACGGCGGCGTCGGTTGGTACTTGGGAGCATTTCAATCATCGAGGCCTGCAACGACGCGTGCGTCCCTTTCGGCTCCGTCTCCCAATACGGCCAACGCTTCCTGATAAGCCTCACTCTGAAACGTAGCGAGTGCCTGCTCGAAGCTCGGAAATTCGACTACGACGGTCCGTTCCTTGAGACCCGCCTGAAATGCAACGACTTCGCCGCCCCGCACCAGAAATTTTCCACCCGCGGCTTTCACCACCCGGGTCGCGAGGACGCCGTACGCCGCGAGCTTGCTTGCGTCATGGACTGCCCGATACGCCGCCACCCAATATCCCTTCGCCATTTCGCTTCCCCAGTTGAAAGAAGATACGTGATCATGGTAACGGTGTTAACATGAATATCAATGAGGGTTTTTCCTGGCCATAAAACGCTGGTCAGAATGCGTGTTAACGGTGTTAGCATATGCCAATGCGATGACTCGATGCCAACCTTTTCGCGGAGAACTTCATGCCGTACACGACGACTAATCCTGCAACGGGCGAACTGCTCGCCACCTACGCCGACATATCCGATGAGCTGCTCGAAACGAAGCTCGCTGCCGCGCAGCGCGCTTTTGAAACTGACTGGCGCCGCCGTCCCGTCAGCGACCGGGCGCGCATTGTGTCGCGCGCGGCGGCGCTGTTGCGCGAGAAGGCCGACGAGTACGCAGGCTATCTGACGCTGGAAATGGGCAAACGCAGCGGCGAAGCACGCAAGGAAGTGGAGTCGTCGGCGAACATTCTCGACTACTACGCAAAACATGCGCACGCGTATCTGCAACCGCGCCCGCTCGCGGAAGCGCCCGGTGCAGCCGTGCACATCGAGCCAATCGGCGTGCTCTTCGGCATCGAGCCATGGAATTTTCCGTACTACCAGATCGCGCGCGTAGCCGGGCCGCAACTGATGGTCGGCAACGTCCTGCTGCTCAAGCATGCGGAGAGCGTCCCGCAATCGGCGTTGGCCTTTGCCCGGTTGTTCGAGGAAGCGGGCGCGCCTGAAGGCGTCTATACGAATCTGTTCATCTCGATCGAACAGGCTGGCCGCGTCATCGACGATCCGCGGGTCCAGGGCGTGACACTGACGGGCAGCGAGCGCGCTGGCGCCGCCGTCGCCGAACGCGCGGGCCGCAATCTGAAGAAGGTCGTGCTCGAACTGGGCGGCAGCGATCCGTTCATCGTGCTCGAGGATGCGCCGCTCGACTGGGCGATTCAAAGCGCGGTCGCAGGCCGCATGCTCAATGCGGGTCAATGCTGCGTGGGTTCGAAGCGCATCATCGTGGTCGGCAAGGAACGCGGTGACGCGTTTCTCGAAGGCTTCACGCAGCGTATGGCATCGCTCGAGACGGGCGATCCAACCGATCCGGCGACCGCCGTCGCGCCGCTTTCATCCGAGCGTGCATTGCGTCTGCTGCTTGAGCAGATCGATCGCGCGGCTTCGCATGGCGCGCGCATCGTGTGTGGCGGAAAGCGCGTCGCGCGCCCAGGCTTCTATTTGCAACCGACTGTCCTGACCGACATCTCGCCGCAGAATCCTGTCTTCGCCGAAGAGCTGTTCGGCCCGGTCGCAGCGTTCTACGTCGTCGAGGACGAGGCCGCCGCGATCGCGCTCGCCAATGGCACGCCATACGGACTCGGTGCGTCGGTGTTCACCACGAATACCGAACGCGGCGAGCGAGTCGCCGCTCAGATCGATAGCGGGATGGTGTTCATCAATCAGCCGTTCGGTACGTCAGCGGAACTGCCGTTCGGTGGCGTCAAACGGTCAGGGTTCGGCCGCGAGCTTTCGCAGCTCGGCTTCGACGAATTCGTCAACAAGAAGCTGATCCGGGTTGCGCCAGTCGGGGCTTCACCGTTCGGCCCAGCGCGGGCCGCCTGAACGCGCGAACGACGACGCCTGATTCTTTTCTCTTTTGAACAGACACCATGAGCAAGACAATTATTAGTTGTGCACTCACTGGCAGCGACGATAACTGGCGTGTGAATCCAGCAGTGCCGGTTACGCCCGAGCAGATCGCCAATGAGGCCATTGCCGCATGTGAGGCGGGCGCGAGCATCGCGCACATTCACGTTCGCGACCCGAAGACCGGCGCGCCAAGTACAGAGTTGGCGCTCTACCGCGAAGTCGTCACGCGTATCCGCAATAGCGGATGCCCGATATTGATCAACCTGACCACAGGACCCGGGGCACGATTCGTTCCCAGCGACGAAGACCCGAACCGGGGAAGCGAACTCAGCACGATGATGTCGCCCGAGGCGCGCGTGCGGCATGTGCTCGAATTGCGTCCGGATATCTGCACGCTGGACATCGCGACCATGAACTTCGGCAATCGTGCGTTCGTCAACGTGCCCGACCATCTGATCAAGATGGCAACCTTGATTGAAGAAGCTGGCGTGAAGCCGGAACTCGAGGTATTCGATCTGGGACACGTGCGGCTGGCACGCCATCTGATCGAAACGCAGGGCATCCTGCAGGCTCCCTTGTTCCAGTTATGTCTCGGCGTGCCTTGGGGCGCGTCCGCCGATACCGAGAGCCTTCTTCAGATGAAGCGCTATTTGCCCGAGAACGCTCGCTGGTCAGCATTTGGCATCTCTCGCGCCCAATTTCCGATCGTCGCGCAAAGCGTGATTCTCGGCGGGCATGTCCGCGTCGGCCTGGAGGACAACCTTTACCTTGCCAAAGGGGAACTGGCGCCGGGCAACGCGGCGCTGGTCAAACGCGCGGTCAGTATCGTCAAAAGTATCGGCGGAGAAGTGGCGACACCTGACGAGGCTCGCGGCTTACTCGGCCTTTCCCGTCGCCAGTAGAACGGGCCGACGATGTGATCGCGCTTCGGTGCGACGAGTCGCAATCAATGCTGCGTTGCGAAAGCATTGGTTCCAGACGGTAGCCTATCCTTGGGCTATCTATAACGCCGCCTCACTCATGTCGGGTTCATCTTTGCTTTGCAGAGTGCTGGATGCTCTGACATAAGCAACGCGGCATCTATTGATGCATGGAGACAAAAATGCCTTTGTGGAATATCTATCATCCCCCCGGTGCCTACACGGCAGAAGACAAGCAGGAGATGGCGAAGCGAATCGCCGACATTTACATCATCCCTCGCTTCTATGTAGGCGTTCTGTTTCATGAACAGCCGAAAGACTCTTTCTTCATGGGAGGTGAGTCGCGAGGTGATTTTGTCAGAATCAGATTGGATCAATTCGCCAGACATATCTCCAAGGATGTCACGTGGACGGAGTCGTGGTTGCGCAAGGCGAACGCTGCAATTGCGCCATTTGTCCAGGAGCGGGGCTACCACTACGAGCTGCATGTCGGCGAAACGCCGCGAGAACTGTGGTTGATCGATGGCATTCGACCACCTCGGCCCGATACGGAAGCTGAGAAGAAATGGAAGCTTGAAAACCGGGCGTCGCCGTATGAGCCGAGCGAAGGTTGAATCGCTCAGCTTCATCTGAAGCCATTGGCAGGCTGAACTCAATCGACTGCGATGAAAGCCCGGCTTTCATCGCAGTCTCTCCCAACCGTCTGGTGAGCACATGAATGCTTTGATATTCGAACGCAACGGCGAGCCGTCAGAGGTAGTCCACTGGTGTGATTTGCCCGAGCCCACGCCCGGTCCGGCGGAAGTTCGCGTGCGGATGCTGCTGGCGCCCGTGCACCCGTCCGACCTGCACGTCATCCGTGGACGTTTCGCACGCCAGCGTCAGCCGGCACTGCCAGCCTCGCCCGGGTCAGAGGGCGTCGGCATCATCGACGCCGTGGGCAGCGAAGTGTCGAGTACGCGGGTAGGAGAACGCGTTGTGTTGCTGGATGTGCCTGGAACGTGGCGAGAACAAGTCATCGGTCCAGCCGACCGCGCGATACCTGTACCGGCGGCGATATCCGACGAGGACGCTGCGCAGGCTTTGATCAACCCAATGACGGCATGGGCAATGACAATGTGCGAGCACCAGCTCGAACGCGGCGACTGGCTGGTCCAGAGCGCGGCAGGTTCGACGGTCGGTCGGCTCGTGCTGCAGATCGCGAAAGCGCAGGGGTTCCGCACCATCAACCTTGTACGCCGTGAAGGGCAGGTCGCCGAGATTCAGGCGCTTGGCGGTGACGTCGTGCTATGCACCGCGGACGAAAGCTGGCAGGCGCAGTTGACGACGGCCACGGGCGGCAATGGCATCGTAAGCGCGATTGACTGCGTCGCCGGCCGCACGGGCGCCACCCTTGCGCGTCAGTTGGCCCCGAACGGACGCCTGCTCGTGTATGGAGCGTTGTCCTCGCATCGTCAGACCGACCCGGCGGCGTTCGAGATGCCGGTTTTCGCTCCGGCGCTGGTCTACTCTGCTGCCGAGGTGCGCGGCTGGTTTATCTTCTCGTGGCTCGCACGCAAGGGGATGAGTGAAAGCAGCCGGACGCTGCGCAGTCTGCTCGATCGCATCGCCGAGGGCACCTTGAAGCCGCCGGCAGCGCGCCGCTACTCAGTGGATCGTGCACTCGAAGCATTCGCGGCCGCCGAGCGCGCCGCACACGACGCCAAGCCGCTGCTGGTGTTCGCGGAGCGTTGAACGACACCCAATGTCACCTGCAACGCGAAGCGGTCGTCGCTATTCGCGTGAAGGCCGTGGTTGACGCTGACTTAAACTATTGGTCTATGCCGGAAATGGGAAAGCGGTTGCACTCGATCGCCAGGCAATCACACGCACCATCAAACCATGGACCTGAACCTGATCGGCCTCTTCGTCGAGATCGTCGAATCGCGTAGCCTCAGTGCCGCCGCGCGCAAGCTGGGGATGACGCGTGCGAATATCAGTCAGCGGCTCAAACTGCTGGAACGCGAAACAGGCGCGCAATTGCTGCGTCGCTCGACGCGCAGCTTCGAAATGACGCAAGCCGGCCACACACTGTACGAATGCGGGCAGCGCATGCTCGAAGACCTGAGCACGGCGCAGGCCTCTATCGATAGCCTCGGACAGACCTTGAGCGGGCGCGTTCGCATCAGCGTGCCCACTGGCTTCGGCAGGATGTTTCTCGGCGGCAAGCTGCTGGAGTTCGCGCGCGTGCATCCAGGCATCGCGCTCACGGTCACGTTCAACAACCGGATCGAAGACCTGATCGCAGCCGAGGTCGATGTCGCGATAAGAATCACAGCGACGCCGCCGCTCGATTACGTGGCGCGCAATATCTGCTCGATCGACTGGAACCTGGTTGCGTCAGCCGACTATGTCAAACAGCACGGTCCGATTGACTGCCCGAGCGACCTCGAAAAGCACACGCTGATCGCGTCAGCGTATCCGGGCCGTCGCGTCACGATGACGCTCACGCACCGCGGGGACGAGACGGACGTCCACGCGATCACGATGCAGCCTGCGCTGCAGTCGTCGGACTATCCGTTCCTGACAGAGGCCGTGTGTCGGGGCATGGGCGTCGGACTGTTGCCGGCCTACGTGCCGCATGCGCCGACGAGCTGCGAACTGCTGCGAATCCTGCCGCATTTCCGCGTGGCCGGCATGCAGAACACGTTGTATATCGTGACGCTGCCCAATCGCTATCCGTCGCCCGCGACGCAAGCGCTGATCGACTATTTGCGCGCCGAAATCCTGTCGCTTGCGCAAACCTGGAGCTAGCGCTTCACCCAAACAAGCACGTCATCCCGCCCCGCAGGACTACCCGCGTCCAGTGTCAACTTTCAGTTAACAGTTCGTCAACTGTCAGTTGGATTGTCAATGCACGCCGCGCATTTAACAATCAGCCAAACGAAACACATGGAGACACGGGATATGACTTCCGAATCGGCCGGGCATGACGTCAGGCGCGAACTGCGCAATCGCATTCTTGTTCTCACTGTCGACAATCCACCTGTCAACGCACTCGGTGTGGCCGTGCGGCGCGCACTGAACGACGCCATCGAATTCGCCGAAAAGGACTCCGCCGTCGACGCGGTGTTGCTGATCGGCGCGGGACGCAACTTCATCGGCGGCGCGGATATCAAGGAGTTCGGGAAGCCGCCGCTGCCGCCATCGCTGCCTGTCGTTTGCGACAGGATTGAAGCGTGCCGCAAGCCGGTCGTCGCGGCCATCCACGGCGCGGCGCTCGGCGGCGGCCTCGAGATCGCGCTCGCCGCGCACTACCGGATCGCGCTCGCCGACGCCCGGCTCGGCTTGCCCGAAGTGACGCTCGGCTTGCTGCCAGGTGCAGGCGGCACGCAGCGCGCGCCGCGACTCATCGGCGCAAAGGCCGCGCTGGATCTGATGTTGAGCGGGCGTCACGTTGGCGCGCGGGAAGCGTTCGCGCTGGGTCTCGTCGACCGCGTCGGCGAAACGGATGACGTGCTGACGGAGGGCCTGGCCTACGTAAAGGCATTGCTTGATGCGAAGGCTCCCGTGCGCCGCACTCGCGATGCTGTCGGGCTCGCAGATCGCGTGGCCAGTCGAGCCGCCATCGAAGCAGCACGCGCCGAAACATCGAAGAAATCGCGAGGGCTGTTCTCGCCGCTGAAGATCGTCGATGCCGTGCAGGCGGCGCTCGAACTGCCTTTCGACGACGGTCTGCGCCATGAGCGCCAGTTGTTTCTGCAATGTCTCGACAGCCCGCAGCGAGCCGGCTTGATTCACGCATTCTTCGCCGAACGCGAAGTGCTCAAAGCGCCCGAAACGCGTCACGCGAAACCGCGTGCCATGACGAGCGTCGGTGTGATCGGCGGCGGCACGATGGGCGCAGGCATCGCGGTGGCGCTGCTCGATGCGGGGCTGCCCGTGACGATGATCGAACGCGACGATGCATCGCTCGCACGCGGCCGTGCCAACATCGAAAAGGTCTACGACGGACTGATCGCGAAGGGCCGCATGACAGCCGACGCGAAAGCGGCCGTGCTCGCGCGCTGGAACGGCAGCACGTCCTACGATTCGCTCGTTAGCACCGACCTCGTGATCGAAGCCGTCTTCGAAGAAATGAGCATCAAGCGGGCCGTATTTGCGGAACTCGACCGCGTCTGCAAGCCAGGCGCAGTGCTCGCCACCAACACCTCGTATCTCGACATCGACGCGATTGCTGCAAGCGTGTCGCGCCCCGGCGATGTGGTGGGCCTGCATTTCTTCTCCCCCGCGAACATCATGAAGCTGCTCGAAGTCGTGGTGCCCGCGCAGGTCAGCGCCGACGTGGTTGCTACCGCATTCGACCTGGCGAAGAAGCTGCGGAAGGTGCCCGTGCGAGCGGGCGTATGCGACGGCTTCATCGGCAATCGCGTGCTCGCGGTCTACCGCGCAGCCGCAGACCACATGATGGAAGACGGCGCGTCGCCGTATCAGATCGACCGCGCGGTACGCGGGTTCGGTTTTCCGATGGGCCCATTCCAGGTCGCCGACCTCGCGGGCGGCGACATCGGCTGGGCGACGCGCAAGCGCCGCGCCGCGACGCGCGACCCGAAACAGCGCTATGTGCAGATCGCCGATCGCATCTGCGAGCGCGGCTGGTTCGGCCAGAAGACGGGGCGCGGCTACTACCTGTATCCCGACGGCGCGCGCACAGGCACGCCTGATCCCGAAGTCGAGGCGATCATCGATGCCGAGCGCGAGCGTGCGAACGTCACGCCGCGCACGTTCTCCGACGAAGAAATCATGCGTCGCTACATGGCGGCGATGATCAACGAAGGCGCGAACGTCGTGCATCAGCGCATCGCGCTGCGTCCGCTCGATGTGGACGTGACGTTTCTCTACGGCTATGGCTTTCCGCGCCATCGCGGCGGCCCGATGCAATACGCCGACACCGTCGGTCTCGCGAAAGTGCTCGCCGACATCCGCGAGTTCGCGCAAGAGGACCCGGTGTTCTGGCAACCGTCGCCGCTGATCGTCGGGCTGGTCGAGCACGGCGCCACGCTGGCGAGCCTCAACCACATCGCCTGATCCGTTCAACTCTTCATCCCTCTTTGCAGACTCAGACCATGCGGGAAGCCGTCATTGTCTCCACCGCGCGCACGCCGTTGACCAAAGCGCACCGTGGAGAATTCAACATCACACCCGGTCCCACGCTTGCTTCGTTCGCCGTGCGGGCAGCCGTAGAACGCTCGGGCATCGACCCGGACCTGATCGAGGACGCGATTCTCGGCTGCGGCTATCCGGAAGGCAACACGGGCCGCAACATCGCGCGCCAGACAGTGGTCCGCGCGGGCTTGCCTCTTTCGATCGCCGGCACGACGGTGACACGCTTCTGCGCGTCCGGTCTGCAGGCCATCGCGATGGCGGCCGGCCGTATCGTCGTCGACGGTGCGCCGGCGATCATCGCCGGCGGCGTCGAAAGCATCTCCAGCATCCGCACGCGTGAAGACGGCGTGACCGCGCTCGACCCGTGGATCGTCGAGCACAAGCCTTCGCTCTACATGACGATGATCGACACCGCCGACATCGTGGCACAGCGCTACGGCATCAGCCGTGAAGCGCAGGACCTGTTCTCGGTGCAAAGCCAGCGTCGGACGGCAGAAGCTCAACTCGCCGGCCGCTATGCCGACGAGATCGTGCCCGTGACGACCACGATGGCCGTGACCGACAAGGAGACGGGCGCAGTGAGGCAGCGCGAGGTGACCGTCTCCGCCGATACCTGCAATCGCCCAGGCACCACCATGGAGGCACTCGCGAAGCTCGCTCCCGTCAAGGGTCCGGACAAGTACATCACGGCAGGCAACTCGTCACAGTTTTCCGACGGCGCTTCGGCCTGCGTGATGATGGAAGCGAAAGCCGCCGAGCGCGCAAACCTCACACCGCTCGGCGCATTCCGGGGGCTCGCGGTAGCCGGCTGCGAGCCGGATGAAATGGGCATCGGCCCCGTGCTCGCCGTGCCGAAACTGCTCGCGCGCTATGGACTGACGGTCGGCGACATCGGCCTGTGGGAACTCAACGAAGCATTCGCATCGCAGGCGGTCTATTGCCAGCAGCGCCTTGGCATTCCGTCCGAGCGCCTCAACGTCGACGGCGGCGCAATCTCCATCGGCCATCCGTACGGCATGACGGGCTCGCGCCTCGTGGGCCACGTCCTCATCGAGGGCCGCCGTCGCGGCGTGAAGTACGCGGTCGTCACGATGTGCATCGCGGGCGGCATGGGCGCCGCCGGCCTCTTCGAAATCTATTGAAAGAAACAGGATATGGATCTGAACTTTACCCCCGAGGAGGAAGCCTTTCGCGAGCGAGTCGTGCGCTTCCTGAAAGACAAACTGCCTCCGAGGCTCTCCGGCAAGGTGCGCAACGGCTTGCGCCTCACGCGCGGCGACATGGCCGAATGGCACGCGATCCTTAACGAACAGGGCTGGCTCGCGAATCACTGGCCCGAACAATACGGCGGCCCGGGCTGGAACGCCGTGCAGAAGTTCATCTTCGAGAACGAGTGCGCGCTGGCGGGCGCGCCCCGCATCGTGCCGTTCGGCGTGAACATGCTCGGTCCCGTGCTGATCAGGTACGGCAGCGAAGCGCAGAAGCGCCATTGGTTGCCGCGCATCCTCGATGGCTCCGACTGGTGGTGCCAGGGCTATTCGGAGCCGGGCTCGGGTTCCGATCTCGCGTCGGTGAAGACGAGCGCGGTACGCGGCATCGATGAAGATGGAGAGCACTACATCGTCAACGGCCAGAAGACGTGGACCACGCTCGGCCAGCACGCGAACATGATTTTCTGCCTCGTGCGCACGGCAACGGATGTACGCAAGCAGGAGGGCATCAGTTTCCTGCTCGTCGACATGAATTCGCCTGGCGTCGAAGTGCGTCCCATCATCACGCTCGAAGGCGAACACGAAATCAACGAAGTGTTCTTCACCGATGTGCGCGTGCCCGTCGCGAATCTCGTCGGCGAAGAGAACAAGGGCTGGACGGTCGCCAAGTATCTGCTGACCTACGAGCGCACCAACATCGCGGGCGTCGGCTTTTCGGTTGCGGCGCTGGCGCGCCTGCGCCGGGCCGCGTCGAAGGTCACGCGCAACGGCCGTCCGCTTGCCGACGACCCGTTCTTCGCGGCGCGTCTCGCTCGCGTCGAGATCGACCTCGAAAACATGAAGACGACCAACCTGCGCGTGATCGCCGCTGTGGCGGGCGGCGGCGTGCCGGGCGCGGAAAGCTCGATGCTCAAGATTCGCGGCACGCAGATTCGCCAGGAGCTGTCGTCGCTGATGCGCCGCGCGATGGGGCCGTACGCGCAGCCGTTTGTCGAGGAGGCGCTGCACGAAGGCTACGACGACGCGCCGATCGGCCCCGACGAGGCCGCGAGCGCCGCCGCGCTCTACTTCAACAACCGCAAGCTGTCGATCTTTGGCGGCTCCAACGAAATCCAGAAGAACATCATCTCGAAGATGATCCTGGGACTGTAAGAGGATCGCGATGAATTTCCAGCATACCGAAGACCGCCGCATGCTGGCGGATACGCTCAACCGTTTCGTGAGCGAGCAGTACGGCTTCGCGAAGCGCGACGAGCTCGCGTGCAGCGAGTCGGGCTTCAGCCGCGAACTATGGGTTCGCTTTGCGGAGCTGGGCGTCGTCGGCGCGCTCTTCGACGTGACCGATGGCGGTTTCGGCGGCGATGGCTTCGATATCGCCGTCGTCTTCGAGAGCCTTGGGCGCGGACTCGTGGTCGAGCCGTTCCTCGGTGCGCTCGCTGTCGGGCACGCGCTTGCTCATGCAGGCAACGACGCGCACAAGCCTCTCATCGCAAGCCTGATAGAGGGACGCGCCGTCGCCGCACTCGCACACGACGAGCCCGGCTCGCACTACGAACTGGCCAGGGTGTCGACGTGCGCCGACCGGGGCTCGAACGGCTGGGTGCTGGCGGGCGTCAAGACCGTCGTGCAGCAGGGCGCGGAGGCCGACTTCTATCTCGTCTCGGCTCGCACGAGCGGCACAGCCGAAGCCGAAGAAGGGATCTCGCTCTTTGTCGTTCCGCGCGAGATGCCGGGCCTCGAAGTGCGCGGCTATCGAAAGATCGATGGTGGACGGGCCGCCGAGGTGCACCTGAACGAAGTATGCGTCCCCGACACTGCATTACTCGGCGAACGAGACGCGGGCTACACGACGCTCGAGCACAGCATCGGCGCGGGCGTGCTCGCGTTGTGCGCAGAGGCGCTCGGCGCGATGGAAGTCGCGAAGGAACACACGCTCGAATACCTGCGCACGCGCAAGCAGTTCGGTGTCGCGATCGGCAGCTTCCAGGCATTGCAGCACCGCATGGCCGATCTGCTACTGGAGATCGAGCAGGCCCGCTCGTCGGTCATCAATGCCGCCGCCGCGTTTGGCGGGAGCCGGGTAGAGCGCGAACGCGCGTTGTCGGCGGCGAAGTACACGATCGGGCGCGTCGGTGCGCAAGTGGCCGAAGAGTCCATCCAGCTGCACGGCGGCATCGGCATGACATGGGAATTGCCGCTTGCCCACTACGCGAAGCGCCTCGTGATGATCGACCATCAGCTGGGCGACGAAGATCACCATCTCGAACGCTATATCACCTTGAACAGGAGCTGACGCCATGAACGAACCTATCCTTGCGCGCCGCGAAGGCGCAGTGCAGGTGCTGTCCTTCAACAATCCCTCCGCGCGCAACGCGCTCACGGCCGAGGTGTACAAGGCGCTTCCGGCTGCCATCGAAGCGGCGCAAAACGATCGGGAAGTCGGTGCGATCGTGCTGACGGGCGTGGGCGGCGCGTTCTGCGCGGGCGGCGACCTGAAACGGCTCGCGCAACGGCGCGCGGTGACGCCGCCCGAGCGGCGCGCCGGCATCGAAAGTCTGCACGACATGATTCGCGCGCTGCGTGACTGCAGCAAGCCGGTGATCGCGGCAGTCGAGGGCGCGGCAGCAGGCGCGGGGCTTTCGATCGCGCTCGCGTGCGACATGCTGGTGACCGCGCGCAATGCGTCGTTCTCTGTGGCATACGTCAAGGTCGGCTTGTCGCCCGACGGCGGCGCGACGGCATTCCTGTCCGGTGTCCTCTCCCGTCAGCTGATGACGGAGCTGTGTCTGACGGGGCGGCCTGTCACGGGCGAACGCATGCACGCGCTCGGCGCCGCGAACCGTCTTGCGGAGCCGGGCAGTGCGCTGCCGGAAGCTGTTGCGCTGGCGCAATCACTCGCGGCGGGACCCGAGCGCGCGATCGCACGGATCAAGAGTCTGTGCCGCCAGGCAGGCGGAAACACGGTCGAAGCGCAACTCGAACTCGAAGCCCAATACATGACGGAGTCGCTCGGTGACGACGAATCCGCCGAAGGCATCAACGCCTTCTTCGACAAGCGCGCCGCTGATTTTTCAGCATTGCGCCGCGCGTCCGAAGTCGATTCTCACTAGACGCGGTGCCTTCGTCACTCTTTGTCATTCCGGATCTTTCATGTCAAACCTCGATTCCTCCCTGCCGCTTGCCGGTGTTCGCATTCTCGATCTATCCCGCGTGCTGGCGGGGCCGTGGTGCGCGATGGTGCTCGGCGATCTTGGCGCAGAAGTCATCAAGGTCGAGCATCCGAAGCGCGGCGACGACACGCGCGATTGGGGCATACGCGTCGGCACTACCGAAACGGCCTATTTCAACAGCGTGAACCGCAACAAGCGCTCGGTGTGTCTCGATCTGCAAACACCAGAAGGGCAGCGGATCGCACGAGACCTGGCGCGCCAGAGCGACGTCGTGATCCAGAACTTCAAGTTCGGCGGCGCCGAAAAGCTCGGCCTCGGCTACGAGCAACTCAAGGAAGGACACGAGGACCTCATCTACTGCTCGATCTCCGGCTACGACCGGCACGGGCCGGAAGCGGCGCGTCCCGGCTACGATGTGGTGCTGCAAGGCGAGGCGGGGCTGATGGCGCTCAACGGCGATGCCGATCAGCCGCCGCTCAAGTTCGGCGTGGCGGCCGTCGATCTGTTCACTGGAATGTATTCGGCGCAAGCGGTGCTCGCCGCGCTGTTCCAGCGTCGGGAGACGGGCAAGGGGCGTCATGTCGAAATGGCGCTGTTCGATTGCGGCCTGATGATCACTTCGTATTACGGGCTGGAGTCGATGTTAATGGGGGAAGACCCGCCGCGCTATGGCAACGCGCATCCTTCGATCGTGCCGTACGGCGTGTTCGATGCGCAGGACGGGCCGCTCGTCATTGCGGTCGGCAACAACGGCCAGTACGAGCGCTTCTGTCGCGAGGTGATCGAACGGCCGGATCTGTTCGACAACGACCGCTATCGCACGAACCTCGTGCGGGCGACGCATCGCGAAACACTCGTGCCCGAACTCAAGCGCGAGATTGCCAGCAGACCGCGCGCGCTGCTTCTCGAACGGCTGGCGCGGGCGGGGATTCCGTGCGGCGAAGTGCTCGGCTTGCATCAGGCGCTCACTTCGACGCGCGCGTCGCAAGGCGGGTTGCTGACGACGTTCGAGCATCCCGAAGCAGGTAGCACGCACGTGCTCGCGCCGCCGTATCGCTTCGACGGTGCGCGCCTTCCGGTGCGCAGCGCCCCGCCGAAACTCGGCGAAGGCACGAGCGAAGTGCTCCAGTCGCTGCTCGGGCTGTCCGCCGAACGGCTTTCGCAACTGAAGACAGAAGGCGTCGTGTGACGCTGGATCGCGCGTTATTGCGCAAGGACTTTCAATGAGCCAGACCGCTTTTTCCAACGCCGTGACCGAGCTGTTTGGCACGCGGCTCCCTATCGTCGCCGGTGGCCTGATGTGGCTTGCCGATGCCGACTATGTCGGCGCCGCCTCGCGTGCCGGCATCATCGGCTTCATCACGGCCGCGAGCTTCCCTGAACCTGATGCGCTGCGCGCCGAGATCCGACGCTGCCGCGAACTGTGCGAGGGCGGCCCATTCGGCGTCAACGTGTCGATGTTGCCGAAGCTCGTTCCGGGCGAGAGAACGCGCGAAGTGTTCGAGCTGATCGTCGATGAAGGTGTGAAATGCGTCGAAACCTCGGGGCGCAATCCCGAGGAATTCATGCCGCTGCTCAAAGAGGCCGGCGTCAGGGTACTGCACAAGGTGCCCGCGGTTCGGTTCGCGGTCAAGGCGGCCGCCGTCGGCGTCGATGCTGTGGCGATCGTCGGCGCGGAATGCGGCGGTCATCCCGGACTCGACATGGTGGGCTCGTTCGTGAACGCCGCATGGGCCGAGAGCCAGCTCGACATTCCCTATTTGATCGGCGGTGGTATCGGTCGCGGCTCGCAGCTTGCCGCGGCACTCGCGATGGGCGCATCGGGCGTGGTGGTCGGCACGCGCTTCGCCGTGGCCGAGGAGATCTGGGCGCACGACGACTACAAGCGCCGTCTGGTGGAAGCAGGACCGACCGATACCGATCTGTGCATGCAGTCCGTGCGCAATACCGTGCGGACGCTGCGCAACGAGACGACGGCCGCCGTGAAGGCACTCGAGGCACAGAACCCGGACATCACGATTCAGGACCTGATGCCGATGGTCGCGGGCAAGATCGGCCGCAACGCGTACGTGACGGGCGACTGGTCGAAGGGACTGCTCTCCGCGGGACAGTCGCTCGCGTTCACCGACAAGGTCGAGCCGCTTGCCGACATCGTGCGCCGGTTCGAGAGCGACATGCGGCAGGCGATGGGACGGCTGGCCAGCCACTGACGCCCGTGCACGCAAGCGGTGCCGACAGAAGCCCGCAGAGCGGTTGCATCGAGCTCGAGAGGCTCATTTCATTCCGACGACAGACAACAGGCCTCAACCAACTTGCATGGTGCCAGGGTAAGGGGCTAAAGCTCCAACTTTGGCTGACAGGAGACAAACGCATGCAGCAAACCCACATCGATTCAATCCAGGCGAGCCCCGCATACCGGCGGCTCATCGCGTCACGCCGCCGTTTCAGCTTCAGGCTGACCGCGCTGATGATCGCCGCGTACTACGGCTTCATCCTCTTCGTCGCAGTGGCGCCACATCTGCTGGCGCGACCGTTGTATGCGGGCGCGACGACCACGCTCGGCGTCGTCGTGGGCGTCGGCATCATTGCGGTGGCGATCGGGCTGACAGGCTGGTACGTGCTTCACGCGAACCGCACGCTCGATCCTGCGATGCGCGCATTGCTCCTCGACGCACCGAAGGAGAGTGAAGCATGAAGATCGTTCGCTCCCTGCTGTGCGCGTGTCTCGCATCGACGGCTGGGCTCGCTCGTGCGTCGGGCATCGAAGGTCCGGTGCCCAGTCACGTCGAACTGAATCCCGTTGCGATCGGCATGTTCCTGCTCTTCGTGCTCGTGACGCTCGGCATCACACGCTGGGCATCGCGCAAAACGCGCACGACGCGCGACTTCTATAGCGCGGGTGGCGGTATCTCCGGTTTCCAGAACGGACTCGCGATCGCGGGCGATTACATGTCGGCGGCATCGTTCCTGGGCCTTTCCGGCATGGTGTATCTGTTCGGATTCGACGGCCTGATCTATTCGATTGGCTTTCTGGTCGGCTGGCCGTTTGTGATGTTCCTGCTCGCCGAACCCTTGCGTAACCTGGGCAAATATACATTCGTCGATGTGGTCGCCTACCGCTTCGAGCAGGCACCGATCCGTCTGTTGACGGCGAGCACGTCGCTCGTCGTCGTAGTCTTTTATCTGGTCGTGCAGATGGTCGGCGCGGGCAAGCTGATCCAGCTGTTATTCGGCTTGCAGTACTGGATGGCGGAAGTGATCGTTGGCGCGCTGATGGTGGTGTACGTGTTCTTCGGCGGCATGACGGCAACCACGTGGGTGCAGATCATCAAGGCCGTGCTGCTGTTGTGCGGCGCGACCTTCATGGCCATCACCGCGCTGGCGCAGTTTGGCTTCAGTCCCGATGAGATGTTCCGGCGCGCTGTCGACGTTCATCCCGGCGCGCTCAGTATCATGGCGCCCGGCAAGCTGCTGAAGGACCCGCTCAACGCACTGTCGCTCGGCATCGCGCTGATGTTCGGCACGGCAGGGTTCCCCCATATCCTGATGCGCTTCTTCACAGTGCCCAGCGCGAAAGAGGCGCGCAAGTCCGTGTTCGTCGCTACCGGGTTTATCGGGTACTTCTATTTGCTGACCTTCATCATCGGCTTCTCCGCGATCGCGTTGCTCGCGCAGCATCCTGAGTTCTTCAAGACGGCGGCGGACGGGCACTTCAATCTCACGCGCGATCTGCTCGGCGGCTCGAACATGGTTGCTGTCAAGCTGGCGCAGGCTGTGGGCGGCAACCTGTTTTACGGCTTCATCGCCGCAGTGACGTTCGCGACGATCCTGGCCGTGGTGGCGGGCCTCACGCTCTCCGGGGCGACCACGGTTTCGCACGATCTGTACGCGTGCTGGCTCGCGCGGGGCAAACCCAGCGAAGCACATGAAATGCGTATCTCGCGCGTAGCCACGCTGATATTGAGCGTCGCCGCAATCGGACTCGGCATCCTTTTCGAACACGTCAACGTGGCGTTTCTGGTCGGCCTCGTGGCGGCCATCGCGGCGAGCGCCAACTTCCCGGTGCTGGTGTCGTCGATTTTCTGGCGGGGCATGACGACGCGTGGCGCGGTAATCGGCGGCGCGCTCGGGCTGTCCTCTGCCGTGCTGCTGACGCTGTTGTCGAAATCGGTTTGGGTCGACGTGCTGCATCACGCGCATACGCCCGTGTTCCTCGACAATCCGGCGCTGGTTTCAGTGCCCCTCGCGTTCGCGGGAATCTGGGCCTTCTCGATGCTGGATCGCGGTGCTCGCGCGCAACGGGAGCGCGAAGCTTTTGCCTTGCAGGAGTTTTATGGGCAGACGGGCTTTCTGCCCATGAAAGCCGTCGACCATTGAGGCGCCAGCGATCGCATTCAAGGGCCAGTCAGTGCCTCATGCAACGTCGAGCGAAATCTCTGCACGGCCGGCGACATGGTTGTTTTCCTGCGGTAGAAAAGCCGGATCCTGCTTTCGAATAGCACCGTTTCGTAGGGCAGGGCGGCGAGATCGCGGCCCGCATAGGTCTGGAGCATCTGCTCCGTCAGCATGGTAATCAGGTCGCTATTGCGCAGTAACGTTGTCAGCAGCGAAATCGACGCGTCGGTTTCGATAACCGCCTGCGGTGACGCCAGATCGTGGTCCTGAAAGTATCGATCGACGATCTGGCGCAGTCCATGTCCCGGCAGCGGCAGCAGCCATTTCGCCCCTTGCAGCAGGCGTGGATCGGCGGGTGCATGCGCCAGCGGATGGCCTTGCCGCGCGACGATCCGGTAGCGCTGCCTGCCGATCTCATCGGACCGGAGTTCTTCGTCTTCTATGGTGTCCGGCATGAAGCAAAGCGCGAGATCGAGTTGCCCGTCCTTCAGTTCGTCGAACAGCAGCGCCGATACCTGCACGGAAAGTCTGAACGAGACGGCGCTCTCGCGCGCTGTATAACGGGCGAGGATGGGCAGTAGCGCGGATTCCAGCAGGGCCGGCACGACGCCGATGCGAATCTTGCCCGCCGACGCAGACTTCGCCGCCGCCATATCAGCGTAGGTTTGCGCGACTGACGCACCGACATTGGCGGCACGCTCCAGGAGCACGCGTCCTGCTGCCGTCAGTTCGACGCCACGGCCCTTGCGATCGACGAGGCGGGTGTCGAATTCCGCTTCGAGCCGTTGCAGGATCTTCGACACGGCGGATTGCGTCAGCCCCGTTTTTTGCGCAACGCGATGCAGGTTGCGCGTTTGAGCGAGCAGGGAGAACACGCGCAAGTCTTCGATTCTCATTCATTCTCTGCCAGCCGTTGTCCAGTCCCACTCTAGCGTAAATCCAATCACCGCGGCGCCGGTATTCCTCCCGGGAATCAAAGCTCGCCTCGCTTTCCGAGCGGTGCGTCGAACAATGACGACATCACGTTTCGTTCGATTCGAGGAGGCATCTTGTCCGACCTTTCCAATGCGTGCGCAGCCGGCATTGATGCGCCAATGCCGGCCGCGAACCGCTTCGCGATGGTGGCCGTCATGCTGGCGGTTGCGCTGGCGACGCTCGACACCGCGATCGCGAACACAGCGCTGCCCGCGATAGCAACCGATCTTCACGTGACGCCGGCCGAATCGGTATGGATCGTCAACGGCTACCAACTTGCGATGGTGGCGACGATACTGCCCTTCGCCGCGCTGGGCGACGTTTTCGGGCACAGGCGCGTCTACATTGGCGGGCTGGCACTGTTCACGGCCGCATCGCTGGCTTGCGCGGCGGCGCCGACGCTGCCGTTGCTCACCGCCGCGCGTCTTCTGCAAGGGCTGGGCGGTAGCGCGATCACGAGCGTCAGCATTGCGCTCGTCAGTGCGCTGTATCCGCGACACCGGCTTGGACGCGGCGTCGGGGTCAACGCGCTCGTCGTTGGCGTGTCGGTTGCCGTCGGGCCGACCATCGCATCGCTAATCCTTTCGACAGCGTCGTGGTCATGGCTCTTCATGATCAACGTGCCGCTTGGAGTCATTGCCCTCGCGTTTGCGCTGCCAGCGCTGCCGCAGACGCCCCGAGGCGCGTATCCATTTGATCCCGTTGCGGCCGTGCTGAACGTCATCACTTTTGCATCGCTGATTGTCGCGCTCGGTGAAGGGGGGCAGCGTGCGCCCACGATTCGCGTGCTCGGCTCGCTCGTCATCGCACTCGTTTTCGGCGTGTGTCTGATGCGGCGCGAGGCAGCGCGACTTGCGCCGATGCTGCCCGTCGATCTCTTCCGGCGGCCCGAGTTCGCGCTGTCGGCCGTGACGGCCGTTTGCGCGTTCGCCGCGCAGGGCTTCGCGTTCGTGTCGCTACCGTTCTATTTCGAGGACGCGCTGCACCTCAGTCAGATCGAGACGGGGTTCCTGATTACACCCTGGCCGGTTGTCGTAGCGCTCGTGGCGCCCGTTGCCGGACGCCTGTCAGACCGCTATCCGCCAGGCGCGCTGGGCGCGGCCGGGCTCGCCTGTCTGTGCGCGGGCCTTGTGTCGCTCTCATTGTTGCCCGCTCATCCTTCCGCGTACGCGATCGCGGTGCGGATGGCGATCTGCGGTGTCGGCTTCGGCCTGTTTCAGTCTCCGAACATCAAGGCGTTGATGGCAAGCGCGCCTCATGCGCGCAGCGGTGTCGTCGCGACCTCGCGTCTGATCGGCCAGGCCACAGGCGCCGCGCTGGTCGCGCTGTGCTTTGGACTGGCTGGCCAGCACGGACCGATACTCGCGCTGCTTGGCGGCGCGATCTTCGCGGGCATAGGCGGAATCGCGAGCGGGCTGCGTTTGATGGCGCGCTCGCATCGGTTGGGCAGCGCGGGATGGGCTGACCGATAGCGCTCTACAGACGCGACGCCAGGAGTCGGATGCCGGCAATCCCGAATACCACAGCCAGGCATCCTTCCAGGGCGCGGCGGGTCCGCACGTACATCCTGCGAGCCGAATCCGTCGAGAACAGTACCGCATAACTGCCGAACACCAGACATCCGATGGCCGCACAGCCCATAACCAGAGCACTATGGGTAGGCTGGGTAGGCCCTGTGCCGTTCGACGATAGAGCAACAATCGAAACCCACACGAGGATGGCTTTTGGATTGGTGAGATGGAGCATCACACCGCGTGAGTAGACGCTCGTCAAGGTCGGCGTTCGTTCCACCGCCACTACGGACGCAGCTGCAGTCGCGAGCGCATTGCGTCCGGATTTGAAGGCTAGCCACAAGAGATACAGTCCGCCAAAAATCTTCACTGCAATGATGAATTGAGAATAGGCGATCAGGGCCGCAGACACGCCTAGCGTTGCCACCGTCGCCCAAAACATCGATCCTGAAATGACACCGAGTGCGAACATTAGCGCCGCCTTCCTGCCATGACTGGCCGCTGTGGAGATGATTGCAAGGTTGCTCGGCCCGGGACTCGCGGTGCCAACGAAATACGCTGCGTAGGCAAGCAGCAGGTTTGTCGAGAAGTAGGCGTTTGCCGTCATATTCGGGAACCAGCAATGGAAGTTCGCCCGATCATCGGGCTTTGGTGAAACTGGCGGAAGTGGCAATGTCGCCATCTTTCGAGGAATATCAGACATGCGCGCCAGTGTTCGTCGAAAATGACCGAACCAAACGACGAACGCTCCGACGCATGCGCATCGGAGCGCTTCGCACATTACGCACGCAAAGGCCTCAACCCCGTGCGTACTTCATTCGCGAAGATCATCGGTTCTTCCCATGCCGCAAAGTGCCCGCCCGTTTCGGGCTTGTTGAAGTAAATCAGGTTGTGATAGGCCTTTTCAGTCCAGCTCTTCGGCGCCTGGTAATTTTCTCCCGGAAACGCGCTCACAGCGGCAGGCACGTTGACGTCGGCCGCGAGGAAGAAGTTCGCGTGCGATTCCCAATAGAAGCGCGCCGCCGAAATACCCGTGTTGGTCAGCCAGTAAAGCGTGATGTCGTCGAGTATGTCGTCGTGCGTCAGCGCGCCCGCCGAATGTCCATTGACGGGATGACCGAGCACGGCCGCGCTCAGCGCCGCAGCGGGCTGGCCGTAGCCATCGCCATGATCGAGCAGCCAGGACGCCAGCGCGACGGGCGAGTCGGCGAGTCCGTAGAGCGTCTGCGGACGCGTGCCCATTTCGAACGCGTAGCCGCGCTTCTTCTTGAAGTTCGCGCTCAATTGCTCGTACGCGTGCCTCTCTTCGTCCGATAAGCCGGCAGGCATCGGATCGCCCGCCGCCAGCGACTTCAGTATCTCGGCCGGAACGGAGGCAGGGAAATTCACGTGAATGCCGATCAGCTCGGGCGGCGCCTGTTTGGCCATGATGTTCGTGACAATGCCGCCGAGATCGCCGCCCTGCGAAGCGAAACGTTCATAGCCGAGCCGTTTCATCAACGTGACCCACGCGCGGGCGGTACGCTCCGGTCCCCAGCCCGTAGTCGTAGGTCGCGCCGAAAAGCCGTAGCCTGGCAATGATGGAATCACAAGGTGAAATGCGTCCGAAGCCGGTGCGCCGTATGCGGTCGGATTGACGAGCGGGTCGATGATCTTGAACTGTTCGATGACCGAGCCGGGCCAGCCGTGCGTCACGATCAACGGCATCGCGTTTTCGTGCTTCGAGCGCACATGGATGAAGTGGATATCGAGTCCATCGATCTCGGTGATGAACTGCGGATACGAATTCAGTCGCGCTTCGCATTTGCGCCAGTCGTAACCGCTTGCCCAATATTGCGCGAGCCCCTGAATGGCGGCGAGCTGAATGCCCTGCGATTCGTCGGGCACCGTCTCGCGATCGGGCCAGCGCGTCGCCTTGATGCGACGCCGCATGTCGGCGAGCTGCGAGTCGGGAACGTGAACGCGGAACGGGCGAAGCGCGGACTTGTCGCCGTTTGCGGGTTCCGTGATCTTGCCGATTGCCGGGCTCGTGTCCGCGAAGGCGAGCCGGCTCAGCGAGCCTGCCGCGAGCGCCGCGGCGGCCATACCGACAAAGTGCCGGCGCGATGAGGATTGGGGCGTGTCTTTTGACATGGGATCGGTCTCCTGCCTTGATCAGCGTGTTGCGTTGCGGGTGAAGTCGGCGACGTGCAGCTTCACGAAGTCATACATGCTCATGGGCTTACGGCCCGTGAGTTCGAAGAGGTCGTTCGTCATGCGGTCGTATCGGCCTTGAGCGTGCAGGTCGGCCATCACGGCCAGATGAGCGACGACGTGAGCAGGAATGCCGAGTTCGCGCAATTTCTCGGACCACGGCGCGACAGGCACATTGCGGTAACGGATGGGCCGGCCGAGCGCATCCGAAAAGACGCGCGCAGCCTGCTCGAGATCCGTTGATTCGAGGCCCGTCAGGTTATAGATCTTGCCGATATGCGACGCCGGGTCTTCGAGAATCACCGATACGGCATTGGCGACGTCAACGGCTGAAATGGGCGACGTCTTGCTGCTGCCGAGCGGCAGTGCAAGTTCGTCGTTGTCGCGCACGCCGGCCGCGCCAAGCGTCAGGAAGAAGCTCTCCAGAAACGCCGTCGGCCGTACCGTGACGACGGGCAGCCCCGACCATTGCAAGACCTGCTCGGCGAGCCAGTGCAGTTTATGTTGAGGGCTGTCGGTCGTCTCCGTGATGCTCATCTCCGTGACTGTCATCTGCGACATGTTCACGATCGCTTCGACGCCGTGATGACGCGCCACGGCAGCAAAATTGACGGTTGCTTCGAGATAGGCCGCGGAGACGGACATGCCGAAATAGACGCGCGAACAGCCTTCGATCGCGCGGTGCATCGAGGCGAGATCAGTCAGATCGCCGACCACGACTTCAGCGCCAAGGCGGCGCAACTCATCCGCGCGTTCGTCTTCCTTGCGGACCAGCGCCCGCACTTTATAGCCCTTCGCGAGCAATGACGTTGTCACGTTGCGGCCAATGCCACCAATCGCGCCTCCGGCACCGGTCACGAGAATGGGCCGATCATGGGCAGGTTTCGTTGTCATATCACATCCTTTCAAGGAGAAACTTCACGTTATTTATGTATGCATATACACACGTAGACATGGAAATGTGCGCGTACATACGCTGATCAACACGAAGATCGGGTCGTCATTCGCGGGCGTCTTGCAGAAAGCCGAGCATTGTCTGCGTGACCAGTTCGGGCTGCTCCTCCTGGATAAAGTGCCCGCTGTTCTCTATGTCGACGGCGCTCATATTGACCGCCTTTTGCCCGACGACCATTTTCATCCACTTGTATGCGGGACCGCCCATCACGAGAACGGGCATTTGCAGCTGGCCATAATTCTTGTTGTCGCTGACGTCCTGAGGGAAGGCCTGATACCACGCGTTCCCTGCGCGAATTGCGGGGGCGCTATCATAGGCGTGCTCATACACGGCGCGGTCGCGTGCGTCGACTGCTTTCTCATTCACAAGAAAGTAGTGGAAGAGCCAGTCCTGTTCAAGCCGGACGCGGCCTGCCAGCAGCTTCTCCGGCAAACCTCTGACCTGGTTGAACGCGAACCACCAAAGGTTCGGGCGCGCCGAACCGAGCCTGTCACCGTATGCGCCTTGTACGGGCAGAAGCGGGAACGTCTGCAGGCTCTCGTCGGGATGTGGAAACTCCATCATCACCAGCTTGTCGGTGGCTTCGGGATAGTTTTCCGCATAGGCGAACGCCACCGCCGAGCCGATGTCGTGTCCCGCGATCGCAACCTTGTCGTATCCGAGCGATTGCGTCAGCTCATGGATATCGGCGGCCATCGTTTTCTTGTCGTAGCCGTCAGCGGGTTTCGACGATGCACCCATGCCGCGCAAATCCACGGCGATCACGGTGTGATGACCGGCAAGCGCCGGCATGATCTTGTGGAAGGTCCACCACGTTTCCGGCCAACCGGGCAGCAACACGAGCGGCTCACCCTTGCCGCCCGCCACATAATGCAGCCGCACGCCGTTTACGGTTGCATAGCCATTTCTGAATCCGGGCAGCGACTTCACCAGCGTACCGTCTGACACGTCGGTCTTTGCGCTCACAGGCTTGCGCGCATGCGTTGCGACGGGCGTATCCGTTGCAGACGGCTGTGCGTAGCCGAGGGAAGCAGTTGTGATCAGCGCCGCAACGACGATGCTCGCGGAGCCGGTCCCGATCATTGGTTTCAAAGCAGGTTCTCCTTCGATACAGGGGCAGTTCGAGATTCGCGGAATCATGCAGCCTGCGTGCACAGATCGTCGGACGCCTGGTCGTTGACGATCATCGGCTGCGCAGCGCGTTCGTGAACATGCGCGGTCGGCGTACGGTCGATCATCAGACTCAGCAGTTCAGGGCGGTTGTAGTGACCGGCCGAATCCATCAGCATCTTGCGGCGATCGATTTGCGTGAAGTCGAGATCGACGATGACTTCGCCTTCGCCCGAGCGAAGTGGTTCGGCCATCAGCATGCCGTCAGGAGAGACGATTGTCGTGAAGCAGCCGCCCGAGATCGGACCGATTCCGCAACCGGTGTCCTTCATGATCTGCGCCTGCTGGTCGGCGTCCAGCCACGCCGTTGCGTTGACGACGAAAGCGCCGGACTCGAGCGCATGCTGGCGGATGTTGATTTCCATCCGCTGGGCGAAGCCCTCGCCAAAGGCCGAGCCCGGGTACATCGCCGAATGGATCTGCTCACCGTCGGCGATCATCGCGTAGCGGGCGAGCG
Source organism: Paraburkholderia phymatum (assembly GCF_038900715.1). Lineage (GTDB taxonomy): Bacteria > Pseudomonadota > Gammaproteobacteria > Burkholderiales > Burkholderiaceae > Paraburkholderia > Paraburkholderia phymatum_A. Next base: position 207,715 of record NZ_JAYMRZ010000003.1, on the reverse strand, counting down.
GGTTGTTGTGCTCGAAGCATGCGAGCTGGCCGATTCGGCCGACTGCGCTATCGACGGCGCGCAGGCCCGAGCCGTCTCCCTGGCCCCAGATCATCCGTTCGAAATGCGTTGGCGTGATCTTGCGGCGGCGCTGGATCAGCGTGCCGTCGTCATCGAAAAGCAATTGTGTGTTGTACAGCGTGCCGCCATCGCGCTCATTGACACCAATGGACACAACCATGCCGGCCTTTCGCGCGGCTTCTCCGATTGCGTCGGTCGCGGCGGACGGCACGGTCACGGCCTGCTCGAGCAGGCGCAGATGTTCGGTGCCCGACAGAAGCTCGATGCCCGTCTGGACAGCCGCAAAGTAAGGGTAATAAGGCACGACCGTTTCGGGGAAGGTGGCGAACTGCACGCCCTTCTGGCTCAGTTCGTGGATCTTATGCACGACCTTGGCAACGGTTGCTTCACGACTGTAGAGCACCGGGCTGAACTGGACGGCGGCGGCTTTGACGACTTTCATGACAAACTCCTTGAAGAGGGGGTAGGGGTACCAGGCGTTGGTCGATCTTGCATATGCAACATCGATCGAAAAATTTCAGACCATGCGCAGCGGCAAATCGCGCGCGATTTTCATGAGCTCATGGGCACCGTTTTCTCCCAGAAGTCGCGTCGCGTGGCTCTGTGCAGCCGACCACGCGCTCGCGGCGCTTTTGAGCAGCACCTCGCCTTCATGCGTGAGCGAGAGAGGACGGCTGCGACCATCGCTAGCAGGGACGCCTTCGGCAACCCAGCCCTGCGCGATCAGCGGCTGCAGATTCCTTGTTAGCGTCGATCGCTCGTGATGATTCCTCCGGCCGAGATCTGAGCGGCTAATGGGCCCGAACTCCGCGATGAGCACGAGCAACGAGAACTGCGGCGCCACGATGCTGAGCGGCCGCAACGCATCGTCATAGACGGAGGTCAGGACACGGGAGATCTGCCGGGCGCGCGTCACCAGACAATTGCGCGCGATCTGGCCGCTCAGCGGTTGATCCGCAATTCGATCCAGTTCAACGGTTCCGTTCGGCTCGTGTTGCATATGCATTACCTCGGTAAGCCCAGTTTTTGCGGCGCGGCCTTCTGCTCGCGATGGGCGTATTTGAGCAGACGAACGTATCCCGCTCGTGTCCTGAAGTTGGTCGTGTGTAAGCGCGCGTATCCCTATCCGTTTGCAGATACGTTGGAATACAAAGGGAAGGTGCGGGGCGAGAGGGAGGGAAATGACGAGGGCGGTAGCGTGATGCCGCGAGCCCTCAGCCGTTGCTGCCTGGCTCGACTTCTACACTCTCCGCCGTCGCGGGACGCGAAAACCGCATTTGATATTCACTCGGGGACAATCCCGTCTTGCGCTTGAACAATTGCCGGAATGTGCTGATATCGCCATAACCGACACGCTGACTCACTGCGTCGAGCCCAATTGGTCGCGTTTCCAGTAAGCGTTTCGCGACCTCGATGCGCAGATTCTGCAGATAGGTCAACGGTGCGAGCCCGACCGCTTCCTTGAAACGGCGATTGAGCGTACGTTCGCTGACAGCAAGCGATGCCGCCAGCTCACTCAACCGGAATCCCTGCTGCAACGTTGCCTCCATCTGCTGCTGGGCGCGCGCGACAAGCGTGTCGGTGTGCCCATGTTCATCGAGAAGCGTTGCATAGGAAGCCTGCGAAGTCCGGTTCATGTCGATCAACAGTGCCTTTGCGGTCATCGTCGCGAGCGATTCTCCAGCGAATGTCTCGACGAGTCGCACCGCGAGATTCAGATACGACGTCACGGAACCGCCCGAGATGATGCCGTCTTGCTCGATCAGCAGTTCCTGTGCGCGAACTTCGACACGCGGATAGCGCCGCGCGAAGTCCGCGGCTCTCGCCCAGTGCGTCGTCGCGGCGCGGCCATCCAGCAGGCCGGCTTCGGCGAGCAGGTAATTGGCTGTGCAATAAGCCCCCAGCACGGCGCCTGCCTTGCGTTGGCGCCTCAGCGCGGAAGACAGTTCGTTCAACTGCTCGCGGCGCCCGATGAACGCGTCGATGTTCGAGAAGAACGGTGCCGTCAGCAGAACGGCGTCGGCCCGTTTGCGCGGGTCGATCTTGCCGTCGACGTGAATGGTCTGGCCTGACGCTGCCATGACGGGCCGCCCGTCGAGCGATTCCACGCGCCACACGAACACGGGCGCGGACGTCGTGCCTGGCGCAGCCTTGCGCGCATGGAATTGATTGGCCGCGCTGAACACGTCGACAGGACCCGCGACGCCGGACGCGAGAATTCCGTCATAGACCCAGATGCGGACGATGGCCATTGCGTGTCTGAAATTCCTTGAATAACGGCGATACTGCCACTTCCGGGCGCACGAGTAAACCCCGATCATGGCCGCATCCGATGAACCCAAAGCAGGAGCAGCACCATGCCAATGATCGATGCACTGTGGCCCGAAAACGCCTTGACGCCTGAGGCCGAAGCGCGCCTCGTCAAGGAACTGACCGACATCCTCATCGAGGCGGAAGGCTACGATCCCGCCAGTCCGATCGCGCAGCGTGTCACCGTGTTCCATCTTCATCGACCTGCCGCGATTTACATAGGCGGTGAACGCGCGAACACGATACGTTACCGGATCATTCCGTCTGCGCCTGAAGGGCAATACACCGACGAATCGCGTCGCACGCTTGTCAAAAGCGTTACGGAAGCGGTGGCGCGCGCGGAGAACCGGCCGTTCGAAGAAGTCGCGCCGCGCGTCTGGGTCTTCCCGACCGAGATTCCTGATGGCGCGTGGGGGACGCGCGGCGCGATCTGGACGCTGCCCGACATTCATGCGCTGCTGGCGGGCGAGTCCGAGCGCAGTGCGGGGGCTGGACGCCTCGCGCGGCGACGCCGCGAGAAGGCGCGCATCACGCTCGAAGCAGCGCTCGATGCCGCTAGCGCGGGCATCACGAACAAACAGTAACGGAGCACCCAGCATGAAATTCAACGACACAGCCCCCGTAATGGCACCCGCTGGCGGTCCGCCGCTCTGGCTGGCCAACCTCGCCGAAAACGCGACGCTCGAAGCCACCGTCCTCAAGCGTCCGATCGAGGGGCGAGCCGATATTCTCTCTGTGATCAAACACGCAGTCTCGCTCTACGAATTCCAGCATCACAGCTACAAGGGCGAGATCGGCAACGGTTTGTACATGGAATCCTATCGCTCGCAGATTCAGGGCATGCCGATCGAGACGGTGGTCGTTGCACATCTGAACGAACAGGGCGAGACGGATTCCGTGGTCATCAATCACCGTCCGCTCAACGCAGCGCTGCTGTTTTCGAAACTGATGTGGCAACGCGTCGATGAGCGCTTCCGCGATTGCTATCTGACGGGACCCGAATCCGCGGCGCTATAAAACGCCTTCTTCTTAATTTGACAACAGCGTCCGTGATGGCCGCTTCTGCTGGAGTCTCCATGGCACACACCACTCCGATGCCAACCACGCCAACCACGAAGATATTGGCGATTGGCACCTTTCCCCCGGGCACGGACATGCAGCTTGTCCAACACATTCTTCCGACCGAAGTTCGCGAGACGACGCAGCTCTACCTCGAGGGCAAGATTGATCAGTGGTATTCACTGCAGGACCGGGCTGGGGTGGCATTCATCCTGAACGTTACGGATGTGGGCCAAGCACATGAAATGCTCGAGGCACTTCCCCTGGGGAAAGCACATTTGATGACGTTCTCGCTCCTCCCGATAGGCCCACTCAAGCCGTTGAGCAAGCTTGTAAATCCGACTTCACCCCAATAGAAGGCGCTGGAGCGTACTGTCGAGTACTCAGCAGACGTCCGGAATTCTGGAACATTGAAGTGCACTTTACTCAACGCAATTTCTCTTGGGCATATGATGTATCTACACTACATTGCCTCCCATCGTGCGTATGCACTGCATGCGTCACACGAGCACTAAGCGAGAATCCGATCATGTTCAAACGTTTAACGAAGGCGACAGTCTTCTCCGCGGTAGCTATGAGCCTTTCCGCATGCTCCAGTCTGCCGGCGTCATCCTCGTCGGCGGCGAAGATTGAAGTCGGCGAGGTGCAGGTCAATCCTGACATCAAGCTGCGTCATATGGTCTATCGGCCCGCGCATCCTAAGGGTACGGTACTCTTCCTGCACGGCTTCCCGGAGACGATGTATGCGTGGAAACCGATTGCCGAATCTCTGTCCAGCGACTACGAGGTACATGCGTTTGACTGGCCGGGTTACGGACAGTCCTCACGTCCAGGCGCCAATCGCTTCTCCTATGCGCCGATGGATTACGCCCATGTGCTGGAAGACTATATCCGCACGTCGGGCATCGACAGTTCGAAGCTGGTGATCTATGCCACCGATATCGGGGCGCTACCGGCGCTGTTAGCAGCATTGGAGCAACCGAATATCGCCAAAGAGATCATCGTTGGCGACTTTGCCCCGTTCAACCGCCCGCAGTACATGTACGAAAGCCTGCAGGGCCTGAAGTCCAAGCCGTCGTCTGACGCCGTGCATGCCGCGATGAACAAGAACCGTGACGAAATCCTGGCAAACACATTCTTCCGCGGCATGTCGGCGCAGGAACGCTACGCGTTGCCCCAGGAGTTCAGGGACGATATCGCGAAAGGATGGAGCGGTGATATCACATCGGCAGACGCCTTCTACCACTACTACTCCTACTTCACCCGCGACCAGGACTACTTCGAAGCCAATATGGCAAAGCTGAAGGTCCCCGTGAAGGTGGTGTGGGGCGCGCAGGATATCTACATCAAGAAGGAAATGGGCGTTGAGTACGCGAACCGTAACGGTGTGAAGCTTACGATTCTCCCTAAGCTCGGCCACTATCCGCATCTGCAAGCGCCTGAACAGACGGTGGACGAAGTTCGGGCCGCGTTCAGCGCGGGCAGCAGTCCTGAGAGTGACTGAGCGAGTGCGCCGTCGACGCAGCCAGCGGCATTCATTGACCTATGTTCCATCAGCGGCATCTACACTTTAGTGCAGCGTATTACTACCAGATCACCGATCAAGCAGGGATTCGAGCCTGACCTGGTCGAGGAGGTAACCCGGCATTGTTTGCTCACACGAACGCGATCCATTTCGCGTGTCGTTACCGGCATCTATGATCGGGCACTTCGCTCGTATGACGTCAATTCTTCGCAATTTTCCATGCTCGTCCTGATCGCCAGAATGAACGGTGGCAGCCGCGCTGAATTGGGCCGCGCCAATCATCTGGAGCGATCGACTTCAACACGCAATCTTCAACTGCTGCTGGACCAGGGGTGGGTTGAGGAGTTGACGCCTACACATGGGCGCAGTCGTCCCATCGTGCTGTCCGATGCGGGGCGTGAATTGCTGGTGACCGCCATGCCGGCCTGGCGTGCAGCTCAGCAGACGGCGAAAAGGATGTTGGGTAAAGAAGGGGCATCTGCGTTGTCGTCGATCGCGAACGAGCTGCCAGCGGATTAGCAGCTTGGGCGCGGCCAATCCAGCGCAACAGCGCCAGAGTTCTGAAACAGTGAAGTGCAATTTATGTACCGCAATTCCTCTTGCTCGGATGGTGTGGATACACTAAATTCGCATGAACGTGCATATGCACAGTACGCATTCATATGGCGCGGCGTATAAGGCCGCTCACGAGTAAAGAATTTGCAATGACTAATGCACTTCGTGTCCAGACTGGTCTACGACGTCAAAACCGGCGTCGTGAAGACAGTCGTTTCTCCTGCACCTTTGCGCAGGTCACTCCCCGAAGCCTCGCTATCGCTGCGTTCACCTCAAGGCTGATGACGGCGCGATAGTGGCGTAGTCCGCTTCGCCTTTGCGTTGTCGCCGGTCGCATTGCACGCACTTCAGGTTCGCCTCTGCTGATTACGAACGGAGTCGATTGACTAACCGTACACGGAAGTATGCATATGCACAGCTTGTCTGGGAAACCGTAATACCTCGTTTGCTGGCTACACGCGCTCGAATTTTTGCTACTTGTATGGATTGGTTATGGATGTCACACGGATCAAGTTGGGAATCGTAGGCGCGGTGACGGGGACGCTAGCTCTCGCCGCATGTGGGCAAAAGCCGCCTGTACATCCGCCGGGGCCACCCGAGGTGGGCGTGATTACAGTCGCGCCGCAGGCGGTCGCGACGACAACCGAACTGCCGGGCCGCACGAATGCGTTTCTTGTTGCACAGGTTCGGGCACGCGTCGACGGCATCGTCCTGCACCGCGGATTTACAGAAGGCGACGACGTAAAGGAAGGGCAACGCCTCTACAAGATCGACCCGGCGCCCTATATCGCCGCGTTGAATAGCGCAAAGGCTTCGCTCGCGAAGGCGAGAGCCAACGCGATGGCTGCCGATGCCCTCGCTCAGCGCGATAAACCGCTCGCGGCTGCAAACGCTATCAGCAAGCAGGAGTACGACAACGCTGTGGCTGCTGCTGGACAGGCGGAAGCCGAGATTGCCGCGGCGCAGGCGGCCGTCGATACCGCGCAGATCAATGTCAACTACACGGACGTGATATCACCGATCTCGGGCCGGGTAGGCATATCGCAAGTCACGCCTGGCGCGTATGTGCAGACGAGCCAGGCGACACTGATGGCCACGATCCAGCAGTTGGACCCGATGTACGTGGACGTGACGCAATCGAGCCTCGATGGCTTGAGATTGCGCCGCGAATTCGAGGAGGGGAAGCTTGACGCGGCCGGACCGAACGCGGCTGCCGTCTCGCTGGTTCTCGAAGATGGGCGCGTTTATCCGTTGCAAGGCAAGCTGCAATTCTCGGACGTGACCGTCGATCAGACCACCGGGTCGGTGACGATCCGCGCACTTTTTCCGAACCCGAACCATGTTCTGCTGCCTGGCATGTTCGTGCGCGCGCGCATTCAGGAGGGCGTCAGGCAAGGCGCATACGTGGTGCCGCAAATCGGCATCGCGCATGATCAGAAGGGCCGTGCAACGGCGCTGGTCATCGGGCAGGACAACAAGGTGGTCTTGCGTCAGGTCGTGACATCGTCGACTTCCGGCGCGAACTGGATCGTTGAAGGCGGCTTGAACCCAGGCGATCGCGTGATCGTGCAGGGCACCGAGAAGGTTCGCCCGGGCGCAGTCGTGAAAGCGGTTGCCGCGCGGTAACGGGGGAGTCATGGCCAACTTCTTTATTGATCGCCCAATTTTTGCCTGGGTCATCGCCATCATCCTGATGCTGGCAGGCGCGGCATCAGTCCTCAAGCTGCCTGTAGCGCAGTATCCGACCATCGCGCCGCCGTCGATTCAGGTGACGGCGACGTACCCGGGTGCATCCGCGAAGACCGTGGAAGACACCGTCACGCAGGTGATCGAACAGCAGATGAATGGTCTCGATCATCTGCTTTACATCTCGTCGCAATCGGACGACTTCGGCAACGCGACCATCACGCTGACCTTTGCGGCCGGCACGAACGCCGATACCGCGCAGGTGCAGGTTCAAAACAAGCTGTCACTGGCGACACCGCTTTTGCCGCAGGCCGTTCAGCAACTCGGGACGAAGGTCACCAAGTCGAGCAGCAGCTTTTTGCTGGTCCTCGCGTTCGTATCCGAAGACGGGAGCATGAGCAAGTACGACCTCGCCAATTATGTGGCATCGAAGGTGCAGGATCCCGTCAGCCGGATCAACGGCGTCGGCACGGTGGCACTCCTGGGCGGCACGCAGTTCGCGATGCGCGTGTGGCTGGACCCGCACAAGCTCGACGACTTCGGGCTGACCCCGGTCGACGTCGAACAGGCCCTGCAGACGCAGAACGTGCAGGTGGCTTCCGGCCAGATCGGCGGCACGCCGTCTGTCCCCGGTCAGGCGCTGCAGGCCACCATCACGGAGGCGACTTTGCTGCGCACACCCGAGCAGTTCGGCGACGTCCTCCTGAAGGTCAATCAGGACGGCTCCCAGGTCCGTATCAAGGACGTGGGACATGTCGAGCTCGGCGGAGAGAACTTCAACATCGATACGAAGTACAACGGGCAACCGGCCGCGGGCGTCGGCATCTACCTCGCGACGGGCGCGAATGCGCTCGCGACGGCGAAGGCCGTGCGCGACAAGATCGACCAGTTGTCGAAGTACTTTCCGCATGGGCTGGTCGTCAAGTATCCGTATGACACGACGCCGTTCGTGAAGTTGTCCATCGAGGATGTGATCAAGACGTTGCTCGAAGGTATCGTGCTCGTGTTCCTCGTGATGTACCTGTTCCTGCAGAACCTGCGCGCGACGCTGATCCCGACGATTGCCGTGCCCGTCGTCCTGCTGGGTACGTTCGCGATCATGAGCGCGGTGGGCTTTTCGATCAATGTGCTGTCGATGTTCGGTCTCGTGCTCGCAATCGGCCTGCTGGTCGACGATGCGATCGTAGTAGTCGAAAACGTCGAGCGCGTGATGTCGGAGGAGGGCCTGTCGCCACGCGATGCAACCCGCAAGGCAATGGGCCAGATCACGGGTGCGCTGATCGGCGTCGCGCTGGTGCTGGCCGCCGTGTTCGTGCCTGTGGCGTTCTCGGGCGGCTCGGTCGGTGCGATCTATCGTCAGTTCTCGCTGACCATCGTGGCTGCGATGGTGCTGTCCGTGCTGGTCGCGCTGATTCTGACGCCGGCGCTGTGCGCGACGATCCTCAAGCCTATCCCGCAGGGCCATCACGAAGAAAAGAAAGGCTTCTTCGGCTGGTTCAACCGCACCTTCGACAGGAGCCGCGACAGGTATCACTCTGGCGTGCATCACGTGATCAGGCGCTCGGGCCGCTGGCTCATCATCTATCTCGCCGTGATCGCCGCAGTGGGGCTCCTGTTCGTGAAGCTGCCGAAGTCGTTCCTGCCGGACGAGGACCAGGGAACCCTGTTCGTGCTGGTTCGCACGCCCGCGGGCTCGACCCAGGAAACCACGGCACACACGCTGAGCGATATTTCCGACTACCTGCTCAACGACGAGAAGTCCATCGTCGAATCGACGTTCGCCGTGAACGGCTTCAGCTTCGCAGGGCGCGCCCAGAACTCCGGTATCGTCTTCATCCGGCTTAGGGACTACGCCGTGCGGCAACGCTCCGATCAGAAGGCGCAAGCGTTGGTCGCCCGACTCGCTGCGCGGTTCGCGCCGTACAAGACTGCACTGGTCATCCCGGTCAACCCGCCGTCGATACCTGAACTGGGGACGGCGTCCGGCTTCGACTTCGAGCTCGAAGACCGCGCGGCTGTGGGGCACGATGTGCTGATGGCGGCGCGCAACCAGTTGCTGGAGATAGCTGCGAAGGATCCCGCGCTCGCTCGCGTGCGCCCGAACGGTCTGAACGACACGCCGCAGCTCAAGGTGGATATCGATCGCGAGAAAGCGCTGTCGCTCGGCGTCACTCCGGCTGCCATCGACCAGACTTTCTCGATCGCTTGGGCGTCGCAATACGTGAACAACTTCCTCGATACCGACAACCGGATCAAGAAGGTGTATGTGCAAGGTGATGCGCCATTCCGGATGTCGCCGGATGACCTGAATGTCTGGTACGTGCGCAACGCTTCGGGGGGGATGGTGCCGTTCAGCGCGTTCGCGACCGGGCAGTGGACCTACGGCTCGCCCAAGCTCGAACGCTACAACGGCGTGTCGGCCGTCGAAATTCAGGGTGCGGCTGCGCCGGGCAGCAGTACCGGGCAGGCGCTGGGCGCGATGGAGAAGATCGCCGCGCAACTTCCGTTGGGCATCGGCTTCGAATGGACGGGTTTGTCGCTTCAGGAAATCGAGTCCGGCTCGCAGGCGCCCGTGCTGTACGGCATCTCGATCCTCGTCGTGTTTCTGTGTCTCGCGGCGCTCTATGAGAGCTGGTCAATTCCGTTCTCGGTGATCATGGTGGTGCCGCTCGGCGTGATCGGCGCGCTGCTGGCCGCGACGTTGCGCGGACTCGAAAACGACGTGTTCTTCCAGGTGGGGTTGTTGACAACAGTGGGCCTGTCAGCGAAGAACGCAATCCTGATCGTGGAGTTCGCGCGGGAATTGCAGCAGACCCGGGGCATGGGGCCCGTGGCAGCAGCGCTCGAGGCGTCCCGCTTGCGGCTGCGGCCGATCCTGATGACGTCGATGGCGTTCATTCTCGGCGTGTTTCCGCTCGCCATCAGCAACGGTGCGGGATCGGCAAGCCAGCACGCAATCGGCACGGGCGTGATCGGCGGGATGCTGACGGCGACGTTCCTCGCCGTTTTCATGATCCCCATGTTCTTTGTCGTAGTCCGCTCGATGTTCTCCGGTGAGAAAGATGACTCGGTTCACGCGTTCCCGCACGACGAGCCGCACCAACCCGATGCTTCCGGCGAACGCGTCGAGGTGGGTGTTCACGATGAAACGGCCGGTTGAGGACAGTGGAATGCGAGAACTTTCGTTGATGCCAATCGCGCTTGCGATCCTGATCACCGGCTGCACGATGGAGCCGCACTACCATCGCCCCGATGCGCCGGTAGCGGCGTCGTTCCCGAACGGTGGCGTTTATCAGACGCAGCCGCTAGCAGAGAGCGGCAAGCGCTCGGCTAACGGACAGGCGGCGCCGGACATCGGTTGGCGCGACTTCTTCGTCGATCCGCGCCTGCAGCAACTCATTGAGATTGCGCTGAAGAACAATCGCGATCTGCGCGTCTCGGTGCTCAACATCGAGGCTGCACGTGCACAGTTTCAGATCACGCGCGCCGGATTGTTTCCAACAGTCCATGCGGCGGCCTCGCAGAGCAAGCAGCGCACGCCGGCAGATTTATCGCCTACGTCGCGCACCGTCTCAGACGTGTATTCGGTCGGCCTGAACGCGTCCTGGGAGATCGACTTCTTTGGCCGGATCAGAAGCCTGAAGGACCAGGCGCTCGCGCAATATCTGGCCACATCGCAGGCTCGCAAGGCCGCCGAGCTCTCGCTGGTTTCGGAGGTGGCGGACCAGTATCTGACGATAATCGCCTACGATGAACTACTCGATGTCACGCGCGACACGCTAAAGACCGCCCAGGACTCTTACGGGCTCACAAAGCTGCAATTCGACAATGGCACGGGTTCTGAACTCGACCTACGCCAGGCACAAACGGTAGTCGACGAGGCGCAGGCAAACCTGCAGGCACAGGAACGTGCGCGCGCTCAGGCCGAGAATTCGCTGGTGTTCCTGATCGGCGAACCATTGCCTTCGGATCTGCCTCCGGGCGCGACGCTCGATGGTCAGGATTTGCTGGAGGACATTCCGGCGGGCCTGCCTTCCGATTTGTTGAGTCGTCGGCCAGACATCATGGAAGCTGAAGAGAACCTGCTCGCGGCGAATGCGAATATTGGCGCGGCGCGCGCAGCGTTCTTTCCGAAGGTTTCGCTGACGGGCAGTTTCGGCACGCTCAGTCCGTCGCTGGGCGGGCTGTTCAAGCCGGGTTCCGCGGCGTGGGCCTTTGGACCACAGATATCCGTGCCGATTTTCCAAGGCGGCGAAAACCGCGCGAACCTCGATCTGGCTAACGTGCAGAAGAAGATCCAGGTCGCGCAATACGAAAGGGCGATCCAGACCGCGTTCCGCGAAGTGGCTGACGGGCTTGCGGCGCGCGGCACGTACGATCAGGAGATCGAGGCCCGGCAGCACGACACGCTAGCTGAACAGCGCCGGCTCGAACTGTCGGAGCTGCGGTACCGGCGCGGCGTCGACAGCTATCTGTCGGTGCTGACCGCGCAAAATGACCTGTACGCTTCGCGCCAGTCATTGATCACCGCGAGGATGCAGCGGCTGACGAGCCTTGTCGATCTGTATCGTGCGCTTGGAGGCGGGTGGATCGAGCGCTCAGGTGAAGAGCCGCGGCCTGCCGACGCTCCGGGCATCGGCTAAGGAGGTCAGCGGCGCCAGCGAACGTGAGCCGTGTTGCGGAGAGTGAACCCGCGGAAAGCGTGCTTTCAACCTATACGAAGTTGTGGCTAACACCATCGTGCAATTGTGCTGTGCATCGCCATCAGCCTAACCTTGTTTCCTGAAAGGCATTCGACGTGGCCTTTTTGAGGGATGGTTAATGGACACCGTTCAATGCATTCGCATGTTTGTAAAAGTCGCGAGCGACGGAGGCGTTGCCTCGGCATGGTTGCCAATCGCGACTACTTCCGAAAAGGTGAAGCTATGACATTTCGAAATGAGGACGACATCGTTCGACGCGCGCTGATTGCTCTTTTGGCTCCGGAATCATTTGCGTCGGAGGCCACGCCGAATACATACATCCGCAAGAAGAAATTTCGCCGGAGCGGTCCGACGACGACCAGAACATTTGAGCCCGTCGTTGGCGAATCGGTCCCGGCTCGGGTTTCCATTGTCGAGCAGCTTACATCGCAAACGCTCAGTGTCCGCTGGAGCGATCCGCAATCCGGACACTACGCTGATCAGGTGTGGCGGAAAGGTGTCGCACGCAGATCGTCCTTTTGCGTGTTGACAGGCATGCGCATCTATCCCGGCGATTCCGTGTTCCGACCGCGTGCCTGCGAATCGTATGTACCCGCGAATTGCGATCGTATGATTCTCGCGGCAGTAGTGCGCGAAGATTCAGTTCCCGCGGTTGACGGTTTGACGCCTGCGGCATGCGCTATTTGACGTTGGTACTGACATGTTCCGACTCAGACTCATGAGCGTACATGACATAACCTCTGCATAGCGTTTGTCCCGCCAGTTTGACGGTGCGCGTGACGTCCACATGCGCGCCCGGGGAGATATCACGAGTGAAGATTTCTAAACTGCCCCGATGTTTCGCTATTGGCATGACCTTCGTCTCGAACGTCACCTATGCACACGAACTCGATGCCAGTCTCGATTGTCATTTCGGCTTGCATGGGTTCAGGCGCTGGAAACGAATGGCGAAAAGCAAGGCAGTTCGGGAGCGCGGCGCCGATTGCGGTGATTCGGACTAGCAATCTCGACGATAAACGCCACGTTGATCTGCTCTCTGAACTTTTACTGCGATCGTACGCTTGTGCGGCTCCGCTGAAAACGTGGCAACAGCTTGCCGCTGTCAATGGCGGGCTGGCCGACCCGGTTGTGGCCGGCCAGATCGCGTCTCAGTCTAGTTCTTCGGCCGGACCGAAGAACTCGTACCGGCTTCTATCCTCGGGTACGCCCAGTTCGTGCAGCGACCGCTTGATGAAGGCCATGAACGGCTTCGGTCCGAGGAAATAGGCGTCGAAGTTCCGGTCGGCCGGAAGCCAGTGCCGCAACTGCTCCAGGGTTGGCCGGCCTACCCCGTCCGGAGCGGGCGCTTCCCGCGCTTCGGTCTCTTCATAGACGACGTATGATTGAAAACGCGGAAAACGGGCATGCCATGCCTTGAGTACATCGGCGAAGGCATGCACCAACGCATTGCGCGCATAGTGGATGAATATGACACCCCGTTTGCTGCGGTGCAAAGCCGCTTCGGCCATCGCCAGCGTTGGAGTGATTCCCACGCCGCCACTGATTAGTACAAGCGGCTCGTCACTGTCGCGGAGGGTGAACTCGCCAGCAGGCGGAAAGAGCTCCAGGATGCTTCCATCAACGACCTTGTCGTGGAGGAAGTTGGAAGCGACGCCACCGGGCTCGCGCTTCACGCTGATCCGGTAGCTACGTCCGTTAGGCGCGGCCGACAGCGAATAGTTTCGGCGGATTTCCGCGCCATTCACGTTCAGGCGAAGCCCGATGTACTGGCCTGGAGTGAAGTCGAGTACCGGACCGTCATCCACCGGCTCCAGGTAGAACGAAGAGATTTCCGCGCTTTCCGGGACTTTGCGGACCACCCGGAACGCACGTTCACCTCGCCATCCGCCGGGCGCGCTGGCCAGCGCGTCGTAAGCCTGACGCTCAGCGCCCATCAGGATATCGGCAAGCTGCTGGTAGGCCACACCCCAGGCCTCGATGACTGCATCGGTCGCGACGTCGGGACCCAGCACCTCTCGAATCGCACGCAGCAGACACGCGCCCACGATCGGGTAGTGCTCGGGCTGGATCTGCAGCGCAACGTGCTTGCTCACGATCCGTTTTGCAAGCGGGCCGAGCGCCTCGAGGTGATCGATGTTGCGCGCGTACGTGAGTACGGCGTTGGCAAGCGCTCGTTGCTGGGAGCCACTGGCCTGGTGAGTCTGGTTGAACAGTGGGCGCACCTGCGGATACCCGTCGAGCATCAGCTTATAGAAATGTTGGGTAAGCGCTTCGCCGTCCGTTTCCAGCACCGGAACGGTGGCCTTTATGATGTCGCGTTGAATGTCGGTCAACATAGGAATCTTTCTCGTGAGCGGTTGAGATGTCGCGAATCGTCTTGCCTCCGTCAAGAAGGCAGAAGGCGTAGTCGATTGGACAGGCGTCACGTCCAACTCGACGTTGACGCCATCGGGTTCATGGCTGGTTTCATCAGAGTGCAGGTCGCGCACAATCACCGCGCCAGCCACTCGGGTTCGCTACGGCATCCCGGCGCACCAGACGCCGGCATTTTGCAAATGCACTTGCTTCGTCGGTGCCGGGACTGCGCTAAGCGCATCCGGCTTTACGGTGATGACGAACGCTGCGAAGTACAGTGCTGCGAGCACGGACTATTCGGCCGTCCCGTGCGTCGGGCTCTTCGTAAAGTTTGGCGGACGTTTCTCGAGGAAGGCCGAGAGCGCTTCCTTGGCCTCTGCCGAACTCACCCGCTCCATGAACTCCTGGTTTTCACTCTCTATCGCTTCTTTGAGCCGGCCAACCGAAGCCTGCTTGAGGAGCCGTCTGCTCGCCCGCAACGCGCCGCCCGGTTTTGCCGCCAGCTTCTGTGCCGTTGCGGTCGCAGTCGCCAGCAGATCTCCGTCGGGCACCACGCGAGTCGCGAGGCCCAACTCCACCGCCCGCTGAGCAGTGAAAGGCTCTCCCAGAAGAAACAATTCGGCCGCCCGGAGACGGCCCACGCGCGCCGGTATCGAAAAGCTCGATCCGAATTCCGGCACCAGCGCAAGGTTGATGAACGGCAGCTGGAATTTGGCGCTCTCGCCCGCGTAGATGAAATCGCAATGAGTCAGCATCGTGGTTCCGCCGCCGATCGCCGCGCCTTGCACGGCCACGACGATCGGCTTCTCGAACCTGACGAATGCCTCCATCAGGAGGCCCTGCGGAAACGCGCCAAGCCTCGGCGGATTGTTCAGAAAATCCCCGACGTCGTTGCCCGCGCAGAACGCGTTTCCGGCGCCGTGCCAGAGCACGACACGGATCGCGTCGTCCTTGTCCGCTTCGTTGAGGATGTCGGCCAGGCTCGTGTACATGCTGGACGTCATCGCGTTCTTCTGGGCAGGGCGATTAAGCTGGACCCGAAGGATTCCGCCCGTACGCTCGGTGATAATGTCGCTCATGGTTTGCTCCTTTCTCTCTGTCTTGTGTCAGGCTGCGTGCTCGTTGACTTTCGGCACCGCGCCGCTCGCGCGCAGGTCCTCGATGCCTTGCGCGTCAAATCCCAGGTCACGGAGGATCTCTTCGGTGTGCTCGCCGAGATCGGGGCCGCGCCGCGCCGGCACCTTGTCAACGCCATGCACCTGGAACGGGCTGCTGATCGTCGAGGTCAGCTTGCCTGCGCCCTCCAGCGGGACGACGATTCCGTTCACCGCAAGTTGGGGATCGTTGATCACCTCCTGCGGTCCGCGGACCTCGCCGAACGTCACGTGCACGCCGCCAAACACCTCATGCCAGTGCGCCATCGGCTTGGAGGCGAAGAGCTCGTCGAAGATGCCTGTGAGCGTTGGCATGTTGGCGACCATCTTCGCGGGGTCGGCGAACCGCGAGTCCGTAAGCAGGTCCGCTCGGCCGATGGCGTTCGCCACCGCAGCCAGCTTGTCGGGCGTGACGACAAGGACGAACCAGGCGCCGTCGGCCGACTGATAGACGTTCATCGCGGCGTTGGCCGGATGCTTGCGGTCGTGCATCGGCGGAAACGTGGCGCCGGCGAGCGCGCCCTGGATCGACACACTCGCCGACCACACGCCTTCGGCGAGCAGCGAGGTCGTGACATACGATCCCTTGCCGGTCCGCTCGCGCCGATAGAGCGCCGTGACGATCGCCGAATACAGGCCCATGGCCGTGGCGTTATCGCCACTGCCGCTCACAGGCCAGGTTGGGGGCGCGCCGGCGTCGCGGGTCATCGATAGCAGGCCGCTGCGCGCCCAGTAGGCGGTGAGGTCGAAGCCCGGGAGGTTAGCGTCCGGCCCTTTTTCGCCGAAACCCGTCAGATCCGCGTAGATCAGGCGCGGGTTCCACGCTGCCACGGTCTCGTATTCGAGTCCCAGCTTCTTGCGCGCCGCGTGTGGGGTGTTGACGATGAACACATCAGCCCACTTCACGAGCTCTTGCACAACTGATTGTGCGCTCGGGGACTTCAGGTCCAGCGTGAGGCTGCGCTTGTTGCGGTTGGCCAGATGCCACGGGTAGGCCTCCTCGGAATGCGGCAGGACCGGAAGCTTGTGGCTGTATCGCCACGCGTCACCTTGCGGCGGCTCGACCTTGATCACGTCGGCGCCGAAATCGCCGAGGACCACCGCGGCGCCCGGGGCGGCGACGTAGGTCGAAAAATCCAGGACCTTCAGGCCGGAGAAGATGTTGTCATTGGGCATTGGATGTCTCTAAGTGGGTTGCGTTGGGGCGGCTTCAGCGGCCGCAGAACTGGGGCGCGCGCTTTCCGAGGAAGGCGGACGTGCCCTCCTTCTTGTCCTCCGTCCCGGCGCACAGCCCGAAGTAGGAGGCTTCGAGGGCGAGGCCCTCGCTCTGGCCCGCGTCCAATCCCTTGTTCACCGCTTCGAGCGATAGCTTCACAGCGACAGGAGCGTTCGAAGCGATCGTCTTCAGGATGGCTTCCGCACGCGCGATCAGATCGGCTGCCGGAACGACCTCGTTGACGAGCCCGATGCGCCAGGCCTCCTGCGCGCTGATGGCCTCTGCGGACAGAATCAGCTGGAGCGCGCGGCCCTTTCCGATGAGGCGCGGCAGCCGCTGCGTTCCGCCGCCGCCGGGGAGCAATCCGAGCTTGACCTCGGGCTGACCGAGCCTCGCGTGCTCCACGGCGATACGGATGGTGCAAGCCATTGCCGTCTCGCAGCCGCCGCCGAGTGCAAAGCCGTTTATCGCCGCGACCACGGGTTTGCCAAGGTTCTCGATCAGGTCGAGCACTGCTTGACCTGAGCGGCTCGACTGCTCCGCTTCGATCGCAGTCGCGTGCGCCAGCTCGCTGATGTCGGCACCGGCGATGAATGCCTTGTCGCCCGCGCCGGTGAGAATGACGCCGCGCACGGCAACATCCTCCCGTGCATCTTCGAAAGCAGTTCGCAGATCGTTCCATGTCTGCGTGTTCAGGGCGTTGAGCACCTTAGGCCGGTTCACGGTCACATAGGCGATCGCGCCGCACTTCTCGTACAGGACGTTTGCCAGCGTCGGTCCTGCCGTCGATGAATCGACAAGCACTGCTGATGGCGACGATGCGAGTGTCATGGTTGTTGATGACATGGTTGATTTCTCTTTCCAGATCGTGAGCCGGCGAAAGGCGCGCCGGCGCGCTGGTGCGGTATCAGATGAACGCGCTGAACCCGGTGATTGCCTTGCCGACGATCAGGTTCTGCATCTGGTACGTGCCCTCGTAGGAATAGAGGGCCTCCGCATCGGCAAAGAAACGCGCGACGTTGTAGTCGGCGAGAATGCCATTGCCGCCGAGCAGCTCTCGCGCCCAGGAGACCGTCTCACGCGCCTTGGACGTCGTGAACGCCTTCGAAAGCGCCGCTTGCTGGTCCGTAAGCTTGCCTTCGTCCGCGAGCTGTGCCGTGCGTGTCTGCGTAGTGATAGAAATCACTGTTCGGCGGCGGAAGCTGCTTCGCGGTGATCTTGCTTTCCGTGGCTGTGTCGGGCATGTTGCGACTCCTGTTGCGGTGGCTTGAAAGCTGGGAAAAAAGGACGCGTCAGTGGGTGACCGATCCTGGCAGTTGCGACCAGGCCTACGCGACCGGCGCGATCGATTTTGTTTGATTCGTCATGCTAACGTTGCTGCGTAGCTCGAGCAGACCGAGCAGCAACGCGTCCCGCTCCGCCTCCAGTTCCTCGATGGAGCGCGATCCAATCTCGGCATGGACGCTGTCGATAAGCGTCTGTTGCACTTCGGGGGTCAGCACCGGCGCGCCGAGCGTCTTCCACCAGGCCGTCATCGGGCCGCTGAACTGCTGCATGAAGTGCTCGATGCCGCCCGGACCACCGCCAAGATGATTGAGCATCATGTTGCCCATCAGCCCCCAGCGCAGGCCCGGTCCCCAGCACAGGGCGGTGTCGACGTCGGCGGCGCTCACCACACCCTCGGTGACGAGGTAGTACACCTCGCGCGCTAATGCGGCCTGAAGCCGGTTTGCGACGTGGCCGGGCATCTCCTTGTTGACCCGCACCGTCCGCTGCCCGATCGACGTATAAAACTCGTCTACACGCCGGATCGTCTCCCCGGAGGTCGTGGCTCCGCCGACGATTTCGACCAGCGGGATCAGGTGCGGCGGATTGAACGGATGGGCGATGACGCAACGCTCGGGATGCGCCGCGGCGCCCTTCTGGATTTCGCTCATGGTGAGCCCCGACGAGCTTGATGCAATGATCACGTCGGCAGGCAGCAGCGCGTCGAGTTGCCCATAGAGCTTCTGCTTGAAGTCAATCCTCTCAGGCCCGTTTTCCTGGACCAGGTCCGCGCCCACGAGCGCTTGCTCGAGCACGGACGTAAACGTCAGGTTGGTCAGCGACGCTTCGGGCGAGAGCCCCAATCTCGTGAGCGCCGGCCAGGCGGACTCCACGAATTTCCTCAATGCGCTTTCCGCGTTCGGTGCAATGTCCGTCGCAACGACGTGCAGTCCCCTGGCGAGAAACAGCGCGGCCCAGCTCGCGCCGATCACGCCCGTTCCGATAATGGCGATTCGGCGAATACGTTTGGTGTCGGTCATGTGATGTCTCCAATGCGTTGATCAGACTTCGGCATAGGCGATGCCGGCGAGATTGCCCTGAGCGTAGAGGAAGTTGCGCACATCCTTTCCATCGAGATCTGCTGAATAAACCGAGCCGCCCAGGTCCGTGAAGAACATCCGGTTGCCGTCAACGTCGAGCGCGATGCCGATCCCTTCCAGCAGGTGCGTGATCTCGATCTCCGGTGCCGCCGTTTCGTCGATGGGGGCACGATTGACGGTGTTGCCGCGCGGGGGATCGCCACGGTCCGTCCAATAGAGGATGCGGTTCTTCACGTCGAGCTCGAGGTCGATCGGTTCCGGCAGTTGGTCGAACACCACCTCGATGTCGGAGCGGGTCGCCGAAGTCTCGCCATAGGGGATATCCAGGTTTGCGCGGAAGATGCGGCCCTGGCCGCCGTTGTCCGGGCCTTTTTGCGTCCAGTAGATCTTCTTGAGCTTCGGATCGAGGGTGATCCCGACGCACCACTTGGTCTGGTCGTGCCGGTCATGGTCGCCGTACCCGGCCTCGACCAGCGTTTCGATTCGAGAACCGTCGACGCTCGCGCGCATCACGCGCATGCCCTCGCGGTCGCACCAGTAGAGCTTGCCGCCATCCTTGTCGAGGTGGATCTGCTTCGGCGTATGCGTGATGCCTTGCGGGACAACGACCACGCGGTTGTTGCCGTCGAGGTCGGCGCGCTCGATCGAGCCGTCATGAGCGCCCACCGAACCCATGTTGGTCCAATAGATATGACCGGCATCCGTATCGACGACGATGCCGTCGGGCATGTGACAGTCCGAGACAATCGTCTTGCGGTCGGAGCCGTCGGGATTCATCGAGTGAATGCGGCCGCCGCTCAATTCGAGGAGAAACAGTCGTCCGGTGCGGATCGCTTCCTGAGAAACGTTGCTTCTGTTTGCATTGATCAGAGTCATTGCATGTCCTTTCGTGTCGCTGCAATTAACGGGGGCACTGAACGTCAGGCAGAGGCCGAATGCCGCCGGCTTATCGGCGTCGTCGATCCCGGAGGCACGCAATGCCCCGATGACGTTGTGCGACTGGCTACGTTTGAGCGACGCCGGCGTCGGGAGACGTAGCTCATGGACAGGAACTTTAGGCGGTCAGCGGTGCACGATTCAATTGAACGATGGTGTAACGACACCTTCGTATCAGTGGGAAGGAATGTCGTGTCAACCTAACCCAAAGTTCAATTGCGATCGCACGGGGCGAACCGTAAATTGGTTCGGATAGGGAAGTATTTCTATCGGAAGTCGTCCATCATTCATTGAATAACTGCCATGAAAAAGCCAACTCGTATCGTGATCGTAGGTGGCGGAATCGCCGGGATTCTGCTTGCAACCAGGCTCGGCGACAGGCTGGGCCGAACGGGTGAGGCTACCGTCACCCTGATCGACCGGAGCGCGACGCACATCTGGAAGCCGATGCTGCACACGATTGCGGCCGGTACGCGCGATGTGAATCAGCAGCGCGTGATTTTTCTTTCGCATGCGCGTCAACACGGCTTCACGTATCAACCGGGAGAGATGTGCGGACTAAACCGGCAACTGCGCGAAGTCCAGCTTGCTGGGATCAGGGCGCACGAGGGCGGCTTGATGCTCGAGCCCCGAACAGTTCCATACGATTTGCTGTTGCTGTCGATAGGCAGCCGCGCGAACGATTTTGGCGTGCCTGGCGTCATGGAGCATTGCCATCTCATTGACAGCCAACAGCAGGCAGAGACATTCAACGTCGCGTTGCGCGAACGTGCTCTTCGCTCTGTTGTCAAGGATGAGGAACTCCGGGTTGCGATTGTGGGCGCAGGGGCGACCGGGGTCGAGTTATCGGCCGAACTCAGTCACCTGTTCGAACTCGCTGGCAGCTATGGCGATCCCTCGATCAGAAAAAGGCTGAGTCTGACTCTTCTTGAGGCCGGACCACGCGTGCTTCCGGCCTTCCCACCGGAGATCTCGTCAGCTAGCCAGCAACGACTCGAGAAAATCGGCTTTCGCGTCATGACCTCGACAGGTGTCTCATCCGTGGAGCCGGGAGGCTTTCGGTATGGAGACGGGAAGCTTGCCGAAGCGGATTTGATGGTATGGGCTGCTGGTGTCAAGGCACCTGATTTCATGAACGGGCTAGCTGGCCTCGCGACCAACCGGGCGAACCAGATCGTGGTGTCGGGCACGCTACAGGCTCTTCACGATGAGAACATTTATGCTCTCGGCGATTGCGCGGCCCTGACGCCAGACGGTGCGCAGCGACCGCTTCCTCCAACCGCACAGGTGGCTACCCAGCAGGCAGAGCATCTCGCGCGCTACCTGCCGGAGTGGGTGCGTCACAACAAGCCTCTTCCTGGCTTCAAGTTCCGGGATTTTGGATCGCTTGTGTCATTGAGCGACTACGACGCGTTCGGCACACTTGGGCGCTTTGGCTTCTATCCCGGCGGGCTCATTCGGGGCAGACTCGCCCAGCTCAGTCACGCCATGTTGTACCGACGTCATCAGCAGGCGCTGCACGGCTTTGGCAGAGCAACGCTCCTCTGGACGGCGGAGCAGATCAACGGGCTGGCTCAGCCGGGCATTCGGCTCGCTTGACAGGCTTTCTCGGCAACGTCGAAGTTCGTTCAAGACTGTGCATCTCTGTGGGCTTTCGGTGCTGGGGCAAGTGGGCGTTGGCCACGCTATCAGCGTTTTAGACGGCTTCTCTATCGCTCCGATGCGCTCGTCTTCGGCGGCGGTCACGGTGGCACCGCCGCTTTTCGAGCAGCAAGCGGTCCGCTCCGCGATCGACTTTGCGATCGCGACGATTGGCTTTTTCCTGTTGGCGGCGCGAACTCGCCACGCAGTGGCCGAATGAGGTTCGCGATGGAAGCGATCCCGAGCGTAAGCGTCTCGCCGCGGCCGTTCATGGCGTTGTCGCACTTCGGGCAGATCGAGGCGGGCTCGAGCACGCGCTCCGTGCAACTACCCATGCCGGGGCTGCCGATCGAGCGCAGCATAGCGGATCCGAGCTTGCTGGCCGAGATCATCGTTGCGAAGTACGCGAACCACACGCCGCTGTATCGGCAGTCCGAGATCGCGGCGCGCGACGGCGTACGTCTCGATCGGGCCTCCATGGCACGCTGGGTCGGACAATGCGAAGAACTCTGCCGGTTGCTGACTGAAGCCCTGCGTCGCTACACGATGTCGACTACGAAGCTCCACGCGGACGACACGCCGATCCCGGTGCTCGCGCCCGGGAACAAGAAGACCAGGACCGGTCGGTTGTGGGTCTACATGCGCGATGATCGCCGCTTCCCGCTGCTGTCTGGTTCGCGTACTCGCCGGACCGCAAAGGCACCCACCCCCAGACCCATCTTGCCGGATTCGAAGGCGTCCTTCAGGGGGGCGGCTATGCTCGGCTTCAACGAGCTGACCGAAAGCGGCAAAGTTCGCCTGGCTTCTTGCTGGGATCATGCGCGTCGATATCTCTTCGACGTCCATGAAACAGCGCCGTCGGAAACTACGAAGCAATGGCTCGACATGATTGGCGATCCCTACGAAATCGAGACTGCTATCCGCGGCAGACCACCCGATGAGCGGCGACGCGTCAGGCGAGAAAAGAGCAGCCCGTTGCTCGTGGCTCTCGAGAGCTCGATGAAGGAGAAACTCGCCACTCTCTGGCCAAAGGCACCACTGGTCGAAGCGATCAACTACTCTCTGAACCGATGGGGATTGGCCTCACACTGTTCTGTGACGACGGCCGTGTCGAAATCAGCAACGTGCTTGCCGAAAATACCTTGCGCTGTGTGGCCCTTGGTCGGCGCAATTTTATATTCGCGGGCTCCGGCAGCGGTGGTGAGCGAGCTGCCGCCATGTATGGCCTGATCGGCTCGTGCAAATTGAACAACATCAATCCACGCGCCTACCTGGAATTCGTGCTCACGCACATTGCGGATCACCAGGCGAACCGCATCGACGAACTGTTGCCATGGAACGTCGCGAAGCATCTCCCCCTATCGACACCTGCCTCGCTTTGATCCCTGCCGGCAGCGGCCTGCCGCGTTTTTCGACGCTTGTCCAGAGAATTCTCAACGGCTCCCACGCGACGCTTACTCCCGAGCCGATAACCTTCCTGTAGATAACCCATGCGTTATCTGGGTCGCCTGGAACGGGAAGCTGCTCGCGTCGTAGAGATGCATTCAAGCTACTCATGGCGGAGGCATAAAGTTGCTTTGACGGCCCCGAGTTTTCCAGCAGCACCCATCCCTTCCGCCGCGATTTGTTCGATGCGTCCCCTCTACTAAAAGAACAGGGACCGTGAGCGTTCGGCGGTGCATCTGGACAGACGTCGAATACACCTCGAGGATGGAAACCTATGAGTGGCGCGAACGGCAGGCGTGGTGCCCGGTTGACGTCGAGCGACTACGCGGCGTCGACGAAAAGAAGTGGATAGCATGCCAGTGGCTTTGAGGCGCGGCATATCGGAACGACGCTGCAGCGCAGCGTCGGCTACCTTTACGCGCGGGTTCTGCTGATCACCTTGCCGCGGAAAATCGAGTACTGGTACAGGTTGTAGCCGATCATCACCGGGAACACGAGGCCGATTCCGATCAACATGAACGCGAGGGTCAGGGTATCTGACGCGGCTTGCATGACCGTGAGCCTGCCTGGAATGAAGTCGGGATAGAGGCTGATCACAAGGCCCGCGAACGACACTATGAAGAGCGTAATCGCTGCCCGGAAGGGCGCTCGTTCGCTTCCCCGATAGAGCAAAGCGGTGAGCCAGGCATACGACAGTGCGGCGAGCGCGCCGAGTACCGCAAGCGGGGCAAACACGCCAGGCTGGGACCAGCGAGCATGGACGGCCACGCCTTCAATCCAGGTTGCCGCTGTGAGCACGATCGCGGCAGCCACGGTGAGTTGCGCGCTTAGTAAGGCCAGGTGCCGGGCCCAACGTTCGAGCGCGCCCACCGTCTTCTTCACAAGCCAGGTCGCGCCGAGCAGTGCATAGCCCGCCACCACGCCAATGGCTGTTACCGTGATGAACACCGTGCTGGACTCGCCAGACACGAAGCCCGTGATCACCTTGCCGAGTATGACGCCCTGCGATATTGCCGCGACGAGGCTGCCCACGCCGAACACGGTGTCCCATAGCCGTCCACGCTGGACGCTATGGCGGAACTCGATTGCTGCACCCCGCATGATCAGTCCGGCTATCAACGCCATGACGGGCAGATAGAGTTCCTGCATCAGGAACGCGTAGGCCGCAGGAAACGCGCCGAACAGGGCGCCGCCGAGCACGACAAGCCATGTCTCGTTCGCATCCCACACGTGACCGATGGTCTGAACCATCACGTCGTGATCTTCGCGCTTTCTTCTCAGCAGCGTGAGCATGCCCACACCGAGGTCGAATCCGTCCGTCACGACGTAGAGGACCAGCATTAGGCCGATCAGGCCGAACCACGTGACGGCAAGCAGGGAATGAGTGGTGCTATCCATCGAACTATCTCGCTTCAGTTGGAGAAAGAGGGCACAGTATTAGCTCGCCGCCGTCTGGGGCGGCGCGATCATCGTTGCGGGCGGTGTGGCCGTGAGATCGGGACCGGTCTTCAGCCAATTCCGTGCGAGAAGGAAGAAGGTGACGAGCAACACGACGTCGAATGCGAAGAACATCGCCATGCTGGCCGTTACGGAGGCCGCTGGCACCGTGGACACGGCTTGACTCGTTCGCATCAGTCCGTAGACAACCCACGGCTGACGTCCCACCTCGCGTACGATCCACCCGGCCTCGACAGCCAGGTAAGGCAGCGGGATGCACAGCACCCATGCGAGCAGGAGCTTGCGCTGGGCGAGCAACCGGTCGAGGCTGCCGCGCGCTTTACGCAATGCATACGCTGTCCAGAACGCGAGCAGCATGAAGGCGAAGCCGATGCCAGCCATCAGGCGGAATGCGTAGTAGAGAAGCGGCACCATAGACGGCTGATCGGCGCGCGGGAAGTCCGTGAGGCCTTTGACCTGGCCATGCAGTGAGTGCGTGCCGAGGATGCTGAGCAGTCCCGGCACTTCAATCGACCAGTCGTTGCGCTGCTTTTGCTGATCGGGCCAGGCAACGAGCGACCATGCGGCACCCGTGCCGGGCTTGTTGGTCTCCCAGTGTCCCTCGATGGCGGCACCTTTTGCGGGTTGCGTCGCGAACACGCTGGTGCCGCTCGAGTCCCCGAGCCAGACCTGAATCGGTGCAACGAAGACGAGCACTCCAAGTGCGATCTTGAACGAGCGCGCGAAGAACTCGGGGTTCCGGCGGCGGAACAGGTGGTACGCGGAGATGCCCGCGATCACGAACATGCCTGTTTCGATCGCGGCCATCCACATGTGCGAGACGCCCCACACCATGTCGGGGTTGAAGATGGCCGCCAGATAGTCCGTCACCACGATCTTTCCGTCGACGACGGCGAAGCCGGCGGGCGTCTGCATCCACGAATTGGCGACCATGATCCAGAATGCGGAAATGCTGGAACCGAGCGCCACCATCGCAGTGGCGAAGAGATGGACACCACGTGGCACACGTCCCCAGCCGAGCATCATCACGCCGACGAATCCAGCTTCGAGCATGAACGCCATCGCGCCTTCGAAACCAAGAATGTTGCCGACGAACTGGCCGCTGAACTGCGAAAAGCCGGACCAGTTGGTGCCGAACTGAAACTCCATCGGAATGCCGGTGACCACGCCGACCGTGAAGTTGAGCACGAGCAGCTTGCCCCAGAAGCGGGCATGGCGGTAGTACATCACGTCGCCGGTGCGAACCCACAGTGCTTCGATCAGCAGCAGGAACGCCGAGAGACTGATTGTCAGGATCGGCCACAGAATGTGAAAGACCGTGGTCATCGCGAACTGGGCGCGCGAGAGGTGGAGTACGTCAGTCAGCATGATGGTTATCCCATTGCGGCAGCACTACGGCTTGCGTGGCGAAATATGGCCCGACTGTGGCGGCGCGCACCACTTTGACGGGGAACCAGTTTGTACAAAGGCGCGTGGTCCACCTTGAAGCCGCACGTCACGCGTTCGATGCCGTCGTTGGGCAGCGTGATGAAAGCCGGCTATCACCTGGCTGGGTCCAATCCGTACTCGTTCCAGGGACACGCGATGCTTTCGTAACGTTGTGCGACTGGCTGCGTTCGAGCTACGCGAGCGTTGGGAGACGTTGCCTGTCGAGAGCAACTTTAGGCTGGAAGGGGTGCGCGGCTCAATTGCACGATGGTGTAATGACACCTTGGTATCGGTGGGAAGGAATGTCGTGCCATACCTGACCCAAAGTGCAATTGCGACTGCGCCGGATGCACCCTAAATTGGTTCGTAGATGGAAGCTCGCCATTGATGCCCGAAAACAGCCGGCTTGATCGCCCCGAGGGGTTACATGAAGTTTTTTCGCAACGCATTTCAGTGGATGCGATCGAGTTGGCGGTCGAATCGGAGCGCCTGTCTAATGCATCTGCTATTAGGGTCTGTGTTGATGATGCTTGCCGCGACGCGTGATGATGAAAAGCGAAATTCTCACTGCCATTGAACGGCGCGCCTGTGGCGCCTACATTACCGACCAGCTGCGCCGCGCGGCAAAGATCGTGAAGCGTACCAGGCCGTGGGCCGCGTTTGTCAGCGGGCCTCTGACGCCGAGCGGTTACGCGATTCTCGCGATCATTGTCGCTGCCATCCTGCTGGTCGCGATGCTGTCCACCTGCTGGCCCCGTGACGGACTCGACAGTGTGGTAAGGGTGGGCTGCTGGTTTTCGTGAACCGGGATGATCCGGCTCCAGATCTTCTACCGCTTACGCGCGGAAAACGAACCTGGCTTAGGCTTCACCTTGTATGCCGCCGCGACGCGCTGCCTCCTGGACAGCGTGAACAAATGCAGCTGTGACCATACTCGTCGCCAGTACACCTTGCATTCCGAGCAACACCGAATCGATGCGGCCCAGGGTTGTGGTCGGCACCACGTCGCCGTAACCGATCGTGAGCGCTGAGATCGTGCAGAAATAGAGAGTTTGCCCAAACGAGGAGGGCGTTCGGCTCGCCGATTCGACCAGACCGCCGACGTAGTACATGACAACCGAAAGCAGAAGGAACAGCACAAACAGAACCGCGAGCGGAGCACGCAGATGCCAGAGGGTCCTGGCAAATTCTTCGAACACGTGGCCGGCCTTCAGTGGCGCATGCCTGGAATTCTTGGCATTCTCCATGGCAGGGCCTCTCACGGTGTTGGAATAGTGTGTCGTGAAGAATCGACGTTGCATCAGGATCTGTACCCGGATGTCGGATGGTTCATGAGCTCACATCCGTCGAGCATGGTTAGCGCACGCTCGTCCGTCTCCAGCATCGACGGCACCTCTTCGCGAAGGAGGTCGATGAACGTCCGGATCTTTGCATCGAGGAAACGCCGGGACGGATACAACGCGTAGACGTTCACGGGCTGCGCCTCGTATCCTCGAAGAATCCGTATCAATGCGCCCGAGCGCAAACCGGGCAGCGCAACGCCAGCCGGCAGGATCGCGACGCCAAGTCCCCCCGTTACCGCCGGCTCCAGCGCCTCCATCGCGTTGACCGTCAGGCGAGCCGAGCCGATGTTCACCGGGAACGTCTCGCCAGCGCCTCCGAATACCCATTTATCAAACGGAAACACGGACGTGGTCAGTTGCAGGCACTGATGTTCGCGCAAGTCTTCAGGCGCTTGCGGTACGCCGTGGCTCGCCAGATACCGAGGGGCCGCGCACACCACGCCGCGGATACTCCCGAGCCTCAGACTTACCAACCCGGAGCTTGGCAATTCCGGCGCGAGAACGATCGACGCGTCATAGCCGTCCTCCAGCATGTCAGGAATAGTCCCGCTCAACGTGACCTCAACTCTGAGGTCGGAAAACCGCTGCTGATACTTCAGTATTGCAGGTACCACCAACTGATGGCCGAAGCTTGAAAGCGCGTGAACGCGCAGCCGTCCGGTGGGATGCGCCGCCGCGGATCGCGCCTCGGCTTCCGCGTCATCAAGGCTCGCGAGAATATCCTGGCATCGCCGCAGGTAACGCTCACCCGCCTCCGTCAGGGCGACCTGCCTCGTCGTCCGGTTCAACAGCCGGCTACCCAGATGTGTTTCGAGTTGACTGATAGCGCGTGAGACGGCGGCCACACTGAAGTTGAGTCTCCTGGCCGCCGAAGCAAAGCCTCCGTCGCTGGCGACTTTTGCAAAGATGCGCATGCATTGAAATGTGTCCATTAACCGCTCGTCAAAGTAGAGAGGTGTGCGCCGCGATCACCTGGTGAACGGAACGCCCGTCGTCAAAAAACGGGGTGTGGTTGACTCGTCCGGAAGCCAGCCTCTCAAGTCTTTGGTAAGCCCTCGGGCGGACGCGGCAACCCAGCGGCAGTCACTATTTTGTTGACCCGATCGGGATGGAGACGTTTGTTCCGCGAACCTTGACGGGAAAAGCGCGAACGGCACCCTGCAACCGGAATAACAAGGGCTTGCACTCGCGTGCTACGAAAAAACTCCGAGAGTTGTCGTCCTGAAAGCGAGGTTAGGCCGAAGACAGTGCAGAGCGCCATTGCACGATGGTATTAGTTTCGCCTTCATACCGGCGGGAAGGAGTGGTTTTGAACCCAAAGTGTAATTGCGGCCGCGCTGGGCACAACCTACATTGGTTCGCAGGCCGACGCTCCAAATGAGGTCACTCCTCCATGCCCCGGCATGGTCTACCCGCTGTGTGGCGGCCTATTTTTTCGATGCTCGTGCGTGATCTGTGTATATGCATCCACATGCATTTTCATGTCATTGCAGGTGCAGGCGATTCGCCCGTTCGTAGCATCAGCCGTTCACACCCGGACTTAGAGCAAAGCCATGAACCGCAACCTCAAGCAATCACGCAGTGAACAAGGCGCAATCCGCGCAGCCGCTTCTGCATCGCCGGACCTCGCGCCAGCCGGTTCACACGACGAACCTGCTCTCGGCGCCCACCTCATCACGCAACGCCGCGGCTACGAACATCACGGCATTTATGCAGGCAACGGCAAGGTCATTCACTACGCTGGTTTCGCCAAGTCCGCGCATCGCGGCCCTGTGGAAGAAGTCCCGCTCGAACAGTTCGCCGATGGTTATGCCGTCGTCGTGCGTCCGCATCCGTTCCCGAAGTTTTCTGGCGAAGAAACCGTGCTGCGCGCCCGCTCGCGCCTCGGAGAAAGCCGCTATCGCTTGCTGACGAACAACTGCGAGCACTTCTGCGCATGGTGCCTGCTCGGCGAAAGCCGCAGCGAACAGGTTCATGCATGCCTCACGCAACCGCGCACGGGCATTCGCGCTCTACTGTGCCTCGTGAGCACTTTCATCGGCAACCGGATCAAAATCGGCCACGCTGTTGTTCACGCAGCATGATCGGCATGAAACCCGGCAACTGAAGTTTGAAACAGACAAAGACGCGAAGGAGTCCGTCATGAGCCCGACCGGAAAGACACTGCACTGGGCCGTCGATAAGTGGCTCGCGCCTACGCCCGCGATGCCCGCGCGCGTCGTGCGCTTCTGCCGCACGCATATGCATCGGCGCTGCGTGTGCGTCGAGGCCGCGCGCCCCGGTGGGCTGCTGTCGATCTTCTTCTTCCGTCACGACGACGGATCGTGGAACGTGTATCCGCCCGCGCAAGCGCGGCCGGCGATGTCTGCGTGGAGGACTGCGTGATGAAAAACGGCGATCCGGCGTGCAACGCACGCCGCCCGCGCATCGAGCGGCTTGCGCTGTGCGGCGCGCAATCTATCCGCCGGGCTGGCAGAAGCGCTGCACCGGCACGTGCGGCATCACGGCCTTGGCGATTTGACGTGACGTGCTCTCGGCCGGCACGACGTGCAGGGAAAATTCAACGTCGTGGCTAAAGCTCCGTTCGGCAAGCCGGTACGAGAGTCCCCACGGATGATGCATCGGCGGCGAAACGGTGCAACGGTGGATCGATGGTGTCTGCGCGTTGCCTTGCAGTGCGCGCAGATGTTCGAACATCGTGTATTCAACCAATTCTGTGTTTTCTTCGCCATCTCTACACGGCGAGTGCGTATCAAAAGCACACGTCCCGCCCAGGAGGAATTCTCGTGGATCTCCGGAAAACAGCCCGCTTGATCAACCCGATGGACTACGAAGAGGATTTTTCGAAAAGTGTTTCAAGTGATTCTCTCGAATTGACGCCGAAATCGGAGCGCCTGTTCAAGGCATCTGTCATTGCGGTCTGTGGCTGGGCACTGATTGAGGCACCGCTGGAACTCGGCGGGTCGATCAATTCCACCTCGCTGCTCGCGTTGGTGGCGTCGAAGATACTGATTGGCCTCATCGGCACGGCCGCCATCGTCAACCTCCGGTTTGCCCGTCAAGTGTTCATGTTCATTTGCGGAGCGAGCGTATTCGCCATAGCACCAGCATTACCTCTTGAGTACACGCACAGCGTTCCTGTTGCCCTCTTCTCGACGGTCGAGTGCCTTGGCAAAGCTGCATGCGTCGCATCGTTCGTAATCGCGTCGTTAGCAAGAGAGAGTGTTGGCGAACATCTGAGCGTAGGCAACCGCAAAGGCGTCGACCGCACATGAGCTTATCGAGCGTAATGAATCTGGCATTGCTGTCAATGTCGAGCATGCTACTCGGTGGCTGCGCGATTGCACCGTCGATCCCGCTGTTCGGGGCAGCCTTTCCAGACTGGTTGTTCTGCATCGCGGGCGGCGTCGCGGGGACAATTCTCGTCCACCTGGCGCTGAGCCGACGCGATGCGAACTCGGCGCTCGCGCCGCTCGCCATCAGCTATCCGGCGCTGAGCGCGCTGCTCGCGATGGCCGCATGGTTGATATTTTTTTCCCGCTCGTGACATGTGCGACCACAAATGAATAACAACCCTCGTCCAATGCGGCGTACGAAGAATCTCCTTGCCGCAGCGATTGTTCTGGTCACCATCGTGTTGCTTGGCATTGTCCTGTGGCGGCTCGATCGCGCGCCGAGCACTGATGATGCGTACGTGTACGCCGACACGATCAACGTCGTGCCGGAAGTCAGTGGCCGGATCATCGAGCTTCCCGTTCGCGACAATCAGGCCGTCAGGCAGGGCGATCTGCTGTTACGGATCGACCCGCGTCCGTATCAGGCCGCGCTGGATCAGGCGCGCGCGGCTCGACACGCTCAACAACCAGATCGTTTTGACGCAACGCTCGGTCAACGCGCAACAATACAACGCGAATTCCGTGCAGGCGACCGTCGAGCGGGCCCGCGCGGTTGCAATCCAGGCCGCGGACACGCTGCGCCGCACCGAACCCTTGCTCGCGCAAGGCTACGTCTCCGCGGAGGAAGTCGATCGCGCACGTACCGCGCAGCGCTCCGCTCAGGCAGAACTCAACGCCGCGATGCGCGAGGCGCAGCAGGCTAGCGCGGCCGTCAGCGGTGTCGATGCGCTGGTCGCGCAACGAGCCGAAGTCAATGCGCAGATTGCCATTGCCGAACTAAATCTTGAATTCACCGAGGTACGCTCGCCCTTCGACGGTCGGGTGGTCTCGCTACGCACGACAGTCGGGCAGTTCGCATCGGCGTTGAAGCCTGTTTTTACGTTGATCGATACCCGGCATTGGTACGTCGTCGCCAACTTCCGGGAAACGGAGTTGAAGAACGTTCATGCAGGCACGCCGTCCACGGTGTACCTGATGAGCGACACCGCCAGGCGTTTTTCCGGCGTGGTCGATTCGGTCGGCTATGGCGTGCTGCCCGACGACGGTGGCGTGGTTCAAGAGGGACTTCCGAACGTGCAGCGCACGATCAATTGGGTGCATGTGTCGCAGCGCTTCCCTGTCAAGATTGCGGTGCGTAATCCCGATGCCGAACTGTTCCGCCTCGGCACGTCCGCGGTCGCAACCCTCGATCGCGGCAACACAGCGGCGTTGGCGCGATGAGAACAGTCATGGAGACACGCGGATATCTCCCGTGGCACTTACGTCGATTCGCCCGCTTTGTCGGCGATGAGATTCGCGCTCATCCGGGGCGTGCGAACGTGATGCTGCGCTGCGTGCTGGCAAGCGCGATCGTGATTACGATATCCATGGCATTGCAGGTGCCTTTTCTCGCGCTGTCGCTACTCGTCGTGTTCTATGTCACGCAGTCGAACGTGGTGATGACGCGTCTCATCGGCATCGTGTTCATGATCGGCGTGACGTTGGCCGTCGGCAGTGCGATTCTTATGATCAAGCTCACGTACGACTACCCGTTGTTGAGAATCCTGTTGTCGGCGGTGCTGTTCCTCCTCAGCGCCTACATGATGCGGGTCGCAAAAATCGGCGCCGCTTTCTTCATCGTCGGCATCGTCGTCATCTACTTCCAGTCGTTTGTCGATCTGACCGATCACGCGGAGGCGCTCGTACGCATCGCGCTGTGGATCTGGGTCGCTGTGAATTACGCGATTGCGATCACGCTGTTGATCAACACGTTATGTTTGCCTGTCGAGCCGGTACAGCAATTCAAGGACGCAATGCTCGGACAGCTTGCGGTGGTTGACGGGGGCCTTGCCGATCTGGAGCGTGGGACGCGAGGCGTTGGCAGCCCGGACGCGCGGGAAGTTCAAAACGGAACGCTGACGCTGCAAAGACTGCTGCGCTTCTCGACGATGCGGGACGCCGATTACCGGCGGCTTCAGGCGTTTCATCTGGCGCGGGTCACTACGGTGTCGCGTTTGTATGCGGCGACGGCTCATCTGCCCGAAAGCACGGCGGATGTGCCGGCTGGCGTTCGGTCTGCGCTGCGCGACGCGTGCGCATACTTTGGCCGTACCATCCGCACGGACGAGCACTTCACCGTGCCGGAGCAGCTCGCGAACGTTGCAGACGAAAGTATGCCCGGCGCGCTGCAGCAGATGCGAGAAGCGCTTCACGCATTTGCCAACCGGTCGGCCGCGCCTGAGTCGACCGAAACGAAGCAGGAAAAGGCGCACTTCTTTGTCCCCGACGCGTTTTCGAACCCGGTCTACAGGCAGTTCGCACTGAAGACGCTGCTTGCGGCGATGATTGGCTACCTCTTTTACCTGGCGACAGACTGGCAGGGCATTCACACGATCATGCTGTCGTCGCTGATCGTCGCGCAACCGAGCCTCGGCGCGACGAGCCGGCGTGCGATCCTGCGTATCGGCGGTGCAGCGCTCGGCAGCTTGAGCGCGCTTGTGATGGTCGTATGGGTGGTGCCGCGCATCGACGGCATTGTCGGCCTGCTGATGATGTCGCTGCCAGTCGTGGCGCTTGGCGCGTGGGTGTGCGCGGGATCGGAGCGAATCAGCTATGCGGGGCGCCCAGCTCATGTTCACGTTCGCGATCGCTTTGCTCGGTCAGTTCGCGCCGACAACGAACCTGACCGAGATCCGGGACCGGATGGTCGGCATTCTCCTCGGGGTGGCGATATCCGCGGTCATTCATGCATCGCTATGGCCCGAGGCGGAAGGCGAGGCGCTCCGCCAACGTGTCGCTCGTCTTCTGCGAAGTCTCGCGGCACGGTTGCGGCAGTCGGGCGACGCAGATATCCCGACGGCGCTCTGGTCCGAACTTGCAGAATGCGAGGCGATGGCCGCACGTGTCGCGCTGGAGCCTGGCTGGCAAATGGGCGAAGGGCAGCAGGAAAACTTCCAGCATTACGTTCAGACGATGCTCGCGCAGACCCGCGAGATTCTCCTGGCAGCGGACGCCTTCGACGCAGAACGCCGGGCGCAGCCGATCGGGGAGCGTCGTGCGAACCGCGCGGCTGAACAATGCGCAGCGGCGGCGGCCGTATCGCTGGAAGGTTACGCCAGCGATCTGACCGAGCACCCGGAGGCAGTGCGCGCACCGGCTCACGTTCCCCCCGATGTGCTTGCGACAGATGCCAGCATCGATCAGGAGGAGCCGCGCACCGATGCAGCGAAAGCTGCGTATGAACGATTGATCGTGTGCGCGGAGCGTCTGCTCGGGCAGGTGTCGACCCTGCCGTCCTGGAGCGTTCACCAGGCCGATATGGGGATCATCGAATGAGCAGGGCAATAAAGACTGGCTCTTCAGATCCGCTTTCGTATCGCTGGCTGCGCTGTGGTGTGACGGCGGCGTTGGCGTGTGCGCTGTCGGCCTGTGCGCTGATCCGGCACGATGAAAAACCCTATTCGACGATCGCCCCGGAGCAGATCCGCATCGCCGATGACATTCATCTCGAGCGAGAGGGCTGGCCAGCAAACCAGTGGTGGAGCGCATACGGCGATCCGCAACTCGATTCGCTGATTGCGCGCAGTCTTGCCACCTCGCCGACGATCGTGATCGCGCGTACGCGCGTCGTGCAGGCGAAGTCGGATATCGATCTGGTGCGCGCCGGCACAAACCTTCAGGTCACGGCGCTCGCCGCCGTGGATCGTGAACATGTGTCGGCCAACGGCTTCCTGGGTGCGTATTCGAAGAACGAGCCGGCGATCGGCGCGACGGGGCCGTGGTACACGGAAGGCATCGTAGGACTCGGCGGGAGCCTGGACATTGATATCTGGGGCAAGCAGCGAGCACAGGTGGAGGCGGCGATCGGCGTGCACAACGCGCGGCTGGCCGAAGTCGCCGCCATCGAACTCGAAATGTCGACGGACGTTGCGCAGCTTTACTACGGCATCCAGACGACGTATCAACTAATCGATCTGCTTATGCAACTGCAGGGTGTTGCAGAGTTCGATGTGGATGCGCACGCCACCCGTGCCGCGCGCGGCCTGGAGCCAATCACGCCGACCGAGCTTGCGCGTGCGCGACTGCTGGCGACACAGAGGCAGATCGTTGCCGCACATGCCAGCGTCAAGCAGTTGCGCGAATCGTTGCGCGCGCTGCTTGGCGCGGGTCCCGACGATCTCTCCGACATCAGGCCCGTCGCGTTGCCGGTCCCGCACGCCGGGTTGCCGCCCACACTGTCGTACGAACTGCTTGCACGTCGTCCGGACCTGCAAGCGATGCGCTGGTATGTGCAATCGTCGTTCGACCGTATCGATGCCGCGAAGGCCGCGTTTTATCCGAGCTTCGACATCAAGGCGTTCTTTGGCGTCAACGCACTGCATCTTGCAGACCTCTTTACGCGTGCGAGCCAGCAGATCAATGTGATTCCGGGCCTGTATCTGCCGATCTTCGATGGCGGCCGGCTCAACGCCAACCTGAGCGGCGCGCGCACGGCCAGCAACACGTTGATCACGCAGTACAACGAGGCCGTGCTGAACGCCGTGCGCGATGTCGCCGTGACGGGTAGCAGACTTCAGGACCTCGACGAGGAAGCCGGGCTGCAGGCGCGGAAGATTGATGCGGTATCGTTCGCCCAGGCAAGTGCGCAAGCGCGCTATGAAAGGGGCGTCGCGAGCCGGCTCACGGTGATGGACGCCCGCCAGGCTGTGTTGCTCGAACGCATCTCCATGCTGGAAGTCGACGGGCAGCGTCTGAGTCAGGACATCGCGATGTCGAGGGCGCTCGGAGGCGGGTATCGCGAGGAGAAACCTGTCGAGCTGAGGGTACGTTGACCTGATATCCAGACTGGTGCTGTCATCGGCATGCAGGGACGCGCCCTGACCCTTACGCGGGTGCCCGGCCAGGACGAAGTCTTCCCGCGATGTTGACCAGTTCCGCGAGCGAGCGGGCGTTCATCTTTCGCATGACGTGCCTGCGGTGCACCTTCACAGTGATCTCGCTGATGCCCAACTCGCCTGCCACCTGCTTGTTCAGAAGGCCTGACACCACCAACGCCATGACTTCCCGCTCGCGTCGACTGAGTGACGCGTAGCGATCACGGATCGACTGCATCCCGGCTTCCTCGCTTAATGCCACGCGGCTGCGTTCGATGGCGTGACGGATGGCATCGAGCAGGACCTGGTCGTCAAAGGGCTTGGTGAGAAATTCAACCGCTCCGGCTTTCATGGCCCGCACCGTCATCGGTACGTCGCCGTAGCCAGTGATGAAGATGATCGGCATGTCGGTACGCTCGGCTCCAATCAGGCTCTGCAGGTCGAGGCCGCTGAGATCGGGAAGACTGACGTCCAGCACCAGGCAGTTCGGGACCATCGCGCGCGGGCGCCCAAGAAAGTCTTGGGCGGAAGCGAACGTCTCTGCCCTGAGGCCGGCAAAACGGATCATTGCTTCGAGCGACTCACGCACCGAGACATCGTCGTCGACGACGAAGACGACGGGCGTGGCTTGCGCCGGCGACAATTCCGATTCGAGTTCAACTGCATGGGCGGGTGTCATTTCGAACTCCATCCGCAGGCATCTGGATGAATCATTCAACCCGGAGCGCGGCCTGGATCGCTCCGAGCAAAGCCGTGTCGCTGAATGGCTTGAACAGACATTCGACGGCACCCTGTTCGAGCATGCGCGGCCGGAGGGCCTCGTCGCCATGCGCCGTGATGAAGACGATCGGAACCGTTTGCCGGCGCCGCTTGAGCTCGTACTGCAGGTCCTGGCCGGACATTCCGGGCATCGCGATATCGAGGATCAGGCAGTGCGCTTCGTCGGCACAGCCGGAGGCCAGGAATTCCTGCGCCGACGCAAACGCCCGTGCCGCAAAGCCGAACTCTCGCAGCAGGTCGGGCAGCGATTCGCGCACCGACTCGTCGTCGTCGACTACCGCGATAAGTGAGCGCTCGACCATCATGGGTTCCTCACGGCCCGCTCCGTGTCCGCGCGCGCCGACTGTCCTGTGGGCGCGGGCCGATCGGCGGCCGACATACTGTCAGCGCGACACGGGATGGAAAACGTAAACGTGGCGCCTTGGCCAGCGTTCGAGGAGGCCCACAGGCGGCCGCCGTGGCTCTCGATGATGCGGCGGCTGACAGCTAAACCGATGCCAATGCCTTCCCTCTTGGTCGTAAAGAACTCGTCGAAGTGCTTGCCCGCATGCTGCGGGTCGAAGCCCACCCCGGAATCGGTCACAGCGAGTCGCACGCGGTCGCCATCGTCGCGTTCGATCCTGACCAGCATCTGCCGTGGACGGTCGTCGACGCCGTTCATCGCCTGCATGGCGTTGAGAAGCAGGTTCAGCACCACCTGTTGGAGCTGGACCCTGTCGCCTGCGACGGGCGGCAGGTCGTCGGCGATCTCCAGCCGCAGCACGATCCGTTCGTTACGAATCTCGCCGCGAAGCAGCTCGATAACCTCGTGCGCGGCTTCGACCAGATCGATCGCATCCGTCGTCGCGGCCTTCTTGGTGAACAGCGCGCGCAGACGCGTCATCACCTCCGACGCGCGGTGCCCGTCACGGATCGTGCGTCGTATAGTCTCGAGCGCGCCCTCGACATTGGGCGGCTCTGCGCTCAGCATGCGCAGACCGGTGCTGGCGTTGGTCATGATGCCGGCCAGCGGCTGGTTGATCTCATGCGCGATCGAGGCCGTCAGCGCGCCCAGACTGTTGACCCGGCTCAGGTGGGCCAATTCGGTGCGCAGCGCAAGGAGCGCATCTTCGGACTGCCGGTGCTCCGTCATGTCCTGCGCGGCGCCGATGTAGTCCAGCCAGCCCTGCGGGTCACGCGTGGCGTGAGCCTGTATGTGCATGTGCTTGACCGAGCCGTCGGGCAGCAGCAGGCGGTGGTCGAGTTCCAGATCCTTGCCTTCTTGCGCTCGCTCGATCATTTCACGCAGCAGATGGAGGTCGCCCGGGTGGAATCGAGCCGCGATCATGTCCATCGTAACGGGCGCCCCTGGCTCGATCCCGAAGATGCGATAGAGCTGGTCCGACCAGGTGAACGAGCCGGTCTCGGGGCGCCAGCAAAAGCTTCCACTCGAGCTAAGCTGCTCCACCTTGGCCATCAGCGCCGCGTTTTTTCTTAACCGCTCGTCTGCCTGTTGACGCGCCGTGATGCTGCATGCACGTTCGATGGCGATGCTCGCGATGTGCGCGAACTGTCCGATCAGATCGCTCTGGAAGGGCGTGGGGGTGCCCGTCTCCGACCGGAACAGGGTGAATGTTCCCAGTACGTCGTTGGCGCGCGACAGGATCGGCGTCGCCCAGCAGGAACGCAGTCCATGCGCAAGCGTGAACTCTTGCCACGCTCGATCCCAGCGTAAGTCCGACGCGACGTCCGGCACGATCACCTGAGTCTTGAGGGCGGCCGCCATTCCACAGGGTTCTGACTCAGGCGACACGAGGCTGTCACCGGGGGGAGGGAGGTAACTCGACGGAAGGCCGGGCGATCCCACGTGCCGGAGTGTCATGTCATGGCCATCTCTCGACGAGATTCTGCAGAAGCACCCGTTTGCGATTTCTTCGACCAGCCGGCACGACGCCTCGAGAACCGTCGACAAAGGCAGCCCCAGCGCCACCATTTCGAGCAGGCGCTTTTCCGCAGCAAGCAGCGCTTCGGCCCGCTTGCGGTCATCGATATCCGTCTGAAGGAGATACCAGAGAACGATTCGACCCTCGTTATCGTGCAACGGAAATCCCTGTATGCGGAACCATCGGTAGACGCCGTCGGCGCGGCGGTGGCGCGACTCTGCGTCATAAGGCTCGCCCGTGCTGATTGACGCATCAAACCGGGCAACGACCGCTTCCCGGTCATCCGGATGGACCAGTCCGTTGGTCTTCCATGCCTTCAACTCATCGAGGGTCATGCCGGAGTAGTCGAGCGTATGGCGGTTGGCGTGCAAAACGTCACCGTCGGGCGTAAAAAGGACAACCCGGGTGGGGAGGCTATTGACTATCAGCTCGAAGCGCTGATCGTGCACGCGGAGCGCATCTTCGGCCTGCTTGCGGTCCTCGATGTCCGAGTTGATCCCGCACCACTTCACGACTTCGCCGGCACCGTCGACAATCGGTGTGACCCGGCATACAAACCAGCGATACGTGCCATCGAAGCGACGCATTCTCGCTTCCGCCTCGCCCGGCTTGCGGGAAGCAACGACTGCCCGCCAGGTTTCGACCAGCGCGCGCAGTTCGTCGGGGTGGAACGCCGTCTGCCAGCCCTCGCCGGACGCTTGCTCAACGGAAAGCCCCGTATATTCGCACCAGCGTCGATTGACGAACTCGATGCGACCGTCGGGAAGGGCAGTCCATACCAACCCGGGGAGCGCATCCACAGTACGACTGAGTTCGCTTTCCATCGCTGTCCCTTCCTGCAGCGCTCCTTACCATACAACGATCGGCTTTTGCGAACGGATAGTCAATATACCTTGGTGTCGGTCCAGGGCTGATTCGCTCCCGTTCGGGCGGATTTTGCCGGACGGATTGACGGAAGACGGAAGCGGGCGATGCGATCCCCTGCGGTGCGCAATGCGAGGCCGGCCTACGATGAAACAGCTGGATGGACGGGCACCGTGAACTGAAAGCTGGCGCCGCGG
Organism: Paraburkholderia phymatum; assembly: GCF_038900715.1. Classification (GTDB taxonomy): domain Bacteria; phylum Pseudomonadota; class Gammaproteobacteria; order Burkholderiales; family Burkholderiaceae; genus Paraburkholderia; species Paraburkholderia phymatum_A. The sequence continues at coordinate 168,463 of NZ_JAYMRZ010000003.1, read as the reverse complement.
GGTACGTTCGCGCTCGCCCACAATCGGCCGCCGTGCGCTTCGATGATCGAGCGACAGATCGACAGTCCTATCCCCAATCCGGTAGCCTTTGTCGTATAAAACGGCTCGAAGAGCCGCTCGATGTTCTCGGGAGCGACACCCGTTCCGGAATCGCGCACCGTCACAAGGACGTCACCCGGCTCATTCGTGGCGGCGCTGATCGTCAATTCTCGCGGTCCGTCGTCAACCGCGCTCATCGCATCGATGGCATTGATAACAAGGTTCAGCATTACCTGTTGGAGTTGCACCCGGTCGCCTTTGATGAGCGGCAAGTCCTCTGCAAGCTGCGTCCGCACAGAGACGCCGTTCCTGTTCGCTTCACCGCACGTGAGTGCAGTGACCTCGCGAATCGCCTCGTTGAGCTGCAGGATTTCGTTGCACGTCGGGGCCTTTTTTACAAGGCCGTGAATGCGCTTTATCACCTCGCCTGCACGCCAGGCGTCGCGGACAATCCGATCAAGCGCCTGGTGTGCCCCCTTCACATCGGGTGGTTCGCGACCAAGCCAGCGCAGACCCGTCGATGCATTGAGCGTGATCCCCGCGATCGGCTGCTTCATTTCGTGACTGATCGAGGCCGCGAGTTGCCCAATCGCCGTGACACGGTTTGCATGCGCGAGCTCGAGCTGCATCTGGCGTGCGTCCGCTTCCGCGCGTTTACGCTCGCTTTGGTCGAGCACGAAGGCGATAGCCTGATTCGCCTTCTCGTCCAGCATTGCAATGCCGATCAGCACCGGCACGCGGCTGCCGTCCTTCCTGAAGTACTCTTTCTCGTACGGCTGTAATATCCCCGTCTTTTCCAGCTTCTCCCACTCTATTCTGCTGCGCTTGAGCCACTCAGGCGGCGTAAGGTCCATCCAGCGCAGACGCCTTGCCAGGAGATCGTCACGGTCGTATCCGACGATACGAAGAAACGCGTCATTGGCTTCGAGGACCCAACCTTCGAGATCCCCAATCAGGATTCCGACGATGTTGGCGTCGACGAGGCGCCGGATCTTCGCTTCACGTTCTGCGAGATCGCGGTATAGGCACGCGTTTTCCAATGCGATCGCCGCCTGTGAGGCGAGCAGCTTCAACAGGGCGATGCGCTTCGGAGCAAAGACGCAGGGAAGGAGGTTGTTCTCCAGATAGAGCACGCCGATCAGCTTGGCCTGCTTGAGTAACGGCAAGCAAAGGACGGAACGTGCGCATTTCCGGCGGATATAAGGATCAGCGGAAAACCGGTTTTCGGCTGAGGCATCATCAATGATGACGGGTTCACGTGTGCTTGCGACATGGCGGAAGAGCGAGTCCGGCAGTGCTGTCGAGCTCGGCGACTGTTGCGGAAATTGCACGATGACTTTGCCACCTTGTATCGTGGCTTCGGCCTCGATGCGCTGTTGGGTGCCCTGTGGAAGGATCAACAGTCCGCGTTCGGCGCCAGCGTGCTCGACTGCGATCACCATCAAGGATCTGATCAGGTTCTCAAGCACCATTTCGCCCGAGATTGCCTGAGCTGTCTTCACGATTGTCGCGACATCCAGTTGCTCGATGTATTCCTCGATAGTCGCGCGTGAGACAGGCGCCACTTCGGTTTTGCTCAAGGGATGGCGCCGATCCAGTTGAGCAATTTTGCCGTGTGCGCCCCATCGGAAATAGCAGTCCCGCGCTTCGCGCAAATAGGCGTCTGCGGCGCGCGCGAGGCCTGAGGCGACGCAGCATTGCCCAGCCAGTTCGTTGGCCAATGCCTGATCCTGGACGAATCCGTGCTCGCTTGCAAAGTGGGCGGCATCCTCATAAAGCCGCATGGCCTGCATCTCGTGTCCGTCCAGACGCGCCAGTTCTGCGCGCAGCAGCAGATGCTTGTGCACAAACGTAACCGGGCAGCTTTGTGCCCACCTTTCGAACGCTTGAATGTTCGCGGCGATGTCAGCCCGGATTTCGGCTTGCCGATCGGTTGATGCGGTGCTGTAAACCGCGGCGAGCGAGAGCGAATAGTAAAGGCAGTAGTTCGCGAACTGGATGTGGCAGCGTGCGGACCAGAGAAGCGGTCTGGCTTTGTCGGCGCACGCGAGCGCCTTCTCGGGTTCGCCCAGCAGATAGTGGTGCTGGACCTGCAAGATCCAATAGAAGCAGTTGACCACGGCGATACCATGTTCCGTGATCTGTGCTTCGATCGTCGCGTCCTCGATCACTCTCTGATCGCCGGTGCGCCCGCGAAGCCTCTGGATGAATTGCAGGATGCTGGAGAGAATATCGTGCACGTGACGGAAGTTGATCCGCTTGACGAACTCGAGTGCCTTGATCGATTCGAACCATAGCTCGTCGAGGTGATCGCCGCGTGTCAGCAGATCTGTCAGCCGATGTTCAAGGCTGAAGGTGGCATATATCACCTCGCCTGTCTCTTGCGCATACCGAGCGGCAGTATCGAGGCATCCTAATGCGACTTCGATCGGCTGCGTCCAGAGAACCGCCATTTGCACAAAGAAGTGCGCGGCCACTTGTTGAGTCGCGAAGCGGTGTTTCTCCGCCACTGCGACCGCCAACCGGGCGAATGCCTCGCCGTCCCGGTATCGGTGGAAGAACGGGCCCAGAAGGACGGAGAGGAACGCGTAGGCGTGGACAGCCGAATCGGTTGTGCCGTACTGCAGCGTCACGGTGACCATTCGGCACGCAATCGTCTGGGCCAGATTGATATCGGTGAAATAGGCCGTCTGCCCGAGCATGTGGAAGATGTTCATGACCTCCCGCATCTCCGGGTCTTCCATCATCGGCAGGCAACTGAGGCTTTCGATCGGGCGCGCGCCGAGGTGCGTCCAGATAGTTTCGTATTCCGCCGATACTTCGTCATCCGCAGGATGACTGGGCAAATCGATATCGAACATTCCCAGACATTCGCGGGCGGTTCTGACAGCGGATGCATTGTCGCCATTCACCAACTGCAGGATCATCCTGAGCCGGTAGGCTTCGGCGCGGTGGATCTTCGATCGCGCCTGAAGCAACATCTCATCGATCCACCGGGTGGCTTCGGTGAAATGGGAGAGAAGAAACTCGCATTCGGCCTGCTCGAACCAGACGCTGAAGGTCAATTCGTAACAGTCGTCCCACCCTTGCTCCGAAAGCAGCGACGCAGCTGCCGCGAGATAATTGCAGGCCGAACGATAAGCGGTAGAGGCCTTCGCTTTTTTTGCTGCGTCGAGATTGAGGGCTGCGGCACGATGTCGTTCGGGCCGCTCGACAATGAGCTCGCATCCAAGATTCAACTGGTTCACGAGATCAAAGATCCTGGCCGCGATGTCTGCGTCATCGAGCCGCGACAAGAGCTGGCGGCCAATGCGCAGGTGATGTTCCGCGCGAGAAACGGCCGGGATCAGCGCATATGCCGCTTCTTGCACCCGGTCGTGCAGGAACTTGAAGCTGCGGTCCATGGAAATGATCGAGCCGGCTCGGACGGCGTCAGCGAAATCCGCATGCACCTTTGCCTCGGAGCCGCCCCAGAGGTTCGCAAGGGTGCCGAAGTCAGCCTGACTGCCCAGGCAGGCAAGCACCTTCAACGCATCCTGTGCGGTAGGCGAAAGCCTCTGCAGCCGGCGGATCATCAGGTCCACGACGTTTTCGGTGAAGCCTTTTGAATCGATGCTCTCAAGACTCCATCGCCACGAGGCCGAATGCGGCTCGAACTCGAGGAGACCTTCCTCAAAGAGATTCGTCAAAAACTGGCCCGCAAAGAAAGGATTGCCGCCGGCTTTCTGGTGAACCAGCCTGGCTAGAGGCAAGGCTTGCTCGCGCGTGCATCTGAAAGCGTCGCAAAGCAATTCACTGAAGTCGTTTGGCGAGAGTGGGCCGACTACGATCTCGTGTACCGTCGTTCCGGCCTTGCGAATCGAACCGAGCGTACTCATTAGTGGATGCCCGGGACCTACTTCGTTGTCGCGATACGCGCCGATCAATAGCAAGTGGCGCGTGTCCAGATGCGTTATCAGGTATTCGACCATGGTCAACGTAGCCGGATCGAGCCACTGCAGGTCGTCGACGAAAATGACGAGCGGATGCTCGGCGCGCGCGAACACGCCGACAAACTTCTGAAAGACGGATTGAAACCGCAGTTGAGTTTCCAGTGGCGAGAGTACGGGAACGGGCGGTTGCGGTCCGATCAGGCTTGCGAGTTCAGGAATCAGATCGGTCAGCAATCGCCCGTGCTGTCCAACGGCTTCTTCGATCGCGTCTCGCCAACGCGCAACGTCGGCATCTTGCCCGTTCAGTATTTGTCGGATGAGTTCCGCAAATGCCTGGGCCAATGTCGAGTAAGGGATGTCCCTCAGACGCAGGTCGAACTTTCCCGAAATGAAAATACCCCGAGGCAGCACGATAACCTTGTGCAACTCGTTGACGACGGAGGATTTCCCAATCCCCGAGTAGCCGGACACAAGGACCAGTTCCGGCGTGCCTTGCGTTGCAACGCGCTCGAAGGCATCCAGAAGCGTCGTGATTTCAATGTGGCGTCCGTAGAGCTTTTCGGGGATTAAAAGCTGTTGCGTCGTATCGCGTGTTCCGAGCGGGAAAGGATCGATCTGATGAGCGGCTTCCCACTCCGCCAGGCATCTTCTGAGGTCCCACTCCAGGCCGCTTGCGGTTTGATATCGATCCTCGGCGGGTTTCGACAGAAGTTTCATCACGATTGCCGAGAGCGGGGCGGGAATGCCTTTGACGCGCTCACCCGGCGCAGCGGGCTGCCGCGCGATATGGCAGTGCACCCATTCGAGGGGATCCAGCGCGCTGAAAGGAAGGGTCCCGGTCAACATCTCGTACAGCGTTACCCCGAGCGCGTAAAGGTCGCTGCGCGAATCGATCGACCGGTTCATCCGTCCGGTCTGTTCCGGAGCCATGTACGCGAGGGTTCCTGCGATCAACTCGGGATGTTCCGGCCTCTGGCGTTCGCGCGGAAGTCGCGAGGCGATGCCGAAGCCGGTGAGCCTCACTTCGCCCGTCGCGTCGTTCACCAGGATATGCGCCGGCTTGATGTCCTTATGGATGAGACCGCGCTGATGAGCCTTGCCCAAGGCGGTGACGATGCCGATGGCGAACGGCAGGAAGCGTTCCAACTGAAGTGGGGCGCCGAGCAGCCGGTGGAGCGGCTCACCGCCCGGGTCCTCCAGCACCAGCAGCGTCCCACCGCCTTCGCGCACCAGTTCCAGCGGCCGCACCGCCCACGCGCCATCGAGTTCGTCCTTCAGTTCGAATTCGTGCGCGAGCCGATCGAGACTGGCAGGCGAGGGATGCTCGACGGCGGGCCGCGCAATGAGTTGCGTCAACTTCCCGTCGTTAGCCGACCGCGGTGCCCGGCTGAGGACGCGCTCACCATCCTCCCACAAGATCTGGAGGCCGTTGCGCATCTCGCCGTAATCATGGGTAGCCATTTGCCGCCCCCCGCGATTTCGTCAGAATACACCCGACGACTTATAAGGCGGAGCCGCTATTCGACGTGAAATGGGTCCGGTCCTCGCGGATTGCTTCCTCGAGGGCCGCAGTCGAAACATCCATTGGTCGCGCCAATTGCATCAACGCGATGGGCGTCGGATAGAGCCTCGCCTTTCTCCGTCGGCGGCACGAATGGCGGTGATGCTTCGAACGAAGCCACGCCGGGATGGCGCGCGCCGTCGAGAGGCGCGGCGCTCAGGCGGCGTATTTCTTGATGTGCTCGGTGGACAGGCCGAACTGACGAGCAATCGACGTGAGCCGTTCCCGCCATTCCCAGATGCCGAACGCGTCATGGACGTTTTGCAGGCAGCTCAAGAGGTTGATCGTCGTGGGATCGAAAACGTTGACGCGTGCTCTGAGCAGCGCCTTCTTCAGCGCAACGACACCGGCATCCATATAGGCCGGAACTTCGTCCGGGCGTTTGCCGATGTAGCGCACCGGCACTCCCTCCATCGCAGTGACATAATCGTGCGGCCTGATGAGGCTGCCGACCGGACAGCCGCCGCAATAGCCCCGATATGCGCCGCCGCCGCGCGGAAGCAGCGCGGCACGACCTTGGCCGAAAAGATGGTCGATCGCATGATCGAACAACGCCTGATGCGTGAGGAAGCTCAAATTTTTCATGGATGTTGGCGGCTCGCGACGGAGCAGCGAAGTGGAATTGATCGATCCACCGAGTTCCTCGGTGCCTCAATAGTGCCCAGCCACAGACCTCGATGACTGACGCTTTGAACAGGCGCTCCGATTTGGGCGCCGACTCGATCACCGAAAAGCGTTGAAAGACAACTTATGCAGTCCCTCGCGTCGATCGATCAAGTCGTCCATTTGCCTGGCACTCACGACGAGTGCTCAGTCTACGAACCAATTTAGGGTATGCCGAGAAGAGTCGCAATTGCACTTTGGGTTAGGTATGACACGACATTGCTTCGCACCGGTTGAAGGTGTCGCTACACCATCGGGCAATTGAGTCGCGCACCGCTTACCGCTTGAAGCCGGTGTCCGTGCGCGACGTCTCCGCGACGCTGGCGTAGCATCGCGTGCACCCGGAACGAGTACGGATCGGACCGAGTCGGGTGATAGTCGCCTTTCTCAATCGCGATGTACAACGAAAGGATTCGGGTAGCAGGCTGATTGCGTCTCGCCCCGTGGCGTACATTCGGATGTCGGCTCTGAGCGAGACATCGGACGCTAGCTGGCCGACCATCATGCAACTCGTAGCCATCGACGGCGGACGGAGACCGGCGAATGCGATACCCTGCGGTGCGCGATGCGAAGCCGGCTTACGCCGAAGCCGCTGGATGAACGGGCACCGTGAACTCAAAGATAGCGCCGTGGGGTACGTTTGCGCTTACCCACAATCGCCCGCCGTGCGCTTCGACGATCGAGCGGCAGATCGACAGTCCCATCCCCAAACCGGTAGTCTTTGTCGTATAAAACGGCGCAAAGATGCGCTCGATGTTCCCGGGAGCGATACCCGGCCCGGAATCGCACACTGTCACCAGGACGGCACCCGTTTCATTCATGGCGGTGCTGATCGTCAATTCCCGCGGTTCGTCATCAACCGCGCTCATCGCATCAATGGCATTGATAACAAGGTTCAGCATCACCTGCTGCAGTTGCACGCGATCGCCTTGAATGAGCGGTAAGTCCTCGGCAAGCTGCAGCCGCACAGACACGCCGTTCCTGTTTGCTTCACTCGACGCGAGCGCCAGGACCTCGCGAATCGCCTCGTCGAGTTGCAGGATCTCGTTGCACGTCGGGGCCTTTTTTACAAGGCCATGAATGCGCTTGATCACTTCGCCGGCACGCGCGGCGTCACGGACGATACGATCGAACGCCTGACGGGCCTCCGTCACATCGGGTGGTTCGCGACCAAGCCAGCGCAGACCCGTCGACGCATTGAGTGTGATCCCCGCGATCGGCTGCTTGATTTCGTGGCCGATCGACGCCGCGAGTTGCCCAATCGTCGTGACGCGGTTGGCATGCGCGAGCTCGAGCTGCATCTGCCGTGCTTCCGCTTCCGCCCGTTTGCGCTCGCTCAGATCGAGCACAAATGCGATACCTTGAGTCCCGCTTTCTTCCAGCATCGCAACGCCGACCAGCACAGGCACGCGGCTGCCGTCCTTCCTGAAGTACTCTTTCTCGTACGGCTGTAACGTTCCCGTCATCTTCAGCTCCGGCACCCACTCTCTTCTGTGGCGCTCGAGCCACTCCGGAGGCGTCAGATCGCTCCAGCACAGACGCCCCGTCAGGAGATCGTCACGGTCGTATCCGACAATACGAAGAAATGCGTCATTGGCTTCGAGGATCCGACCTTCGATATCCGCAATGAAGATCCCGACGATGTTGGCGTCGACGAGGCGCCGGATCTTCGCTTCGCGTTCTGCAAGATCGCGATACAGACGGGCGTTCTCCAGCGTCATTGCAGCCTGCGAAGCCAGTACCTTCAGGACCGCTATCCTTCCCGGGGTAAAGGCACCGGCTGCGAGGTGGTTTTCCAGATAAAGCAGTGCAATCAGCCTGCCCTGTTTAACGAATGGCAGGCAGAGGACCGATCGCGCCTGCACGCGAGCAATGTACCCGTCGTTGGAGAACGCGCCCCGGGCTGAGGCATCGTCGAGGATGACGCTCTCCTGTGTACGCGCGCAATACTGAAGAATCGACTCGGGCAATTCGGCCGCGGAGATCGGCGCCTCGCGAAGCGCGACCGTGACTGAGTCGCCGTCTGTATTTGCCTGCGCCTCGATCCACAGCTCGGCGCCGCGCGGAAGCACGAGCAGGCCGCGTTGCGCGCCCGCGTGTTCCACTGCAGTGCGCATCAGTGCTTCGATCAGGCTCTCGAGCACAATTTCGCCCGACACGATCTGTGAGACGCTCAGCACGGTAGCGAGATCCAGCTGCTCGATGGGCGTTCCGGGTGTGGCCGTCTGGCGCGCATGGTCCGCATAGGGCTCGAGGCTGGGGTAGCACTGTTCAAGCTGTCGCGCCTTGCCGTTTGCTCCCCATCGCAGATAGGCCTCATGGGCATCTTGCAGGTAGACGCGCGCGACCTTCGCGAAGCCTCGCATCAAAAAGAAACGCGCAGCAAGTTCGTTGGCAAGCGCTTCGTTGTGTACAAAGCCGCTTGCCTGGGCCGAGCGGATAGCCTGATCGTAAAGGGTCATCGCATCGAGCGTGCGGCCTTCGATGCGCGCGATCTCTGCCCCCACTAGGGCAGCGCGGTCCTCGAAATTCTCCGGGCAAAGATCTGCCCAGTTCTTGAGTTGTCTTTGATGGTCCGCAAGTGCCTCAATGTGAACCTGTCGCTCATTAGCCGTTGCCGTATCGAAACAGGCCACGCGAGACAACGCGCCGTAAAAGTGATATTCGGCGATTTCGAAGCTGGGGGACGCCCAAAGCACCCGTCGCGCCCGCAATGCGGCATCGGCCGCCGCACCATAGTCGCCTGCGAAGAACCGCGCCTGCAACTTACGGATCCAGTACCAGCACTCGGCAATGGCCAGATCCGGGTTCTCCGCGAAACGGCGCTCGATCCGAAGTTCATCAAAATTCGCATCGTCGAAGTGGCCAAACGTCGGCGTGAGCCCCCTCAGCGTCCGTATCAGGCCGAGCTGGGCGCTGATGCCGTCAACGATGGCACCGTATTGTGTCTTCTGCGCAAACGCGAGACCCCGTTCGGCTTCTTCTTGTACCTGTTCCAGCGGATCGCCGGCGGCAAGCAGGTTCGTATTCAGGTAGCTACAACCGTGCGCCGCCCCACTCGGGTCCCCGCTCTGGTTGGCCGCCTCCAGCGCTTGACGCATTATTTCGCGGCCATCCCTGACGGGTTGTTTCCACGGCAGGGCGGTGCCGCCAAAGGTCATATAGGTCCTTGCGTCGTAGCGCTTCAGCCCACGCTTCTCGACCAGCTTGTAGCCGAGCCGGCCAAATCGGTATGCGGTCTCGTAGTCGCCGAAGCGTGACCCGGCGATCACACCGAGGCACGCATAGGCGTAAGAGGACGCGTCAGCGTTGCCGTGCTCGAGGCTCAGATTGACAAAACGACAGATGACCAGGCAACCCAGGTTCGGACTCGAATAATAGGCAGGCGCCGCGAGCTTGGCCAGAACATCGACAGTTGCGAGCGAAGCCGGGTCGCTCATCAAGGGCAGATCGACAAGTACCTCAAGCGGGCGGTCTCCAAGCATCGACCAGATCCGCTGATACTCCCGGCGCGCTTCCTCTTCTGTCGGTTGCGGCGACCACTCGATGCCCAGATGTCGGAGGCATTCGAGAGCGACGGCGACCGCGCGGCCGTTCTCATCGCGGGTCACGTGCACGTCCACGCGCAGACACGCGACGCACGCATGTTCGAGCGCATACTCCGCGCGGGCCGCGAGTGCCGCGAGACGTTCGTCCGCAGCCGCCAGCGCACCGGTCAGCAATTCGCATTCGGCCCGATGCAACTCCAGCGCGAACATAAGCTGCCGCAGGCGCTCCCAGCCATCGTCGCCCACGAGCGCCACACCGGCAACCAGATATGTGAGCGCTGAGGCGTAGGCGGTGGAGGCCTTGGCGCGCCTGCCGGCGATCAGGTTGAACCCGGCGAGCTGGTCCCGCTCCTCTCGTGACACGATGAGCGGGATCGCGCGATTGAGCTGATTGACGATCTCGAAGATCTCCTCGTTGCGTTTTTCGGTCGGCGTGTGCTCCGCCAGCAGTCGGCCGATACGAAGGTGGGCTTCGTCTCGCAGCTTTTCGGCGATCAGCGAATACGCGGCTTCCTGAACGCGATCGTGGGCGAACCTGTAGCTGGCCGCGCCGCGCTCCACCAGTTCATGCCGGAGGGCGGGCCAGAGCGCCCCCTGAACCTGCTCTTCCGACGTCCCGAGGACAAGTGAGAGCGTCGTCGTCCCGGCGCTATTACCAAGACATGCCAGTTGCTGCAACGCATTCTGCGTTTCGCCCGGCAGGCGCGTGAGTTTCGCGACCATGAGGTCGACGACGTTATCGGTATATCCCTTGGTGTGAATGCGCTCGAGATCCCAGCACCAGCGGGCAGCATCATGGTCAAAGACGAGCATGTCCTCTTCAGCGAGCGACGACAGGAACTGAATGGCAAAAAACGGATTGCCGCCGGTTTTCTGGTGGACCAGTTGCGCGAGTGGCACGGCGTGTGCGGGCTCGCAGCGAAGCGCGTCCGCAAGCAACTGCCGCAGATGCGCTTGCTTAAGCGGCGCCAGCGCAATTTCCGTGACCTTGCCACCGTTAGCCTTGATGGCTTCGAGCTTGCGCGTCAGCGGATGGTCGGCTGTCACCTCGTTGTCACGATAGGCACCCATCAGCATGAGGTGCTGCAGATCGGACCGGGTCAACAGGCCCTCGAGCAGATCGAGCGTGGCCGCGTCGAGCCATTGCAGGTCGTCGAGAAAGAGTGCCAGTGGATGTTCGGCGCGGGCAAAGACACCGATGAAGCGCTGGAACACCAGCTGGAAACGGCGTTGTGCCTGCTGCGGCTCAAGCTCAGGGACGGGGGGCGGCTCGCCAATGATGAGCTTGAGCTCTGGCACGACGTCAATCATCAGCTGTGCGTTCGGCCCGAGCGCCTCGAGAAAGGCGTCTCGCCAGCCGGAGAGCTCGGCGTCGCGCTTGCCGAGCAGCGGTCGCACGAGGCTCTGAAAGGCCTGAGCGAGCGTCGAATAAGGGATGTCGCGCTTGTACTGGTCGAACTTGCCCGCCGCGAAGAGCCCGCGCGGTGGAACCAGCACCCTGTGCATTTCGTTGACGACGGCGGACTTGCCAATGCCCGCATAGCCCGAGACCAGCACCAGCTCCGGCGCGCCGTCTTTGATGATGCGATCGAAGGAGGCCAGCAAGGTCCCGACCTCGTTTTCGCGCCCATAGAGCCTTTCCGGGATGAGCAGCCGATCAGGCGTGTCCTGCTGGCCGGGTGCAAAGTCATCGATGTAACCGTGTGCTTCCCACTCGGCAAGGCAGCGCCGCAGATCGCGCTCGACGCCGCCGGCGGTCTGGTAGCGCTCTTCGGCCGTCTTGGCCATCAGCTTCATGATGATGGCCGACACGGGGGCGGGGACGCCCTTCAGCCGCTCGCTGGGCGGCACTGGTTTTCGCGCGATATGACAGTGCACCCACTCCATCGGATCGTCTGCGGTGAACGGCAGCGAACCTGTCAGCATCTGGTAGAGCGTGACGCCGAGCGCGTAGAGATCGCTGCGGGCGTCGATCGAGCGGTTCATGCGCCCGGTCTGTTCGGGGGCCATGTAGGCAAGCGTGCCGGCGAGGGTTTCTGGCGGCTCGGGCGCCTGTCGCTCGCGTCGCAACTGCGAGGCGATGCCGAAGCCGGTCAGCCGCGGCTGGCCGTCCGTGCAGTTCACTAAAATATGGCCAGGCTTGAGGTCCTTATGGATGAGGCCGCGCTGGTGCAGCTTGCCCAGCGCCACGGCGATGCCGGCGGCGACGCGCACCGCGCTACCTACCGCCATCGGCGCGCCGATTAGCCGCTCGAGCGACTGACCGCCCGGATCCTCGAGCACAAGTAGCGTTCCACCGCCTTCGCGCACCAGTTCCACCGGCCGCACCGCCCACGCACCATCGAGTTCGTCCTTCAGTTCGAATTCGTGAGCGAGCCGTTCAAGGCTGGCAGGTGAGGGCTGCGCGACGGCGGGCCGCGCAATGAGTAGCGTCTTCTTCCCGACATCTGCCGACTGTGGTGCCCGGCTGAAGACGCGCTCACCGTCCTCCCACAAGATCTGGAGGCCGTTGCACATTTCGCCGAAATCATGGGTAGCCATTTGCCGCCCCCGCCATCTCGTCAGAATACACCCGACGCCTTATAAGGCGGAGCCCGCTATTCGACGCGAAATGTGTCCGGTCCTCGAGGATCCCTCGGCCAGCGAATCCAGCCGGCGAGCGCTGAAGTTCGCCTGTGGAGAAGCCGTTTCCTGCAACCGCTTCTGGTTATGGCGCCCATTGCAGTGGCGCGGAATGGATCTCCCTTCACTTGAAAAGAGATGATCTGTACGACGGTGATGCCGCGTAATGCAGTTGAAAATCCGCTCACCGTAGTATGGCTTCACGCGACGTGCACACACGGTGGCGACGATGTACGAGAGCTCGACGAGAGGTTGCCGTCAAGACGAGTGGAGCGAACTTGTCCTGCTCGTAATGAAAACGAGTCTGTCTGTGGCCCATGAGCTGAGACTGCCACCCGAAGCCGTCCTTGACTGTGCCGCGAGGCATCTGCACTTCCATGATTTCCCGTGTTTTGCATCGGCGGTGCAGGGCGCTGCGCGCGCGCACGCGTGCTGTAGCGTATGCAGGTAAGACCGCTTCGGATCGATATTGCGTCCAGCAAATAGTGAGGGGCGCAAAAGATCTAAGCGGGCACACACAAGTGGGTCGGATCGCGGCTTACGTGTGCACGCCCTGTCTCGTTGGGTATCGCGGGGGCTATTGTTGTCCACGGACGATTGCCGTGATAACCCGCGCCTTATCACGGCAAAGATCCTGGAACGCGCGCCGCTTGGGGAGAGGAGGGCGACGGTCGGCAGTTCGGCCTTTGCTGCCGTTGGAGTGTCGGCCGCTGTGAGGCAGTTCATAGGAGCATCGCAGCCGTTCGCGAGATCGGCTGCTTAACATCCCCGAGTCAGCATGATCTGAGATCGAGGCATCCAGCCCCGGCCGCGCACATCTGCACTCTTGTGACCGTTGCGATTCGTCGCGCGTCGACAACCTCACTGCGACTCCCGGTATTGCGCGAACGGCAATTATTGGCCGATCCGTGGCCGACGGCCAACGCAACAAACCAACCGCAAATGGACGTTCGAATTGCGCCGTACAGAGCGCTGCTCAGAAACATGGCGAGCCAGGTCAACAATTCTATGACTTTCTTCATATACACAGTCTTACGCCGGTCTACTACTGTAGACGGGAGACTATGTCGGTAGTTCGAGGAGTCTCGCTGGTTCGCCCGTTGCCTGTGCACGCTTAACGGGGAGATTCAGTGGGTTACATGCAGAAAGCGGTATGGCGAGGTAATCAAAATGACACACAGTCAGGAAACGATCATTTTGCAGTGGTTGATCGGCGTATTCGTCGTCGTGGTATATGCAAACGATAGATTCGAAAGTCCACTTCCAATGCGCCCAACAACGACTTTCGCGCGGTATTGGATCGCGCGCAGTGGCTATGCTCTATCAATGCTGTTGCTTTACTACGTCCTTAGTCAGGCTTTTTCCAACACGTCTTCACTCGCAGCGTTTCTGGGCGTTGACGACGCCCATTCCAACCTCAATGACCTACCGGAACCACTTTTGACGGCTTTGTTCCTCACTTCTATCCTTCCGCATTCCCCAGTGCTAAAAAAAGTCGATGAAGTGGTGAAGAAATGGTTCGAGCGTATTGGAAATATTCCTTATGAAGTGCGTGAACTAAGCGGCAAGCTCCGCAACGTGGAATTCGCCCCGCAAGAAGATGCTATCAAAGAAATTAGGGATTCACTCGATCGTATCGGTGTGAGTACCGACTGGCTTGCATCGCCAACAAACACACTGACCGGGAAATGGGCGAGAACTGCGGCCCTTTACGCGACGCTTCGACAATGGCCGGATTCACGTTTTGGAAGGTTTACGGATCGCCAGCAAGAAAGACTGACCGACTTCGACCAGCATATCGACAAACTGCGCATAAATCTAACAGCCGATACGCTAGCGATGCTCGATATGAGCGAGCACGTGTCCTTGGCCATGCCTCTGAGGCAAAAACTGCTTGGTGAAATCGATGCCGTTTACAAGGACCTGTGCGACTTCGTCAGCAGCGGCGTACTCGAATGTGAATGGGGGCCGAATAGCCGCTACTCAACACTTGCCAAACTTGGTTTCCGTAACGTCAGCAAACCGGATAACCCATTGCGAGCCGACGACCTCGTACTTGTCATCGGTTTAATTTTCTTTGTGGTGGTAATCGTGATCGTTTTGTTGGGTGCGGTCAGCGGAGCAGCCGATGCTGCAAGTTTTCGTTTGGCCATCTTGCTGCCGATGATCTACGGAATCTCGATCGCCGCGGCAGTCTATCCGAAAGCCGCCTGGTCCTATGCGCGAGTGAAACTTCCAGATCGGCGTCCCGTTGCTGCGTATGCAATATGTGGCGTGTTCGCTGTAGCTGCATCCTTTCCCGCTGCTCTGGTGCTGCGAATGATATGGGTTAGTACCGGTAATCCGTTGGATCTACTCGTTCAGCAAGGTCTCTTTTCGAATGCATTGAATGAATCGATAGAACGTTGGCCTTGGTACGTTGGAACATTCTTTACCACTGTCGGCATCGCGTGGGTGGCGGATGACTATTATGGCGTCAATGATCCGCCTGTCTGGCTGCGTTATGTTGAAGCGATCGCGCTCGCAGCGTTCTTCGTTCTTGTGCAGTACATAGTGCTACAGTTTTTCAAGAGCGACGATAACTTGCGAGCTTTCTACGAACAGCGGCTAGAACCGAACTGGCGCCAGATATATATCAACTCAGCCATTATAGGGATGTGCATCGGGTTTCTCGTTCCGCACTTCTATAGGCGCAGTTGTATTGCAGCTAGTCGGTCTGGTAACGATCGACTAACGCCTCCTCGCCAAACGTAACGCGTTCACACGCAAACCGATCACGTAAAGAAGTTCCCGATCTCATAGAACAGCGATAACTGCCTCTGTGAGTCGGTCACAGTTGACATTCGCCTGCACTGCCCATCAGTTGACAGCTAAGCTACGTGTAACGGTCGTTGGCCGAATCACCGGCCAACGTCAGCTAAGGCCGATAATTGTCGCCCAGCGAAAGCAGGGAATGAGCGCTCTGGTAGATGCCGTTGAGACTGCGTGTGTTCGATCGGCAGCGAAGGTATTGGCAAGACGGTGGTGTAGAGTCGGGCCAACTGCCATCGAAGTCCGAGCCGTGACGAATTTACATTGCTTTATGGCGCAAAGGGACAGATCGTCGAAAATTTAAGTGTCTGCCTGTCAAGGCGACACGAAATGGTTGGACATCGAGCGGACGGGTGCGAAATTGGCCGGCGCGACCCGTGAAAAACGACACGAATTGGTTGTCAAACCGCGACATCAATTGCTGAACTCTACAGCCGCCGCCGCCGCTGTAGCGTTCATCAATTAATGTCGTTAACGACGCGTTGTTGATCCACGGAGCGCGTGCCGTCATCCGGGCTGCCCAACATAGAGGCGACAAGGAAGGATGGCTGCCTCGTCTACTACAGCGTCGCAATTCCAACGAGGCCGCCGTCGCGCTGGCCGACAAGATGTGAATTCGAAGTGCCCGCGTCGTTGCGCGAATCGCGTATCGCGCACGCGGGCCTTGTTCTTTCCTGGCACGCTAACGGCTTGCGAGCATCACCACACCGCCTGGCTCGCAATCGCAAACTGCTTGAACTGTGCATCGACAGGGAGCGGCCCATTGCGCATCATCCTCTCGATGCTGTCGACGTGCGGCAGCCCAAGCCCTTCGAGCCACGTGGAGAGTCCGTGCTCCACGGGCGTATCGACGCGCACAAACATGCCCGCATTCAACGCGAGCCAGTGGCTGATCAGTGCCTTCGCGCGGCTCGCATCGGGCGAGCCGGGCGCGATCACGGGGCCAATCACATGGCCATCGCCGAAGCGCCGGAACAGCGCGAAGCCGATCAGTTCGCCATCGCGGTCGAGCGCGATGCCGCTGGAGATATCGAGCAACTGCGGGAGCAATTCGCGCCGGTCCAGTCCGCTCGCGCGCGAAGCGAGTTCGACGAGACGCGGCGCATCGTTGACGCCGAGAGGGCGCAGACGCTCGCCAGGCGGCAGTGAGACGAGCGGCGGCTGAAATGCCGCGCCCTGATGCTGATGGATCGTGCCGATGTTGCGAAAGCCGAACTGCTCGCACAGTGGCAGGCCAGCAGGGCTCGCGTGAATCAGCAAGGTACGCGTGCCGAGGTCTTTGATCAGTAGCTCGATCAGCTTGCGTCCGACGCCGCGCCGTTGTCGCCCGGGCGCCACGATCAGCATGCCGAGCGTCGCGGCCTCGCGCCCGAACCGCCACGACAGCGCCGTACCGATCACGCCGCTCCCGTCCTCGGCGACGAAGCCTTGGCCCGTGCGCGCCGCGAAGCACCAGTCATCGGGACGGTGCCGCCATCTGACGGCGCGCGACAGCGCATGTGCTGCCGCGATGTCGTCGGACGTGAAAGGGCGGTACCCGATCACGCCGTTGCTGTTTGGGTCGGACACGCCGGCCTCCTCGTTCTGAAGACACATACCGTGACTCTCTCACCGTCCGGTGCGCCTGGCTAGGACGATCCTTCTATTGCATGGTCCGCAACCGTGACGACGATGATGCAATGCAAAACGCAGGGTTCCTGCCACGATAACGCGTCGATTCTGCTGTGCGCGCTTTTTTGTCGGTGAAATCTGCCGACCAGCCGGGCATACGATTTCCTGCATCCAAGGCAATCGAAGGACTCACGCAAATGGACCGTTTCGATCCCGCAACCATCAACGTGCGCAGCGGACATTTCATCGACGGCGAATATGTCGATGAAGGCGCGTCGCACATCGAGGTCGCGCGTCCGTCCGATGGCGTCATCTACGCGTCGGTGCCCATCGCCGATGCCGCGCTGATCGATCGCGCGGTGCAGAACGCATGGACCGCGTTCCGGACGAGCGGCTGGGCGCGCACGGCGCCGCGCGAACGCGCGCGCGTGCTGCGGCGCTTCGCCGATCTCGTCGCCGCCGACGCGAGCACGCTCGCGCCGCTCGAATCGCTCGGCTCGACGCGGCCCATTCGCGATGCGTTTTGCTGGGACGTGCCGTTCACGGCGGAAGGGATTCGCTTTTACGCTGAGTTCGCGGACAAGGTCGGCGGCGACGTCGCGGCGACGGACCACGATCATCTCGGCATGACGATCGCCGAACCCTACGGCGTGATCGCCGCCATTGCGCCGTGGAATTTCCCGCTGGTGATGGCATCGTGGAAGATCGCGCCCGCGCTCGCGGCGGGGAACGCAGTCGTGCTGAAGCCTTCGGAGATGACGCCGTTCTCCGTGCTGCGGCTTGCTGAACTCGCGGTGGAAGCGGGCGTGCCGCCCGGCATCTTCAACGTCGTGCAAGGCGATGGACGCACGACGGGCGATGCGCTCGTGCGCGACTCGCGCATCGCGAAGGTGACGTTCACGGGATCGACGCGCACGGGCGCCGCCATCATGGCCGCATGCGCGGAGTCCGGCACGAAGCCTGTCACGCTCGAACTGGGCGGCAAGAGTCCGCAGATCGTCTTCGCGGATGCGCCGCGCCTCGATGATGTCGTGCGCCGCATTGCAGGCGCGATCACGGTGAATGCGGGGCAGGTGTGCGTGGCGGGATCGCGGCTTCTCGTCGAACGGTCGATCGCGGATGAACTCGCCGAGCGGATCGTCAACTTCTTTAGCGAACTCAAGGCGGGCCCAACGTGGGCGCCCGGCACGACATTGCCGCCGATCATCTCGGAGCCGCAGGCGGTGCGCATCGACACCATCGTCGAACGCAGCGTCGCGAGCGGCGCGACCTTGCGCGGCGGCGGCCGACGCGCGGACGCCGCCACGCCCGGCGCCTTCTATATGCCGACCCTGCTCGCGAATGTCACGCCGGACACGGAAGCCGTGCGCCACGAAGTCTTCGGGCCTGTGCTGACCTTGCAAACCTTCGACACCGAAGAAGAAGCGCTCGAACTCGCTGCGCATCCGGAGTATGGGCTCGCGGCGGGCGTGCATACGGCCGATCTGGGCCGCGCGCTGCGTATGGTGCGGGGCATCGAGGCGGGCACGGTCTGGGTGAACCGCTACGGGCGCACCAGCGATTTCATGATCCCGACGGGCGGCTACAAGCGCTCGGGCATCGGCAAGGATCTCGGCCGGCAGGCTTACGAAGCGAATCTGCGCTTCAAGAGCGTGCTGATCGATGTGCGCCTCTAAGAATCCTTCGCGCACGTATGCAGGAAACGGCGCCGCATAGTCTGCTGCCGACGCCACTCAAAACGCGTGGTTTGTATCGCCGGAGCCACTCGAATCAGCGACATCTGTACTTTTTGCACTGTTTAAATTTTCCACAGGGATGAGTTTCCTGTTTTCGCCACTGAACTCCGGACGGGTCCCGTATGGGTCGCCGCACGAGTTCACACCACGATAGGACTGACACCATGATCGATTTCGAGCCGAAGTACATCACGTTCGACTGCTACGGCACGCTGACGAAATTCCGTATGGCCGACATGGCCCGCGAAATGTACGGCAATCGCCTGCATGGCGCCGAACTGGAGCAATTCGTCGCGTTCTTCGCGGGCTATCGCCGCGACGAAGTGCTCGGCGCGTGGAAGCCGTATCGAGACGTGATCGTCAATGCCGTGCGCCGCGCGTGCAAGCGCATGAATGTCGAGTTCAATGAAGCGGAGGCCGAAAAGTTCTACCTGGCCGTGCCGACATGGGGCCCGCATCCGGACGTCCCGGAAGGTCTATCGCGTCTTGCGAAGAAGTACAAGCTCGTGATCCTGTCGAACGCCTCGGACGACCAGATCCAGAGCAACGTCGACAAGCTCGGCGCGCCGTTCCACCGCGTGTTCACCGCGCAGCAGGCGCAATCGTACAAGCCGCGCATGCAGGGCTTCGAGTACATGTTCGATCAGCTGAACTGCAATCCGGGCGACGTGCTGCACGTTTCGTCGAGCCTGCGCTACGACCTGATGACAGCGCACGACATGGGCATCAGGCACAAGGCGTTCGTCAAGCGCGGCCATGAGCCGGGCACGCCGTATTACGAATACTACGAAGTCGACACGATCGGCGATATCGCGACGAAGCTCGGCCTCTGATTCACGCTCGTCATCCCCACGAGGACACCCGATGAAACTCGACTCCTACTGGCTCGATACCGCGCCTGCCGCCATTGCGGCCTGCGTGGGTCCCGTCGAAGGCCATGTCGACGTCGCCGTGATCGGCGGCGGTTTCACCGGATTGTCGGCCGCGCTCGCGCTCGGCAAGCGCGGCGCAACGGTGGCAGTGCTCGACGCCGGGCGCGTCGGCGGTGGCGCGTCGGGGCGCAACGGCGGCCAGTGCAACACGGGCGTCGCGCAGGACTATGCGGCGCTGCGCGAGCAACTGGGCGTCGAGCGCGCACAGGCGTGCTATCGGGCGTATGCGGCCGCTGTCGATACCGTCGAGCGGCTGATCCGCGAAGAGAAGATCGATTGCGACTACCTCGCGTCGGGCAAGCTGAAGCTCGCGGCGAAGCCGCATCATCTCGCGCATCTCGAGCACACGGCTGAGCTGATTCGCCGTGAAGTCGATCCCGATGTCGAGATCATCGCGCGCGAGCGCATTCGCAGCGAAGTCGAGTCGGACTGTTTTTACGGCGGACTGCTGCAAAAGCGCGGCGGGCAGATGCATATGGGCAAGTTCGCCGTCGGGCTCGCGAACGCTGCCTTGCGTAACGGCGCGCGGCTGTTCGAGCATGCGGCCGTCACATCGATCGAGAAGGATCATGGCGCGTGGCGCATCGAATCGGCGCGCGGCACGTTACGCGCGCATCAGGTACTGATCGCGACGGGGCCTTCGCGGCATGGTCCGTTCGCATGGTACCGGCGCAGGCTGGCGCCTGTCGGCTCGTTCATCGTCGTGACGGAACGGTTGCCCGCGGATCAGCTCGCGCGCCTGCTGCCGATGCGCCGCTCGTACACGACGAGCCGCCTGATGCACAACTACTTCCGCGTCACGTCCGATTCGCGTTTGCTGTTCGGCGGACGCGCGCGCTTCACCGCGTCCGAACGGCCTTCCGATGCGAAGAGCGGCCGCATCCTGCAGGCGACTCTCGCCCAGATGTTTCCGAGCCTCGCCGGCGCGCGCATCGACTATTGCTGGGGCGGCCTCGTCGATATCACGGCAGACCGCTTGCCGCACGCCGGACAGCACGACGGCATCTATTTTTCGATGGGCTACAGCGGCCACGGCACGCAGATGTCGACGCACATGGGCCAGGTGATGGCCGAGGTGATCGGCGGCAATGCGGCCGCGAACCCGTGGCGCGATTTCGACTGGCCCGCCATTCCGGGGCACACGGGCAAGCCGTGGTTTTTGCCGCTCGTCGGCGCGTATTACCAGATCAAAGACGTCTTCTATTGATAGCCGTTTTCACACACAGACAGCCCGAAGCTGCCGATTTTCCCCATGACATCTGACGCGGAGAGTTTCATGAGCATCGATAAATCGCCTGAAGCAGTCGCCGACGCCGGCATCCGGCTCGAAGAGTTGACGCGGCGCGGCGCATCGCGACGCGATGTCCTGCGCGCGATGGCGGCGGGCGGACTGATGTCGCTGACGGGTGCAGGCCTGCTGGCGACGAGCAGTGCCGCATTCGCGCAGCAGCAGGGAAAGCCGAAGCAGGGCGGCAAGATCCGCGTGGCGACGCAATCGTCGTCGTCGGCCGATACGCTCGACCCCGCCAAGGGCGCGCTCGGCACCGACTACGTGCGCGCCAACATGTTCTACAACGGCCTGACGGAACTCGACTCGCACCTCGGCGCGAAGATGGCGCTCGCCGAATCACTGGAAACGAAGGACGCGACCGTGTGGGTCGTCAAGCTGCGCAGCGGCGTGCAATTCCATGACGGCAAGTCGCTCGCGACGAACGACGTCATCTATTCGCTGATGCGTCACAAGGACCCGGCTCTCGGCTCGAAGGCGAAGACGCTCGCCGACCAGATCAAGGAAGCGAAGGCGACGGGCCCGAACGAAGTGACGATCACGCTCGAAGGCGCGAACGCGGATCTGCCCGTGATTCTCGCGACTTCGCACTTCCTCATCGTCAAGGACGGCACGACGGACTTCAAAACAGCCGTCGGCACCGGGCCGTTCAAGCTCAAGGAGTTCTCGCCGGGCGTGCGCACGGTCGGCGTGCGCAACGAGAAATACTGGAAGCCCGGCATGCCGCATCTCGACGAGGTGGAACTGATCGGCATCGGTGACGAATCCGCGCGCGTGAACGCGCTGCTTTCCGGCGACGTGCAACTGATCAACGCAGTGAGCCCGCGCTCGACCGACCGCATCAAGGGCACGCCCGGCTTCTCGGTGCTCGAAACGAAGACGGGCGCGTACACGGACCTGATCATGCGCGACGAAGGCGGCATCACGGGCACGACCGATTTCCGGCGCGGGCTGATGCACCTGATGGATCGCGAGCAGATTCGCCGCGCGGTGTTCCGCGGCTATGGGGCAATCGGCAACGACCAGCCGATCGATCCGACCAACAAGTACTACATGGCCGGTCTGCCGCAACGCGCATTCGATACGGACAAGGCGAAGTTCTATTTCCAGAAGGCGAAGCTCGGCAGCGCGCCCGTGCAGCTGTACGCGTCGCCTGCCGCCGAAGGCTCCGTCGAAATGGCGATGCTGCTGCAGCAGGTCGCGCCGCAAGCGGGACTGAACCTGCAGGTGGTGCGTGTGCCCGCGGACGGCTACTGGTCGAATCACTGGATGAAGCATCCGCTTGGCTACGGCAACATCAATGCGCGCCCGAGCGCCGACGTGCTGTTCACGCAGTTCTTCAAGTCCGACGCGCCGTGGAATGAAGCGAACTGGAAGAACCCCAAGTTCGACCAGATGCTGGTCGCCGCGCGCGGCGAACCGGACGACGCGAAGCGCAAGAAGATCTACGGCGACATGCAGCAGGTCGTCCATGAAGACGGCGGCATCGGTATTCCGCTGTTCCAGAGTTCGCTCGACGCGCATGCGTCGAAGCTCAAGGGCCTCGGCTCGATTCCGCTCGCGGGCCTGATGGGCTTCATGTTCGCGGAAAACGTCTGGCTCGAGGCCTGAGCCTGGGCACGATCCGTCATCACGCGTGCCGCCGACGTGCGGCACGCGGCTTCAACGAAGGAGGCGATATCCGATGAAAGCCCACGCGCAACGTCTCATCGCCGCGCGCCTCGGTCTTGCGTTGCTGACGCTGCTGCTGGTGTCCGCGATCGTGTTCGCGATCACGGGCCTGCTGCCGGGCGACGCCGCGCAACAGGCGCTCGGCCAGGCGGCGACGCCCGAGCAGGTCGCGGCCTTGCGCCATCAGTTCGGCCTCGATCAGCCCGCGTTGCAGCGATATTTTCAGTGGCTGGTGCATGTCGTGACCGGCAACTTCGGCACGTCGCTGTCGAACAACCTGCCTGTCAGTGAGCTGATCGCGACGCGCCTGCCTAACTCGCTGGTGCTTGCGGGATTGACGGCGCTCGTGTCGGTGCCTGTCGCGCTCGTGATCGGCATTCTGTCGGCGATGTTTCGCGGCTCGCTGCTCGACCGCGTGCTCAACGTGCTGACGCTGTCGACGGTGGCCGTGCCCGAGTTTCTGATCGCGACCGTCGCCGTGCTGGTCTTCGCGGTGAAGCTGCGCTGGCTGCCGGCACTGTCGTATCTGTCCGAGGTGACGTCGTTCGGCGCGCTGGTGCGCATCTACGCGATGCCCGTGATGACGCTGTGCTGCGTAATCGTCGCGCAGATGGCGCGCATGACGCGCGCCGCGGTGCTCGACCAGCTCAACGCGTCATACGTGGAGATGGCGCTGCTCAAGGGCGCGTCGCCGATGCGCATCGTATTGCGTCATGTGCTCCCCAACACGATCGGCCCGATTGCTAACGCCGTCGCATTGAGCCTGTCGTATCTGTTCGGCGGCGTGGTGATCGTCGAGTCGATCTTCAACTATCCGGGCCTCGCCAGCCTGATGGTCGATGCCGTCACGAACCGCGACATGCCGCTCGTGCAAGGCTGCGTGATGGTGTTCTGCGCCGCGTACCTTGCGCTCGTGCTGATCGCCGATCTCTGTCAAATCATCTACAACCCGAGGCTGCGTCAACGATGAACCGACCCGCCACATCTCATGCAACGACCGTGCTGTACGCGGTGCCCGATGAAGACGGCAAGCTTTGCGCCGATGCCGTGCAGGAGGTGTCCGTCGAAACGGAAGTCGTCAAACGCGGTCGATTGCGCCGCCTCGTGAACCGATTTTCGGTGCTCGGCCTGATTGGCCTCGCGCTCGTCGTGTTCTGGCTCGGCGTCGCGTTCATTGGACCGCTGGTCGCGCCGTACAAAGGCGGCGCGGTGACGTCGACGGAAATCTTCGGCGTGTACAGCGCCGCGCATCCGCTCGGCACCGATTACCTGGGCCGCGACATGCTGAGCCGCGTGCTTTACGGCACTCAATACACGGTTGGGCTTGCACTCGCATCGACGGTGCTCGCGAGCTGCATCGGCACCTTCTTCGGTCTCGTCGCCGCCGTGTCCGGGCGATGGGTCGACGAAGTCCTGAGCCGCCTGTTCGACGCGCTGATCTCCATTCCGAGCAAGGTGCTCGCGCTCGTCGTGATTGCCGCGTTCGGCTCGTCGGTGCCGATGCTGATCATAGTCGCCGCGCTCGCCTATATTCCCGGCGCTTTTCGCATCTCGCGCTCGCTTGCCGTCAACCTGATGACGCTCGAATACGTCCAGGTCGCGAAGGCGCGCGGCGAAGGGCTGTTCTACATCGCGCGCGTCGAAGTGCTGCCCAACATGATTCATCCGATGCTCGCGGACTTCGGCCTGCGCTTCGTGTTCATCGTGCTGCTGCTCTCGGGCCTCAGCTTTCTCGGCCTCGGCGTGCAGCCGCCGAATGCCGATTGGGGTTCGCTCGTGCGCGAGAACATCGGCGGTCTTGCGGAAGGCGCGCCCGCCGTGCTGATGCCTGCCGTCGCGATCGCGACACTGACGGTCGGCATGAATCTGCTGATCGACAGCCTGCGCCGCCACGGCGCACGCACTCATGGAGGCGGCCGATGAACATGATCGAGGTAAAAGGCCTTCGGGTGGTTGCAGGCACCGCGCCCGATGCCTTCGTCGAGATTGTCAAGGGTGTCGATTTCTCGGTGAAGAAGGGCGAAGTGCTCGCGCTGATCGGCGAATCGGGTTCGGGCAAGACGACAATCGCGCTGTCGCTGCTCGGGCACGCGCGCGGCGGATGTTCGATTGCGGGCGGCTCTGTGAAGATCGGCGGCGTCGATGTGCTGTCGCTCGATGAGAACGGACGGCGCGCGTTGCGCGCGCGCACCGTCGCATACGTTGCGCAGAGCGCATCGGCGGGTTTCAACCCCGCGCGCACGATCATGGACCAGGTGACGGAGCCCGCGCTGCTGCACAAGCTGATGACGCCCGCCGCCGCGCGCGCCAAGGCCATCGAACTGTTCCGCTCGCTCGCGCTGCCCGCGCCGGAAACGATCGGCTCGCGCTATCCGCATCAGGTGTCGGGCGGGCAGTTGCAGCGGCTGATGGCGGCGATGGCGCTGATTACCGATCCCGCCGTCGTCGTGTTCGACGAACCGACCACGGCTCTTGACGTGACCACGCAGATCGAAGTGCTCGCCGCGTTCAAGAAAGTGATCCGCGAACTCGGCACGACGGCGGTGTACGTGTCGCACGATCTGGCCGTGGTCGCGCAGATGGCGGACCGCATCGTCGTGCTCAACGGCGGGATGGTGCGCGAGAACGGCACGACGATGCAAGTGCTCGATGCGCCCGCCGACGAATACACGCGTCAGCTGCTGGCGGCGACCCGGCGTCCTGAGCCGGAGCCGGTATCGCCATTGAAGGACAACCCGCCGCCGCTGCTCGAGATCCGCAATCTGAGCGCGGGCTATGGACGCATCGATGCGAACGGCGTGCCCGCCGTGTGTGTGCTCGACCACGTGAGCCTGAAGATTGCGCGTGGCAGCGCGCTCGGCGTGGTCGGCGAATCGGGCTCTGGGAAGACGACGCTCGCGCGTGTCGTGGCGGGGCTGGTGGATCGCGCGCGCGGCGACGTATTGCTCGACGGCAAGCCGCTGCCCGCGAAGCTCTCCGAGCGGACACCCGATCAGTACCGGCGCGTGCAGATCGTTTTCCAGAATGCCGACACCGCGCTCAATCCGAGCCGCACGATCGCCGACATCCTCGCGCGCCCGATGTGCTTCTATCACGGCCTGCGCGGCGCGGGAGCGCATAAACGGATGCTGGAACTGCTCGATCTGGTGAGGCTGCCTGCATCGGTTGCAAAGCGCCAGCCGGGTGGTCTGTCGGGCGGGCAGAAGCAGCGGGTGAATCTGGCACGCGCGCTCGCCGCGAACCCCGCGCTGATTCTCTGCGATGAGGTGACGTCCGCGCTCGATACAGTGGTCGGCGCAGCGATCCTCGATCTGCTCGCGGAACTGCGCCGCGAACTGAGCGTGTCGTACATGTTCATCAGCCACGACATTTCAACGGTGCGTGCGATCTGCGAGGACGTGATCGTGCTCTATGCCGGTCAATGCGTGGAAGCCGGCCAGCGGAGCGTGCTGGCGGCGGCGGCGCCGCATCACCCGTACACAGGCCTGCTGGTCGATTCCGTGCCTGCGCTGCGGCCCGGCTGGCTCGACTCGCGGCGTGCGCTGACGGGCGGCGCGTTGCCGTCGATGGGTCCCGCCAGCGATTCGAGCGAACTGTGCAGTTTCCGCGCGCGCTGTCCAGCGCGCATCGATGGCAAGTGCAACCTCGTGCCGCCTCCGATCAAGCTAATGCCTTCGGGTGCGCAGATTCGCTGCCACCGTTCCGCAGCGGAACTGATGCGCATGCAGTCACCTGATACGGTGACGGCATGAACGCGCGCTTCGTGAGGGTGGCGGAGACGGGACGCAAGACGTTCGACATCACCGTCGACGGCCTTGTCACGCAGGTGGCCGAAGGCGACACGCTGATGGTCGCGTTGCTGACGACGCAAGACACGTTGCGCGATTCCGAGTTCGGCGACGGCCGCCGCGCGGGCTTTTGCCTGATGGGCGCGTGCCAGGACTGCTGGGTCTGGACGATGCAAGGTGAACGCGTGCGCGCCTGCACGACCTCTGCCGCGCCGGGCATGTCGATCGTCACGCGCATCGCGTTCGTCGGGGAGGGCGTATGGCCACGCATCGGGACCTGAAGCAGTGGAGGGTGATCGTGATCGGGGCTGGGCCAGCGGGTGTGCGAGCGGCACAGGCGCTCGTCGAAGCGGGGCTGCGTCCGACGGTCATCGATGAAGGGCGTCGTGACGGCGGTCAGATTTATCGACGTCAGCCGGAAGGCTTCTCGCGCTCGTATGAAACGCTGTATGGGACGGAGGCAGCGCGTGCCGCGTCGCTGCATCGCGACTTCGATGCGTTGCGCGCGCAGATCGACTATCTGCCCGACACGCTTGTCTGGAATATCGGGCCGAAGGCGCTGCATGTCGTGAGTGGCACGCGCTACGACGAACTCGCGTTCGATGCGCTGATCGTATGCAGCGGCGCGACGGATCGGCTGATGCCCGTTCCCGGCTGGCATCACGCGGGCACGTTCAGTCTTGGCGGCGCGCAGGTCGCGCTGAAATCGCAAGGCTGCGCGGTAGGCGCGCGCACCGTGATGGTGGGCACGGGGCCGTTGCTGTATCTGGTGGCCGCGCAATACGTGAAGGCGGGCGCGACGGTGAGCGCGGTGCTCGATACGTCGACGTTCGCACAGCGCATGCGCGCGCTGCCCCAGTTGCTCGCGATGCCCGCGACGTTGCGCAAGGGCATTGCGCTGATGAATGTCCTGCGTCGCGCCCGCGTGCCCGTTCATCGCGGCGTGACGCCCGTTGCAATCGATGGTTCGTCCGGGCACGGCGTGACGGGCGTTCGCGTGACGCTCGCCAATGGCGCGACGCTCGACATGAATTGCGATGCCGTTGCGCTCGGCTATCACTTGCGTGCCGAGACGCAGCTTGCCGATCTCGCTGGCTGCGAATTCCGTTTCGACCACGCGACGCAGACGTGGCTTCCGCATATCGACGCGGATGGCCGCAGCAGCGTCGCGGGCGTCTATCTTGCGGGCGACGGCGCGCGCGTGCGCGGCGCCGATGCAGCGGAACGCGCGGGCCGGCTCGCTGCGTTGGCCGCGCTGCACGATGCGGGCATCGAACGCGAAGGCGCTCGACAGTTGCGCGCGGAACTGGCGCGCTTCACGCGATTCGCAGCGGGCTTGCGAACGGCGTTTCCCTGGCCCGCGCGCTTTGCTGCGGCGCTGCCCGATGACACGATTGTGTGCCGTTGCGAGGCGATCACGGCAGGCGAATTGCGGCGTGTCGTGCGCGACATGGGCGCGAAGGAAGCGAATCGCGCGAAGGCGTTTTCTCGTGTTGGCATGGGCCGTTGCCAGGGGCGCTTCTGCGCGCATGCAGGCGCCGAAGTGATCGCAGCCGAGGCACGCGTGCCGCTCGAAGCCGTCGGACGGCTGCGCGGACAGGCGCCCGTCAAGCCGCTGCCGATGACGCTCGTGCCGAAACGTGCAGTTCGACGCGATTCCGAACAAGAAACAGGCAACTGCGCACAGGAGTTCAGCGAATGAGTGATCGTGCCGATGTGATTGTGATCGGCGGCGGGATCGTCGGGACGTCGACGGCGTTTTTTCTGCGGCGCAGACAGCGTTTGGTGATCCTTCTCGAACGCGGATTGACGGGACAACAGGCGAGCGGCGTCAACTTCGGTGGTGTGCGCCGCCAGGGTCGCGCGCTGACGCAACTCGCGATGGCCAATCGCGCGCTCGATACCTGGCGCCGTTCGAAAGAACTCCTTGGAGAAGACGTCGAGTTTTTGCCGTCGGGCCATACGCGCGTGTGCTATCACGCGCACGACGCCGAGTATTTTCATCGCTATGCCGTCGAGGCCCGGGCGTATGACCTCGATCTGGAAGTGCTCGAAGGCGCGGCGATGTTCAGGCGCTTTCCATTTCTGGGCCGCGAGGTGTTAGCCGCATCCATTTCGCCGCTCGACGGTCACGCGAATCCGCGGCTTGCCGCGCCTGCATTTGGGCGTGCGGCGGCGCGTCTTGGCGCACGCATCGTCGAGAACACCGAGATCTTGCGTGTCGAGAAAGAAGCCGGCGGCTTTCGCGTCGAGAGTGCGGCGGGCGACGTCTATCGCGCGGAGCAGGTGTTGATCTGCGCGGGCGCATGGGCGAACGCCCTGTCTACGCAATTCGGCGAACGGGTGCCGCTCGTCGTGCGCGGACCGCAAATGGCCGTCACGGAGCCCGTGCCCTACGTGTTCAAGTCGTCGATGGGCGTGTACACGTCGATCAAGGAAGAGAGCGTGTATTTCCGGCAGATTCCGCGCGGCAATATCGTGCTCGGCGGCGGGCCGTCTGGTCCCGCTGATGCCGTGACACGGCGTGCGTCGGTGCTGCCCGAAAACACCGTGCAGCAGATCGCGCAGTTCCGCCGCCTCGTGCCCGCGCTCGCGCCGTTGCATGTAATTCGCGTATGGAGCGGCGTCGAAAGCTATCTGCCCGATTACGAGCCGGTGATCGGGCCGAGCGCGAAGGCCGATGGGCTCTTCTATGCGTTCGGCTTCAGCGGATCGGGATTCCAGATCGGTCCGGGCGTCGGCGAGACGCTGGCCGAGCTGATGGACGCGGGCAGCACGCCAATTCCGCTCGAACCGTTTTCAATCGGGCGATTCCAGCACGCCGTGCACTCGCAAGGCGCATCGCCCACTATCGAGGTTTCTTCATGAGTACCGTCAACCGATCGTCCGTGACTCTCGGCGATGCGCTCGCCTATATCGAGGCGAATTTCGACAAGACGGTGAGCCTCGCGCAACTGGCCGAACTGTCGGCGCTTAGCGTGTCGCGGTTTGCCACTGTATTCAGGCAGCAGATCGGGCTTTCGCCGTACAGGTATCTATGCAGCGTGCGCGTGCGGCGCGCGCAGAGCTTGCTGCTGGCGGGCGTGCCCGGATCGGTGGTGGCGACGGAGGTCGGTTTCTTCGATCAGAGTCATCTGGCGCGCCACTTCAAGCGGTTTTGCGGCGTGACGCCGAGCATGTTCCTGCAGAACGCGCGAGGGGCGAGGTGAGGGAACTCGCCAATGAGTTTAGCGGGGCATCTTTGTTCTGCCTGGCATTCGCGGCGTAGGCGCATCGCGGATGCCAGCGCAAAGGCAAAAAACAACCGGTGCTGCAGACAAAAAAGCCGCCGCTTAGCCGAACTTGAGCCCCTTCTGCTCCATGGTTTCCCGCAACCTTAGCCCAGGGTACTTCTTCTCGACGACCCGCAGATCGTTGCACATCTCTTCGATCAGCCAGTCGCGCACATTCGCGACGAACGGCCGTAGCGGTTTGTTGGCGGGTGTCACCAGACAGCAGCGCCGGTTCGTCACGATGATCTCTTCTTCGGCAGGCAGCAACGCGCCTTGCGCCAGCCAGTGCGACACGACATTGAGCCAGCCCAGCGCCATGCCCTGGCCAAGCAGGGCGGCCTGCACGACGATCGCGTAGTCGCTGAAGCTCAGCATGCTGGCGACGTGCCGTGCGTGTCCGGCGAACGCGTCGAAGCGCTCGTGCCAGCCGCGCTGCTCGTCGTCCATTACGATGACTGTGTCGCCGTGCCGGCGGCCCGCGTCGGTCTGCGAAATCTCCTGATAGCGCTGGTTGCACACGGGCAAGAGCGTTTCGGGCATCACCAGCACCGCGTTCTCGTCGATCTCCCCATCGTGCAGAAAGCGCATGCCGAGATCGACATCGTTGAGCGGACCGCCGATGCGCCCCGATATCAGCTGAAAGCGCAAGTCGATATTGGGAAAAGCCTGATTCAGGCGGCCCATGCGCGGCATCAGCCAGTGCGTGGTGAAGCCCGTCGATACCGACAGCATGACCGACTCGACACCCGTCGCACGCGCCTCGATTTCCCTGATTGCGTTTTCGATCCCATTGAAGCCTTCCGAGATCGCGCGGTACAGAACCCTGCCACTTTCGGTCAGCTCGATGCCACCGCGGACGCGCTCGAACAGACGCACGCCGATATGGTCCTCCATGCGCGCCAGCATGCGGCTCACGGCAGGCTGGCTCACGTATAGCTCCTGCGCCGCGCGCGTGAAGTTGCCGCAACGGGCGGCCGCTTCGAACACAAACAGCGCATTGGCGCTCGGGAGTTTCCTGCGAAGATTTGGCATGACTTGATGTTATGCCCGATCCAACAATTTGGGAATTGCCGTCAAAAAGAACGGGACTTATATTTTTTCTCAAGTCACCCCTTTCCAGCGAGAGATACGCAATGGACGCACGAGCGAAAACGGGAGTATCGATCCGGTCGGCAACGAAGCGTTACGGTCCGGTGGTCGCGCTGGACGACGTGTCGCTCGATATCGCACCCGGTGAATTCGTGTCGCTGCTCGGGCCGTCCGGTTCGGGGAAGACGACGCTGCTCGGCATCCTCGGCGGCTTCGTTCAGCCGACCTCGGGCGCGGTCTGGGTCGGGGAGCGCGACGTTACATTTGTGCCGCCGCACAAACGCGACATCGGCATCGTGTTCCAGAACTATGCGCTGTTTCCGCACATGACGGTCGGCGAGAACGTGGCCTTTCCGTTGCGCGCGCGCCGCGAGCCGAAAGCGGGCTGGGCGAAGAAAGTCGCCGACGCGCTCGCCATGGTGGAACTGAGCGGCTACGAGTCTCGCAACATCAGCCAGTTGTCGGGCGGCCAGCGTCAGCGCGTGGCGCTCGCACGCGCGATGGTGTTCGAGCCGCAACTGATCCTGATGGACGAACCGCTCTCCGCACTCGACAAGCAATTGCGCGAGACCATGCAGATCGAACTGCGCCGCCTGCATCGCAAACTCGGCGCGACCATCATCAATGTCACGCACGATCAACGCGAAGCGCTCACGATGAGCGACCGCGTCGCCGTATTGAAGGACGGCAGGCTCGTGCAGATCGACACGCCCGAGCGTCTCTATGACCGGCCCTGCGATGCGTTCGTCGCGAGCTTCATTGGCGAAGCGACGCTGCTCGACGTGAGCCGCGCCGGCGACGATGCCGTGCGTCTCGGCGATGCCGTGTTGCGCACCGCGCATCGGCTGCCGCGCGGTGAAAAGCTGCTGCTCGCGGTGCAGACCGAAAAGCTCGTGATTGACGGCGGCGATGCGCACGCAAGCGCGAACCGTCTGTCGTGCCGTGTCACGGAAGTGCTGTACCAGGGTGAGAGCTTGCGCGTGTTCGCCTCGCTCGCCGACGGCACGGCCATCAGCTTGAGACAGCCCGGCAGCCACGAAGCGCGCCGGCGCATTCCATCGCCGGGCGCGCAGATGACCGTCGCGCTCGATCCTCAGGACACGATCGTCGTGTCCGCCTGATTTCTCTCGCCGCCTGTGCACGGGCATTCTGTCTTACCCGATTCACGCAAACTGCAAAGGGATGATGCAAATGAAGCTCACCGATTTCAAGGTTCTGACGTTCGACGTCGTCGGCACGCTAATCAACTTCGAGAAGGGCGTGCTCGCGTCCGTACGGCGTCTGGGCGGCACGAAAGCGAAAGACCTGACCGACGACGAGATCTTCGAACCGTACATGCGCGGCCGCGCGACATATCCGGGCCGTTCGAGCCACGAGATGGCGAACGTGTATCTGTATCTCGCGAAAGAACTTGGCCTGCCCGACGATGCGCAATCGGCCGCTGCATTCCAGCGCGACGTGCTCGACTGGCCCGCGTTCGAGGATTCCGTCGCTGCGTTGAAGCGCCTGCGTAAGCACTATCGTCTCGTCGCGATGACGAATGCGGATCGCGTCGCGCTGTCGGCGTATGCGCACACGCTCGACGATCCGTTCGACGACACCGTGTGTTGCGACGAAACGGGGGTCGCGAAACCCGATCCGCAGTTCTTCGCCTATAACCGCGGACGTCAGGCTGCGTTCGGCTACAAGGTCAACGAGATCCTGCACACCGCGCAGAGCCAGTATCACGACATCGGCATCGCGACGAAGCTGGGTTACTCGACCTGCTGGATCGAGCGTCGCCAGGGCATGAAAGGTTTCGGCGCAACGCCCGTTCCCGAAAACGTCACTCAGCCGACGTTCAGGTTCGCGACGCTCGCCGCGCTCGCGGATGCCGTCGAAGCCGAAGCGCGCGCCGCCTGATCATGCTCGCGCCGACGACACCGCACAGGCCGCAGCCGGATTCGCTCTGGCGGGCGATGGCTGCGCGTTCGCCCGTCATGCACGCGCCCGTCAGCACGGGCACGCCGCTCTCGCGCGATCTGATCGTCGATGTGGCGATCATCGGCGCGGGGTATTCGGGCCTCGCGGCGGCGTATGCGCTGCAAAAGCGCGGGACCGAGTGCGCGGTGTTCGATGCGAACCCCGTTGGATGGGGCGCGAGCGGGCGCAATGGCGGCGTGGTGTCGTCCAAGTTCCGTCTATCGTTTCCGTCGATTGCCAGCACGTACGATCTCGACACCGCGAAGCGCATGCATCGGCTCGCGCATGACGGCGTGCGCGTCGTCGAACAGTTCGTCGACGAGTTCAAGATCGGGCGCGCCAGCTTCGAACACACAGGCAGCCTTCGTTGCGCGCACACGGAGCGCGCGTTCGCGTCGATTCGCGCCGAAGCCGACTGGGTGCGCACGCAATTGGGCGATACGTCGATGACGGTTCTCTCGCGCGAGGAGGTGACGCACGAGACGGGATCGAAGGGCTTTGTCGGCGGCGTGCTGAGCGCCGACGCGGGCACGATCCTGCCGCTCGAGTACGTGCGCGGCATCGCACGTGGCCTGACGGCGCGCGGCGTCCCCATCTACGAATCGACGCCGGTTCTCGACATCAAGCGCGTGCAGGAAGGGGTCGTGATGCGCGCACCCGGCGGCACGGTGCGCGCGAAGCAGGTGATCGTCGCGACCAATGCCTACTCGAATCTCACCGATGCGACCTCTCCCTATCGACGCGAACTCGTGCCGTTTCGCAGCGCGATGATCGCCACGGAAAGACTGCCTGCGGAACTCGACGCGAAGCTGATGGTCAACCGGCGCAGCTACACCGAGACGCGCCGCATGATGAAGTGGTTTCGCAAGGTTGACGGGCGCATGCTGTTCGGCGGGCGCGATGCGTTCGGCAAGGAGGGCCAGGCAACGGGCTTCGACGCGTTGCAGCGCGCGATGGTCGCGCTCTTTCCCGATCTCGCGGGCGTGCGGGTCGAGTACCGGTGGTCGGGTTATGTCGGGATGACGTTCAACGCGTTGCCGCATGTCGGGCGCAGCGACGATGTCACGACTTTTTGTCTTGGGTATAACGGAGCAGGCGTCGCGATGGCGAGCCTGATCGGCCAGCATGCGGCCGCGCTGGCGCTCGGCGAGAAGCCGGAGCTTGCGTTGCTCGCACAGGAGGGCTTGCGGCCCGTGCCGTTTCATTCGCTGCGCGCACCGGGCGTCCGGCTCGTCGCTGCGTGGTATCAGTTTCTCGACGCCGTGGGTGCATGATGACGACAGTCAAACGGATATTTCAGGAACAGACTGTGACGCAGGCCGCTACGATCGATCCGTCGGTTCACCATCAGCGGCGCGAAGATCGCACGATGCTGCTGTTAATGGGGCCTGCGCTGTTCGTCGTCGTCGTGCTGCTCGTGTTGCCGCTCGCGTGGCTTTCGTGGCAGTCGGTCTATCACGATGGCGCGTTCACGCTCGCCAACTATCGGCGCATCTTTACAGGCACGTATCTCGACACGTTCCTGCTGACGTTCAGGCTGAGCTTCATCGTGACAGGCATTACGCTGTTGCTCGGCTATCCCGTCGCGTATTTCGCGGCATCCGTCCCGCCGAAATGGAGCGCGCTGATACTCGGCATGGTGATCCTGCCGTTCTGGACCAGCGTGCTCGTGCGCACCTATGCGTGGCTCGTGCTGCTGCAACGCACGGGGCTCGTGAACAAGGCGCTTATGTCGATGGGTTTGATCGACAGACCCGTGCAGCTTGCGTATAACCAGTTCGGCACGATCATCGCGATGGTGCATATCCTGCTGCCGTTCATGGTGCTGCCGCTTTACTCCGCGATGCAGAAGATTCCGGCCAACCTGTCGCAGGCGGGCGCGAGCCTCGGCGGCTCGCCGCTGCATGTGTTCTGGCGCGTGTTCCTGCCGTTGTCGATGAGCGGCGTCGTGGCGGGCGTGACACTCGTGTTCGTGCTGTGTCTCGGCTTCTACATCACGCCTGAGCTGATGGGCGGCGGCAAGTCGATCATGGTTTCGATGGTCGTGAGCCGCAACGTCGAGATCTATAACAGCTGGGGCGCGGCGAGTGCCGTCAGCGTCGTGCTGCTGATCTGCGTGTTCGCGATCTTCTATGCCGCGAGCCGCGTGATTCCACTCGAAAAGACCCTGGGCGCGAAATGAACAAGATCTCGTTCGGAAGAGTGACGCTCGGCGCGGCTGTCGTGCTGATCCTCGTATTCCTGATGCTGCCCGTCGTGATCGTCGTACCGCTGTCGTTTTCAGACACGCGTTTTATGACGTTCCCGCCGCCGGCGTACTCGCTGCGCTGGTACCACTCGTTCTTCGACAATCCCGCATGGATCGACGCGGCGCGCGTCACGTTGACGGCTTCCGTATGCGCCGCGCTGATCGCGACGCCGCTCGGCATTGCGGCCGCATATGGTATCCAGCATGGCTCACACTGGTCGGTGCGCTATCTGCGCACGCTGCTGATGCTGCCGCTGATGGTGCCGATCATCATCGTCGCGGTGGGCGTGTTCTTCGTGTTCACGCAAGCGGGGTATGTGAATACGCTCGGCGGCCTGATCGTCGCCGATACGATGCTCGGGCTGCCGTACGTGCTGATCTCCGTCGGCGCGGACTTGCGAACCTTCGACCGCACGCAGGAGATGGTCGCGCGCAGTCTCGGCATGAACCGTTTTCGCAGCTTCATGGCGGTGACGCTGCCGCAGATCAAGGCAAGCGTGATTTCCGGCGCGGTGTTCGTGTTCATTCAGGCGCTGGATGAAACGGTGGTTGCGCTATTCATTTCGGGCGGCTCGAACCAGACGCTGACGCGGCGCATGTTCGTCACGCTGCGCGACGAGATCGATCCGACTATCGCCGCGATCAGCACGATGCTGACGGCGCTGACATTGTGTCTCGTGATGATCGTCGTCGTGAGCCGTCGCTCGTCGGCCGTCGCGCGGGCCTGATTTCTTTCTGGGAAACGGATGTCCAATTCACTGAAGTTCTATATCGACGGCGCGTGGGTCGAGCCGTCCGGCACAGCGCGTCTGCCCGTCATCGATCCTTGCTCCGGAGAGCCGTTCGCCGAAGTGGCGCTCGGCAATCCGCAGGATGTCGATCGTGCGGTTGCGGCAGCGAAGCGCGCGTTCGCATCGTTTTCCCGCACGCTGCCTGAGGAACGCGTCGCGCTGATCCGGCGCATTCTCGATGCGTATCTCGAACGCTATGACGAGATGGCCGCGACGATCATGCGCGAAATCGGCGCGCCTGCGACGCTCTCTCGCGCGTGGCAAGCGGCACTCGGCAAGCGGCATCTGGAAGAAGTGCTGCGCGCGTGCGAGACGTTCGAATGGCAGCGCAAGCGTGGCACGACGCTGATCAATCACGAACCAGTCGGTGTCGTCGCGTTGATTACGCCGTGGAACTGGCCGATCAATCAGATCGTGTGCAAGGTCGCGCCCGCGATCGCCGCGGGCTGCACGATGGTACTGAAGCCCAGCGAGGTGTCGCCGCTCAATGCCGTGCTGTTTGCGGAAATGATCGATGCGGCGGGCGTGCCTGCCGGTGTATTCAACCTGGTGAATGGCGATGGGCCGACGGTGGGCGCTGCGCTGTGCAGTCATCCTGATGTCGATATGGTGTCGTTCACGGGTTCGACGCGCGCTGGCGTCGAGATTGCAAGGCTGGCCGCGCCGACCGTCAAGCGCGTGCATCAGGAACTGGGCGGCAAATCGGCCAACATTCTGCTCGACGACGTGGACCTCGAAGCGGCCGTGACGGCGGGCGTGAATTCGTGCTTCGGCAATAGCGGCCAGTCATGCAATGCGCCGACGCGGATGCTGGTTCCCGCGTCGCGGCATGACGAAGCGGTGGAGATCGCGCGGCGGGCGGCGCTAGCGCATCGCGTCGGCCCTGCGGACGATGCGGCGACGACGATGGGGCCCGTAGTCAGCGACGTGCAGTTCGCGCGTGTGCAGCGGCTGATCGGCGTCGGTATCGACGAAGGGGCGCAGCTGGTGACGGGTGGTCTGGGCCGTCCCGATGGACTGACGCGCGGGTATTACGTGAAGCCGACTGTGTTCGCGCATGTGAGTCCGTCAATGACAATTGCGCGCGAAGAGATCTTCGGTCCTGTTCTGTCCATCATGCCGTATCGCGATGAAGAGGATGCGATCGCGATCGCAAACGATACGCCGTTCGGGCTTGCCGCTTATGTGCAGTCCGCGGATATCGTGCGGGCGAGGCAGGTTGCTTTTCGCATGCGGGCGGGCAGCGTCTATGTGAACTATCCGGCCTGGGATGCGGGCGCGCCGTTCGGCGGGTATAAGCAGTCGGGGAATGGCCGGGAATATGGGGAATGGGGACTCGAAGCGTTTCTCGAGGTGAAGGGGATTGTGGGGTTTGGGGGCTAAAGAAAGTACGAAGGTAAACTCCGCTTAAAGCAGTGGTGCCCGCATGGCGCTGAGCACCGAACTGCTCACGATGAGCGGGACGGTTGGCGGTGCGCCGGCTTCATGCGTGCGTGTGATTCGCCTCAGAGCCTCACTGGGCGCTTAAGCAGATCCGCGACCCTCTCAGCCACCATAATCGTCGGCACGTTGGTATTCGCGCACGGAATCGACGGCATCAGCGACGCATCGCACACGTGCAACCCGTCGACGCCGTACACCGCGCCATCCCCGTCCGTCACAGCGAGAGCATCGCTTGCTGCACCCATCCGACACGTCCCCGACGGATGCCACGTTCCGCCGACTGACCGCATGACGAACGCCGTCATCGCCCGATCGTCGGCAAGCAACTCGCCGATCGATACGCCCTGCGTCACGACGCGCTGGATCAACCAGCCGCGCAACGGTCCCGCGACATCGAGCAGCGCGCTCAGCGTGCCGCGCTGAACCGCATTCCACATGCCTGGCGTCGCGACGGCCGCGACGCGCGGCGAATAGCTCGACGGAAAGATCGTATCGCGATGCGATGCCATTGACGACGCCCCGAGCGTCCGTGCGCCGAATCGCACGGCGAGCTTCAGGCGTTCGAGATCGCGCTCATCGGACAGCATCGCGAACTCGACTTCGGGTTCATCGAAAGGGCTCGAAGAAGCCAGGCGCATTCGCCCCCGCGAGTACGACTTGTTGACCCAGAAAAACATCGTCCCCAGCCGATAACCGACTGAGTGCCAACCCGAACGCGACAGGATCGCGCCATGCATGTCGCCGCGAACTGTGCCGGGCAGCCCGGACGAAAAGCGCACGACGGCCTGTTCATGATGCTCGTCGGGAAACGGCGTGCGCGCCGCGCGCGGCAAAAACGCGGACACCGCGATCGACGGATGCTCCATCAGATTGCGCCCGACGCCCGCGCGATCCGCGCGTACTTCGATGCCGAGCGCAGCAAGATCGCTCGCTGGACCGATGCCGCTTCTGAGCAGCACGGCAGGGCTGTGTACCGCACCGGCGCTGACTATCACGCGGACCGCGCGCACATCCTCATGCGTGCCGTCGGGACGCAGAATACGCGCGCCGATCGCCCGTTGCCCGTCGAACAGAATCCTGTCGACGACAAGACCCGTACGGACGGACAGGTTCTTTCGAGCGCGCACGGCAGCGTCGAGATAGCAGACGGACGTCGGGATGCGCTCGCCCGTTTCGCTCACCGCAATCGATCCGATGAACGCCCCGTCTTCCCACGGGCCGTTCTGATCCTCGCGCAGCACATGTCCGTGCTGTTGCAGCGTGCGGAGCACGGCCTGCACGAACGGCGAGATGCGCGGCCAGCCGGTGCGCTGAATGCGCACCGGTCCACTCGAGCCGTGCAGTTGGCCGCTGAAGTCGCAATCGGTTTCGAGCTTGCGAAAGTAAGGCAGACACGCTTGCCAGTTCCAGCCGCGCGCGCCGAGCGCATCCCATTCGTCGTAATCGGCGGGCGCGCCGCGATTCGCCATCAACGCGTTGATCGCTGAGCCGCCGCCCAGCAGCCTTGCCTGCTCGTAGCGGCGCAGCGCGGCGGGTGGGCTGATGCGCGCCTTCAGTTGCTGCCAGATATTGTTCGTGTCGAGATACGCGCGGCCCGGATAGCGGCTGCGGATCGCATCCGGCATGCTCGCCTGTGAGATGTCTCGGCCGGCTTCGATCAGGCATATGCTCTTGCCGGCGTCTTCGGAGAGGCGCGCGGCCAGCACGCAGCCAGCCGATCCGCCGCCGAGGATCAGATAGTCGATCACGTCGAATGGATGAATTCGCCCCGTGCCGCACGCAGGCACGAGGGCGATGCAACAAAAGAAGAGCGCCCGCGCTGAATCACGTTCCTGCGGGCGCGTCGATGAAGAAGGCGGTCGCGGCTTACTGCATGAACTTCAGCCAGCGCGCCTTCGCCTGAACGCCGGCATCGGAGGCCCACCATTCTTCGGACATCAGCGCCTGCTTCGATGCGTTCTCCGGTGAACTCGGCAATTCGCTTGCGCGCTTCGCACTGATCTTGCCCGTCTTGAAGGCAGCCGGATTGCCCGGACCATAGTCGATATAGAGCGGCAGATTGGCCTGCAAATCGGGCGAGACAGCGGCGTTGATGAACTGGATCGCTTCGGGCAGATTCGGCGCGTTCTTCAGTACGCATAGTTGCGTGTTCTGCAAGATGCCGTCGTTGAACGTGAAATCGACATCGGGATCGTCCTTCTTCACGGCGCTCGCGCGGCCGTTCCAGATCATCGTCATGTCCACTTCGCCGTCATGCAGCAGTTGCGCCGACTGGCCGCCCGATGTCCACCACACGGTGATGTCCGGCTTGATCTGCTGGAGTTTCTTGAATGCGCGATCGACGTCGAGGGGATAGAGCTTGTCGCGCGGCACGCCGTCCGCGAGCAGCGCGGCTTCGAGCACCGTCTGCGGATCGTTGCGCAGTGCGCGTGTGCCGGGGAAGTTCTTCACGTCCCAGAAGTCCTTCCAGCTTTGCGGCACCTTCTTCAGGTTCTTCTTGTTGTAGCCGATCACGGTCGAATAGAACTCGTATGCGACTGAATACGGGGTGCGGTATTTCTCCGGAACGGCAGCCGCATTCGGGATCTTCGAGAAGTCGAGTTTCTCCAGCAGACCTTCGCGGCCGCCACGCAGACAGTTCGATGTCGGCGTATCGACTACATCCCAGATCGGCTTGCCCGTCGCGCCTTGTGCCTTGATCTGCGGCCACGCGTCGGGAATGCTGTCCTGATTGATCGTGATGCCCAACTGCTTCGCGGCAGGGTCGAGGATCGCCTTGGTCTGGGCTTCCTGATAGGTGCCGCCTTGCGAGACGAAGGTGATTTTTCCGGCGGCCAATGCGGGCGCCAGGCTCGCGACGCCCAACGCGAGAGTCATGGCTAACGGGCGCAACCTTGATATGTTGATCACGACTTTTCCTCGACACGGTTAAAGCGAAGACATTTTCCAGGTCGTGCTGTCGGGCCGCCGGCTTGTTGCTGGAGCAAAACAGCGCGGGATTGACTGGAAATATAGTGAGTCAATTTCGACGGAGCAACGCCGGAATTGTTGGAGTACCCATGACATGGTGTTATGTCAGACGCTTGCTGCAAACGTCACCAGGGCTCTCACGGACTGCACTTCGTCAGAAGATCGCGTAGACCTTGCGCATCGTTTCTTCGACTTCCCATGTGCCTTCCGTCCCGGCTTCGAAGAACAATGTGTCGCCACCCGTGAAGTGGATCGTGTCTTCGCCGTCGGGCGTAAAGCGGCCGCGGCCGCTCAGGAAGTGCATCACCTCCGCCTGCTTCACCGAGCGCCGATAGGTGCCGGGCGTGCATTCGAAGATGCCCGTATCGATGGCTTCACTGCCGCGTATCACCTTCTGCACGCCGGATACCTTGATCTCCGGCGAGCCTGGAAGACCGGCCGTGCCCCAGTCTTCGAGCCCCTGTAAGCCGATGCTTTGTTTGATCTGCTGAACTTTCATGTCGGTGTTACGCCGATGATGTTGATTGGAAGTACGACAGCGCATGTCACGCGGCGTTGACACGCCGCTCGATCCTGCCAAGCCTCACGACCGTCACGCCCGCGCGCAACTGCCTGAGAGACGGCATCACGAGCATGCAGTCGGGGTAAGGCGTGCGCACTGCCTCGCCATTCGACCAGCCGATGACGGTCCCTGCTTCGGGAAACACTTCGAGTCCCGTGTACGCATCGGCGAAACGAAAGTCGAGGCTCTTCGCGACGACGGGCTCCGTGACGCGCACGATCAGTATCTCTTGAGGCAGCGGCATGGTCCAACCGGCTGGCAAGTCCTGCGCATCGGCGACACCCGACAGCGCCAGAAACCGCGCCGTTACATCGCGTGCAACGGCAAGCGCACTCGGTTCCCAGTGTTGTCCGCACTCGATCAGCAGCGCGTTCCTTGGACTCTGAGGATCGCCGAAGCCTTCGTAGTCGCGCATGCGCCGTCCTTCGGGATGACCCTCATCGCAGATCACCGTCGCTGGGGTGCCGAGCTTCTCCGCAAGCGCAATGCCCTTGTCGAGCGGTCCCGACACGATGAGCGGCTTGCTCTTCTCGTGCATCGAATGCAGGTCGAGCAGCAGATCGACCGTATCAAGAACAGGCCGCATCGCGCGGGCACGGCGCAGTTCGCTGGAATCGAGTGCGGCGTTGTCGAGCGTTTGCGCGGTCCACACGCGGTTGAAGTCCTGATCGACGAAACGCGCCGCGTCGGGGCGCGACGGATCGAAACGTGCATATGCGTCGACGTTCGCGAACGAGAGCGTCAGCTTGCCGCGCCGTGGCCGCAGCTTCGCGCGCAGCAGCGCATCGACGACGATCGCGCCGCACACTTCGTTGCCGTGTGTAAGCGCGTTGATCATCACGTGCGGGCCGGCGATGCCTGAATCGAAGGTGTGAACGTACGGAATGCCCGTGTCGCTGCGCTCGTGCGCGGCGATGTCGGGAAACGCGAGTTCGATCGAATAAGCGTGCGCATTCATTCGAGACCGCCCTGGCAGAGGTATTTGATCGACAGGTAATCGTCGAGGCCGTATTTCGAGCCTTCGCGGCCGTAGCCCGATTCCTTCACGCCGCCGAACGGCGCGGCCTCGCTCGCAAGCGCCCCTTCGTTGATGCCGACGATGCCTGCTTCCAGCCGCCGGGCAACGCGATCGATGCGGCGCACA
Organism: Paraburkholderia phymatum; assembly: GCF_038900715.1. Taxonomy (GTDB): domain Bacteria; phylum Pseudomonadota; class Gammaproteobacteria; order Burkholderiales; family Burkholderiaceae; genus Paraburkholderia; species Paraburkholderia phymatum_A. The sequence continues at coordinate 126,780 of NZ_JAYMRZ010000003.1, read as the reverse complement.
TCCTGGCTGTAGAAGTACGATGCGAGGCCGAAGGGCGTGTCGTTGGCCGCGCTGATCGCTTCGGCTTCGTGGTCGAAGCGGAACAGCGGCACGACAGGGCCGAAGGTTTCTTCGCAGCTGAGTTGCATGTCGGGCGTTGCGTCGGCGAGCACGGTGGGCGCGTAGTAGTTCGGGCCGAGTTCGGGCAGGCGCTTGCCGCCCGTCAGCACGCGCGCGCCGCGGCTCACGGCGTCATCGACGTGACGCGCGATCTTGTCGATGGCGCGTGCGTTGATCATCGGGCCGATCTGCGCGGCTGGGTCGGTCGCGGGCGCGACCTTCAGCGCGGCAACGCGCGTCGCGAGCAGATCCGCGAAACGCTCGTACACGCCCGCCTGCACATAGACGCGGTTCGGGCACACACAGGTCTGTCCGCCGTTGCGGAACTTCGCGGCGAGCAGGCCCGTCACGGCCGCGTCGAGATCGGCATCGTCGAACACGATGAAAGGCGCATTGCCGCCGAGTTCCAGCGACAGCTTCTTCAACGTCCCCGCCGATTCGCGCGCGAGATACTTGCCGACAGGCGTCGAGCCCGTGAACGTGATCTTGCGCACCCGGCTGTCGGCCAGCCAGTCGGCGACGGCGGGCACGGCGTTTTCGCGTGAAGCCGAGATCAGGTTCAGCACGCCCGGCGGCACGCCCGCTTCATGCGCGAGCATTGCGAGCGCGAGCGCGGTGAGCGGCGTGTCTTCGGCAGGCTTGCCGACGACGGTGCAGCCCGCTGCGAGCGCGGGCGCGATCTTGCGCGCGATCATCGCGAGCGGGAAATTCCACGGCGTGATCGCGGCGACGATACCGATGGGCTCCTTCACGGCGCTCATGCGCTTGCCGCGTTGCTGCTGCGGAATGATGTCGCCGTAGATGCGCGTCGCTTCGTCCGCGAACCACGCGACGTACGACGCGCCGTACATCACTTCGCCGCGCCCTTCGGCGAACGGCTTGCCCTGTTCGAGCGAGATCAGACGGCCGAGCGCGTCCGCGTTCTCGACCATCAGCGCGTGCCATCGATGCAGCACCGCCGCGCGATCCTTCGGCAGCGCATCGCGCCATGCGGGGAATGCGCGGGCGGCGGCATCGGTGGCCGCGTGCGCGTCGGCGGCATCGCTGTCGGCGACCTGCGCGATCGTTTCGCCCGTCGCCGGATTCGTGACGGCAAAGCGCTTGCCGCCTGATGCAGCGACCCACTTGCCATCGATGAAATTGTCGCTGCGGATCAGTTCGCTCAACTCGTATCGCTTCGTCATAACTGCGCTCCTATACTGTTGTGGCTCCCGGCGGGCCCTTCACGGTTCACGCAAGCCGATGCGCAATCGCGGCGCCCACTTCCGCCGTGTTGGCCTTGCCGCCGAGATCGCCCGTATGCGGGCCGTCCTTCAGCACGGCTTCGATGGCGGCGAGAATCGCGTTGTGCGCTTCGCGTTCCTTGCCCTGGCCGTTGCCGAGAAAATCGAGCATCATCGCCGCCGACCAGATCATCGCGATGGGATTGGCGATACCGTTGCCCGCGATATCGGGCGCGGAGCCGTGCACGGGTTCGAACAGCGACGGGAACACGCGATCGGGATTCATGTTCGCCGACGGCGCAATGCCGATCGTGCCCGTGCACGCCGGGCCGAGATCCGAGAGGATGTCGCCGAACAGATTCGTCGCGACCACCACGTCGAAGCGGTCGGGGTTCAGCACGAAGCGCGCGCACAAGATGTCGATGTGCTGCTTGTCCCACGTAACGTCCGGATAATGCGCGGCCATTTCGGCGGCGCGCGCGTCCCACCACGGCATGCTGATCGAGATGCCGTTGCTCTTCGTCGCCACCGTGATCTTCTTCGCGCGGCGCTGCGCGAGATCGAACGCGAATTTCAGCACGCGCTCGGAGCCCTTGCGCGTGAAGATCGACTGCTGCATCACGAATTCGCGCTCGGTGCCTTCGAACATCGTGCCGCCCACCGACGAGTACTCGCCCTCGGTGTTCTCGCGCACGATCATGAAGTCGATGTCGCCCGCCTTGCGGCCGGCGAGCGGCGACGGCACGCCATCGAACAGACGCGCCGGACGCAGGTTGATGTACTGGTCGAACTCGCGGCGGAACTTGAGCAGCGAGCCCCACAGCGAGATGTGATCGGGCACGGTGGCGGGCCAGCCGACCGCGCCGAACAGGATCGCATCGACGCCATCGAGCTGCGCCTTCCAGTCGTCCGGCATCATCTGGCCGTGCTGGGCGTAGTAGTCGCAACTGGCCCACTCGATGTGCTCATACGCGAGGCCGATGCCATAGCGCTTGCTGACGACGTCGAGCGCGCGCAGCGCTTCGGGCATCACTTCCTTGCCGATGCCGTCGCCGGGAATCACTGCGATGCGGTAGTTGCGTGTCATAGATGTGTCCTCGTTGGGAATGGTGGGAATGGATCGGGTTCGATCAGACCATGTGAGCGATAGACAGTAGTCTATTGCGGATCATCCGTCCTACAATCGCGTTTTCGGTTAAGCCTCTATGCACGAACTGTGAATAAAACGCCTAACCTCGACGACTTGCGCGTGTTCTGCACCGTCGCCCGCAAGGCGAGCTTCAGTGCGGCGGCGGACGCTTTGTCGGTGTCGGCGGCGTATGTGAGCAAGCGCGTGAACATGCTCGAAGAGGACCTCGGCACGCGGCTGCTGCATCGCTCGACGCGCCGCGTCGCCATCACAGAAGCCGGCGAACGGGTGTACGCGTGGGCCGAGAAGATTCTCGACGACGTCGATCGCCTCGTCGAAGACGTATCGACCACGCGTCGCGTGCCGCGTGGCACGTTGCGCATTTCCAGCAGTTTCGGCTTCGGCCGGCATGTCGTGGCACCGGCGCTCGCGCGCCTGACCGAGCGTTATCCGCAGCTGAGCATCCGGCTCGATCTGTTTGACCGGATCGTCGATGTGGCGGGAGAGGGCTTCGATCTGGACATCCGCATCGGCGACGAAATCGCCTCGCACCTGATCGCGAGGCGCCTCGCGTCGAATCATCGTGTGCTGTGTGCGTCGCCCGATTATCTGAAGCGCCACGGCGCGCCGCGGCAGCTTGCCGATCTCGCTTCGCATCAATGTCTCGCGATCAAGGAGCGCGACCATCCGTTCGGTATCTGGCGGCTGATGGAGCGCGGCGAGACGGTGTCGGTCAAGGTGACGGGAGCGCTCTCGACCAATCACGGCGAAGTGGCCGTGCAATGGGCGCTGGCGGGACGCGGCATTGTGCTGCGTTCGATGTGGGACGTGCGGCCGCTGCTCGAAAGCGGCGCATTGCAGCAGGTACTGCCCGGCGTCACGCAGCCGGCGAACGTGTGGGCGGTGTATCCGGCACGACTGGCGTCGTCGGCGAAGGTGCGCGTGTGCGTCGATTTTCTGGCCGACGAGTTCAGCCGCATGGCCGAACCCGACGCGCCTCAGTGATGGTTCTGCGAGAAGAGCGTTTCGAGCGGATAGTGCGTTTTGATGAACGGCGTCTTGATGATTACATAGCTGAAGTATTTCTCGATCCCGATATCGCGCTCCAGCAGCCCTTCGATGATGCTCTGATAGTGGCTCACGCTGCGCGTGACGAACTTCAGCAGATAGTCGTAGCCGCCGCTCGCCAGATGGCATTCGACGATCTCGTCGACATCCTTGATCGCGTTGACGAACTTGATGAAGTCCTCGCGGCGATGGTCGGCAAGCGTGACCTCGGTGAAAACGATCTGCACGTCGCCGAGCTTTTCCAGCTGGATCTGCGCACCGTACCCGACGATATAGCCGGCTTTCTCCAGACGCTTGACGCGAATCAGGCAAGGGCTGGGCGACAGGCCGACGGCGTCGGCCAGCTCGACGTTCGTAATACGCCCTCGCTTTTGCAGTTGCGAGAGGATGCGCAGATCGATTCGGTCCAGCTTGCAGTCGGTGCTCATCGTGAGTCGGTCGGTCCCGCATGTCGAAGGGTCGGTCGATGTTATCACGCAGCCGCGCGGCGTTTGAATTCGATCGACCCCTTCAGCGCGGCGCGGACGTCGGCTTGTTCGAGCACGTCGTCGAGCGTTTTCTCGAGGCGCTCGAACAGCAGGTCGAACTCCGCTTCCGTGTAGCAGAGCGCCGGCGCGAAACCGAGGATGTTGTCGCCGAATGCGCGAAACACGAGGCCGTTGCGATATGCGGCTGTCGCGATGCGGTCGGGGAGTTTCAAAGACGCATCGAAGCCCTGTTTGGTGTTTTTGTCCGACACGAGTTCGAGCGCGCCCAGCAACCCCCGATGCCGCGAATCGCCGACGAGCGGATGCGCGAGCAGCGCGTCGAGCCCTTGCGCGAAGCGCGGCCCGCGTGCGATGCCGTTCGCAAGCAGCCCGCCTTCGTGATAGAGGCGCATCACTTCGAGCCCGATCGCCGCGCTCACTGGATGCGCGGAATAGGTGTGGCCGTGGCCGATTGCCGCCGACACGTCGCCGCCATCGGCGATGCCCTGATACATCGCGTCCGACATCAGCACGGCGCCCATCGGCGCGTAGCCAGCGGTCAAGCCTTTGGCGACCGTCATCAGATCGGGCTCGACGTCTTCGGCCTGACATGCGAACAGCGGACCCGTGCGGCCAAAGCCCGTGATCACTTCGTCGGCGACGAACAGGATGTCGAGCTTGCGGCACGCTTCGCGCATCGCTTTCAGCCAGCCGACAGGCGGCACGATCACGCCGCCCGAGCCCTGGATCGGTTCGCAGAAGAACGCGGCGGTGTTATCCGCGCCGAGTGCTTCGACCTTTGCTTCGAGTGCTGCGACGGACGCTGCGATCAGCGCGGCATCGTCGGCGAAATCGTTGCGGTACGCGTAGGGCGACGCAATGTGATGCTGTGTCGCGAGCGGCACGTCGAAGTGGCGATGGAACGCAGGCAGCGCCGTGAGCCCCGCGCCGATCGACGACGAGCCGTGGTAGCCGCGCTGCTGCGCGATGATGTGCTTCTTCGACGGCTTGCCGGTCGCGTTGAAGTAATGCGTGATGAAGCGCAGTGCGGAATCGACGGCGTCGGAGCCGCCCAGCGTGAAATACACATGCTGCAGCGCTGCGGGCGACAGTTCGACCAGCTTCGCCGCGAGTTCGATGGCGGGTTCGGAGCCGAAGTGGAAGTAGCCCGTCGCGTAGGGCAGGCGGGCCATCTGCTTCGCGGCGGCTTCGACGATGCTTTGATGGCCGTAGCCCGTGTTCACGCACCAGAGGCCGGAGAATGCGTCGAGCAGTTCATTGCCTTCGATGTCTCGCAGAAACACGCCCTGCGCGGACTCGAGCACCGTGACGCCGCGCGCTTCATGCGCGCGATAGCTGACGACGGGATGAATCAGATGTTTGCGGTCGGCTTCGATGAGCGATTGGATCGACATAGTGGGGTTCTCTTCTCGGAATGGGCTGCGGACCGTTCCATACTACTGAGAGAAGCCTGTCGGCCGATTCGCCAAATAAATCGCGAAAAAACGCAAATGCGGTTTTTTGCGGGGTACGCGCAGCATTTTGTGCTGTGGCCTGCTAATACCCGCGACGACGGTCGATCTCGCCGATCATCGGCAATCCGCCCCGATGACGTCGAATATTGTCCAGCACAACATCGACGGCGGTTTCCGGCCGCGTCGCGCTCGCGATATGCGGCGTAATGCGCACGCGAGGATGCGTCCAGAACGGATGCGACTCCGGCAGCGGCTCGGGGTCGGTGACGTCGAGAATCGCGTTCTGCAACTGGCCGCAGTCGAGCGCGTCGAGCAGGTCCTGCTGGTTCACCTGCGGGCCACGCCCGACGTTGATGAACGAAGCGCCCATCGGCAGCTTGCCGAACAGGCGCTTGTCTAGCAGGCCGCGCGTCGCGTCGGTGAGCGGCAAAAGGCAGATGAGGATATCGGTGCGAGCGAGAAACGCGTCCAGCTTCTCGACGCCCGCAAAGCATTCGATCCCTTCAAGCTGATGCGCCGAGCGGCTCCACCCTGCGCATGGAAAGCCGAACAGACGCAGCCGTTCGAGCACCGCCGAGCCGAGCATGCCGAGTCCCAGCACGCCGACGCGCCGCGATGATGCCGCGCGCACGGGCATTTCGCGCCAGGCGCGCTGCCGCTGCTGCAACGCATAGTCGAAGAGATCGCGATGAATGGTCAGCACGGCTTGCGTCACATACTCGACCATGCCTTCGACGATGCCCGGCTCGATCATGCGCACGACGGCGATATGCGGCGGCACGCACGACAGATCGAACTGGTCGATGCCCGCGCCGACCGAGAAGATCACTTCGAGGTTCGGCAGCGTGCGCACGGAGTATTCGGGCGGCTGCCACGCGGCGAGATAGCGGACCGACGCGGGATCGCCGATGTCGGGCCACAGGCGAAAGGGAATCTCGGGCGCCTTCTGCGCGAACAGCCGCGCCCATTGCTTGCCGCGTTCGGGATCGGCCTTGTAGAGAAGCGTCATGATTCAACCCAGTGCCTGATTGACGATCGCGAACTGCCCGACGGATGCGTCGATGGAAGGCGCTCCGTTGCGCGACATCTTGACGACAGTATCGACGCGCAAAAGGCCAAGTTCGTCGAGCCACGGCGTGAGGCCGCTGTCGCCGGGCGTATCGATGCGCGTGAACGCGCCTGCGTTCGCCGCAAGGCAATGCGCGATAAGCGCCTGGGCGCGGCGCATCTGCTCGCCGCCGGCGTCGACCGCGACGACAGGGCCGATCGCGTGGCCGCGTCCGAAGCGCCGCAGTAGCGCGAAGCCGACCAATTCACCGTCACGTTCGAGGGCGACGCCTTGGGCAACTTCGAGCAAAGCGGGGAGCAGCGCGCTGCGGTCGAGACCGCTCGCGCGCGATGCGAGATTGACCAGGCGAGCCACATCGTCGGCGCGCAGCGGACGAAGTTGCTCGTCTTGTGCGAGGGCAACATGTGGTACGCGGAAATCGGCGGCTTGATGCTGGTTGATCGTGCCGATCTTCGCAAAGCCGAGCTTTTCGTACAGCGCCTGGCCGGCGGGCGTCGCATGCAGCACGGCAGTACGTTTTCCCAGTTCATCCAGCAACAGTTCCATCAGCTTGCGCCCGATGCCTGAGCCCTGCCGTTCTGGAGAAACGATCACCATGCCGAGCGACGCGCCGCTGTCTCCGTACTTCCAGCAGAGCGCCGTGCCCACGATTTCGTCATCGCTCTGCGCGATAAAACCGGAGCCGGCATCGACGACAAAGCGCCAGTCGTCGGCGCAATGCGGCCAGTTGACCTGCGTCGAGAGCGCGTGCGCGGCGGCGATGTCCGACGATGCGAACGGCCGGTAAGCGACGGTTGCGACAGGGGCAAGCGGTTGGGGTGCGGACACGGAGGGCTCCTCGGCTGGGACGCGTTCCGTTACTTTGTCATCGAGGGAGGGCGGTGGCTAGGATGATCCTGTCGCGTCGCACACGCAGCTTGCGACGCTTCGGTCCGCTGCGCCAGCGCACTACGGATGACATGCACCCATCAGAGTGTAGTGTTCTTGTGCGCGGGGTCTCGTGAGAGCGGCATTTGGCATTAGCGAATTCACACTGTCGACCCCTATGCTCAGGTCACAACTATGCACAGATGATCGGTCGCTGAGGGCGCCGACCTAGGCATGGCGAGGCTCTGGCAAGGTGGGCGAGCAAGGATCTGGACATAGTTCCGACCTGTGATGCAGTGGTGGTCTCACTTCTGGAGATCACCATGGACATCGTTCGCCGCACGGACATAGACGGTTTCGCCGACGGTCGGATAGACGCTGATACGTTCAAGCAGTACCTGAGCCAACGCCGGTACGCTGCGAGGACGGTCGCTACTTACCTGCTCTGTATCACGCACTTCGCCCAATGGGCGGACTCCGGGCCCTGTCGGCGGCGCCGAATCGATGAGGGGTTGATCGCAGAGTTCCTCGACGAGCATCTCCTACCATGCAAGTGCGCTGGCGCGTTACATCACGATCGGGGTGACCATAGGGCGGCGCTGGGGCATCTGCTCGTGGTCCTGCGTGCTCACGGTGTCATCGCAGTGCCAACGGTCAGCGCAACACCTGTAGACGAGGAATTGCGCCGTTACGGCGAGTATATGGAGCGTGTGCGAGGCTTGGCGCCGAAGACGCGGAGCATCGCCCTGCGCATCATCGCGCGGTTGCTGACGGCTCGTTTCGGCGAGGGCCCCGTCGACGTCGCCGCGATCAAGCCCGAGCACGTTCGGCGTTTCTTCGCAGGGCAAGCGAAGCTTTATAGCAAGCCGGCGAATGCTGGGCCGGTCGTGGCAGCGCTGCGCGGCTACTTCCGCTACCGCGCCTCGCTCGGCGATCTGGTCCACGGACTGATCGGCGCGGTGTCCTATCCTGCCAACTGGTCGCTGTCCGCGTTGCCCAAGTCGCTGACGGCGGAAGAGGTCGAGCGGTTGATCGGATCGCTCGGCCAACGGGGCCGCTCGATGCGGCGAGCCGACGCCATCGTGCGCTGTGCGCTCGACCTCGGACTGCGCAGCGGCGAGATCGCCCGTCTCAGTCTGGACGATATCGACTGGCAAGCCGGCACGCTCATCTTGCGCCACACCAAGGGGCGCCGCGAGGACGTGCTGCCGCTGCCCGCCACTACTGGCAAAGCCATCGCGGCCTACCTTGAGCAGGAGCGTCCCAAGACTTCCAATCGGGCCGTCTTCGTCCGCCATGTCGCGCCCCGCGACCAGCCCGCCGGTCCTGATCTCATCCGCAAGACGATCCGCCAGGCTTTCGCCCGCGCCGGTCTTCCTTACACGCGCTCGCATCTGCTGCGCCACACGATGGCCAACCGCTTGCTGGCTGGTGGCTCCTCGCTGAAGGAAGTAGCCGACGTCCTGCGTCACCGCTCGTTGAACACGACGCTGATCTATGCCAAGCTCGATAGCCGCAAGTTGGTCGAGGTCGCGCTGCCATGGCCGGGGAGTGCAGCATGAGCGCGCCAACTTCTGTGCAAGCACGCGTCGAACAGTTTCTGGTCGAGCGTCGCCAACTGGGTTTCTCCACTCGTGATGATGGCTACGTCCTACGCAGCTTCGCGCGCCATGTACACGCTGCCGGCCATCGCGGCGCCTTGACGGTTGAACTCATGGCAGCCTGGGCCCGAAACGACCGCCACGGCTGCATTGACCCGCGGACCTGGGCGCGGCGGCTGAAGAAGTTGCGCACGTTCCTGCGCTGGCTGCAGCAGTTCGAGCCGCGCACCGAGGTGCCCGACGATTCGATCTTCGGACGATTGCCCGAGCGGCAAGCGCCACACATCTTCAGCGAGGGGGAGATCGTCGATTTACTCGCTTGTGCGCGCCGACTCGGGCCTTCGCCGGGGCTACGCGGCGCCGTCTACGAAACGCTGTTCGGACTGATCGCCGCGACGGGGCTGCGGATCGGCGAGGCGCTGTCGCTACGCAACGGCGACATTGATCTCAAGTACGGGTTCCTAACCATCCACCGGACCAAGTTCGGCAAGTCGCGCCAGGTTCCCATGCACCCGAGCACCGTGGATGCCTTGCGCCGATATTGCTGGCTGCGTGACTTGGCCGAGGGGCCGCCAGCGGAGGATGGCCCTTTCTTCGTCGGCACCCGCGGTCGACGACGCGGTCTGCCACTTGGCAACCATCAGGTGCACCGCGTCTTCCGCGACCTGCGCCAGCAACTGGGCTGGGGCAACCGCGGTGCACACCATGCCCCACGCATCCATGACCTGCGGCACACCTTCGTCGTGCGCCGCATCGTGCAGTGGCAAGCCCAAGGCGTGGACATCGATCAGGCCATGCTGTCGCTGTCGACCTACGTCGGACATACGATGGTGACCAACACCTACTGGTACCTCTCGGCGGTGCCCGAGCTGATGGCGCTGGCCGCCGGACGTTTCGAGTCGTTCACGGTCAGGCAGGAGGTGCAAGATGCGTGAGAACCCTGCCCCGAAGTCGCCTTCGTTCGCTGCGCTGGTCCAGCAGTTCTTCACCGAGTACCTGGTCGCGCAGCGGGCGGTCAGTCCGCGTACGGTGGCCTGTTACCGGGATGCCTTGCTGCTGTTTCTGGACTTCGCCAGCCGCCAGTTCGGCAAGGCGCCGACCACGATGCGGCTGGCCGACCTCCAACCCGACCTGATCCTGGCCTTCCTTGATCATCTGGAGCAGGATCGGAAGAACTCGGTTCGCAGCCGCAACTTACGGCTCACAGCGCTACGTGCGTTCCTGAAGTTCGCCGGTCGCCGTGACGTGGCTTCGTTGCACGATGTCGAGCGCGCACTGGCGGTGCCGATGAAGCGCTTCGAGCGGCCGATGCTCCACTTCCTCACGCGTGCAGAGATGATCGCCATACTCGGCCAGCCGGGAGAGAGCTGGTCCTCGCGACGCGACCACCTGCTGCTGACGATGCTCTACAACACGGGGGCGCGTGTCTCCGAGATCATTGGCGTGCGCGTCGTCGATGTGGTCCTCGACGGTGCAGCGTGCGTGCACCTGCACGGCAAGGGACGCAAGCTGCGATCGATCCCGCTGTGGGACGCCACCGTCGCCGAGATCCGTAGCTGGTTGCGATTGAATCCAACGCTACGGGGTGAAGCTGCCTTACTGCCCAACCGGGATGGGCAGGCGATGTCGCGATCCAACGTCGCGCAACGCCTGGATCTTGCCGTAAGCCGCGCGAGCGTTGAGCAACCCAGCCTCCTCAAGAAGCACGTCTCACCGCACATCTTGAGACACTATCTTCCCTGCCGGACTATGTCTTGTAAGACTGCGATGCTGCCCCTTTCGGGGCAAATGTGCGAAGCCATATAGAGATAGTCTGAGGCTCCTTTCCGCTGCACCCCAACATCGGGGAAGGAGCTCAACGTGAAGTACGTGATCCATGATCGGGCGGTCCTTTCACGACCACCTGAAGGGCCACTTGCGGCGCCTCTCGTCTTGTTTGCAAGAGCGCTGAGTGATCAGGGATACTGTGCGTATTCCCTGCATCGACAAGTGCGCATTGCAGCCGACTTCAGCAGATGGCTTGCACACAAAGGTATCGGAATACACCACATCTGCACTGACCATGCAACACGGTATTTGCGACATCGCGCACGAATCGTTCGACTGTGCCGCGGAGATCGCGCCGCGCTCGGACATCTCATGGAATTTCTACGCAGCAGGCAGTTGATTCCCGCTGAGAAGGTGCCGGCTTCCCAACTGTCGCCTATTGAGTGAAGTATAGAGGACTACGTAGCGTACTTGCGCGAAGCGCGCGCCCTGACCGAAGCGACCATTCGCAACTACGTGCCCTTTGTCCGCAGTTTCCTGGAGGACTGCTTCGGCAACCAACCGGTCTCGCTTTCCCGTTTGCGCGCGATCGATATCGTGAGATTCGTACGACGTCAGGCACCACGTTTGCACCCGAAGCGAGCGAAGCTCATGACCGCTGGGCTGAGATCCTTTTTGCGCTATGCGAGCTATCGGGGCGACGTGGCGCTCGATCTCGCCGCAGCTGTTCCTGTTGTAGCCAACTGGTCGATGCCTGCGATTCCCCGCGCGATTGCACCGGTTCAAACCCGACGATTGCTTGCAAACATCGATCGACGAAGCGCGGTTGGTCGTCGCGACTATGCCATTTTGCTCCTGCTTGCCAGACTTGGATTGCGGTCGAGAGAAGTAGCGTTCCTCGAACTCAGCGACATCGACTGGACCAAGGGATGCCTGACTGTTCGCAACAACAGCGGGCTGCGCAACGAGTTGCCCTTGCCCCCTGACGTCGGTAGAGCGATCGCTGCATATCTGAGTCGTGATCGACCGCCCGGCCCCTGTCGGCGGGTATTCTTGCGCTCAAGGGCTCCGTTCACTGGTTTTCGGAGCGCTTGTGCGGTCGGCTCCGTTGTGCGTCATTCGCTCCAGCGCGCTGGCATTGATGCGCCGACTATGGGAGCACACCAATTTCGCCACGGATTGGCCACCGAGATGCTGTACCACGGTGCGTCGCTCGGCGAGATCGGCGAACTCCTTGGACACAGGCACCCACAGACCACGAGGATCTACACGAAGGTCGATATCAAAGCGCTGCGTACGCTGGCCGTGCCATGGCCGGGAGGTGTGCGATGAACACGCTTCGGCAAGCGGTCGAGGAGTACGTTACCGTGAGACGAGCCCTGGGATTCAAGCTGAATGAGGCAGAGAAGGGATTGCGCGACTTTGTCGCGTTCTTGGGACGACGCCGCGCCTCGTACATCACGCAATCGCTCGCTCTCGAATGGGCTCAACAACCATCACACCAGCGACCCGCAAGCTGGGCACAGAGGCTGGGCTTTATCCGTTTGTTCGCGCGCTATCGCAGTGCAACCGATCCACGCACCCAGATCCCAGCACAGGGCCTACTTCCGTTTCGGCCGACGCGGGCACGACCATATCTATATTCGGACAGCGAGATCCGAGCGCTGCTGGACGCAGCACTTCATATGCCATGCAGGTTCGAACGGGATGAACTGCAGCCATGGACGTATCATTGCCTGTTCGGGCTCCTCAGCGTAACGGGTATGCGTCTGGGTGAAGTCAGAAACCTTGAGCTTGAAGACGTCGATCTGACGACAGGAATATTGACGATTCGCGGCACCAAGTTCGGCAAGTCGAGACTCGTGCCTTTACATGCTTCGACCTGCAAGGTATTGGCCGCCTACATTGCACGCCGGGAATGTCTTTGGACCGGGCGAACCGTGTCATCCTACGTGTTCGTTTCCAACAGGGGAAACCGGCTGGACAACAGCGAGATTCATCGCGCCTTTTATCGACTCTCCCGCCAGATTGGGCTGCGCGGCGAATTCGACAGTCACGGGCCACGGCTGCATGACATGAGGCACGTCTTTGCGACGAGAACGCTTTTACATTGGTACCGGTCCGGACAGGACCCCGAGCGTCGTCTGCCCATCCTGTCGGCCTACCTCGGTCATGTCCATGTGGCCGATACGCAGTGGTACCTCAACGCTTCGCCGGAACTCATGCGCGAGTCGATGCGCCGACTCGAGCGGCATTGGGAGAACCGCTCATGAACACGTCTGCCAGCTTTGCTTCCCTTCTGGAACGGTTCTTTATACAGCGCCTGATGCAGCAGCGGCAGGCCAGTCCTCACACCATCATCTCGTATCGAGACACCTTCCGCCAGTTTCTGAAGTTCGCCGAGCAACGCCTGCATAAGCCGCCGTCAGGTATGGACTTCAAGGAGATTGACGCCCCGTTGGTCGCGGCGTTTCTGGACGACCTGGAGAAGCACCATGACGTAAGCGTTCGCAGCCGCAATCTCCGCCTCACGGCAATTCACTCGTTCTTCCGGTACGCAGCACTCGAAGCCCCGGAGCATTCCGCACAGATTCAGCGCGTGCTTGCCATTCCCAGCAAGCGCTTCACCCGCACGCTCGTCAACTTCCTGACCCGTCCGGAGGTCGACGCACTCCTTGCCGCGCCAGATCAACGTACCTGGTCCGGCCGACGCGATCATGCCTTCCTGCTGGTGGCTGCGCAGACCGGCCTGCGTTTATCCGAGATGACCGGACTCAAACGCGAGGACCTTGTTCTGGGTGCCGGCGCTCATGTGCGCGTAATCGGCAAGGGCCGTAAGGAACGCTGCACGCCGGTCACGAGGTCTACGCGAGCCGTATTGAAATCCTGGTTGCATGAGCCGCAGCGCGGTGATGGTGATGTGCTGTTTCCGAACGCCAGGGGAGGACGTCTCAGTGTTCACGGCGTGCAGTATCTGCTAAACAAACATCGAGAAGCGGCCTCAAGAGTGTGTCCCTCCTTGAACAAGAAGCGGATCACTGTCCACTGCTTGAGGCATACGGTGGCTATGGACCTTCTTCAATCGGGCGTTCCTCGCTCAGTGATTGCGTTGTGGCTCGGGCACGAATCGGTAGAAACAACGCAGATCTATCTCGAGGCGACGCTTGCAATGAAGGAGCAGGCCCTTGCGAAGATGTCGCCGCTACGCGGCAAGGCGGGGCGCTTCCGCCCGACAGACCAACTGCTCGGCTTTCTGAATAGCCTGTAGGGTCACGAAACTATGTTGGGTGATCGGGGCGATGCTTCTGTTCTGAGGCGCGCAATCCTTGGGCCAATATGAACTCTCATCGATATCGCCCGACATAGTCCGGCAGGGAAGATAGTGCCTCCTATCTCTTCAACGAGATAGGCGGCATACAACTGCGATGCACCTGTTGCAGGCGGGCGTTGCGTTCAACGTGATCGCCTTGTGGCTCGGTCACGAGAGCCCGATGACAACCCATCGCTACGTCGAAGCAGATCTCGCGATGAAGGAGAAAGCGCTCGGTCGACTGGAAGCGCCCGACGCCAGGATTCGCCGGTATCAGGCATCGGACTCGCTGATTCGGTTCCTGCAGACGCTGTAACTATGCGTAGGCTTCCGCCAGCCGCGACCGCACCACGCAAGGGGCTGGCGGCACCCACGATGACCATCTGTGCATAGTTGCGACCTGAGCATAGGGGTCGCTATGTAAACCTCTGCATAGCGACCCTTCTCGGCCGTTCGATGCATCGGCCGAAGGCGACGGCTCTCGATTGGCTATCGGCCGTTGAAAGCAAGCGTCAACAGCATACGCTCAGCGTCATCCTGCCTCGACGCGGAGGTTACTGGACTTCACTTTCTTTCGTGTGAGTGAGCAAAACGCCAGCTGACACCCCTCTACTTGCTCGCGCTGTGTGGCAAACAAACCCGCATGTCCGCCGGCATGAGCCGGAGCGACGACCGAAGCGCCTTCGTCCGAAGTCATCGGATCCTGCGGCTGCTGCGTTCGATCGAATTATTTGCCACCGGCTTTATCCGTTTTATTGAGCGTCGTCATTTTCATTCGGTTGCCTGCTTCCTTCTGAGCGGACCGCAATCCCTCCCTGGGCGGTAGGACCGGCAGTGGAATCCTCGATGATCTGAGAGGGTGCCGCATTGCCTCTTGCGCCTGGCGCGAACGCGAGAATGCGCAGGTTCGGCTCGGCAACGAAGAGCCGACCGTCCGAGGAGACGGCGATCTTGTTTCCCGGCAAACCATTGTTAGTCATTCCCGTGGCTGGACCGCTGATTGTCCGGACCGGTGGCACGTCGCCGTTCGCCTTGGCGACAAAAACGCTCACCTGGCTTTGCGTCAGATCCGTCGACGTGTTGTAGACGAATAATTCGTCCGTACGAGGATCGACGGCGATCGTCATGTCGTTCCGTGAGAAAAAAATCCCGCGGCCGGAAAACAGGCCGGTTTTGGGACCCGTGAGGCTGCGCAGAAGAGGCGGGGAGGTCATGCTCCGGCTCGTGCCAAACGTGTCGATGATCGCAGTCCCCTGTATGTCGTAACCCGCAATCAGCAGATTGTCGTCGCTGTCAATCGCAACGCTCTCGTACTGGCTCATATTCGGATCGGTAATGTGCATCGAAATGGCCAGCGGTCCGGAACTGTTGTTGGGAACAACGTATACACCTGCCTCGGAGGGGCGAATGCTCAGGACGAAGTCGTTGAGGTGGGAATCCACCGCGATGCTGAGCAGATCATTTGTAAACGTCAACATGAATGCGCGACTGGGCGCCTGATTTCCCTCGGCCTTCCGCGGAAAGATGTCGACAGTGCTGCTGGTGAGAAACTGCGCGACGTGAAAAGACTTCTTCCGGTCGATCACCGTCGCGCCAGCGGTCATAAGGGTGGTGAGCGGCCCTTGCAGCACCTGGCAGGGCTCGGTGGCACCGTTCGCGCGCAACGAGTACCCGCGAATCTGATCACCGAGAATGAGGAAAACGGCGTCGTTGGGGCAGGCCGCGTGCGCCAGCTCGACCCCGAACAGCATACTGAGGATGACGACACATAGCACGGGTTTCATGACGCGCCTCCTTGGTCATATTGTGCGAATGCGCCGTTCAAGCATAGACGCCGGGCGGAGGCCGGACGAGTGCAGGCCGGTTGAAATCTGTGTTTTGGCGGGCGATGCGAGGGGAGCACCCACGATATCGAAGGGGAGCCCAGCGTACCATCGAGTACCGCTGTCGACTCCATACCCCATGCTCGGCAGCG
This sequence comes from Paraburkholderia phymatum, assembly GCF_038900715.1. GTDB lineage: Bacteria > Pseudomonadota > Gammaproteobacteria > Burkholderiales > Burkholderiaceae > Paraburkholderia > Paraburkholderia phymatum_A. The sequence goes on along the minus strand of NZ_JAYMRZ010000003.1, from coordinate 110,730 downwards.
AAACCATTTCCTCGCGATCCTGTGAGTGCGAGGGTGCTAAAACATTTCATTTTTTGCTCGCCGCCGTCACGTGGACCTTTGTAAGATTCTCGTGCAAAAATCCAAACGCTGATTTGACCCGCTCGTCGCGCCGATCAGATTCGGCGCGACGTAGATGCCCTTCAAACGCGCGCGGCACCAGTAAGTCAACCGGCGACGACGATGGCAATATCGGCCGCATGTTTCCACTGAACACCACTACGCGGCGCGAGCGGGCGAGGCCGCGCGCGTACGTTCACGCTTTCGGGCTAATGTTCTGATTGACTCGAAAGAGGTTATTGGGATCGTACTTCGCCTTGATCGAGGCAAGGCGCGTGTAGTTCCCGCCGTAGCTCAGTTCGACTCGGTTCCCGGCCTCGTCGGCGTCCATGAAGTTGACGTAGGCGCCTTCCAGATTGAACGGGTGGACGGCCTCCCAGTAGGCACGGCCCCACGTCTTGAGTGCCTCGGCGTCCTTGGGCTCCGGGCTGATCGCCGCAATGACCATTGAAAAAGACGCGTCCCGCGCGCTCCACGGCGTGGCATCCCTGGCGACCCGCCGAACGGCCCCATCGATGGGATAAAGGTGCATCAGGCAGAAAGGAGTGGGTGCCTCGAGCGCGTTGGCGATGTGCACATCGATCGCCTCGTCAGGCAGCGCCTTGACAAAGTCCCCCTTCCAGTACCACTGCAAGCCTTTAGGAAAGAAGGGGTCGAACAGACTGTTGATGGCAGTCCACGGCATCTCGCCCATCCAGTTGAACAGCGGAGCGGGCAGTTTTTCGAGCAGCGAGGCCATGAGCTTATTGCCCTCTTCGATCGGCCCATTGAAAGCACCGATCAGAGCACACGCGCGCTTGTTCCAGTGCTCCCTGGGGAATGGATCGGTTGGAGGCACGGTTTTGAGGCCGACAAAGAGGCCGAGTTCTTCAGGGGCGTCTGGGATGAAGTCGCGGTACGTCGCCATAACTTGCCTGGCTTCCCGGGCGTCCCAGAAGATCGGACCGGCGAACACCATTTTGGCCGGGTGGGCCTGGAACAGAAAGCTTGTGACCACGCCGAAGTTACCGCCGCCACCGCGCACTGCCCAGAAGAGGTCAATGTGCTGATCCTTGTTAGCGGTGACGAAAGAGCCGTCAGCCAGCACTACATCCACCTCCAGCAAATTATCGATGGTGAGGCCATGCTTGCGCGTGAGGTAGCCGGTTCCTCCGCCCAAAGTCAGACCTGCGACGCCCGTGCTACCGACGATGCCCAGCGGTACCGCGAGGCCGAATGCGTGGGTTGCGTGATCGACATCCGCTGCAGTGCAGCCCGGATCGAGTCGCACGGTGCGGCTCGCAGGGTCGACACGCACGCTACGCAACTGGGACAGATCAATGACCAGCCCACCCTCGCAACTACCCAGACCAGGGCCGTTGTGTCCGCCTCCGCGGATTGCGAGAAGCAGTTCGTTTTCGCGCGCATAGTTGACCGCCGCTATCACGTCGGCGGCATCGGTGCAGCGCGCGATCACCTTGGGCCGCTTATCGATCATGCCGTTGTACAGCGCTCGCGCCTCATCATAGTCCTCGTCTGATGGACCGATCAGCCTGCCGCGAAATCCCTGAATCGCCAACTCGTTCATGACGCTGCCTCCTTGAACAGTTAATTCATCGCGCACCCACGCGCGAAGATGCGCCGACGTATCAAGAAGCCTCGCGCCGAACTGTCGATAAGGACAATATCTGGCGCATGGAATCAAATCGGCACAGCGCACCCTATCCGGTAGCCATTCGCGAGTTTGGCCTCGCACATCATTTGATAAAGAGCATAGTGCTCCCACGCAAATGCCGTGAGGAACTTGCGATTGACGACACCCATAGCTAGACGAGCGAGGGCTGTGCCGAATGAAGCCCGACAAATCGGCGCCCGCTCTGCGGTCCAAAAAGCACGTCCCAGCCGGAGACTTGATCAGCTAGAGGGCTTTTAGTGTCCAGCACAGACTCAAATGATCATTTGAATGACCGCCGGGTCGCAACTATGCATTCGCTTGCAGTGAAAGCTGGCGTTCGCCGCTGCCGAAGTTGCAAATGTCGGCCAGGTGACTGCGTAGCCGCCTGATGGGTGCGGTACCTGATGACAGATACGGCCGAATTCTGCGCACAGCTCGGCCGTCGTGTTCCGGGGTAATGCAGCCGTTCTAATGGCAGGTTGCCCCACTCGCTGAACGGCAGGTTGTGGCCGGGAGTACGCGTTCATCCACGTCGCCGGAAAGTTGTCGTTGAGACTCGAACGTCGGCTCTATAGAGCGTTCGCGGAACCCGAGCTTTCGGCCAGGAAGTGCCCTTTGGTCGCAAGCGATTGACGTCCGCTTCGACGCATTACCGGCAGTTCACGATGTCGGCAAAGTGTGCATCCAGCTTGCTCCGGTGCCATGGTTCCGGCGGGATAGCCGACGCGCTATCCGGCGTACGAACGTGACGCTGATCTATCGATCCACTGGATACGCGACGAGATGTCGGCCGCGCAGGTCAAGTCGATGGGCGTCGTCGCGACCTGACGCTCACGAAACAGGCAGTCGAATTCGTGCGTCCCTTCCTCTACCGGTGGCCGGCCGTGCGCCGATGCGCGTGAACACCAGCCAGGCGAACAGCACCACGCTGATGCCGACGACAACGGACGCGAGGCCGATCACCGGCTCCGCCGCCGTGTAGCCCTTGAGCCGCAGCGCGAGCGCGCCCAGCATCACGGGCACGCCGATGTTGTGCAGCCAGAACTGTGCGGTCGCCACCCGGCCCTCAGCGATGGCCGGATGGGCCATGCCGATCAGCGCGAACAGCACCATCGTGACCCAGCCGAGCAGGTTGAGGTGCGCATGCACGGCGGTGAGCGTATGGTCGCCGGACGCGCCCATCACGATGCCCAACGCCACCGCGGCGGCAAAATAAACGACGGCCACGCGGAGCCAGGCGCGGCTGCGAGCATTGTCGGTCATGGCATTGCTCCCCGATGATCAGCGGCCGTCACGAAGCGGCCGGGACGGCGCCCAATTGCTGCATGATCGAAGCGAGATCGATCCACACGTTCTCGCGCCGGATCAGGCCGTCGGGCGCCATGTCGAACACGTGCAGCAGGCGAAAGCTCAGGCGCCGCCCGCCGCCCGAAATTCCGAAGGGCGTGCCCGGCGCGGTGCCCTCCCACAGGCTCTCGTCGACGACGAAGTCCGGCCCGTAATAGCGGCGCAGCGAAGTCACCTTCTCGCCGGAAAGGTCCGCGAACAGCGCATCGTAGAAGGTCCGCGCCTGCTGCCGGCCGTGTAGCGGGCCGGTGGGCGAGCCCACCACGTCATGCTCGACATCCGGGACCATCGTGCTCAGCACACCCTCGACGTCGTCTTCTGCCTCGAAGCGGAAATGACGATCGATCATGCGATCGAACTGCTCCTTCTGGATCGGCTCCATGATGCTCCTCTTTCGTGCGACAATGACTTATACTAAGACGGTATCTTTTGTTGAGACAGTAGTCTCATTAATAGACGATGAAAACCAATACGTCAAGCGGGGACGCAGGGCCCGCGTCGGCCGGCGAAGGCCGCGCCAATCAACGCCGCCGCACGCGGCGCGCGCTCATCGAGGCGGCGCTCGCGCTCTGCGAAGGTGGCCGCAAGCCCAGCTTCCCGGAGGTGGCGGAGCGCGCGATGGTGTCCCGCGCCACGGCCTATCGCTATTACTCCTCGGTCGAGGACCTGATCAGCGACGCGATGTTCGAGCGGGCGGTGCCGCCGCTGGAAAGCTTCTGCCGTCCCGGACACGACGATCCGGCAGAGGTGGCTGCCCGCGCGGCGCGCACCATGAACAAGCTTTTGCTCGGCGATGAGGTGGGCCTGCACGCGGTGGAGCGTTCATTCATGTCGGCGTGGCTGGACAACCCGCCGGAATCGCGACCGCCGCGGCCTGCGCGGCGCATGCAGTATGTCGATCCGATCGTGGAGGCATTGAAGAACGAGTTGACACCGGCTGCGCGTCGACGGCTCGCCCATGCGTTGGCCATACTGATGGGAACGGAGGCCATGCTGTCGCTGCGCGATGTCGCCGGTGCAAGCATCGACGAGGCGCTGGCCGCCAGTGGCTGGGCCGCGCAGGCCGTGGTCCGGCAGGCGCTTGCGGAGGCCAGCGAGCGCCCCCGCAAGCGCAAGGCAAGGTCTGCGAAGAGCGACGGCTCTCGCTTGGGAAGTGGACAGTAGCGTCCATGAGTGGACGTGGCAACGGGTCGAGCGTGTGGGTTCGCTCGCAGTGACAGCTGACGTTCGCCGCCGCCACCGCAGGTGCGATGTCGGCACAGCGCCTGATAGAGTCGGGTCAACTACCATCGAAGTCCGAGCAGTGACGAATCCGCATTGTCTTACCGCGCAAAGGGACAGTTCGTCGGAAATTTAAGTGTCTGCGTGTCAAGGCGACACGAAATGGTTGTCAAACCGCGACACCAGTTGCTGAACTCTACAGCTGCCCGGCACGCTGGACGTCGTGGCTGCGTGCGTGCCGATTCAGATGCCCCATGACCGGGCAATCGATCGACTCGGTATCCGCATGACGCGCTGGCAGTTGCAGGAAACGGCAGTCGAAGGCTAGCCAAGCCGCCTTGCCTCCGTTTTACCTGGGCTATTGAACATCATTGAACCTGCTCATTGCACCATCGATTTAAGTTCTCACGCTTGGTGCAGACAGCGAAGTTCAACCGGACCGATTCCTGGCGTCACCTGCACTGGTTGTTCCAGAAGGTGCCTCTGGCAAGAACGCCGACGACTACGAGGCGCTCCTCCCCTGGAACATGCCTGCGGAACTGCCCTGAATCCCGAGCGTCACCCACTGAACTTGAGGGACGTGGTTGATGCATCGCATACAATTGATGCATCAGAAGCGCGTCACCATTCCGAGACCAAAAGCCGAATTGTTCTCATCGTAGTTCGCCGACGGCGGCAATCCGCCTTGCGGATAGTAGATCGACTGGCGTGCAATACCGCCGTTGTAAAGCTTCTTGAAGAACGTATACACCATCGTCGATTTCGAGAGACTGTACGTATAGCCGACCGCCCACGATCGGACGCTCCAGTTGCCGGGCGTCGCTTCCTTCTGGTCGCTTAGCCCGCCGTAGGAAAAGCGAAATGTACCTGCCACGCCTGTCGGTACGGTGAACCCTACTTGCCATGCCTTGTCGGTCGCGCCCGGGTCATTCAGGCGTAGCTGATAGGTTCCGTACAGCGCGAGCCAGTTCAGGTCGTATTTCACACCCAACGCATGTTCGAGCGTATTGCTGTTCGCACCAGGCGATTTGGTCAAGCTATGTCCGAAGCCATAGCTTGTCAACAGTGGCCCATTAGCATAGCGTAGCGTTGCGAACTCGTACGTGGTGTTGGTCGCGGTACCCGGTGTAGTCCCGAACGAATAGGCTGCTGCCCCGCTCAGACCATGCCAGACCGGAGAGTTGTACTGCACGGTATTGTCCTGACGCGATGGATCGATCAGCGGGTTGAACATCCATGGGCGAGGCTCTTCTCCGGTTAGGGAGCCGAGTACTGAACCGGCTGTCATCATGATCGGGTCGAAGGTGAGAGCCCAGTCATAGCCCGGAGTCTGCAGGCGGCCCGCAATCAGTCCCCCCCAACGGCTGTCGAGGCCAACATAAGACTGACGTCCGAACAGTCGTCCGCTTTGGCCCGACTTGCCGTTATTGACGTTGTAGCCGCTTTCAAGCACTGCAATTGCGGATAACCCGCCGCCCAGATCCTCCTTTGCCCTCATACCCCAGCGCGAGCCGCCCGCACCGCCGGAATTCAGGCTGCTCATACTTGTTTGCGAGTTACTAAAGTAGCCATAGAACGCGTCGACAACGCCATATAGCGTCACGCTGGATTGCGCATGTGCGAAGCAAGGGAGTATTGAGCCTACGGCAACACAGCCTGCAACCGTTTTGCGCAATCTTTGTCTCCTCGATGGACTCATTCTTTTGTCCGACGGGGTAGCACAGCCTGTCTTTTTTCGTTGCATCTTCATGGATGTCTCCTGTGTAACTAGTAGTACTTATTGTTATCTTATTGCTTTTGAATTGCTGAAACGTATCGAGAGAACTTTCACCCAACGAAATGTTTAGGGATATATCGCACTGGATTTTCTAAACTTTTAAAAAAAAGCGGCCACGTCAGATAGACGTGGCCCGCGCGAACGTCAAGCTGTGAACGGATCTGCGGAGTCGGCTGCTCTTTGTGAAGAAGACATCTTGCGGTGCGAACTCAAAATCAATACGCAGATCGCGGTGACTGCCAGTGGGACTGAGAGGACAGTAAAGATTCCACCCAGCTTCCATCCATTGGCCAACAGGATGCCGCCGCCGAATGCGCCGCCGATTGCACCGAGACGACCGACTGAATACATCCATGCAACACCCGTGGCCCGGCTGGTCGTCGGATAGAACGACGCGGCCACCGCAACCATCGATCCGACCGAGCCGCTCAGCGCCGCCCCCGTAATGAGGATCATGACGATAAGAAGTGCCGGATGACCGAGGCTTTGTCCAAGTCCGATGATGAGGAATGCAGTCAGAACGAAAAGCGCGGTGACCACTCTTGCAGCCCTGAACCGATCCATGAACCACCCTGCGACGACGACGCCGAGCATTCCCCCGAGATGAAACAGGGAAGAGGTCAGAATGGATTGTTGAAGCGTGAATCCTGAGGTCTTGAACAATACGGGAAGCCAGCTTGTCAGGAGATAGAAGACCGCCAGGCACATAAAGTAGCCGACCCACAGCAGGAACGTGCCAACGTAATAGTTCCGCGAAAACAGTTGCAGAACGGGGTTAGCAGCGCCGGTGTTCAATGCCGGTTCTTTCTTGACGGCAAAGTCGTAGTTACCCGATGAGTCGCGGAGATTCATCCGCTTCAGGATTTTCGACGTCTGTGCTCGCGGGCGTTGGCGTATGACCAGGAACTTCAGCGATTCGGGGAGGAGGAGAATCAAAGCGACAGACAGCACGAGCGGCAGAATCCCCCCCGTCACCAGAACGCCTTGCCAGCCAAACTGCGGCAGCAGCTCGTTTGATATAACTCCGCCCAGCGAAAGGCCCGTCACGAAGCCCATCTGCGTTGCGTTGACGGCCAGGCTTCGAACACGCGCCGGAGCGTATTCGGCAACCAGCGTGCCGGCATTGGGCGCGGATGCGCCGAGTCCGAGGCCGGTGAGGAATCGAAATAAGGCAAGCGATTCGATCGAGCCGGCATGTGCGGAAGCCAGACTCCAGATTCCGAAGAAAACAACCGAGCCGACCAGCACGACTTTGCGCCCGATGCGGTCGGCGATCGGGCCGGCCACCAGCGCCCCGATACCCAGGCCGAACAATGAGGCGCTCAGCACGGGTCCCAGCGATTCGCGCGGTATTTTCCACTCCTGCACGAGGGAGGGGGCAATATATCCGATGGATCCTGTGTCGAAGCCGTCAATGGCCATGATCAGGAAGCAAAGTATCAAGGTTATCCAGTGAAGCGGCGAAAAGCGCTGACCGTCGAGAAAATCCTGCAAATCGACGGAGCGGTTGTTGCCTGCGAGGTGTGTCATTCTCGTCTCCTAAGTTGTGTAGCACGGGCTGGATATAGTTTTTTGGTCACGGCCTGAAGGCCGAATCGTCCCGTGCCGGTTCCTCACATTTCCATCTCGTGTCAGACCTGAAACGACGTCAGCGACTGAGGCGCGAAGAGTTCTTCGACAGAGAGCTGGCGCGACGACAGGCCTTGTTCGTAGGACCAGCGCACCGATGCTTCAAGCGTCGCACGGTTGGCTTCCAGGCCGTAAGGCCAGAAGTCGGGGCCGAATGTCCGATGCAGTTCGGTGACCTGTGCGGGCAGGAACGGCATGGCGACCTTCAATGCCGTGGCTTCCTCGAGTTCAATCAATGCCAGGTCTTTCGCGCGCGTGAACGCCTTCATCAACGAAGAGGGTAGCCACGGGTTGTCGGCCAGTACGTCATTGCGAATACCGATCACATGCATGATCGGGAACACACCCGTCTTGCGGAAATACTCGGCCTCGGCATTCGCGCTGGTGAACAGGCGGCGAATCGGCCCGTTGCCGGACGGGTCGAAGCCCTTCGGCGCGCGGGGCGACACCAGTGCGTCGATTTCGCCACGCTCGAACAGTTCGGGAATCGTGCGGTCGTTGATCTTCTCGATGATCACGCCTTCAGGCGGAACGAAGTTGACTTTGTCCACGCGACCGGTGCTCGTCAAGCCCGCCTGAATCCAGTGAACGTCTTGCGGACGCACGCCGTATTCGTCTTGCAGCAGACCACGGGAGACCATCGCAGCCGTCACCTGATATTCAGGGGTCGCTACGCGACGGCCCTTCAGATCCTCGGGCCGTTCAATGCCGGCGCCGGCGCGCACATAGATGCCGGAGTGCCTGAACGAGCGCGAAGGGAACACGGGAATCGGCGTGTACGGGCACTCGCCGCGCGCCATGGTCATCATCGTCGTGGACAAGGACAGTTCGCTGATTTCGAATTCGGCGTTGCGGAACGCGCGAAAGAACGTTTCCTCGGGCGCCATCGCCAGAAAGTTCAGATCCGCGCCATCGACGCGGACACGGCCGTCCATGAGAGCGCGCACACGGTCGTAATCCCAACAAGCGAAGCTAAAGCGAGGGGTACTCATAGTCTTTCTCCAACCGGGTTGAAATTGTCTTGCCAGGATCAGCGCACGTTGACCGTCATCGAGCCCACGCCGTCGATAGCGCACGTCATCACATCGCCGGGGACCACGCGCGACACCCCCTTGGACGTACCCGTCATGATCACGTCGCCGGGCCACAGCGTGCAGCACTCGCTGATCCACGCAATCTGCTCGGCGATGTTGACGATCATGTCGCGGGGATAGGACGACTGGCGCTGTTCGCCATTGACGCTCAGGGTCATGTGCAGATCCGAGACGTCCGGCAGTTCATCGACAGTCGTCAGGTATGGACCGAGAACCGAATAGGTGTCGAGAGACTTGCGCATCGAGCGATCCTCGGGACCACGCACAACCATGTCGAGTCCAATGCAATAGCCGGCGATATACGACAGCGCTTCGTCGACACCGATGTTGGTGCCCTTGCGACCGATGATGGCCGCGAGTTCGAGCTCATGATGAGTCTCGCGATCGGGGAAACGCACGACCACGCCTTCGCCGGCGCCGACGACCGAACTTGTCGCTTTGAGAAAATAGCCCTGCTTGCGAATCTCGCCCGTGTAGCGGGTCGTGAATGTTTCGAGATTGACGGCTACCTCGTCGATGTGATCCTGATAGTTGACGGGGATGCCGATGACCTTGCCGGGGCGCACGACAGGTGCCAGCCAGCACGCATTGGCGCCCACGTCGAGTTCGGGCAGCGAGTGGAACGAATCGCCGATGCGATCCCGGATTTCCGGCAGGTGGCCGATCGTCCAGTCAGTCGGGCCGTCCCAGATCGAGGGCTGCGTCACTTTCGACAGCAAGCCCGTGGCATCGCGCCACGTCCTGCCGTCGAGAGAGGCGGCGAAGGTCCGCCCATCGAGCCATCCGAGTTTCATGATTTGCGCTCCATGTGTTGAGTGATGGGGTTAGGGCAGCGTGCCTCTCAGGGCTACGCACCTCGAATCTGGTCGATGATCGCAAGCGCGTCCTCGCCGGCATGACTGCCGCGCCACGCGACGTGTCCGTCCGGGCGAATCAGCACGAGTGCCGTCTCGTAGAGTTTCTCCACATCGGGGTTGACGATGTGGACGACGGAGAGGCGGACGTTGCGCATTTGCGCTGCCACCTGGAAGTCAGGCCCATCCGGCGCCGACTTGCCAAGTCTCAACAACGTGAAGTCCTCGCCGAAGACGTCGAAGACCGACTGATCGCCAGTCAGCCATGCATGCGGCGCCCGGGCGCCCGGACGAGCCGAGGGCGTGAAGGTCCTGGGGAGCACCGGATCGGCCGGCGTGCCGTCGGCGACGCAGATCGGCGAATCCTCGTATGTGTACTGCACCTTTACGAAGTCGGGCGTCGCATACTGATCCAGGTCCATCAGAACGCCGTTGACGCGTTCGTCATGCGTGGTTCGGGGCTCGCCCTCGGCCCGTTTCGGAATCGCCATCAGCGCCTGATACGTGCGTGTGCTCGTCATGGCATTGCGCTGCGCGACCGGGCGCCGCTCGATGCCGTAGGACTCCAGCAGACGGGGGCCGCCCCAGCCCTCAATCACGGCTGCGATCTTCCATCCAAGGTTCACCGCTTCTTCGACGCCGGTCGCCATGCCGATGCCACCCGTCGGCGACACCTGATGTGCGGCATCGCCCGCGATGAAAACACGACCGCGACCGTACGAATCGGCAACGAAATCCTTGCGCGACCACTGCATGACGTTGAGCATCTTGTACGGGAATGTCTGACCGAGCATGCGCCGCATGTAACGGTCAGGGTCCTGCGCCGATTCGGGCTCGTCGAAGATCGTCAGTCGCCACAGGCCACGGCTGTCGATCGGAATCAGTTCGCCCCAGCATCCGCCCGCATCGATGAGTCGAGTGTTGCGGGCAAAGCCCTTGTCATGAAGACTGACGAGCTCGGGCGAGTCGAAGAACAGGCTCACCGACTGAGCCACGTCGCCCAGCCCGCTTAACGGAATGTCGAGTGCCTCGCGAACGATCGACGATGCGCCGTCACAGCCAACCAGATAGCGCGATCGAACGCTCACCGGCTGGCCATCAGGATCTTTCAGCTCGGAAACGATGATGTCTGCGTGCTCCACAAAACCGACGAGTTCAGTCTTATAGAGAATCGTGACGCTCTCCTGCTGCGCGGCGTGCCTGGCCAGGATCGGATCGAAGAAGATCTGCGGACACTGGACGGCGGGTTCGGGCGTGTAATAGCCATGCTTTTCGCGCGACGGCGGATTGTAGAGCTGGCGGCGGCGCAACTGGCCTTGCAGCGTATCGACGTAGAGAAAATCGGACGGCGGGTCATTCGGCCAGACGGCAGTGCGTGCCTCGTCGGCGATGCCCCATCGGCGACAGAACTCCATGATGCGCGTCGAGACCTCGCTCATCTTGGGAACGTCGGTCCGGCCATCGCGTTTCTCGACGAGAATGCAGGAAATGTTTCGACGTCCGAGTTCGAGCGCCAGAGCGAGCCCCACCGGGCCAGCACCAACGACGAGTACAGACGTATCGAGAATCTTTGATGTGGTCATGTTTCGTGATCAGACTTGAGACGGAATCTTTTCTTCGCGCAAGATGCCGAGGCGATTCAGCATGTCGCGGTCCGTGACGACGAGCAGGCGAGCGTGGTCGGAGTGCGCGCAATGCGACGTCCAGTTGTTCTGCGGTACGGTGAACACATCGTTGGCTGACCAACGAATGACTTTGGCGCCGACAGTCGTTTCACCATGACCCTCCGCGACGCAGCACACGACGTTGGCATTCGTGCGTGCGAGCATCGTCGGGATGCCCTTTTCGATTTCCATGAGGGTCATGTCCATCAACGACATTGCGCCCTGACCGCTCAAAGGATTGACGTATCGAATACGACGCGTCCCATCGGACATCCGGGGAGCGGCGCCGAGAGCAGACACAGCGTCCGCATACGGATAGCGATATACGGGCGAATAGGGCTTTGAGTACTCCTGATCGAGCACCGGCAGTACGTTCGCACATGCAAACGCCTGATCGGGAATCGTTCGAGGACCGTCATTGATCGGGCCGGGCTGGAATACGACGTTGCCGAGCCAGAGATGCAGCGGCACGTCCAGGACATCGAGCCAGACCACCGGCTCCGAGCCTTCGTGCGCGTGCTCATGCCACGTCCATGCAGGCGTCAGGATCAGATCGTGACGTTCCATCCGACAGGGCTTGCGATCGACGAATGTCGTGGCACCCTGACCTTCGAGAACGAAGCGCAGTGCGTTCATCGTGTGGCGATGGGGGCGCGCGCGTTCGCCGGGCATCAGAACCTGCATCGCCGCGGCAAGTGTGCGTGCCGTGGCCTCGTCATCGTCGTAGCGCCGCCTGGGATTGACGAGCGACAGCACGCGACGCTCGACGACATCGGGCGACGTGATTTTCATGGCTTCGCCAAGCAGGGGCCGGATCTGGTCCCACGCCCAGTGCTGCGCCTCGTCGGGGGCGGGAGGGGGCTTGTGCGCGGTAGGGCTCTCCCACAACGGCACCAGATTGGCGTCTCTCCACGCACGTCTTACTGCCTCAAGATCGGATTCGTTCACGATGCGATGTCTCTAGTTAATTGGTAGTTGCCGCGCAGTCGGGATCGTCATCGGGCCGCATCTGCGGAACTCAATTGTCACTGTAGTGAATATGGTGCTCAGCCTAAGGCCCCGAAGTGCCCCCTGTCAATCATTAATCACTATAGTGATAATACCTAGTCTGCTCGTCCTTGCGAGCAAGAACGGTCTTTTTGGATATGAGGGGTCGAGGTGTCCGGCAGCCGCAAACTAGATTGCAAACGTAGAGCGCTGACCGGGGCTCTTAGGGTAAATACGTGGAGTGAAAACGTGCCATGTTGACGTAGAGTCGAATACACTCAGTACACTGACATAAGGAGCGGGAAGATGAAAGCGTTGTTGTGCGAGATTGGATTGACAGCTGGGTTCGCCGACGAACTCGGAGGGGCAGCGTGATGACTGCGGGTCAAGTTGATAAGGGCGGCCGCCTGACCGCGGATGTTGTGGTGGTGGGCGGCGGCGGTGCCGGCATGGCCGCCGCGCTGCGTTCTAGGCAGCTCGGCCTGTCGGTGATCCTGGTGGAGAAGGCGCAGCAGGTGGGAGGGACCACCGGGCTTTCAGTGGGTACCATCATGGCGGCAGGCGGGCATCATCAGAAGTCGAGCCAGATCCACGACACGCCTGAGCGCCACGCGGCAGACCTTGCGGGAATCGCACAAGGGATGAACCTGGGAGACAACCCCGAAATACGCAAGCTGCTGACGGAGAACGTGGCGGACACGGTCTCGTTCCTGGAGGCGGCCGGCGTGCGGTTCCTGGCGCCGCTGCCGCAGCCTCCGCACAAGGCGGACCGGCTGCACCAGGTCATGCCGACCTCGCGCGCTTACGTCTACCTGCTGGAGCGCGAGCTCCGCCGGCTCGGCGTACAGATCCTCACCTCGGCGCCGATGCGCCGGATCCTGTCCGAAGGCGGCCGGGTGGTGGGCGTCGAAGTGGAGATGGCGGGCCGACGCCAGGCTGTGCTGGCTGTCCGGGGCGTGGTTCTGGCCTCGGGCGACATCGGCGGGGACCGCCAGATGATGCGGACACACATGAAGACCGCCATCGACGCGGCGGTTCCATATAACCCGGCCAACACCGGGGATGGGCAACGCCTGGCTGCGGAGATCGGTGCGAAGATCGCCTCCCGGCCGGACATGCCGGCAGAGCTGGCATGTCATATCCGCTTCCCGCGGCCGGGGCCGAGCTGGCTGCACAAGATTCCTCCGCATCCATTCGTCACGCGCATGATGGTCAACGCCTATCGCGTGCTGCCGCAAGCCCTGATCCGGCCATTCCTGATGGGTTTCCTCACGACAACCCTCGGGCCCGACCGGGGTGTTTTCGAGCAGGGCGCAATCGTCGTGAACCAGCGCGGCGAGCGTTTTTCCGACGAGCTGAAGGACTTGAACTACCTGCTGCCGGATCAGCCGGAGGGCAAGGGCTACATCATCTTCGACGAGAAGTTCGCGTGCAAATTCTCGCAATGGCCGCATTTCATCTCGACGGCGCCGGGCGTCGCCTTTGCGTTTCTGCAGGACTATCGGCGCGGCCGCCCGGACCTGTTCTTCCAGGAGCAATCCCTCGCCGCGCTGGCCGACCGCATCGGGGCCGACCGCGGCGCGCTGGAACGCTCGGTGGACCGGGCCAACGCCGATCGGGCTGCGGACAAGAAGATCGAGCAGGGGCCGTTCTATGCCCTTGGACCTCTGCAGCTCTGGGTCATGGTGGCCCAGGTCGGCTTGACGGTCGACTCGCAACTGCGGGTGCTGGACGAAGGCAACCAGGCCATCCCCGGACTTTACGCTGCCGGCGGCGCCGGCCAGGGCGGCTTCACCATCAGCGGGCACGGACATGGGCTGGGATGGGCCTTCACGTCCGGCCGGCTGGCAGCCGAATCCGTCGCGAAATCCACGTCTGCGCGGCAAGGCGCCGCCGCGTCAGTCAATATTCCGTCAATCCAATAAAAGGAGACACAGCATGAGTTCATTCAAGGTCAATCCCATCGCAGGCGTACTGGGTGCGGAGATCGACGGCATCGACCTGTCGCAGCCGCTTGCCGCGGAAGTTTTCGATGAGCTGGTCCAGGTCCACGGCCAGTACGGCGTGATCTTCTTCCGCGATCAACATCTCACGCCGGAGCAATACATCGGCTTCGCCGAGCGCTTTGGCGAGATCCGCACCAGCAAGGTCCTGCCAGTGCTAAAGGAATATCCCAAAATCGCGCACCTGGTTAAGGAGCCAGCTCAGAAGAGCATCGTGGGCGACATCTGGCATACCGACCAGATCTACCGTCAAGACCCGGTCACTGGAACGATGCTCTACGCCAGGGAAATTCCGCCGTATGGCGGCGACACGCAGTTCCGCGATGCCGCGGCGATCTTCGACGCACTGAGTCCCGGCCTGCAGAAGACCCTGGAAGGGCTGCGCTCGGTGCATGCGCAGGCACACCTGCTGAACCAGGCGACGGCGGCCAACAACTACGGCAGCGAACGCGAGACCGACATGTCCAAGGGGAACGCGGTCGCGGTACATCCGGCCGTGATCACGCATCCGGTGTCGGGCCGCAAGGTGCTCAACGTCAACCCAGGTTACACCACCCATTTCGAAGGCTGGACGCGCGCGGAAAGTCTGCCGATCCTGGAGTATCTGTTCCAGGTGGGGCAGCGCCCCGAGTTCACCTGCCGTTTCCGCTGGCAAGTCAACTCGCTGGGTTTCTGGGACAACCGGCGCGTCTGGCACTACGCCAACAATGACTTCCACGGCCATCGCCGCGAGATGTACCGCATCACCGTGGTCTGAGTTCATCAGGAGACGCGGCCCAGGGAATTCGTGGGCCGCGTTACTCAGTGATTGCTTGCGAAAGGATCCTGGTTGTTGCCCGGCACAGGCACCTTGAATACGGCGCATGTGAGCGAGACCAGCGAGTAATAGCCGAGGATACCGACCAGCTCCACCGCAACGCTTTCCCCCTGGGTGTCGACCAGCGCCGAGTAAGCGTGATCGGACACCTGGCGGCGCTCGAGCAGTTCCTTGCAGAAGCGGAAAACAACCCGCTCCTCCGGAGCCAGGCCACCCGGCTCCAGCCCCTGCTTGAGCGCGTCGACCTGCTCGGGCGTCCAGCCGGACGACAAGGCGGCGGGCTCATGAACGAACCATTCGAATCCGGCGCGCCAGTGAGCCCCCATCATCAGAATGGCCAGCTCGGAAAGCTTCCTCGGCACTCGCGACTCGAACCGGCAGAACGCTCCGAATGCGCTCGCGGCCCGTGCCAGGCCCGAGCTGCGCAGCCACACCCAGAGCGGTCCCTCGACATTCCCGCGTGGGCCCGCCACGATTTCGTCATGGACGTCACGCGCGGCAGGAGACAGGTCATCAACCTGCAAAATCGACAATCTCGACATCGCGCCCTCAGCCAGTTCACGCAGACGGCAGCTGCGCTGCGATGGATTCCGCGGCGATCAGCCCGAACGCGCAGGATTTGGACAGGCCGCCGGTGTATCCGACCGCCGGCCCTCCCTCCAGGCCACCTGTGCAGGCGCCGGCTGCATAGAGCCCCGGGAATGCCTGGCCGTCTTCGCGGAGCGCCTGCGCATTGCCATCGGTCGCGATGCCGCCGAGTGTGTACGTAATCCCGGCGCAAACCGGGACCGCATAAAAAGGCGCCTTCTTCAAGGGGAACGCCGTGAATTTGTGCGAGGACCGTGCCGGCGCCAGGGAAGCCAGTTGTCCCCCTTCCAGGGCGGCGTTGAATGCGTCGACGGTCGACTGCAATTGCTGCGGATCCACCGCCATCTGATTCGCCAGTTCCGTGATGCTCCTGGCGGAGAGCAGCGCGCCGCCTGCCAGCTCGAGACACGCGTTCGGCGCCAGCACACCAGTGCGGCCGGGGCCGTTCCACACCGCCTCGTCGAATACCGCCCATGCACCCTGCGGATCGGGCAGCCGGGCAACTGCGTTCGCCAGGTAGACGCCACCCATGCCTTCGTCCGCGAACCGATTGCCGGAGGCGTCCACGGCAATGCCGGAAACAGCGAGCATATCGATCATTGGATATGGCCAGAGGCGGTCGTTCTTCAGTGCATCGCGATGATTCAGGTGTCCGTAAAAGCTGGTCAGCTCCACCAGCTTTGCACCAGCCTTTTCGGCCATCAGCAAGCCATCTCCGCGCCCCGTGCCGGCATTGCGCTGCAGCAGCTTGCCCGGTGCCGCGCTGATGCCGCGGCGGAGCAGATCCTCGTTCGCCTGATATCCCCCGTCTGCGATGACAACTGCGCCCGCATCGAATTCGACAGTCTCATCGTCGAGCGTCGCGGTCACTCCCACGCAGCGCCCGTTCTCGATCCGCAGATCCCGCGCCCGGCATCCCAGATGGATCACACCCCCGCGCGCCACCAGTTTTTCACCCAATGTCCGCAGCAAGACGTCCCCGCCACGGCCCTTCCAGTGAGTGCCGAACTGCGCCAGCTTCGGCGGGGCGAGCACGGCGTTCAGGTCAGGGGTCGGCCCGCCCTTGATGAACCGCAGACCCTGGGTCTTGAGCCATTCCACGCCACGCCGTGCATTGAGCGCCAGTGTCTCGGCCAGTTCTGGCTGCGAATAGCCTTCAGTGGCCGCGCGGATGTATCCGGCTGCGACCTCCGGTTCGGCCAGGATGTTTTGAACCCCGACATGGAATACGCCGCCGGTAATCCGCGAATTGCACATGTAATCGGTCTCCTTGCCTGCCTCCAGCAGCGCGACACTGAGCCCGAGCTCACTCGCACGGACCGCGGCGACCGATCCAGCGATGCCGCCTCCAATGACAACAACGTCAAACATTCGACTTCCGGACATCTCAGTCCCCCGTGGGAAGTTGCAAATCAGCGAGGCATCAAGGTGTCGGCAATGACTTGAACCAGGTCAAAACACACCATGACGATGAAGCCGGCGATCACTGACAGAATGACGCCGCCCAAAGCAATGCGCCAGTCGAGCGACGGCCAGCAAAACAAGGCTGTGAGGAATGCCGGGACGAGAAATGCCAGGCTGATGATGGTCGTTCGTCGCTTGAGGGCCGCTGTCACGTACTTGTAGGTGGACTGCATTTCAGTGTCGCCTTTTTACTTTTTAATCGGGTAAGTGCGGGTTCGGCTTCCTGTCGCCGCTCACCGCGGGTTGATCATTTCGTAGACCTGTGCAATGTCCTGCCCATGCCGTCCCTCATCCAGCGCGCGCCGATAGAACTTTCCGGCCTGCTCGAGGAGCGTCATGTGCGCATCGTGCTTCTGAGCCATCTCAAGCATGACGTCCAGCACCACGACGGCCCCGGCCATGTCTCCCGACGGCGGACCGTAGTCGCGACGCGCCATCAGAGGACCACGCACCGTGAGGGCCGTTGACGAGCCGGTTCCGCCGGCAAGAAATTCGATGACCCGCAGGGGGTCAAGCTTCATTTTCTCGGCCAGCGCCAGAGCTTCGGCCACTGCCACGTTGTGCACGAAGCCCAGTGCGTTGTTCACGAGTTTCAGCTTCGACGCCGAACCAACCTCGCCGGTGTAGTACCAGCGATTGGTCATGTCGGAAAACAGGGGCGCGCACCGGTCCACGACAGTCTTGTCGTCACAGCCGACGAACAGGGTCGCTTCACCGGCCTCCAGGCGTGCAGGCCCGCCGCTGATCGTGGCATCGACGTATGCCGCGCCGCCAGCATCGAGCAGCCGGCTCTGCTCCTCCTTGAAGTCAGGGTGGAATGTCGACAGGGACACGTAGACCTTTCCTGCCGCCGCCCCAGCCAGATAAGCCTGCCCCAGGTGGCTCGCTGCGGATTCCGACCCAACGCATTCGATGGCAATGTCCGATTGGGTGGCGATGGCGGTGGCGTCTTCGACATATCGCGCGCCAAGCCGCTCGAATTCGGCGTTATGCTCAAGACTCGCGCCAATCACGCCGTAGCCCTTTGAGAGAAGGATTCTCGCCAGGCTCAGCCCCAGCTTGCCAACACCGATGATGCCTACAATGGGCCGATTTTTATCGCTCACAATTCACTCCAGAAAAAACAGGTTCAAGCTGCATCTTGATCGAAGGCGTCATGGGTCGGGACCTTGGATACGCCATCGGCATGCTATAGTTGTCAGTGTAGTGATATTCGAAAAAATATTTACTTGGTGAGAACCCTGAAGTGGCTTCGCGGCGCCGGGCGCAGATGGCATCATCGTCTTCATGCTGAATGAAGAACCTGCATCCGGCATTTCGACACAATGAGAGGCAAGAACATGACTGGTCTTGAAGACTGCTGCCCGCATCGCAAAGCGGGAGCGTGGTGATGGCCCCAGTGCGCTTTCCGGCGCTGAACGACGATGAGATGAGTGAGCCACAGCGTGCCTTGATGGCACGCATTCGCGCGTTCTCCACTGCCAGCGCCTCCGGGCCTTTCCCGATGCTCTTGCGAAGCCCGGCGCTGGGCGAGTGCTTTCTCCCGCTGAGCCATTACCTGCGATTCGAGACGCGCGTGCCCGAGCCTCTGGCCGAACTGGCCATCCTGATCCACGCGCGTCTGGGCTGCGATCGCTACGAGTGGGACATGCACGTGCGGCGCGGACTGGCCGTGGGCATCGACGCCAGCGTCATCGACGATTTGCTGGGCGGCCGCAAGCCGGAGGGGCTCAGTCCGGCGCAGAATTCCGTGTATCGTTTCTGCGTCCAGTTACTGCAACAGCAGCGGGTGGATGACTCGGCCTTCGCAGACGCAGTGGCGCTGCTCGGCGACGCGGGGGTTGTCGACCTGACAGTGACTCTGGGAATGTATTCCATGCTGTCGAAGGTGCTGGCGGTGGCGGAAGTCAGCGTACAGACCAATTCGTCGGGCCCGCTGCCCGCATTGCGGGAACCGTTGCCCGATTGATTGACTGGGTGCACCTGCAGGTGCACTCAGGGTGAATGCCGTGAATGCCCGAGCGAAGGGCAGACTGATTGAGCAGGACAGACAGGACATCGATGAAGACACGTACCCAATCCGTGCAGCTGGCCGACAGCACATCCCAGGAAATCATGCCGCCGTTCGAGCCGATGAACCATCCAGGCCACCTGGTGCGCCGCCTGCACCAGATCTGCGTGGCGGTGTTCCTCGATGCAGCCAGGGACTACGATCTCACGCACGTGCAGTTCGCTGCGCTGCTGGCCATCGAACGCTACCCCGATATCGACCAGACCCGAATGGCCAAGCTGGTGGCGCTGGATCGGCAGACCACGAGCAACGTGGTGGCGCGGCTGATCACCAAGGGACTGGTCGAACGCCGACAGAAAAACAAGCGCACCAGCGCGTTACGCATCACGGGTGCGGGCAAGGCGCTGATCGAGGTGATGCAGCCGCGTCAGAAGCCCATCGACGACACCATTCTCGGACCGCTGACCGAGCAGGAGAGGGAGACGCTCATGGCACTGTTGCGAAAGGTCGTCGGCAGCAACAACGCACTGAGCCGCGCGCCGCACTTCTCGGACGTCGAGATGACGGCGGCGGGCGGACAGGAGCCTGCCGAGGATTCGGTTTCCAGCGGCAGGCGGCGCTGAGTCCGCCTCGCGAAGCTCTTCAATAGATCAACCTTGTGTGGCGCGAGCGGGCTACGTCGGAGTAATGCCGTTCAGTCGTGTACTGGACGGCATTTTATTGAAGTTCGCGGTGTCAACCGCGAGGGGACACCCTATCTAGCGTCTTATCCCGATCATTCACTGTGCTGAGTGACTGCTGGTCCGCTTCGAACACTGCGCCAGCAGTCATCCCCGTGCACTACGACTGATTGTTTCTTTCGTAGGCTGCCCCGCCTATGTCGGCACGCCCTCAGACTCGCGGACCTTCCGCGCTCTCATAAGATTGCGTAGCCAAAACACCAGTTGCAGCAAGATCAGCAGACACGAGATGCCGATAAAGACCGCCGAGATAGGCGTAGCGACAAATACCTGCAGACTGCCGTCCGAAATCAAAAGTGCACGACGGAAGTTCTCTTCGAGCATGGGTCCCAAAACATAGCCCAACAGAATCGGCGAAACTGGGAACTTGAGTAGCAGGAGAATCGCACCAAGAATGCCGAATACCGCGACTTCGCCGACTCTAAACAGGTTGTTTTGAGTCGTGAACACGCCGACGCAGATAAAAATCATCGCCAGCGGGAAAAGGTATTTATAGGGAACGCGAAGCATTCTTACCCATACGCCGATCAGCGGAACGTTCAGGATAATCAGCAGAATATTACCGATCCAGAAGGATGCAATGAGGCCCCAGAAGATGTCTGCGTGTTCCGTGATCAGTTGCGGACCCGGCTGGATACCCTGGATCAGCAGTGCACCGAGAATCAGTGCCATCACCGGGTCGCCAGGAATACCGAGACTCATGGTCGGAATGAAGTCCACCTGCGTCTTCGAGTGCGACGCCGCTTCGGGTGCAGCGACACCCGCGATGTTGCCCTTGCCGAACGATTTCGGATTCCTCGAGACTTTCTTCTCGACCGAGTAGGCAAGGAACGTCGTGATCGTGGGGCCAGTGCCGGGCATCGCACCGAAAAGCGTGCCCATGAGCGTGCCACGGACCATCGGCCAGAACGCCGTTTTCAGTTCCGCACGCGAGGGCCGCATGTCCTTCATGCCGAGTTTCATGTGGGAACCGACAGCACCCATGCGGTTAACGTTGAGCAGGAACTCGGCGACACCGAACAGACCGAGTGCGAGCGCAACTATCTCGATGTTGTCCGCGAGATCCGGGAAGCCGAACGTGAAACGCTGAACGCCCGAATTCACGTCCGTACCGACCATACCCAGAATCAGTCCCAAAACGGTCATCGACACGCCCTTGATCGGGGCGCCGCGAGACATCGTTCCACCTGCAATCAGGCCCACCAGCATGATCGAGAACAGTTCGGCGGGACCAAACTTGAACGCGATCTGAACGAGCAGTGGCGACGCGAAAATCATCACGATGATGCCAACTGACGCCGCGAAGAACGAACTGATCATCGTGATGCCGAGTGCAGTTCCGCCCTTACCCCTCTTCGTGAGCGGATACCCGTCGATACAGGTCACAGCATGAGGCGGGTGACACGGAAGATTCAGCAGAATCGCACCGATTGCGCCACCGTATTGCGAACCATAGAAGATACCGGCCAGCATGAGAATTGCCGACACTGGATTCATTACATAGGTAAGCGGGAGCAGCATCGACATTGCGGACATGGCACCCATGCCCGGAAGCACGCCGATGAGATTGCCAACCAGCACGCCGAAGAACGACCACATCAGGTTATGGAACTGGAATGCGACTCCAAACCCGTGCCAAAGATCAATGAGCGATTGATCGATCATCGCTTAGCCTCCAAATGCAATCATGGGCAACTGAATTTTCAGTGCGTATTCGAAAACGATGACGCCGAAGACTGTAGCCACGACCGCCAGAACGAATGCCGACTTCCAGGTGTTCTCCCGGTCGCCCATGGCCGAGATGAAGACCGTGGCGAAACTCGCAAGGATGAAGCCGAAATAATGACTAAAAACGACGAATGCAACGATGCTGAAAATGATGCAAAGCCAGCCACGCCAGTCAGCAGTGCGCGGCGCCTCGTTATGATCTTTTTCTTCTGTTGAATCCGTGCTGCCTCGACATGCACCCAGTGCCACGATGATGCCAAGCACCGAGAGGAGGATGCCCAGCACGACCGGAAAGAATCCGGGACCCATCTGGTTAAGGGTGCCTCGCTCGTATGTGCGTCCGACGAACGTCACATACATGCCGATGACGAGCAGAAGCGCCCCGCCGTAATAGTCCTTGTTGATATCTGGAAGCAACGATTTTGTCCTCATGTCTCCTCCCATTCCAGGTTCAGTCGATCTGGAGAGCGATCGCAGTAGCTTCGCCGCCTGCGAGACAGATGCCCGCGATGCCGCGCTTGAGGCCGCGATTGCGCAGCGCATGCAGAAGCGTGACAACGATACGGGCACCCGACGCGCCGATCGGATGGCCCAGTGCACAGGCACCACCGTTCACATTGACCTTATCATGCGGCAGATCGAGATCTTTCATTGCGGCCATCGGCACGACGGCGAATGCCTCGTTCAGTTCGAACAGATCCACGTCCTTCAGATGCCATCCCGTGTTCTCCGAGACCTTGCGCAATGCGCCCGTAGGAGCGGTCGGGAACAGGTTTGGCTTGAATGCATAGGTCGCATGCCCGGCGATCGTCGCCAGCGGCTTCAAACCGCGTTTCCCGGCCTCTGATTTGCGCATCAGCACGAGTGCTGCCGCACCATCCGAGATCGACGACGAGTTCGCAGCCGTAACCGTACCGCCAGCACGGAAGGCCGGTCTGAGGCCCGGAATCTTGTCGAGTTTTGCCTTGCCCGGCGCTTCGTCGATCGACACCACGGTTTCGGTCTTGCCCGGGACGGTGACCGGCGTGATTTCGTTGACAAACGAACCATCGGCGATCGCGGTCTGTGCGCGCGTGAGCGAAGCGATCGCAAACTCGTCCTGCTGTTCACGCGTGAACTTGTACTCGGAGGCACAGTCTTCGGCGAAGGTGCCCATCAGGCGGCCCTTGTCGTACGCATCTTCCAGGCCGTCGAAGAACATGTGATCGAGGACCTGGCCATGCCCCATACGCAGGCCTGCTCGACCCTTGGGCAGCAGGTAAGGGGCATTGGTCATGCTTTCCATGCCGCCGGCGACCATGACGGTGCTCGAACCGGCCAGGATCAGATCATGCGAAAGCATGATCGCCTTCATACCCGAGCCGCACATCTTGTTGACGGTGAGAGCACCCGTCGAGACGGGAACACCGGCCTTTATCATGGCTTGACGTGCCGGTGCCTGTCCCTGGCCAGCGGGCAACACGCAACCCATGATTACCTCATCGACTTGCTCACCGGCCACGCCCGCACGTTCGAGCGCGGACCTGATTGCAACGGCACCGAGATCCGATGCAGTGAGGTTCGCGAAGTCGCCCTGAAAGCCTCCCATGGGCGTACGGGTTGCAGCAACAATAACAACGGGATCAGCATTCATTCCCTGTCTCCTCTGATTATCTGGCGGTCATGCGGACTGCACCGTCGAGACGGATTACCTCGCCGTTGAGCATCTGGTTTTCGGCAATGTGGGCAACGAGCGCAGCAAATTCATGGGGTTCCCCGAAACGCGAAGGGAACGGTACATTCGAGGCGAGTGATTCCTGCACCTCCTGTGCCATACCCTCGACCATTGGCGTGCGGAAGATGCCGGGGGCGACAGTCATGACACGGATCCCCGAGCGTGCTAGTTCACGCGCAATCGGGAGCGTCATGCCGACAACACCCGCCTTCGACGCCGAATAGGCGGCCTGCCCGATCTGACCGTCAAACGCAGCGATCGACGCCGCATTGACGATCACGCCACGTTCACCGCCTTCACGCGGTTCCTGCCTTGCCATTGCAGCAGCAGCAAGACGAAGCACGTTGAACGTACCGATCAGGTTGATGCCGATCGTCCGTGCGAAGCTGGACAGATCATGGGGTCCGTTGCGACCCACGACGCGCGAGCCGAGTTCGACACCTGCACAGCTGACCAGCGCATCGATACGGCCGAACCTGCTCACCGTTGCGTCGATTGCAGCCACACCTTGTTCTTCGCTGGTCACGTCGGCGACGCTGTATGCAGCCCGATCACCGAGTTCGGCGGCAAACGCCTGGAGCGGCTCTTCACGAATATCGACGAGCATGACCTTGCCACCCGCCGCCACGACCTTGCGTGCCACTGCGGCGCCCAAACCCGACGTACCGCCTGTGATGACGAAAACGCTATCAGAGATATTCATCGAGCTAATGAGTTTTGGTACTTTCAGGAGCGCAGGCCCACATCTGTGAGTCTCACTGCGGGTTCGATTACGATGGCTGGATGCCTGCGTCCTTGCAGACCTTGCCCCACTTCGCGAATTCCTTGTTCACCGTCTCCTGGAATTGCGCGGGCGTGCTGGGGTCCGGATCGTAGCCGAGCGACTGAAGCTTCTCCCTGACTTCCGGAAGTGCCAGTGCCTTATTCAGGTCCGCGTTGATCTTCGCCACAACTTCGGGGGGCGTGCCCTTCGGTGCGACGAGGCCCATCCAGCCAACCGCTTCGTAGTCTTTCACACCTTCTTCCTGCATCGTCGGCACTTTCGGTAGCAGTGGCGAGCGCTTCGAATCCAGAACCGCCACCGGCACGAGCTTGCCACCCTTGATTGCGCCGATCTGTGCACCGATCGTATCCACCATCAGCGTGACACGGCCCGCCATCACGTCGATCGCAGCCTGCGCACCGCCAGGATACGGGACGACACCAACGTTGACGCCAGCCAGCGAGTTGAAGAGGTACTGCGAAAGTTCAAAAGCCTTGGCGCCCTGTGCCGACTTGATCTGTCCCGGGCGAGTCTTCGCATCCGCGATCACGTGCGCGACGGTTGGATCCTTGTATGAGGGCGATGCCAGCATGACCATCGGAGCCTTCGCGATCTTGCCGATGTCTGCAAACGACGTGAGGGCATCGTACGGCACGTTCTTTTGCAGATGCGGACCCGTCACCAGCGTGCCCGACACCGCGATGCCGAGCACAGAGCCGTCAGCCGGCGCGTTCTTGACGTAGGCCATGCCGACCATGCCGCCGTCGCCCGGACGGTTTTCGACGATGAAGTTGCCGCCATTGACTTCCGCCATACCCTTGGCCACGAGACGACCGACGATATCCGAAGCACCGCCCGGCGTGTAGCCGACGATGAGGTGGACCCGCTTCGAGCCCGGAAAGCTATCGGCGGCGTGAGCGGCAGCGGGTGCGACGATGCTCGCACCAATCAGTAACGCTGCAATGCAGGAGAGGGTTTTCATATCGGATAGTTTTTTGGTGAGTAAGCTCAGGAAAGGAAGTCCAGTGAACTCCGCTATGGCACTCAGTCGTCAAGCACCGCTGCCGTGGAAGTTGATCGTCTTCGACATCTCCTTGATGACGGCGTAATCGCGATCTTCGACCGCTTGCAGATCTTCAGGCGTGCCGCCGATAGCGGTCATCGCCTGTTCGTGGAATTTCTGGATGATCATCGGATCCTTGAGCATCTGGTTCAGTGCCGCGTTCATCTTGTCGATGATCGGACGCGGCGTGCCGGCACGCGCTTCCACGCAATACCACGGAGCCATCACATAGTCCGGATAACCCGATTCGATCATGGTCGGCAGATTCGGCAGCACCGGCGAGCGCGTCTTCGACGTCACGGCCAGTGCCTTGATCTTGCCGGCCTTGATCAGTTCGATGGCACCCGAAAGCTGGTCGATCACGAAGTCAATGTGACCGCCCATCAGATCGGTGATCATCGGCGCCCCACCCTTGTACGGGACATGGATTGCCTTGACGTTCGCCTGCTGGCAGAACAGTACCCCCGAGATATGGCCGCTGGCGCCGAAACCCGGCGAACCGTACTTGTACTTGTCCGGATTCTTGCGCAGCAGTTCGGCAAATTCCTGCACCGTGTTCACACCGAGGTCGGAACGCACCATCACGCAGTTCGGGATCTCGGCCAGATTGACGACAGGCATCAAATCCGACTGTTTGAACGGCAAGTTTGGATACGTGAACTGATTGGTCACGACGGTGCCGATTGAAGCCATCAGGAGCATGCCGCCATCGGGCTTCGAGCGCGCGACCTGGCCGCATCCAATGATTCCGGTGGCACCGGGCACGTTCTGGACGATTGCCTTTGCGCCCGGAATGCGTTTGGTCACGGCTTCGGCAACGAAGCGACCGAGAATGTCGGTCGTGCCGCCGGCAGGGAACGGAACAATAACATTGATCGGCGACGAGGGCGGCCACGCTTCATCGGCGTTCGCGAACTTCACGCCACCGAGGGCGAGGCTGCCGACACCTGCAAGGGCATGGAGATTGAATTGACGGCGTGTCAGCTTCATTGCTGTGTCTCCTCCTATCGTTGTGATATGCGATTATTCGAGGCCGAATTCGCGACGCATGACTTGCGACTCATCGTTGCCATCACGCTTGCCCAGAATCCAGCCTTCCTTGGGTGCCAGTGCCTGAACTTTTACTTCGTCCAGACGCTTCCAGTCCTGGATCAGGCGACGCTCGGCGATCTTCCATTCGCCGTCGATACGAATGATGCGATCCATGTAACGCGACGATGTGAACACGTCCACATAGCAGTCTTCGGCACCGGATGCACCACCCGTGAATTGAGCGATCGCGGCTTTTGCTTCGGGCGGATACTGCTGGTTCGTCCGGACATACGTTTCCACGATTGCCGTGTCTTCATCGACGAAGTCGACAAGCATGTTGCCGATGAAATGCGAGCTGAAGTGAATCTTTTGGTGACGTTCAAGAATCCATTCAACGAGGCCTTCGACAGGGCCGATATACGGACCATGACTGTCGATGCAGCCGGGCACGAAGCACGCGAGCATACCCGGTGCATCCAGGCGATCCACCGCATGACACCAGCGTGCCATCAGATGCTGGATCATCATGCGGTCGGCGATGCGTTCGGGGGAAAACTGTTCAATTTTCGACATTTGAGCGTTTCCTTCAGGGGGTATTCAAGCGAGCCACCAGGCCACCAGGTCCGAGGCCTGGCCCAGACCCTGGCTATAACCGGCGTGTGCCGCAGGCGAGCGACGTGCCGGATCGAGCACATTGCCACCGAAGGCTTTGAGTGAGGATTCGTTCGGCGT
This sequence comes from Paraburkholderia phymatum, assembly GCF_038900715.1. GTDB lineage: Bacteria > Pseudomonadota > Gammaproteobacteria > Burkholderiales > Burkholderiaceae > Paraburkholderia > Paraburkholderia phymatum_A. The sequence goes on along the minus strand of NZ_JAYMRZ010000003.1, from coordinate 83,770 downwards.
GATCACGCGAACGCTTGCACCCTGGTTTTCGAGTGCTTTCACTTCATCGCGCAAATGACCGCTGACGGGGTTGCCGTCTGAGTAGCCGAGAGGCGCCAGAACGAGAACGCGTTTGCTCCCGCTTGCAACCCAGGCATTGTTCATCGACATGATTCCGCCATCCATATAGTGCTTTCCTTCGATCGGTACTGTGGGCCATACACCTGGCACAGCACACGACGCGGCAACAGCGTCGATCAGAGAGCACCCGGATTCGGAATCGAATACGCGGGGCTCACCTGTATCCACATCCACCGCAACGAGACGCAGACTGCGAGAGAGCCATTCATCCTCCGAAAGACGTGAAGCAATAATTGCTTTGCGTTCGTCCAGAGACGGGGTTTCGCTGCGCCTGGCAAACGCTCCGATCCGTTTGCGTGCGGCAGTCAAATCGCCATTCACTTTGGCCATCAGTGCCTGATTCGCTTTGTCCGCTTCCTCCTGCGAGTACGGCCGGAATTTCTCGACGGAATCCGGATTCGGATTGGCCTGCTCGTTGAACAGGATGTCGGTGCTGATACCGGAGGCCAGTTGCGTCGAAATCACCGAACCAGCGGAGGTGCCGACCAGAAGGTTGGCGAGTCCGACGTCAAAACCCGCTTTCGCGAGGGCGTGGACGAGGCCGGCTTCCCATGCGATACCCGCCAGGCCACCGCCCCCGAACACGATCGCGTGGGTGTTGATGGCTGACATCAGATCGTGCCTTTCTCTTTTAGAGCAGAGAGATCGGATTCAGTGAGGCCCAGCAGTTCGCCATAGACTTCGGCGTTATGTTCACCGAGTGCCGGAGCCGGTGCGATCGGCTTCTCGGCAATACCGGAAATCTTGGGCACGACACCCGTCATGCGAACCGGACCAATGCGCGGATTCTCCACCGAGACGATGGTATTTCGAGCCTTGTAGTGCTCGTTCTGCATGATCTTGTCGATGGTCAGAATCGGAGCGTACGCGGCCTTCGCTTCGTCGAGTTTTGCGAAAACCTGCTCGGGCGGCATCGACATGACGAATTCCGCCACCTCCTTGTTCAGTTCGTCGATGTGCTGCCAGCGCAGTTCGTGCGTGGCCATGCGCGGATCTTCTAGCAGGTCCAGACGGTCCATCGCTGCGCACAGACGTTCCCAACCGGTTTGTGCCGAGCACGTGATAATGACGTAACTACCGTCCTGCATCGGGAAGTGGTCGCCAGGTGCGGCCGCGAAATGTACGTTCCCTCGCGGGCCGCGGACATAGCCCATGCGATCGTATTCGGGTACCAGCACTTCGGTGAAACGGATAACCGCTTCGTACATCGCGAGATCGATTTCCCGCCCTTTGCCGCCCAGACAGTCGCGGTGATACAGCGCCATCATCAGCGAGAACGCGCCGAGAATCGCGGTCTGATAGTCGGCGGTCGAGGTTCCGATACGCACGGGAGGGCGATCCGGATAACCGGTGATACCCATCAGGCCACCGAAGGCGAGGCCGATACGATCATAGCCCGCACGTGAACTGTACGGACCCGTCTGACCGAAACCCGACACTCGCAGCAGCACGAGTTTCGGATTGTGCTTCTTCAGCGCCTCGAAAGTGAGACCCCACTTCTCGAGTGTGCCGGGACGGAAATTCTCTACCACTGCGTCACACTGCGAGACGAGTTTGCACAGGAGGTCCTGGCCTTCTTTTTCACGCAGGTTCAAAGTGATCGAACGCTTGTTGCGGTTCTCGACTTCCCAGTAGAGACACTCGCCATCCACGAACGGGCCTATATCGCGAACCGTGTCGCCCCGCTCGGGAACCTCGATCTTGATCACGTCGGCACCGAAGTCGCCGAAGAGCGTGGCCGATTGGGGACCGGCGACCATCGTGCCGAGATCGAGAATCCGCACCCCGCTCAGCATGTGAGGGCCGGGCTTGCGCTGGTGTTCAGTCATGATCGGCTCCTCTCAGACCGGCGCTTTCCGTGCGGAAAACGTAATCGTCGAAGTCGGCCTTGCGAGCCATGTGCCAGTAGTCGTCGTTACGCCACGGCGTGGTGGCGATCACGCGGCCGGCAGCATTGCGATACCAGTTGCTCATGCCTTTGTGCGTCCAGATCATCTTGCCGTGAGCAGCCTGCACGCGCGCATTGTAGTTGTCGTGGCAGTCCTTGATCACGTCGAATTCGAAGCGCTGGCCTTCCGGCGTCTTGTCCATCGCCTGACGCAGGATATTCATGACATACGCAACCTGCGTTTCCATCAGGGCGACGACCGAACCGCCGTGGCCGAGTGCTGTATTCGGGCCCGCGAGCATGAAGAAATTCGGGAACCCCGGCGCTGCAACGCCAAGATATGCTTCCGCGCCCTTGTCGGCCCAAACTTCACGAATGCTGCGACCGCCTTTGCCGACGAGGTTGAACGACGCGAGCATGTTGATCGCATCGAAGCCCGTGCAGACGATCAGCACATCTAGCTCGTGCGCATTGCCTTTTTCATCGATCACGGCGTTGCCACGGATTTCAGGAATGCCACCCGTCACGAGTCGGACGTTTGCCTTGGCCATCGTGCGGAACCAGCCGTTGTCCATCAGCATGCGCTTGCCGAACGGCGGATAGTCGGGCGTCACATCCGGCAGCAGGTCCTGGCGATCGCCGAGTTCTGCCTTGATATAGTCCACGAAATGCTCACGATGACGTTCGTTCGTGCGGTTGATTGAACGCTCCGGATGCGGCCATTGCGGATCGATTTGCAACGACTTGTGGATGCGATCGTTGAAGATGTAGGCGAGACGCTGGCGATACCATTCCTGATAGAACGGCAGTTGCGAAAGCAGGAAGCGCTTTTCCTGCGGCACTTCGAGGCGGAACTTCTCGAACGGTGCGGCCCATTGCTTCGAGCGCTGGAACACCGTCAGTTGAATGCCTTCGATCTTCGAGATTTCCGGCACGATCTGCATCGACGTAGCACCGTTGCCGATGACGCCCACGCGCTTGCCCTTCAGATCAAGACCTTCGGGCCACTGAGTGCTGTGGAAGCACACGCCTTTGAATTTGTCGAGGCCGCGGATCTGCGGCATCTTCGGCACGTTGAGCAGGCCGACCGCGGAGAGCAGAACATTTGCAATGAGGCGATCGGTTTCGCCATCCTTGTTCTTCGTGTCCACGACCCACGTCATCGTTGCTTCATCGTAGCGTGCGGCTTCGACCTTCGCGTTGAAGCGGATGTACTGACGCAGGTTGAACTTGTCGGCGACGCCTTCGAAGTACTTCTGAATCTCTTCCTGCAACGCAAAATACTTCGACCAGTCGCCCTTGGTGAAGGAATACGAGTAGATGTGGTTCGGCGTATCGACACCGCAACCCGGGTAATGGTTCTCATACCATGTGCCGCCAACTTCGGCATTCTTCTCGACGACAACGAACGGAATGCCAGCACCTTGCAGACGGATCGCCGAGGCCAAGCCTGCAACGCCCGCACCGATGACCACGACCCTGAAGCCATCGGGGATCTTGAAGCGACCCTTCTGGTCGATCACCATGTCCTCGTCGAAGCCGAGCCACGAACTGATCATGGGGCCATACGACTGCGGAATGTCCTCGCCGACGTTCAGTTTGAGCATCTCGACCAAAGTCTCAAAGCCTGGTGCCCGCAGCTTGACCGTGCCATTTTTCTTCCACTCGACGAGCGCTTCGAACGCGGCGTCACGGATTTCCTTCTGCACTCCCTCCGGCAGGCCGCCCGGATCGTTGTCGTCGATGCCGCGAACACGCGAGCATTGATACGTTTCGGTCAGCCATTTTCGATCGCCCGTCAGGTGGATCAAGGTCATCAGCAGGGTCGGGATATTCGCCGACGGAAGGGAAGCCTTCAGTTGTGCGGTCCATTCGTCGTTGGAGAGAACGGGAATGTTGTGCGGATCGTTGATCATAAAAAACAGAAGTGGTGGGGTGGTCAACGCATTCCACCGCACACTGAAAGCGTGCACAATGATTAGTAATTAGATCGTTCACATTGTGCACATATTTAGGGAGAACCATGACAAGCTCGATTTCCGTCAGGACTGGGACGCAGTCGGTGGACCGCGCTCTTGATCTGCTGCGACGTGTGGCCGGATTGCATCCGGACGGCGCGACGGTCACTGATCTGGCGAAGGCCGCAGGAATCGATAGAACAACCGCTCATCGGCTTCTCAAGAGCCTGGAGAGTGCAGGATTCATTGAGCGCGGAGATGGAAAGCGTATCCGGCTCGGTATTCAGGCCATGCAGATCGGACTCGCGTCGATGAAGCGTGCACCTATTCTCGAGGCCTGTCGGCCCATGCTGAAGCGACTGGCTCATCTCACCGAAGATTCGGTGTTTCTGGTGGTTCGCAGTGGCGATTACGCCCATTGTCTGCACTATGAGGAGGGGCGATCACCTGTTCGCACGCTGGTGTTGCCAGTGGGCGGCATGCGAGTGCTTGGAGTGGGTTCGGCGGGCATGGCACTGCTTGCGCGACAGACCGACACGGCGATCGCAGAAATTTATGCACGGCACCGCGAGGAGTTCAGGCCGGTTGGTCTTGCGTTGCCGAGAATCCGTCATATCGTCGAGCGAACACGCAAGAACGGTTTCTCGGCAACAGGCGGACTCATCCACGAAGGTGTATCGGGCGTAGGCATGAGTTTCGATATCGATGCCGATGGGTACGCTGCGATCTCCGTTGCGGCCATCCGCAGTCGGATGAGCGATGAACGGATAAAGTGGCTCACGCGCGTCATGTTCACGGAACTATGTGCCGCAGGTTTTATGGTGGCGATGCCGAGGGAGTGAGTGATCGGATTGCCTTACGGCCTGGGGCAAACCCGTAACTACGGGCTGGCACCAGGCAGTGACTTCGCCCACGTTTCATTGCTATGTGGGCCGTGATTGACCACTGGCGACTATCGGGGATGGCCTTGCGCGACATCAATCGATGAACTCCACAGACCTTGTCTGGCTTCCGAAAATCAGTTGCCGAGTGGCTGCGAGATGCCGAACTCGGGCTTGAATGCCCACCGGTTGCGCCCGACGCGATGGTGTTCGCCGAACACCCGCTTAATTAAGCAACTACGACTACTGAGACCAGATTCCCCGGCACACTTCGGCGCATATCCGGCACGCGTCGCTGCATGTTCCGCACTGCTCGGATGGGTGCCGGGAGCATTCGTCTGCGCACTCGTCACAGATCTGTGCGCAAAGCGCGCAAAACTCGGGTGCCAGATGGCTTTCGCGAGCTAATGCGGCAGATGTGAAGCGGCACAGCGAAGCGCAGTCGGCGTTGAGGCGAATGCACTTGGCCATCTTCGCGATAGCGGGTTCGCCAAGGCAGGCAGATGCGCAGCGATCGCAGGCGGCGGCGCAAGCGTCACAGGCTTCGATACACGACTGATAGGACTCAGTGTTCATTGACAGCCTCCAGACAGGAAGAATGTTGGGTTGACGCGCTTGTGGTCCTCCAGGTGCTTGAAAACGGTTCTCGCCAGGAACGCCTCGAATAGCAGAGTAGGCGCAAGTGGCATTGCCGTAAAGCGATCACATCAGCTTGCTTTGGTCGCTCGACGGCACGCGAGCAAGATTCTTTGAGCGACGGGCTCGCCGTGGATCGCACAGACTCAGCGCTTTGAATTCCGCTTCCATCCATGCGCTGCGTCATCTCGCGTCTCGACGCCGACGCGCGATGTCCGATTCGTCAACAATGCTTTTTTCGCGTCCTTCGTCACGCAAGCCGCACAATCGATGCGCAGAAGGCACCGCACCGATGAAGTGCTGATTGAAATGAAGGGGCGTTATTGTCGATATGGGGCGTGGTATCGAAGATCCGAAGAACGCGCCATTCGACAAGATCTGCTATATCGAGAGCTGATCCGCGATCACGCGGCAGCCGGATCGCTAATAAGATCTTCTCCATTTTCGATGCGGCCCGCGAAACGCCGGAGGAATCGCGGCTGAACATCCACCGTCACGGTGAAGTCGTACCAGTTTCCACTTGACGACACAGGCCAGCTGGTTGTCGTTGTGCCACCGGCCGCCAACGGGAGGTTCCACGGACCATCGGTGCGATATGCGTTCGATGTGACCGTGAACTGGCACCCTGCATTGCCCGAATTCATCATGTGCAGGCATACCGCGTTATTTGCCTGATCGCAGGCTACGCGGATCTCAGGTTTAGCGGATGCGTCGCCCGATGTCTCGGCCAAGTCTCCTGCGAACGTCCTCAGAAAGCCATTCGGTCCACGCAATGCAATCGAGTATTGTGCGCCGGCGAGGTGGAGACGGCTCCAGCTATCGGAGACCTGTGTTCCCGCCCGAAGCGCGTAACGGCGGGGCGGATTCGTGCATGTGGCGAGGTCATACGCCGAAAACGCGGCGCCCGCTTTCCCGTCGTTGCTTATCAGCAGCGAGAGGGTTGCGCTACCGGTATCCACATGTGCGGTCGCATGCAGCGCGTAGGGCAATGCCCGTGAGGGTCGCGTACCGGGCTCCTGCCTCGGTTTCGACTGCACTGTGGGTATTTTCGGCTCCGGCAGCGAACTGCATTGCCGGTTTGCGTCGGAGACGTATGTGCCCGTGTCGGGCAACCACGGCCATGTCACATCCGCTGTCCTGAAGTCGAATGCCGACGTGAGGTCGCCGCAAACAGAGCGGCGCCATGCACTGATGTTGGGGCAACGAATCCGGAAACGCCGCTCGATAAACTGGATGATCGATGTGTGATCGAATATTTCCGAACAGACATACCCGCCCCTGGACCAGGGCGAAATGACAGTCATCGGCACCCGGAAACCGAGACCAATGGGCAAGCCTTCATAAATCTCGCCGTTCGTGGCGATGGTCGTCTTGCCTTCAGCGTCGGTAGCTGGCGGAGTCGGCGGCGGTTCGTGATCGAAGAAGCCGCCTTGCTCATCGTAGTTCAACAGGAACACAGTGTGAGACCAGACCCTGGGGTTCGCGACGAGTCCCGCAAGCAACCGCGCAGTGAGGTCTTCGCCGGCCTGCGGGTGATAGCTCGCATGCTCGGATAAGGCGGTTGGGGCGATGATCCACGACACCTGAGGCAGCACACCGTCTGAGACGTCGGCTGCGAAAGCACGTGCAATGTCATCGACGGTCGCCATCCCTTTGCGGTACAGCGCGCTTGACGTCGGTGCGGACTTGAAGCTATGAAACAGCGCGAGTGCGTTGTCGTCGAAGTTGTCGGCCTGTTGATAAACCCGCCAGCTGATACCGGCCGCTTCGAGGGTTTCCGCGACCGTTGGCCATCCGAAGCCCGCCGCCGGTTCGACATTGTCGAGCGTGGGCACAAAACCCGCCGAGAGGCCGCTGCTGCCACTAAACAGATGTAAGCGGTTCGGGTTGGTTTGCGTCAGTGTCGACGCGTAATACTGATCGCAAATCGTGAAGGCGTCGGCCAGTGCGTAATAGAAGCGTAGGTCGTTCCGCGTGAAGTAGCTCATGCCGAAACCGGGAAAGCGGGCCTTGTTCCATTCATTGCAGAGCCCTCTGTTCCACATGGCAATGTCAACAAGGTAATTCATCGACGGTGCCCGGGCACACGTCGCACTCGTCAGACGGGTGTCCATATGGAACGGCAGGATGTAGCCGTTAGCGGCCGGTTGCTTCCACACTGGATCGCCATTGGGCAGTGCAATCGCCATCCGGTCGTTGAATCCTCTCACGCCTCGAAGCATGCCGAAGTAATGGTCGAACGATCGGTTCTCCTGCGTGAAGATCACGATGTGCCTGACGTCGTTGATCGTGCCCGTCGTCATGTTGGCGTGCGCCGTGAGGGCTTTGCGAATCGACGCGGGCGTCAGGGCGGCGACTGCGGATGCGCCCAGCGCGCCCGCTGCCATCCGGAGGAATTTCCGACGCGGCTTGACTGCGCGTCTTGTACCCGCTTCATGATCACGACGTTTGGATCGGTCGAGGCTTGTCACGATCAGAACGTTCCCAGCAACGTTGATGTTTGCGAACGGCTCGATGGAACGCAGCATTCACTGCTGCTTTTGAAGGCTCACTCTCTTGACGTATGGTAGGTTCCGATCCTTAAAGAAAGGTTAACGGCAACGGTCGTTCCGTTCGTGCGCGAATTGCCTCACTCACGCCCCATTGCTGATCGTACTATTTGCTTGATCCGGCTCTTCGCGAGTGATCAATCAAACCGTGATGCTGCATAGAAACGCTGTGAAGCAAAGCAGTGAACTTAACCGAAGAGGAAAGTTGCGAGAAGCGAACTCCGCATCCAGGTTCCGCTGTGTACAAAGCTGCTGTGTACAAAGCAAGCCTGCAATGAAAGGCGTCTCTTCTTCTTGCGCGCACGACGCATTGAGCCTCGTTGTTCTGCGTGGCTGGATGTTTTAACTGTTCCCCTGCGTCGCGAGTGTCGACGATCTGTCAGCAGACCATGTTGACTGACCACTCTTGGCCGGCCTCTGCCCAATTCGCTCGGCTGCACACGACGTTCAGGCGTTGATCCAGGCTCGCGCCTGTTCCAGCTCGTTGACGTGGAACGCCTTGATTTCAGCCTTTGTAAAGAACCGCGCCAAATGCATCGAGGCGCGAATCCAGCGCGCGTCGGCTACCACGGCGGCGCGCGTGACCATGCGGGCGACGGAGACGCCGAGCGTCATGTCGGTCCACAGCGCCTTCGGCTCGATGCCGCTGAAATGCTCAATGCGTTCGAGCACACGGGTCTTACCGTTCAGTTCAAGATCACCACGCATGCGTTCGATGACTTCGCGCAGTTCGTGGTCGGTGATTTTGCCTTCGACGGATATTTCAATGACCGGCGAATCGGGAACGGTGTGATACAGGATCATGGCAGGACCCCTGAATAGGGAGACGTTACACGCTCAGGCACGGTTGAGCCAGGCGTTCGATGGCTTCCTTATGGTACGCCTTTGCACACGCCCAGGTTACGAGCACCGCGTTTCATTCAGATGCCTGTCGGCGCTCGTGCGTTGCGGGCGACCGTTCACACTGAGCGTCGCATCATGGCCGGCCACAGCGAGATGTCGTCGGCAGTCGTCGACAGTGCGCCTCCTCCGGTGAGTGACCTAAGGCAAAATAAACGAGGAAGTCACGCGCGACCGGCGGCATCGCACCGCTTGTGTTGCGCCAATCGGACGCGTGGAGATGCGTTATGGAAAACCCTCTGAGAAAGCGCTCGACGCTTACCGCGTTGGCGCTTCTGCTAACTGGATGTGTCGCCGGCGGCGTGCCGCAGAGCGGGCCACATCTGAGCCCAACGGAGTGCCGTGACCTGGCCGCGCTTAGAAGCAACGCGCCTCCGACCATGGCGCAACACCACAGCGAGCTTGCGGCCCTGAGGAAAGCGGGCTACGACCCGTCACCATGGTACGACCCATACTATCCAGAGGATCTACAGGAGGCGCAGCGCCTGGTCGACTACTGGTTTGGAACGGAGTGTCAGCAGGTTCAACCCGGGTGAGACGCTCCGGTGACGGGCCAGCCCCGACGCGACGGCGTTGGTCCCGAACCCGGATGCGCTTCGCCTGCTCATATGCGATCGGTCAACCCGACCGTCCGGAAAGGAGCCTGCAGGAAAAGTCCACGCGCTCCGCCTCATCGCCGCCGGACGGTCCGAACGAGATCCAGCCGTGCCCCCACAGCGTGACCTCGTCGCGGCGAAGGATGAGCTCATGGCCGCCGTCGATGGTGATACGTGTGCCGTTCGAGCTGCAATCGCGCAACACATACTTTCCGCTGCGGTGCTCGATCGATGCATGCACCCTCGACGCACGGCGATCGTGCACGACAATGCTCATATTCGCGCCGCGGCCGATCGTCACCAGCGCGGACGCTTCACTCATTTCCACACAGACATCCCCATACTGCAGGGTCAACAACGACGAACAAGGCAGACGCTGCAGATCGTTACCTGTGACCGTCAGATCGGCGCCTTGCTGCCAGATCGCCTCGAACAACTCCGTTGGCTGTTTTTTTCCCCGCACCTGTATCGGGTAAAGGTGGCGCGCCATCTGTCGCAGTCTCGGCGGGAGACATTCAACCGTGTCCTTGCTCGTGACGACCTGTCCCGGCAATGCAAAGTCGGTCAGTCTTGCAGCCAGGTTCACAGTGTCGCCAAACACGTCACCCCTTTCGTCGGGCAATACGGGGCCGTCATGGAAGCCGATTCGCAGCGACATCGGCTGTCCCGCTACCGCGGGCAACCCGGAGACGGCCAGCTGCATATCGATCGCGGCCTGCATCGCATGTTCGGCCGAGGGGAACACCGCCATGACTTCATCGCCGATGGTCTTGACGATTCGCCCGCCCAACGCTTCCGAGCACGATTTCATCAGCGCAATGCACTGCGCGATCGCCTCGAAGGCAAGCATGTCACCGACAGTCTCGTAAAGCTCCGTGCTGCGGCTTACGTCCGCGAACATCACAGACTCATGAGACTTCGAATAATTCGGTTTATCATCCATGAGCAACCCGTCGTCAGGTCGTCCAGCCGGCGTCGAAGCGCTGTTCGTCAGCCAGCCTGCGCAGCGCTCCTGCTCGTCAGTGTAGTACTGTGCCGTGCCGAGGGCAGCGCCGGGGTCGCCCATATTGTGGTGCAATTCGGACGCGCCGGTCTGTCGCGCCCGAGTTTGACGAACGAGCCAATGCGTAAGCTGAAAGACATTGACGGATTGTTCAATGCGCGCCACTCGAATGCATGCACGCGAAAGGAAATGAGGTGTTGGAGGGTGCAGCGCCAACCAAGCAAGCTGAACAAGCGACCTTGCACAGGACGACCACCCGCAGTTTGCCGCGCGCCGGCGCGGGCGGATTGGTTCGACCCATATGGGACATCCGGCGCGATGGACTGCAACGACCGTTCAGTACTATGAACCCGTCGCGCGCATAGTTCGATGTTCTGCCGCCGCCGGAAACGCGGCGGTGCATTCCTGGCGCCGGCTAGATCAGCGGCGCGTTCTCCCGAAGATAAGTCCATAGACGCTGCGCAACAGGGCCGGGCGCCCCGTTACGGCGCCGCGCAGCAACCAATGTTTCCGTGTGTCCGGGGAACCGGCGACCCGCAAGGGACTTCAGAGCGCCGCTGCGTAGTTCCTCGTCAATCAGAAAGTCCGGCAGGTGTCCCCACGCCAGAGCCTGCATGATCACATCCTTTTTCATGGCCTGGTCGGGTACGGTGATCTGCCGTGTACCCTCGACGACCAGGAAATTCGTGTCTCCTGGCTTGCGAGCGGAGTCGCGCATCACACATTGAGCGTGGTCGCGCAAATGCGCCTCGTGCAGCGTTTTTGGCATCGGCGTTGGCAGCAGGCCTGGAGCGGCCACCGGAATCAGCCGGACCTTGCCGAGCGCCGTCCACTCCAGTGACCGGTCGGCCATGTCGACACGATGCAGGATCAGATCGGCTTCGCCGGCCTTCAGCCGTTCGACCGGACCACCAACTGCCTCGAAATGCAGATTCAATCGCGTGTGCGGACACTCCGCGAAAAATCGTGCGAGTAGTTCCAGCGCAGCCGGACGCGGGCACAGATCGCCCAATACCACGTTCAGTTCGCTTTCCTCCCCGCCGGCCAGTTGCGTTGCGGGCTGACGCAAGGCTTCGGCTTCGCGCAGCAGAAGCTGCAGGCGCTCGTGGAACGAGCGCCCCGCGTCGCTCGGTTTCACCCGGTATCCGCTGCGATCGAGAAGGACAAGCCCCGTCTGGTTTTCCAGTCGCGCGACCGCTGCAAACACGGCGGGATGCGATCGATGGAGGGCAGCAGCGGCGGCCTGGAAACCACCGTTCCGGACGACGGCATCGAAGCATTGGACATCATGAAGCGTGAAATCCGACATATCCGTTTTTGTGACAAAGTTTGTCGATCATTTGTAATTTTATTGGAAATCAGCGTTGTCGATAATGGGTGCCATTAACTGGCGCTGCGCAACGTATCCGGCGCTTCTTCACAGAGGACCTCATGGGCGAATTTTCATATCTCACGACCACCGATAACGCGCGCATCGCGTATCGCCTCGACGGCAGCAGCGACAAGCCCGCGATCGTGCTGTCGAATTCCATCGGCACCACGCTGCGTATGTGGGACGGACAGATTTCCGCGTTGAGCCAATACTTCCGGGTGCTGCGATACGATGCGCGCGGGCACGGCGCGTCGAGCGTTCCTGGCGGACCGTATCCGCTAGCGCGTCTGGGGCAGGATGTGCTCGAACTGATGAATGCGCTTGAAATGGAAAAAGCACATTTCCTCGGTCTTTCACTGGGTGGCATCGTTGGGCAATGGCTGGCCGTACATGCGCCATCGCGGATCGACCGGCTGGTGCTGAGTAACACTGCACCCTGGCTCGGGCCGTCGGACAGATGGGAAGCGCCGATCGCGGCAGTTCTGCAAGCCGATGACATGAGCACGACAGCCGAGACGTTCCTGCGCAACTGGTTTCCTGCACACATGCTCGCGGCGCGGGATCCGCTGGTGGAGAAGTTCCGCGTCATGCTGCTCACGACCAATCGCCATGGCCTTGCCGGTTCGTGGAGAGCCGTGCAGGAAGCTGACATGCGGCAGGATATTGCGCACATCACGCAACCGACGCTGCTGATTGCGGGCGAGCACGATACGGTGACGGCAGCAAGCTACAGCGTGCAAATGGCGAATGCGATTCCAGACGCGAGGTTACTGATGCTGCCGGCCGTGCACCTCTCCAATATCGAGTTTCCGGAGAAGTTCAACGACGAGGTCGTGCAGTTTCTGCACGCGTCGGCCCCTTGATGCGTCGTCTGGGTCTATCGCCGGCGCCGGCGAGTGTCTCAAGCACCCGGGGCTTCGAAGTTGGCTGTTCCGCTACCCATAGAACGTTCGCCCCGAGCCGGAAGCGGATGGATTTGCAATTATCGGCGCATAGCTTGCGCGCGGATGCTTCGCGCCGACGTCGCAGATTGCCGGCTACATTCGGATCGACGAGGGGTTGTCAACATGATTCGCCTCTCCCATTCCGCAGACGGCCGCAAAGTCTTTCTCGCATCTGCGCTGACCCGATGCCTGCGCATCTCGCGGCGAGTCTCTACCTGGTTCCGATCACCATCGAATCGGGACCGGTCAGCGGCTCGACGCGTACCTGTGTGAAGCCGACTTCCTGCATCCATTCGCGACACTGCGCGCCGGTATAGTCGAAACCGCCGGGTGTCTCGATGAGCATGTTCAGGCTCATCAGCAGGCCAAAGGCATTGCGCCTGCGGTCATCGTCGATTACTGCGTCGTAGACGATCAGGCAACCGCCGGGAGGTAGCGACGCGTAGCACTTCGCGAGAAGCTCGAGCTTCTGCCCGAGATCCCAGTCGTGGAGGATATGTCCCATCACGAGCACATCGGCCGCCGGACAGGAATCCTTGAAGAAGTCGCCCGGATAGAAATGCAGCCGTTCCTGCAGGCCGTGCGACGTTACGTACTCTTCAAAGATAGGGCCCACTACCGGCAGATCGAAGCCGCCGCCGCGCAAATGGGGATGGGCGAGTGCGACCTGCACAGGTAAGGCACCTTGGGCCGCGCCGATGTCAATGAAGGTACTGTAGTTTTGCCACGGGAATTGTTGCGCAATCGCCTTGGCCGCGCCGAGGCTGACTCCGCTCATTGCGCGGAGGAAACCCCGTAGTTTGTGTTCGTCGCGATACATCGCCTCGAACAGGTTGCCACCCGCTTTTGCCTCGTTCTGCGGCAGCCCCGTGCGAAGGGCTTCCGTCAGAGAGCCCCAGAACGGATATAGGCGCGCGTTGGCCATTTCCAGCAAGCCACCCACGTAGCTGGGCTTGGCCATGTCCAGAAAGAGCCCGGCGTCTGGCGTGTTGCGGTATCTCCCGTCTTCGCGCTCCAGCAGATTCAATGCGACCAGCGCGTCAAGAAAATCAAGCGCCGATCTCGGATGCAGTCCGAGTGCCTCAGCGAGTTCCGCGGCGTCGTGAGAGCCGGTCGCGAGGCGCGAAAACACACCGAGTTCGACTGCGGACAATAGGGTCTTGGACGCCCAGAACCCCATGCCCAGCTGGAGCAGCCGTTCAGGGGAGGGCTCGCGCTCGCGCGTGTTGTCAGCGCCGGGCTCCTGTTGAACCATGCTCGATGTGCTTTCCATCATCGCTCCCGTGGGATGTGTGACAAAGCGTCAGACAGGATGGTAGGCGAAGTTTAATTTTTCGAGCGTTCGCTACCGTACAGACGGACGCCAGCGCCCCTCGGTACGTCCGCCGTAATCGGATCGTCTCGCTCCGGATGCCAGCACACGCGTCAAGTGCAGCGGTGCCTCAAAGTTTCGGTTGATCGGTTGGGTCGAGTTGTGTCCCAGGGATACCCGGCGCATGTGCGCTCACAGCCAGTTCGCGTTGCAGTGCCGCGCGGCGTTCGTCCGTCGGCTTTGCGTGCTTCACGTTGTCGAGCGCCGGAACGATATGGGCGTTCACCATCTGCCGGAACATCTGCACATTTTTCGCGTCGCGTAAGCCGCCGTCCACTGGCAGCATGCTCGTCATCACAATGACCGTATTGCGCTTCGGAAGCACGGTGATGAACTGCCCCTTGAAGCCCATCGCGTCATATTCGGGCTCGCTCTGCACGACGTTGTTGATCCACCAGTAGTATCCAAAGTAAGGCGCGACGGCGGGCGACGTCATCTGCTCGATCCAGCGCTGCGACACCACCGGGCGTCCCTGCCAGCGGCCGTGATCCAGCACGAGCATGCCGATCTTCGCCATGTCGATTGCGCGCAGCCTCAAGCCCCAGCCCGCCGACACCAGGCCCTGACGATCGGCGCGCTCCCACACCGCGTGCTTCATGCCAAGCGGGCCAAACAGATGCTTCTGTGCATACTGCTCGACCGGCTCGCGTGCTGCCGCGCTCAGCATGGCGGACGCGAGAATCGGATTGATGTCGGTGTACTCGAACACGGTGCCGGGCGCAGCCTTCGGGCTCGTTTGCGCCGCCAGTTTCAGGCGATCGGGCGCGGTGTAGTAAATGGGATCGTCCTTGGGTCTGAAATCGTAGTGCAGTCCGCTCGACATCGACAGGACATGTCGAAGTTCGACGTCGCGCTTGTCGGCGAAGTCCGCGCGCAGGTCGGGGCGCCATGCGGCCAGCCTGGCGGCAACCGGATCGTTCAGGCTGACGGCGCCCTGGTCGATCAGCATCCCTGCGACGAGCGATGTCACCGCCTTGGTGACGGAGTACAGCTCGTAGTTCGCGTCGCGCGATGCGTTCGCACCGTAGCGCTCGAAAATCAGCTTGCCGTCCTTCACGACGAGCAGGCTGTAGACGTCGAGTTTCTGCTCGCGAATCCATTGCGATAGCCGCACGAGTTCGCGCGAATCGACGCCCACGTCCTCGGGCGTTGCCGTCTCGATTCCTGCTTCGCGCAGCGGAGCGGGTTCCGCCGGCGCTTGCTGCGCCGTCGTCGGCATGTCCTGCGGCGCTGCGCCTGCCGCGTGTGCATATCCCGTCGAACCGACGACGAACGCCGTTGCCGTCGCCATCGTGCACAACGCGTGAGGAATTTTCATCGCTTGCTCCTTCATCGTGCGGCGCGCGAATGCGCCGCGTCAGTTCAGTGCAGAGTCAATCCAGGCAGGGCTTGCCGGCAGGCAAGAAGCGTCCGCGTCCGGTAGTCGTTGCCACGAGCGTGCCGTCCTCGACGAGCATCTCGCCGCGCGACAGGCAATGGCGCGGACAGCCCGTCACCTCGATGCCCTCATAGGGCGTGTAATCGACGGCGTGATGCAGCGATGCATTGCCGATCTTCACGCGCTTTTCCGGGTCCCATACGACGATGTCCGCGTCCGCGCCGATCGCGATCGTTCCTTTGCGCGGATAGAGTCCGTAGAGTTTCGCGGGCCGCAGCGAGGTCAGCTCGACGAACTGATGAAGCGACAGCCGCCCTTGCCGCACGCCGTCGAACAGTAGCGGCAGGCGCGTTTCGAGTCCGGGAATGCCGTTCGGAATGTGATCGAACGAGACCTGCTTGCCGCCCGGCTTCTTGCCTTGCGGATCGTCGTAGGAGAACGGCGCGTGGTCCGACGACACGATCGAGAACACGCCCTGGCGCAGCGCTTTCCACACTGCCTGCTGGTTAGCCGGATCGCGCGGCGGCGGACTGCATACGCACTTCGCGCCCTCATACTCGCCGCAGCCCAGATCGTCAGCCGTCAAATACATGTACTGCGGACAGGTCTCGGCGAGAATCGGCAGCCCGCGCGACTGGCCCCAGCGGATCTGCTCGATGGCATCGGCACCCGACACATGCACGATGAGAATCGGCACGTCGACCAGTTCCGCGAATGCGATCGCACGATGCGTGGCCTCGCGTTCGACGACGGCGGGCCGCGCGTGCGCATGGAAATGCGGCGCGTGATGCCCATTGCCGAGCAGCCGCTCCGTCAGCCAGCCGATGCAGTCCGAGTTCTCCGCATGCACCATCACGAGCGCGCCGTGTTGCCTCGCGACCGAGAGCACGTCGAGCATCTCGCGATCGTTGAGCTTGAGATCGTCGTAGGTCATGTAGACCTTGAACGATGTGTAGCCGTTGGCGATGAGGCGCGGCAGTTCTTCGGCAAGCACCTGAGGCGTCGGATCGGCGACGATCAGATGAAAGCCGTAGTCGATCAGCGCGCGACCTTCTGCGCGCCGGTGATAGTCGTCGACGGCGGCCTGCAACGACTGTCCCTTGTGCTGCGCGGCGAACGGGATCACCGTGGTCGTGCCGCCGCAGATCGCCGAGCGCGTGCCCGTGAAAAAGTCATCGGCCATGCGCAAGCCGTCGGGCATTGGCTGATCGAGGTGGCAGTGCCCGTCCACGCCGCCCGGCAGCACCAGCATTCCGCTCGCGTCGAGTTCGCGCGGCGCGCGCGGCAGACCTTGCCCGAGCATCGCCACGCGGCCGTCGCGAATGCCGATGTCGCACGAAAAACGGTCCGACGCGGTGACGACGTCGGCGTGACGAATCACGAAATCGAGATCGTTCGACATGGCCTCTTCCTCAGATCACGTCGCTGAACAGACGCCCCCAGCCGGTCACGCGGCGGGTGTCGTAATCGGCGAGTTGCAGCGACTTCCAGACGACTGTCGAGATCGTGTCGTAGATGGGAATGCCCGTTTCTTCTTCGAGTTCGGGGACGAGATGCGCGGCCTTCAGGTTCGTGCAGAAGATCGAGATCGCGCGCGGCTTCGATTCGGCTACTTCGCGCACCATGCGGCGGATTTCGTCGGGCGTCACCTCCGAGAACGAGAAGTTCACCTTCAGGTTCAGATGGCGCTCGGCGATGCAGTGCAGGCCGTCGCCGCGATAGTTCGCGACGATCTTCTCCTGAACGTCATCCAGATACGGCGTGACGAGACCGAATTCGTTCGCGCGGGTCTTCTTGAGGATCTCGTTCAGCGCGAGCACCGATGTGGTCGCGGGAATGCCCGTCGCCTCGGTGATGCGCCGGCACAACCGCTCGTCGGCATCGAAGCCGAGCCATCCGGACGACGTGCCGTTCCATGCGATCACGTCCACTTTCGCGTCGGCGAGCAGTTGCGCCGCTTGCAGGATCTTCGAATCGTCGAACTGGCCGAGCGCGTGATCGGATAGCGAGATCTCTGTGACGGGAAAGCGCGCGAAGTGCGCCGAGACGTCGGGCAGGCCGGACACCATCGCACTCGTCAAAGGTTCGAGCGACGTGTTGGAAGAAGGCGTCAGCATGCCGAGCAAGGTACGTTTTTTCATCGTGGTATCTCTGATGTGTGAATCAAGGCAATAAGGCGGAAGCAATACGGCAGAAGCAATACGTCGAGCGAATGGGCCCGTCAGACAGGAATCTTCTTTTCGTAATCGATTGCGCTCGAGCACAGCAGCAGACCGACGCCGGCCGCCGCGAAGAACATCAGCGCGAGGAAGTACGAGTGGGTCAACTGCACGATCGCGCCGACAATGATCGGCACCGCAATGCCGCCGATATTGCCGCCGAGGTTCATGAAGCCGCCGAGAAAGCCGATCTTGTTTCGCGTGCCGAGCGACGACGGAATGCACCAGTAGAGTCCGCACCAGCGCAGGAAGAAGAGCGTCGTCGAGAGCAGCGCGACCACGACAACGGGATTGGTGACATACGCGACCGAGAAGATCGATGCAGTGGCAACGAGCGCCGCGATGCCGAACAGCGTGCGCATCACGACGTTCGGACGCCCGCCCGCGGCCTTCCACTTGTCGGCAATCCAGCCGCCGATCAGCTCGCCGATGAAGCCGCTGAAAAAGATGATGAAGCTCGAGCCGCCCATCTGCTTGATGTCGAAGCCGTGGACCATGTGCAGGTAGTTCGGCATCCACGTGAGCAGGCCGTAGAACACGCTGTTGAAGCACATCCAGCCGAAGAACATGCCCCACACCGAGCGGTACTTGAAGAAGTCGCGCGTGCGTCCGGAGAGCGACGGCGGTTCGAGCGCGGCGTCGCGCGCATGTGATTCCTCGATGTACGCCGCTTCCTGTTCGTTGACGCCCGGATGCTCGCGCGGCGTGTTGCGCACGTAGAACCACGCGAGAATGCCGGCGAGCACGGTGCCCACGCCTGCCACCGCGAACGCGAGCCGCCACGAGCCAAGCACCGCGATGAGCCCGGTGATCAGGATCGCGCCCAGCGCTGCGCCGAGCGGCGCGCCGCCGTCGAGCAGCGTGGCGCCGCGGCCGCGTTCCGTCTGCGTCATCCAGATCGCGTTGAGCTTGCCGCCCGCAGGGTAGATCGGCGCTTCCGATGCGCCGAGGCCGAGACGGGTCAGCAGCAGACTCGGCGCGTTCGTGCACATCGCGGCGATGGCCTGAAAGAAGCCCCAGAAGACGGTGGCCGAAGCGATGACGATGCGCGGCTTGAAGCGGTCGGCGAGCATGCCGCCCGGAATCTGCATGACCGCATAGGTCCAGAAGAACGAACTGAGGATGAGTCCCTCCATTGCGGGACCGATCTCGAACTCCTTCGAAATGAGCGGCATGGCAACCGACAGCGACGCGCGATCGATGTAGTTGATCGCGATGAGGCTGAGCATGACGACGAAAATCTTCCAGCGGACGGTGGACTTACCCACCGCCATTGCGGCTACACCGGATGTTGAAGACATGAGCGGCTCCTGAGATAGGCGGGTGTTTTCGTGACGTCGCGCAACGTATGGCAGAGTATAGGATTAGAAATTTATAATTACAAACGCGATAAGTGATTGATATAAAAGAAATCAAGTAAAAATTCAGGGTATGTCCCAGGATCGTGTTAAGCTTGCGCTACGATGAATCAGGCGAACGGAACCCCTCTTTTGTTGCGCACCCGCGGCATGGCTGCGGAGATCGCCGCGCGTCTGCGCGTGATGATCGACGAGGGCGAATTGCCGCCCGGTGCGCGCATCGACGAGAAGGAACTGAGCACGGCATTCGACGTGTCGAAGACGCCGTTGCGCGAGGCGCTCAAGGTGCTGGTGTCGGAAGGGCGGGTGACGCATCGGCAATACATCGGCTATCGCGTTGCGCCGATCGATCTCGACGATCTCGCCAGCACGTTCGAGATGCTTCACGGCCTGGAAGCGATGGCGGGCGAACTCCTGCGCCAGCGCGTAACGTCGGCACAGGTGGCGGCTATCGCGGCGAAGCATCGGCGCATGGTCGACTGTCACAACGCCGGCAAGCGTCTCGAGTATTTCCGGCTCAACCAGCAGATCCACCAGATGATCGTCGATGCAGCGGGCAATCCTGTTCTGACGAACGTGTACGCGTCGTTGATGTCGAAGGTGCATCGCGCGCGCGGCGCCGCCAACGCCGATACGTTGCGCTGGGCCGAGTCGCTCGGCGAGCATGAGGCGATTCTTGCCGCGCTCGAAGCCCCCGATCATGCCAATCTGCCGCAAATCTTGCGCGAGCATTCCGAGAACACCGCTCGCGAAGTACTGGCCGTCTTGAATCGCACGCGCGGCGATGCCGCTTCGGTCCGGGAAGCGAGTGCTTCGGAGGCATCGGGCACGCACGAAGAAGTTGCGCAGTCCGATCAGTCCTGACGGGCGGCACGTATCGTCTTGTTGCATGACGCGATACCTGCCGCGGAAAGTCAAGGCGAAGTCTCTATAGCGACATGAAAAGTACTCTCCGCCTGTGCGAATGCATCACATTCTTTCTCGCGACGATCATTGAGTCACTGCATCGGATCAACCGTTTAAAGGCAAATCGCGGTTGACGACATGCACCTGTCACACGGAGCGCCTTCACTTCATTACGCGCAATTCGCGCCACGAACGAAGGAGCTAACGATGGCAAAAGATCGGTGTACCTTGTCTGGCATGCGGACGGAATCTAAAGGGAGAGCGTGGCGCTGGCTGCGGAACATCGCTTGCGCAATAGAGGCGATCTCCCTGGCAGCCTGGCCCGCCGTTGAGGTGCTCGCAAACGGTCACGATGACGGACATGGCGAAGGGCGCGCCTATGCGATCGGGCTATGGGGCGACTTGCCTTACTCCGACACGCAGGCACTGGTCGGTGTGCCGAACCTGATCGCCGACATGAACTCCCAGAAGCTCGCATTTACTGTCCACGACGGCGACCTCAAGGCCGGCAGTGGCACGCCCGGATCGGCAGTGCCTTCGATTTGCAGCGATGCTCTGTACGTGCAGACGCAGGGCTATTTCAACGCATTGAAATCGGCCGCGATGTTCACGCCCGGCGACAACGACTGGACCGACTGCGATCGTGCGTCGAATGGCGGCTTTTCGTCGAGAGAGAGGCTCGATCACGAGCGTCAACTCTTTTTCGGCTCTCCTTATTCGCTGGGGCAACGTCCGATTCTTCAGGAAGTACAGACGGAGAAGCTATGCCTCGACAGCAACAGTCACCTCATCAGCTGTGTCGAGAATCGACGCTGGACGATGAACGGCGTGGTTTATGCAACGCTCAACATCCAGGGGTCGTGCAACAACCTTTGCGATACGAATCCGGACCCGGCGGAGTATGCGGCGCGGAACCATGCCGATATCGTCTGGATGCGGCAGACATTCGATGAAGCGAAAGCGCGCGGCGCTTCGGCGATCATGTTCATTTCACAAGCCGATCCGGGTTGGGACAATTCAGACGCTACGCGTGCGCCGACGCGCGATCCAAAGACGCTGATCGAAAACGACATGTTGCCAGGCTCCGATCCGGCGTTTCCCGGCCCGACGCCCGACGGCTTCAAAGACTTCCTGCTGGCGTTGCGCGATGAGGTCATCGCGTTCAGAAAGCCGGTTGCCTATGTGCATGGCGATTCGCACTACTTCCGCATCGATCGGCCTTTTCTGGATGCTCAAGGCAGGCGGCTCGAGAACTTCCTTCGCGTCGAAACCTTTGGCGACAACCAGGCGAACGGCAATAACGACGTGCACTGGTTGAAAGTGTTCGTCGACGACCGCACGCGCGAGGTCTTTTCGTTCCAGCCGCAGATCGTGCCGGCGAATCGAACTGCCGTTCCGCAGCCGTAGATTCGATGCGCGAGTGGGTGCTGAGGGCCGCGGAAAAGGCGTCTATGCGGCCTTCGGACGGAGTGCGCACCAGATCATCTGCCAAACTTCCCGAATCACCAGACCGGAGAGTCGTCAGTGTCTATCAACGTAAGCGGCACAGAGGGCTACGCGGAAGCCGCTCAATCGCTGATCACTCAATGGCAGAACATCTCGTTTGCCGAGCACCACGCGGCTGTTTTGCAACTGATTCCAACCCGCCCGTCCAATGTGCTCGACGTTGGCGCAGGTATAGGAACCGACGCGGCTGCGCTTGCTGCAATGGGGCATAACGTGGTCGCCGTCGAGCCGGTCGACGAGTTCAGAGCCGCTGGCGTCAAGCTGCATCCGGCATCGCGGATCGAATGGCTCGACGATAGCCTTCCGGACCTCAGCGTCCTGCGCGCAATGACAAGACGTTTCGATCTCGCGATGCTGACGGCCGTCTGGATGCATCTCGACGAAGAAGAGCGTCGTCGCGCGATGCCGAATGTCGTTCGTCTGCTGTCCGACGGCGCTTTGCTGATGATGTCGTTGCGGCACGGTCCGATTCCAGACGGCCGTCGGATGTTCGACGTCTCAGCCGAAGAGACCGTCCAGCTCGCGAATCTCCACGGCTTGCAACCGATACGCGTCGTTCGATCGGAGTCTGTCCAACGATCGAACCGGCGCATGAACGTGACATGGACTCGACTTGTATTTGCCCAAGGCTCCGTAGTGAGCTGACTTTCACCGGATACGCGAGCGAGAACTTTTCAAATCGATCGCGCACCCATCCCGTTACGCCGATGAAATCGCTTCCATAGCGAAGGGTCCGGGTTTGTCTCGGTTAAACAGGCGCCGCGCGGCAGGTACAGTGTCACGCGCGGTGCGGTGAACCGACGTGGACCGACATGGATCGACGTCATGCGCCGAGTGATAGATACCTTCAGTCACACGCAAACGTAATCTTGAAGAAACAGTCCATGAGAAAGAGGCTGATTGACACGAAGGGGCGTCCCGCTGCCGGCACGGCATGGCGGCTCAGGTGCTTTCGCCTGTGGAGGCAGGCATGAAGCGGGACCTTTTGCTGGATTCGCGAGGCGCCTCCAGCCTCAGCGATCTCGCTCGCAGGCTGGCGCGCACACGTCGTCAGCTGTTGCGTCGATGGTTAGCCGAGACGTTGAAACAGTGCGCGCGCACCGATGCGGACGGCAAACGGGGACTCATCGGCTATTTCGCTTACGTGCTGTCCGAAGTGTGCGCCGCGCTGCTGATCGCCGAGAGCGACGCTTCCGTATCGGTGAATGCGGGCATCGTCCAGCCAGGCAGATTCTGGCCAGCCGAGTGGCGGGTCACGGATCTGTTTCGCAACATCGAACTGCTGCAACGCTGTCTGAAGGACGAGATCCGCGCCTATTTCGGTCCCGTGGCCGCTTCCGTCGATGTACACATGCGGGCGCACGAGATCGTCGAGCGCACGTTTCGCGCGATTATCGAAAGCGCGATCGACGGGCAATTGCAACGTCAGGCCGCCGAGGTGTCGGCGGCACAGGACAGCCTGCAAAAAGCGCTGATCACGCTTCAGGCCACGGAGGAACGGTTGCGCGTCGCGACCAGCGCGGCCGGCATCGGCATCTTCGAATGGAGTGGCGCGTCGCGCAAAGGAGTGTGGGAAAACCGGCAGATGTACGAGATTACCGGACAGCCGGAGCACCGTGGCCCGTTGACGGAAACCGAGTTCATGACGTCGGTCGTGCACCCGACCGACGTCGAATTGCTGCGATCGCATTTTCAGTCCCGGTTCGTGTCGGGGCAGCCTGTGCATGTCGCGTTCCGGCTCTATCGGGTAACTGACCGGGCGCTCAGGACCGTCGAAATGTTCGGGTACCTCCGTCCGCCCGTGCGGCAGGACGATTATGTGTTCGTCGGCAGCCTGTGCGACGTGACAGAGCGCGCGGATGCAGAGGCGAAACTGAAGGACGCCGATCGCCGCAAGGACATCTTTCTCGCAACGCTGGCTCATGAACTGCGCAACCCGCTGGCGCCCGTGCGCAACGCGGCGCATCTGCTGGGCCAAAGCGCAGGCGCCGATCCCGTCAAGCGAGAGTGGCTGCGCAACGTGATCGAACGCCAGACCGGTCATCTGTCGCATCTGATCGACGACCTGCTCGACGTATCGCGGATCACGACGGGCAAGATCGAATTGCGGCGCGAGGTCTTCGATATCCGGCGGGCGCTGGACCATGCGCTCGAAATCACCATGCCGGCTGCGCTGCAGCGGCATCACGACATCGTGCGTCTGCCGCTTGAACAGCCTGTTCATGTCGATGGCGACCCTGCACGGATAACGCAGATGTTTTCGAATCTGCTGGACAACGCCATCAAATACACGGATGACGGCGGGCGGATCGTTGTAAGTGCAAGCGTCGTCGGGCGGGACATATGCGTCACCGTGTCGGACACGGGCACGGGCATTTCCGGCGATGCGCTGCCTCACGTGTTCGATCTGTTCGTACAGGGCTCGGGCCACGGCGAGCCATCGAGAGGCGGTCTCGGTATCGGGCTGTCGGTTTGCAAGACGCTGACGGAGATGCACGGAGGGACGATTGCTGCGCGGAGCGAGGGCAGAAACTTGGGCAGTGAGTTCGAGATCCGTCTACCCATCTGCGCGGATAGCAACCACGAGGCGGCGGACGCGAATGAAGCCGGGCAACGGCCGCCTGTTTCGCTGCGCATCCTGATCGTGGACGACAACACCGATGCGGCACTATCGCTCGCGATGATCTTCGACACGCACGATGTGCGCACCGCACACAGCGGTGAAGAAGCGCTTCAGATCGCCGTTTTCTTCGAACCGCAGGTCGTGTTTCTCGACCTCGGTCTGCCGGGGATCAGCGGCTACGACGTCGCGCGTCGGCTGAGGGACAACGTGAGGGACCAGCAGGCCGAAGGTCAATGCGTCGAAATCGTTGCCGTGTCGGGTTATGGTCAGCCCGAGGACCAGGCCCGCTCGATAATGGCCGGCTGCGACAGTCACCTTGTCAAGCCGGTCAAGATCGAGGAGCTGGTCGCGATCGTGGCGCGCATCGCCAGTCATAGCCAGCCATAGCGAGCAATAGCGATTAAGCGCACTCGTGCGTCAAGTGCCCGCCATCTCGCTTGCCTTGCCTTGTGGCGCCATGCCCGTCTGATGGCGCGAGCGGCCCGAGCTCAGGTAGTCCGCAATCGAGTCTTGCGTGACTTCGCCGACATATACGCCGTCGGTATCGAGAACAGGCATCCACGACGTTCGAAACTGGTACATCTTCGAGAGCACGATTCGCAGATTGTCGCCGTCGGATACGGTGGCCTGGAATTCAGCCAGCTTGTCCGCGCATACGCCTTCCGCATTGCGCGCGGAGCGGCGCGTGACGAAGCCGCGCGCGTGGAAGGTTTCGTCCACAACGGTCAGATAGCGGAAGTCGTGTTCGTCCATCGTCGAGAACGCCGCTGAGAGCGGCGTGTCGGGACGCGCGGTCTCCGGCGTCGTCGCGGCGTCGCCGGCCTTCACCAGCAGCAGGCGCTTCAACGTGCTGTCCGCGCCGACAAACTGACCGACGAAGTCATCGCGCGGATGCGCAAGCAGCGTGTCCGGGTGGTCGTACTGCACGAGCTTGCCGCGCCGGAACACGGCCACGCGATCGCCGAGCTTGATCGCCTCGTCGATGTCATGGCTCACCATGATCACGGTCTTCTTCAGTTGCCGCTGCATCTGGAAGAACTCGTTCTGAATCGCCTCGCGGTTGATCGGATCGACTGCACCGAACGGCTCGTCCATCAGAAGCACGGGCGGGTCCGCCGCGAGTGCGCGAATCACGCCGATACGCTGCTGCTGTCCACCCGACAACTCGCGCGGATAGCGCTTCAGATACTGCTTCGGATCGAGCGCGACCATCGACATCAGTTCGGTCGCGCGCTCCGCGCAACGTTTCTTGTCCCAGCCGAGCAGGCGTGGCACGACCGTGATGTTTTCCTCGATCGTCATGTTCGGGAACAGGCCGATCTGCTGGATCACGTAGCCGATATGACGGCGCAAGTCCGTTTCGTTCAGCTTGCCGGTGTCCTCGCCGTTGATCAGCACGCGGCCCGAGGTCGGCTCGATCAAGCGGTTGATCATCTTGAGCGTGGTCGTCTTGCCGCAGCCCGACGGTCCGAGAAACACGCAGATTTCGCCCTCGTCCACCTTGAGGCTGACAGAATCGACGGCGTGCACTTGCTGGCCGTCTTTCTGCGTAAAAGTCTTGGTCAACTGGTCGAGTTCGATCATGTTTCCTGTACTCCCTTCGGTGTCAGTACGCGCTGCAACAGTTGCAGCAGCAAATCGGCGACGATCGCCAGGATGCTCACGAGCACCGCGCCCACCAGCAGCTTCATCATGCTGCTCTGGCCGATCGCGCGCAGAATCAGCGTGCCGAGGCCGCCCGCGCCAATGACCGCGGCAATCGTCATCACGCCGATGTTCATCACGACGGCAGTGCGCACACCGCCCAGGATCACCGGCACGGCGAGCGGAAGCTCCACGAGCCGCAGTCGCTGCCAGCGTGTCATGCCGATGCCGATGCCCGCTTCCTTGATGCTCGCTTCGACGCTATGCAGCGCGAGATAGGTGTTGCGCATGATCGGCAGCAGCGAATAGAGAAAGACGGCGGTGATCGCGGGCACTGCGCCGATACCTTCGCCGAAGCGCGAGAAGACCGGGATCATCAGGCCGAACAGCGCGATCGACGGCAGCGTGAGGATCACCGTCGCGATGCCGAGCAGCGGCGCGGCGAGCCATTCCCAGCGGCTCATCAGGACGCCGAGCGGCACGCCGGCGATGATCGCGCAGCCCACCGCGAGGCTCACGAGCCACGCATGCTGCAGCGTGAGTTGAAGCAGTTCAGGCCAGTTCGCCGACAGATAGTCGAACAGGTTCATCGTTCCTCCGTTGTTGCGGCAGTTGTTGCGGCAGTCGTTACGGCAGTTGATGCGCGCGCAGGAATTCGGCCGCGACCGCCTGCACCGACTTGCCGTCTATATCGACCTGCTTGTCCATGTCGAGGACCACCTCGTTGTTCAAGAGCGCCGATAGTGCGTTCAGTTGTTCCGTGAGCTTCGGGTTCTGCTGAAGGATCGGCGCGCGTACCACAGGGGTCGCGTTGTATGGCGGGAAGAAGTGCTTGTCGTCCTCGAGCGGCACGATGCCGAAGCCCTTCACGCGGCCGTCGGTCGTATAGACGAGGCCGATCGCGATCTGGTTGTTGTGGAGGGCGGTGTAGACGAGGCCAGGGTCCATCTGGCGCGTCTCCTTGCGCGTGAAGTGCATGTCGTAAGCGGCTTCGAGCGGCTTCAGGCCGTCCGGACGATTCGCGAATTCCGCGTCCATGCCGAACACGTGACGCATGCCTTCCGGGTCGCTCTTCATCTTCGCGGCCAGTTGCGAGATCGTGCGAATACCGGTTTTTTTGGCCGCTTCGGCAGGCAGCGCGAGCGCGTACGTGTCGTTCATCGGCGACTTGTTCATCCACACGAGGCCGCGCTTCGCATCGAGATCTTTCACGCGCTGGTACATCTCATCGGGCGTCATCTTTTCCGTGAGCTTGTCGTAGACGAGCGCCGCCGTGCCCGTGTATTCCCACGTCAGATCGACCTGGTTGTTCTCCTGCGCGCTGCGCAACAGCACGCTGCCGAGGCCCGTGCGCGTTTCTATCGTGTAGCCGCGCGAGCGCAGATACTGCGCCGTGATCTCGACGAGCACGTATTGCTCGGTGAAGTTCTTGCCACCGACGACGATCTTCGAGGCCCACACTGGCATGCTCAGACACGCGGTCACACAACCGGCGATCACCAGCATAACGATGCGGTTCAGTCGATCAGCAATGAGTCGCGTCATGCCGCCACCCCCTTGCGCGTGAGCCATACGCGACTGACCGTCGAGACGATCGCGTCGAGCAGCAGCGCGAGAATGGCCGTGGCGGCCGCGCCGAGAAGCAGCATCTGGTTGTTGTTGAGGTTGATGCCGGGAAAGATCAGTGTGCCGAGGCTGTCCGCGCCGATCAGATACGCAAGCGGCGCTGTGCCGACGTTGATTGCGAGCGCCGTGCGAATGCCGCCGACGATGATCGGCATCGAATTGGGCAGCTCGACTCGCAACAGCGATTGCGTGTTCGTCATGCCGAGCCCGCGCGCCGCTTCGAGCAGCGCGGGCGCGACGCCTTTCATGCCGACGTACGCGTTTCGCGTGATCGGCAGTAGCGACGCGAAGAACAGCGCGACGATAGCCGGCACGTCACCGATGCCGAAGATGCCGAGCGCGATCGCCAGCACGGCGAGCGACGGCACCGTGTTGCCGATGTTGAAGATCTGCATGAACGCTTCGGCCTGGCGCGCCATCGACGGCCGGCTCAACAACACGCCCATCGGCACGCCCACGAGGATCGCAAGCACCATCGAATAACCCACCAGCACCAGATGCCGGATTGCGTAGTAAGCGAGGTCGCCAGAGTACTGACGATAAGTGTCGGGCTCGATCGCCCGTGTGAGAAACACGACGATGAGCGCGACGAAGATCAGGCTGCCCGCAAAGCGGACAGTGCGTCGGTTAGGCAAGATGGCCTCCCTTTTCTGGCTGAAGCGGAACCTGTGGCCGCTATGGAAGCATCCGGCAGAGCGCGTGGTCCATTCGGGTGGCGACGGCTCAGACCGGTGACGAAGGCGGCAGCGTCGGCGGCACGGAGGCGACCGGATGCTGCATACGGTCAGGCCGATGGCCTGCCGCTCGTTGAACGAGGAACGCGCGGGTGGCGACGTTCCGCGGATTTCAAAGGTGTGGTTGTTGGTTTCCCTTGTTGCTGTGAACTCGAGTGCTTCGCGATGAGCACCGGGAGCGAGTCAGCAAGCAGCGTGCCCGACCGCGCTGACGAACTCGATGCGGAAGCCGGCATTTCCATCAGATCATTCCCTAATTCAACACGATATCGCTCCCTAATTAGGTGCCAAATAAATGGGGATCTATAAAGAATAAAATTCCGACAATTGGGAAGCAAGTCTTCTAAACACAGCATATAAACGTTTTCCTCGTAACATTGTGTTACACAGCGCGGTAACACGACTCCTAATCATCATTTAGGTGAAAAAAATCTCTTGACGTTGCATTCATCAGAAGAAACGACTTATTTGAGTTTTCGCCCTAATGTGCGCGCTTTCCGCTGCCGAAAACCAGGAATTAATTACGCGCATTCGCGAGCACCAAGGCAGTAATTACCGATAAAAGTTACTGGTCTCCGCTTCACAGTTTTCGCGGAGGTCAATGGCAAATATTTCGGCATCCGAAGTAAATGCATCGGTCGTCACTCGCCATATGTGCCGCTGTATCAACCGTTCCCTTTTTTAGCCATTTTTCGGCAGCGGACCATTTCCATGACTAATCGACGTCAATTTCTAGGCCGCGTCGCGGCACTTGGTGGCAGCTACGTGCTCACCGCATGTGGCGGCTCATCCGATTTCGGCGCGGGCGACACCGCTACGGCTAAAGCAGCCAAAGCAGCCAGAGCGGCAGCGGCCTCCGCCAACGGCACAACGATTCCGCCCGCCAACTCGATCATCGACAATCAGGGCGCCGTCTGGACCCTGGTTGGCGGCTCGGTCTACAAAGATGGGGTCAAGGCCAACAACAACTACAACGTGTCGATGGTGCTGTGGTACGGCGGCGGCGTCTATCACCAGGGCACGGGCGGGCAGTTTTACGGATGGAACGGCACCACGTGGATCGCATGCAACGATCCGCGTCTGGGCGGCACTTCTGCAGATGGCACGACGATTCCGTCCGCCTCGTACATCATCGACAAGCTGGGTAATGTGTGGACCGTCGTGAACGGCGTCATCTATCGGAATAACAATACCGTCGGCAATACCTACAACGTTTCGCTGCTGCTGTGGTACGGCAGCAAGATCTGGCATCGCGGCACGGGTGGGCAGTTCTATGTCTATACGGACTCGGGCACCTGGTTGCCGTGCAACGATCCGCGCATCGTGTCGGCGGCGACGGCTGGCACGTTCTACGGCATCAACGGACATTACGATTACCGCTACACGCCCGACCAGATCGTGTCGATCATGAAGAGCATGGGATGCTCGACTTACCGCGTCGGTTGCATCGACGATCCGGTGTCGCTGGGCGCAGTCGTCGCGCTGGCCAAGGCCTTCCAGGCAGCGGGTCTCACGTTGTTCGTGCTCGTCAATTTCGGCATCCACGAATCGCCTGGCGTGATGTTCTCGAGCGAATCGGCTGCCTACAACCGCACACGCGCAGGCGCGGCCACTATCGCGGCTGCGCTCGCACCGTGGGGCGTCACGATGTACGAATGCGGCAACGAGTTGACCCGCGAAAGCGAGATCATCCTCGATCAGACCACTGCGGGATCGAAAACAGTCGACTTCAACAACGCGAACTGGCCGATCATGCGCGGCGCGATGCGCGGCATGATCGACGGCGTGAAGTCGGTGCAGCCCACGGCCAAATGCGGCGTCAACTTTTGCGTCGCGGACGTCGGCGCATCCGACGCACTGTGGGACGGCATGCAGCCGGACGGCACGGGTGGCTATCCGCAAGTGCGCTGGGACATGACGACGTGGCACAACTACGAAGTCTACGGCGACATCTTCAACGTCGGCACGGATGGAGCAGGCCCTGGATTCGATCTGCCGAGCTACTGCAAGGCTCGCTACGGCGTACCGTTCCTGATCACGGAATGGAACACCGGACCGGAAAGCACGGAAGCCTATCGCGCGAACTACATCAGCACGCAGTTCGCGAACTACTATCGCGCGCGGAAGACGAAGAACATCCAGTCGGTGATGTACTACGTGCTCGACAGCGGGGATACGACTTACGGCCTGATGATCGACGGAGCCGTGGTGGCTCAGCCGTATAACGCATTTACCGCTTTCGTCGCCGGCAACCCTGACGTCTGATGGACTAATCGGTTCGTGCAGGCCCAGGCGCATCAACGGATGCGTCTGGGCGGGTCTCTGAACATGCCGGCGCGTGGCCGGTGCAACCCGATCGAACTGTGCGGAACGACGCGTGCTCACGTAACCGACGTGACAGCCAGCCGAAACCGCAACCGCAACCATCGCCTGCGCATCGCCCGATCCGATGCGTTCCGCCTCTGCATGCAGTCTCTTGTCGCAAGCGCGCTTGCGTATGGGAGCATGAAGCTCGTCGATTCGCCGAGCCTCACTTGGTGCGTTTTCTCCAGCCTCTTTACGCTGCAAGTGAATCTCGACCGTAGCCTGAAGAGCGGCATCGGACAGACCATCGGCGCGACGCCTGGCACCGTCGCGGGACTCGCGGCGTTGTACTTCTTTCCCATTGCCGCCGATGCGTTGCCGAGGCTCGCTCTCGGTGAGAACCGCTCATTGAAAACCGCCTCGCCCCGCAACTGAAAGCAGCGGGGCTACAGTTCGCTATCCGGCCATTCGCATCGACCATACTCTTTGCGTGCGAAGTCCTTTCGGCTCATCTGAAAGTATTCTTTCTGCTCAACAGGTCGTCCAGAACCTGATCGGGAAAGTCCTTCGCTGGAGGCGCGCTCGGTAGTCCAGTCACTCGCGGCGCAGTGCTGGAGAGCGAAGAATAGTATTTGTTCAGCCAGTCATCTGCCGCTTTCCATCCTTTTTCATAAAGCTCTCGGAGAAACTCTCTCACGACTACAGCCTTCGATGCATAGCCGAGTGTCCTCATGTATGGTTCATCGGTAATCCGGTAGAGGTTCACGCGGTTGAACGGGAGCGGCCCGAGCGTCTCCAGCGCCTGCCTGACCGATGCATTGTCCTTTGGTTTCTCATCGAGATAGTCGAGCACTTTATTCATGGCTTCTATCGCGTTGATCTCATGTATGAGCGACGAGTTGAACGTCACCTCGTTGACCCGATTGCTGATCGCCATCGCCGTCAAGGGCCTTTCGCTGCGCGCGAACGGGTTGAGCTGAATGATGACCACGTCCGTCGCGTGAGGGATCAACGGGCTCAAGGGCGGGTTGCCCATGAATCCACCATCCCAGTAGTCGTAGTCGCCGTAGTGTGCCGGCATGAAGATCTGCGGGATGCTCGCCGATGCCTTGAGTACTTCGAGCGTAACAGCACTCTTCGCGAAGATATCGCGACGTCCCAGTGTGATATTCGTCGTCGCGATGTAAAGATGAGGCGGCTCGCGTTGAAGTTGCAGTGTCGGAAAGTCGATCTTGTTGCCGAGTACCTGCGCCAGCCAGTCGTATTGCGGAAAGAAGAGCGGAGACCAGAGCTGGTTGCTTAGCGCGGCTGTCAATGCAACAGGGGAGGAGTCGATGTTCCATGATCCCGTCGTCTCGTGCCAGGCTTTTGCCGTCACCGTATACGGGCTGAATGGCGCATCGGCCGCATCCGATAGCCAGTATTCCTTCAGCAGCTTCCTTGCATTTTGCGCACGCAATACCTGTTCATCGTCCGTGCCGAGCGCGTAGGCACACAGGGTCGCGTTGAAGCCACCGGCGCTGGTGCCGCTCAACGCGACGATATCGAGCCGGTCGCGTTCCACTTCTTCCAGCAGTCGGTCGAGCGCGCCCCAGCTGAACGCGCCATGTGCACCGCCACCTTGCACGGCAACTGCGATACGTTTGCGATCATGTGCGTCCATAGGATGCCTCGGCTCATAAGATGTTCAACGCGCTCGCGTTGCGCGCTCATAAGACACGTATCGAGTTGGCGCGCGATGAGAAAGAACGGCGTTGAAGTTCGTTTCCGCGATACGCGCGCCATAGGGTCACCGTTGTGCGGCCCGAACGTCGTACCGACTGCTATTCCACACGAAGATTTTTGATGCGGCGGAATCCGTCGGACGCTCCCGCTTCGCAGGACGTCCGGCGGGATCGGCCAACTCGCGCATGCATCGGTGGGCTGCCGCAGGGGGCTGACAGGAACTCAACCTTCCGCAGCAGACGCGCCCGGCAGGTTTTCCTTGATCACCGCCTGCGCGCCATCGAACATCTGGCTGCCGAGAGCGCCGCCGATTTTCGCGGCAATCGACACCATGCTGACCGAGTCCGTCACGAGCTGGAGCCACGGCGGCGGAGGAGGCGGAGGATTGTGCAACAGCCAGTACAGGATCACCGACCACGGCACGGAGCCGCACTGGTCGTCGAAGAAAACAGAGGCCGCGCGTGCCACCGTCGAGCCCAACTCCCTGATGTCGCCTTCCAGGCCTTCGAGTCGTTGGCCGGCCTGGAATAACTGGATCGATTGCCACATGCTGGCAACCAGTTCTGGCGAGACCATTTCGGGTTGCGGTCTTTGCTCAAAGACCTTCAACGCAAAGGCGGTGGGATGCGGTTGGGGAACGGGCCGGCGCCCTGGTGGCTTCGTGCCGCACCAGGGGCCATCTTCCGCGACTGAGACAAGCTCCTTGAGATTCATGTTGTCCTCCGTTGATCAAAACGCGCCGGCCGCAAGGGGGCGGCCAGTGTTCTCTCTGCGTTCTCTGCTCACGGTGACATTCCTTCTGTCCTGGCGATACAGCTCTCGTCGTGCAACGCTTTTCTCCGTGCGACGTCGATGGGGCCGCACATTTGCTGGCTGTCATACGGCAGGAAAGGAACTGCGCGACACCGGTTCTCCGATCGCGTCACCAGGAAGACGAACAGGAAGCGTGAAATTGCAAAGCGGCGTTCGAGCAGCCGGCCCACTTGTTCCGTTTCGTGCTTAACGCGTGCGTGCGGAATTCATGGAAGACTTTCATAGGACAATCATGCTTTCGCTGATAACATTCCGATTCGTCGAGCACCCGTTCATCGACCGCCGACGAGTACCGACAAAACAAAAACTCGAAGCCATCAAAGTCGCTGATCCACAATGATGCGTGAACCGCAGATGCAGCGACGCGTGCCGTGAAGCGTGAAGTCCCCAACTCGACGGGATCACGAATGCAAACACCAAGTGCAACTGTCCCGATCTCGCTCGTCAACGGCTTCCTGGAGGCCTCCGGCGCGCAGCCCGAGGTTACGCATCGCTATCTCCACGGGGCGGGCATCACGCCCGCACTACTCGGCGAGCGAGGCGCCCGCGTGACCGAGGAGCAGTTCTCCACGCTGTATCGCACGCTCGCGATCGAAATGGATGACGAAATGCCGGGCATCTTCAGTCGACCGCTGCGCAGCGGCACATTGAAGTTTCTGTGCCTCAGTCTGCTGGATGCGCCGAACCTCGAAACGGCGCTGCATCGCTTCGGCCAGTTCTTTCATATCGTTCTCGATGACTTTCGTCTGGAATCGCGCCGCAGCGATCTGATGGCTCAGGTCGAACTGCGACCGAATCCCGCGTATGGGAACATCGGACCGTTCGGCCAGGAGCTGATGCTCAAGCTCGTGCATGGCGTCTCGTCGTGGCTCGTCGGCCAGAAAATACCGCTGCTGCGGGTCGATTTCGCGTGTCCGCAACCGCCGCATGCCGTCGATCACCGCTACTTCTTTTCGGGCCCCGTGCGCTTCGGCTGCGATGCCACGCTGATGCGCTTCAGCGCGGCCTTTCTCGACATGCCGATTCGCCAGCGCAAGCGCAATCTGCGCAAGTTTCTTGCTCGCTCTCCGGGCGAATGGATCTTCGAGTCGTTCAGCGAGCAACTCGTCAGTCATCGCGTTCGCCAATATCTCGCGAGCGACCTGCCCGATCTGCCGACGATCGAGCAGGCCGCGAAGAATCTCCATTGCTCGGTGCGCACGCTGTGCAGACGTCTTTCCTCAGAAGAGACGACCTTTCAGATGCTCAAGGACGAGTTGCGGCGCGACATCGCGATCCAGCGGCTGATCGAGACACACGATACGATCGCCGTGATTGCCGGCGACATCGGCTTCGACGATCCAAGCGCCTTCCATCGCGCGTTCCGCCACTGGACGGGCAGCACGCCAGGCACCTACCGACGGCCCGTCGAGGCTGGGTGAAAACCCTGAGCCGGTAAGGGCGCGCCCGCTCGTCCTGGCCGGATTTGTCACTACGTGGGCAGGTTTGGACAGCTTGTGCGCGGCATATGCCGGTACGATCGTTTGCATCGTCACGGCCTGCCCATTTCCTTTTCAGGCGTCGTGGCAGTTATTCATCGACCGCTTGATTGGACGAATCACCATGAGCTACACCGCCCCCGTCAAAGATATGCTTTTCGTGCTCAGCGAGCTGAGCGGCATCGAAGACATTGCAAAGTTGCCCGGCTTCGAAGAGGCCGGCCTTGAAACGGCCCAGGCCGTGATCGAAGAATCCGCGAAGCTGTGCGGCGAAGTGCTGGCGCCGCTGAACGTCGAAGGCGACCGGAACCCGAGCAGCTGGAAAGACGGCGTGGTCACGGCCACGCCCGGTTTCGCCGATGCGTTTCGCCAGTTCGCCGCGGGCGGCTGGCAGGGCGTGCAGCATCCCGTCGAATACGAAGGCCAGGGGCTGCCCAAGCTGATCGCGGCGGCCTGCATCGAAATGCTCAACGCGTCGAACCTCGCGTTCGCACTGTGCCCGCTGTTGACGGACGGCGCAATCGAGGCGCTGCTCACGGCCGGCAGCGAAGAACAGAAGCGCACCTACGTGCCGAAGCTGATCTCCGGCGAATGGACGGGCACGATGAACCTCACCGAGCCGCAGGCGGGCTCGGATCTCGCGCTGGTGCGCACGCGCGCCGAGCCGCAGGGCGACGGTTCGTACAAGCTCTTCGGCACGAAGATCTTCATCACGTGGGGCGAGCACGACATGGCGGAGAACATCGTCCATCTGGTGCTCGCGCGCACGCCGGACGCGCCCGAAGGCGTGAAGGGCATTTCGCTTTTCATCGTGCCGAAGTTCGCCGTCAATGAAGACGGCTCGCTCGGTGAGCGCAACGACGTGCAGTGCGTGTCGATCGAACACAAGCTCGGCATCAAGGCGAGCCCGACGGCCGTGCTCCAGTTCGGCGATCACGGTGGCGCGATCGGTCATCTCGTCGGCGAAGAGAATCGCGGCCTCGAGTACATGTTCATCATGATGAACTCGGCGCGTTTCTCGGTCGGCATGCAGGGCGTTGCCGTGTCGGACCGCGCGTACCAGAAGGCCGTTGCATACGCGAAGGAGCGCGTGCAGAGCCGGCCCGTCGATGGCTCGGCGAAGCAGGCCGTGTCGATCATCCATCATGCGGACGTGCGCCGCATGCTCGCAACGATGCGCTCGCTGACGGAAGCATCGCGTGCGCTCGCGTATGTCGCGGCGTCGCACTGCGATTTCGCGCACCGTCATCCGGACGAAGCGAAACGTGCCGAGCATCAGGCGATCTACGAGTACCTCGTGCCGATCGTGAAGGGCTGGAGCACGGAGCTGTCGATCGACGTGGCGAGCCTCGGCGTGCAGGTGCACGGCGGCATGGGCTTCATCGAGGAGACGGGCGCGGCGCAGTACTACCGCGATGCGCGCATCCTGCCGATCTACGAGGGCACGACGGCGATCCAGGCGAACGACCTGATCGGCCGCAAGACGGTGCGCGATGGCGGCGCGGTCGCGAAGGCGCTGCTCGCGGAGATCGCGCAGACTGTCGAAGCACTGAAGCAGCACGATGGCGCGGCGTTCGCGTCGATGCATAAGCATCTGTCGCTTGGACACGATGCGCTGCAATCGGTGGTGGCCTTTGTCGTCGCAAACGTGAAGCGCGATCCGAATGCAGTGTTTGCGGGCAGCGTGCCGTATCTGAAGCTCGCGGGCATCGTGCTGGGCGGCTGGCAGATGGCGCGCGCGATGCTCGTCGCGCAAGCGAAGAAGTCAAATGACCCGTCGTTTTACGGCGCGAAGATCGCCACCGCGCAGTTCTATGCCGAGCACGTGCTGCCGCAGGCAGTGGCGCTGGAAGCGTCGATTGTCAGTGCGAAGGGCGCGGATGGCGTGCTGGCGCTGTCGGAAGATCAGTTCTGAGGACAGATACTGACGAGCCCTATCGAAGCGAGCAGCGATATCCAACGCTGCCCGTGATGATTCACTCAATGCATGGCGATGCGGACAAGCAGCAAGACCGCATTCGCTATCTGCGCGCTTCTTCTTTCCCAACGGCCGCCACGCGGCCGTTTCTTCGCGTCCCGCACCCACTCATCCCGCACGGCTTAGCCCGTCGAGCGTCCCGACACGCGCCGCTCACCCAATCTTCCCGCTCAACCCCTTCAGCCCTTTGATCACGACGAGCAGTGCGCGGCCGTGCTCTTCCGAGCCGTCCCACGCGTCGACGATCGCATTGCGCAGCAGCTCGTTGTAGCCCGCTGCCCGGCCGCTCGCGCGGCGCGGCTCCACGCCGTAGAAACTGCATAGCTTATTGAATGACGCGCTCTTGCGCACGCGCTGCCCCTCCGACAACCGAAGCCGCGACACGGTAGGCTGGCTGACACCAGAAAGCCTCGCGATTTCGCTGGACGAACGCGTATCCGCCAACAAGCGGCGCATCAGGTCCTGCACGGGAAAATCGCTCTTCGGGGCTTCCATTCGACGCATTATATCTATACATTAACGCTTATTGAATTGGCCGATCAATTTTGACGAATGGCCGCCTCCCGAGGAAGTGAATGACACTGAAGCACCTACCGCCCACGTTCTGCTGGACCAAGACAGGCCACGAGTCCAGTGAAGATCTGCCTGTCGTCGTTCTTCAAAAGGAATGGGAGCGCAGGCTGGGCGGCGGGCGTTTTCTGTGGGGCGTCGGGCAGTCGCTGGGCAACAGCGCGCAAGTCGCGGCTCACCGAACGGGCTCGCTGCTCGCGCTCTTTTCGCCGGCATCGAGCAAGCCCAGACCCGTTAGCCGCAAAAAGGAAGACATGCTGTTGTGGAACGCGTGGATCGACAGCACGGGGCAGGTGCGGCAGCTTCCGCCTCACGCGTTCATCGTCAGCCGCGCGACGCTGCCGTCCGGGCAGCGCAGGGAACAGCATTACGCGCTGGTGTGCTCGTCGCCGACGGAACTGAGCATGGGCACGCGCTTGCGCGTGTACCCGGAACATCTGCGCAGCGTGAGCACGGGCAAAGCGCTCGGTGCCGCGCATGGCACGGCCGTGGTCGATTGCATCGCGCGCGCCGGAAACCTGACTGGCGAGAGCGGCAAGACGGGCAAGAGCTATCCGATTGCGCTCGCCGTCGAACTCGAAGCGCCGTATTTCGTGCGGCTCACGCAACCCGGCGTGCTCAAGGCACGTGACTTCGCGGAGATCAACAAGGCCACGCGCGACGGCGATCTCGCAACGTTTATCGAAATGGTCGGGCGTTTGCGCAGCCGGCCGCCGCAAGAGCGGGTGCGCGGCTTTACGCGCGACCTGTTCGATATGGCGCCCGTCGAAGCGGTGGCTGCATTCAGCAATGCGGCACATGTACAGCCGAGCTTCGCGACCTGACAGACGCGGACAGGCAGCGTTTATTCGTTGCATGGAACCTGGGAACACTGAATTTCCAGTACTCGCTTTAAAAAAGCGCGTGTTGTTGTATTCCCGCCCTGGCGCTCCGCCGCAAGCGGAGAGAAAATCGGCGTATCGCCGCAATGCATTGCAACCGATATCCGTTCAACTCGCTGGCTCTACGCCGTAGCTATTGCTGCACCGTGAGCTAGCGCAAGTGAAGCACTCGAACCTGAAACGAAATGGAGGAATGCCCATGTCGGCGATCACACATTCGCGGCAGGCTCAGGCCGCGCAGCGCTTTGTCCAGGCGACGCGAAATGTCGATCTGGCGTTTCGCGCCGTGCGCGGCGATCCGGAAGACGGCGCGTCGAATGTCGAATATGCGGCCGCCGTCGCGCAACTGGACCGCGCGCTCGACGAGCTTGCGCGTGCGCAGGCACTGTTCGACTCGGCGGTTCGCAACGACGCGCGGCGGCGCAATTGAGTTCGTCACGCATGGCTACGCCCGTACGAATGGATTGTTGAACCCATCACCTTTCGAATCGCACGAGCAATGTCTACATCAATCGCAAAACTCGACGGCCAGGCCAGAGAGCGCCTGATCGCGTGGATACGGCACAAGATGACCGAGTTCGGCATCACGGTCGACGCAATCGAGCAGTCGCTGGCCGAAGACGAAAAGTCGGCGCGCGCGGTGCGCTATCAGGATGCACTCGGGCATGTCTGGGACGGCCGCGGCGAGTTGCCGGACTGGCTGCGCCGCGCTGTTGCATCAGGCCAGAGCATCGACTTTTTCCGCTGCGAGCAGGGCTAGACCGAACGGTTCACCGATCCCGACGCGCGCAGGCTGCGCAGCGTCAGCAGAACGAGCACGCCCATCACGAGGGCCGTGAACAGATAGAGGCCGGCGGGGCCCGCGATCGCCATCATCGCGGATGCGAGCGTCGGGCCGCCGCTCGCGCCGAACGAAAAGATCAGCAGCAGCGCGGCGCTCACGGCGATCCGCTCGTCGGCGGGAATGCAGTCGTTCACATACGACGCGACGACGCCATACATCGAAAACGCGACGGCAACATACAGATAACCGAGTGCCTCGATCAGCACGCCGTCGCGCAGCACGAACAGCAGGATGCTCAATGTGCCGGCGCTCGCGGCGAGACTGAGCAGCACCTTGCGCCGGTCGAACCGATCGGCGACGCGCGCGACGGGCCATTGCGGCACGAGCGCCGCGAGCAGCGCAAAGCCCATGAAGTGCGATACGTCCGGCACCGAATAGCCGACGCGCCGCATGAACACCGGCTGCATCGTGTAGAACGCGCTGTTCAGCAGCCCCGCCGCAAGGCACGCGATCACGCCGAGCGGCGCCCATCGATAGATCGTCCGCGGCCCCGAGAGGCCGCGCGCGAGACGCGAGCCGTGAGCATCGTGAGCGGCGGCGGGCGCGGGCGCTGTGCCCGCGAGCGCGACGGGAATCAGCGATGCCGCAAACAGTGCGCTGACGGCGCTAAAGAGTTCGAAGCCCGCCGGGTCCGCAAGGCCGATCAGAAACTGGCCCGTGCCGACGCCGAGATAGTTCGTGATCAGATACGCGGAGAACACGCGTCCGCGCTGCGCGTTGCTCGCAACCTGATGCAGCCAGCTCTCGATCACCGTGAAGATGCCGACTAGACAGAAGCCCGTGATGAAGCGCAGCGCGGCCCAGGTCGCGGCATGACTCCACACCGCATAGCCGAGCGCGCAACACGCCGATGCCGCGGCGAACGTGACGAACGCGCGATGATGGCCGACGCGCCCGATCAGCGAGCCGCCATACACGGCGCCCAGCATGAAGCCGACGTAGTACGCGGACTGCACGACGCCGACGACGATCGACGGCGCCTGTTGCTGGATGAGCCGCAGCGAGATCAGCGTGCCGAGCAGGCCATTGCCTGTGATGAGGATCGCGTAGCCGAGCAGCAGGATCGCGGTGGAGCGCAGGCTGCTGACGGGAGGCAACGGCGCGGGGACGGGCGCCGCAGTGGATTCATAAGCCGGCTCATGCGCGGCCTTATAACCGGCCTCATGAACGGCCTCATGAACGGGCGCGACCCATGCGTTCGACGAAGGACCGCTTTCGATGAAATCGGCGCGCGGCTGCGCATCCGACAGAGAGAATGCGCCGCGCGGCTCGCGGGCCGCCGATTCGTGTGCCTGTGTCATCGTGCTCAGTCTCGTTCGTCTTTCGCGGCACCCGGATCGCGACGTTTTGCGGGCTTTCTCTCGTCGAATGTAGCGGGCGCGTGCGTCGTCGGCATGGCACGAATCCGACATCGGCTTGCGGTAAAACGACTTCTCTTTCGCGCCGCTCTTTTACGTTGGTCTTTGACGAGGCGCATGCGCGCGGCCGTCAGCGCATTTCGCGCGGCGGCGCTACCATGAACGCTCGCTGCGTTGTCGCCGTCAGCGCTTGATGCGGAGCCGCCGATCATGCTGAAGCACGTGAACACCGAACTGCTGGACATCGCCTACGAAGAAACCGGCGATGCGCAAGGCTGGCCTGTCGTGCTGTCGCACGGCTTCCCTTATGACATCCGTGCACACGACGAGGTCGCGCCGCTGCTGGCTGCGCAGGGCGCGCGCGTGATCGCGCCTTATCTGCGAGGCTATGGGCCCACGCGTTTTCTTTCCGCCGACACGCCGCGCTCCGGCCAGCAGGCCGCGCTCGCCGCTGATCTGCTCGCGCTGCTCGACGCGCTGCATATCGAGCGCGCGCTGCTCGGCGGCTACGACTGGGGCGGCCGCGCCGGCTGCATCGTCGCGGCGCTGTATCCGCAGCGTGTGCAGGGGCTCGTGACGGGCAATGGCTACAACATCCAGGACATCGCGGCGTCGGGCAAGCCCGAGCCGCCCGAAAACGAGCTGCGCCACTGGTACCAGTACTACTTTCACGGCGAGCGGGGCCGCGCGGGGCTCGCGGAAAACCGGCGCGCGCTGTGCCGCCTGCTGTGGACGCTCTGGTCGCCCACATGGCGTTTCGACGACGCGTGCTACGAACGCACGGCGGCATCGTTCGATCACCCCGATTTCGTCGATGTCGTGATTCATTCGTACCGGCATCGCTATGCGCTCGTCGAAGGCGATCCGCGTTACGACGACATCGAGCGGCGGCTCGCGGCGCAACCGCCCATCGGGGTGCCGTCGATTTCACTCGACGGCAGCGTCGACGGCGTGATGCCCGTCGGCGGCACCGCGCATCATGCGTCGCATTTCACGGGGCCTTACGAATATCGCGTGATCGCGAACGCCGGACACAACCTGCCGCAGGAAGCGCCCGCCGCATTCGCGGACGCGCTGCTCGCCGTGCGCACACGCGCCTGATCAGAAGCCTCTTCGCATATTCTCCGGCGATCCGTTTTCGCACGCCATGTGGTAACTTTTGACGGTTCAAATCCATTCGAAAGAGCGTTGCTTATGAAAGTTGCGGTGATGGGCGCAGGCGCAGTGGGCTGCTTCTACGGCGGGATGCTGGCGCGCGCGGGACATGAAGTGGTATTGATCGGACGCCCTCAGCATGTCGACGCGATCGCGCGTCGCGGCCTTCGGCTCGAAACGCAGGCATTCGACGAGCAGATCCCTCTCGCCGCCAGCACGAATGCGAGTGCCGTGCAGGGCGCGAAGCTCGTGCTGTTCTGCGTAAAGTCCACCGACACCCGCAGCGCCGCCCTCGCAATCAAGCCCTTTCTTGCGCCCGATACGCTGGTTCTCTCGCTGCAAAACGGCGTCGAGAATGCCGACGAAGTGCGCAGTGTCGTGCCGCAGGAAGTGGCCGCGGCCGTCGTCTACGTCGCGACCGAAATGGCGGGACCGGGGCACGTCCGTCATCATGGGCGCGGCGAGCTGGTGATCGAGCCATCGAAGGCAAGCGCGGAAGTCGCGCGGGCGCTGATCGCGGCGGGCGTGCCGACGGAAATCTCCGACAACGTGCGCGGCGCGCTGTGGGCAAAGCTGATATTGAACTGCGCGTACAACGCGCTGTCGGCGATTACGCAGTTGCCCTATGGCCAGCTCGTGCAGGGCGAGGGCGTGAAGGCCGTGATGCGGAATATCGTGGACGAATGTCTCGCCGTTGCGAAGGCGGACGGCGTCACCGTTCCCGGCGACGTCGACGCGGCCGTGCGCATGATCGCAGAGACGATGCCGGGGCAGTATTCGTCGACGGCACAGGACCTGTCTCGCGGCAAGCGCAGCGAGATCGACCATTTGAACGGGCTGATCGTGCGGCGCGGCGATGCGCTCGGCGTGGCGACGCCGTCGAACCGGCTGTTGCATACGCTCGTCAAGCTGATCGAGAGCAAGTAGCGCGGCCTTCGGCCCTCACGACGCCCGCACGCGTGCAAGCGCTCGTATGCTAGCGATGCGCGAGGATGTTCACGAGCTTGCCGAACGGATCGCGCACATAAAAACGCCGCACGCCCCACGGTTCGTCGACGGGGCCGTATTCGACCGCGAATCCGGCTGCGTTCATTGCGTCGAATGCGGCGTCCACATCGTCGACTTCGATTGAAACATCGGGCACCGGCGTACCCGAACCGCCTTCCTCCGCGAAGCTGATTTGCACGGTCATCGACTGGTCCGAAGAACCGTATGTGCGAATCCAGCCGAGATCCATCAGCAGATCCAGGCCGAGAATCTCCTGATAGAAACGCTGCGCCCGAGCCGTGTCCTTGACCTCGATGTTCGAGACGATCCGGTTCACTTTCATCGATCAAAGCCCCACGTAGCCCGTTAGCCCGCTATTGCTGGGCCTGTTCTTCACGAAACAGCGCCATCTCTTCCGACAATGCTCTCGCCACATGCGGCCGCGCGACACTGCGCTGGAAGTACGCATCGACAGCCGGCCATTGCGCGAGATCGACGCCGCAGTACTTCGCCCAGTTCAGTACAGTCGTCAGATACGCATCGGCGACGCTGAAACGATCGACCAGGTACTCGTGTGCCGCGAGATGCGCCTGCAACAGATCGAACCGCCGCGCGAGCTTCTGCCGCGCATATTCCGCCGCTTCGGGCGGCGCGGTGGGATCGAGCACCGGCACGAACACGCCCTTGTGCAATTCCGTGCTGATAAAGCCGAGCCATTGCTGCAGTTGCGCGCGCTCCGGTGTGCCCGGCGAAGGCGCGAGCCCTGCGGCGGGAAACAGGTCGGCGACATAGGGCAGGATAGCCGTGTTTTCCGTCAACAGCCAGCCTTCGTCGGTGCGCAATACGGGCACCTGGCCGAGTGCGTTGATCGCATAGAAATCGGAGCCGTCACGCAGCTTCTTCTTTTTTGTGTCGACCTGAATGAATCCGGCCAGCGCGCCGGCTTCGTAAAACGCGATGCGCGTGGCCATCGAGCACGCGAGCGGCGAAAAATAGAGATCCATGGCGACGTCTCCTGATCGTTGGATTGTTTTTGTACTATAGTGAACAAAAATCGACGGTGTCAAATATTTCTATGCGAGACGGTACAAAAAACGAGAAGCGCGCGCGCGGCCGGCCACGCGCTTACGATGCGGACGAAGCGCTGAGCAATGCCACGGACGCATTCTGGATGAACGGCTATTCGGGCACGTCGCTTGACGCGCTGAGCGAGGCGACGGGCATGAACCGCCCGAGTCTCTATG
Source organism: Paraburkholderia phymatum (assembly GCF_038900715.1). Taxonomy (GTDB): domain Bacteria; phylum Pseudomonadota; class Gammaproteobacteria; order Burkholderiales; family Burkholderiaceae; genus Paraburkholderia; species Paraburkholderia phymatum_A. Next base: position 40,220 of record NZ_JAYMRZ010000003.1, on the reverse strand, counting down.
GCGCGTTCGGGGACAAGCATGCGCTCTATCTGAACACGCTGGATCGCTATGTCGAAGCGGGTGTGCAGGCAATGGAATCTGCATTGAGCGACGACATTCCGTTGGCGCAGGCATTGCAACGCGTCTATGACGGCTCGCTCGCGCTTTACTTGCCAGCGGGCGGCGCGCCGCGTGGCTGCTTTCTGATCGGCACGGCGGTCGTTGAATCGAAAGTCGATGAAGAAGTGCGTATCAGATTGACTCAAGGACTCAAATCGTTTGATCGCGCGTTCGAAAGGCGCATACGGCGTGCGCAGGCCGATGGAGAACTTTCCGCGAATGCGGATGCTGCCGTTTTGGCGCGCGTCGCGTCCGCGATCATGCATAGTCTCGCGCTACGTTCGCGTGCTGGCGATTCGCGGGCGTCGCTGCGCGCAACGGCGGCAGAAGGTGTCGCGTTGATTTGTGGCGCATGCAACGAAAGCACGTTGAAACCTGCCAAAAGCGCATCGATTGCGCGTCCGGTAAAGGCTGCAAGGAAATAGACAATGCGCGCCGATTAGCGTCTTTTCATGTTCCTTTCATGATGTTCACTGGTACAGGGTTTGCGCAATAACACTCGTACTGGTTACTTCATGGAGGGAGTCATGAAACTGGTCAAGCATGTCGCTATTCTTGCAGCACTGACAGGTATTTCCGCCGCAGCTTACGCGCAAACAGCCGTCCAGCAGAATCAGCCGGTTACTCGCGGCGAAGTGAAACAGGACCTGAGAAACGTCGAAAGCGAAGGCTATCGTCCCGGCGATGGCGACCGCACCGATTATCCGCAAAACGCGCAGGCGGCCGAACGCCGTCTGTCGAAACAGCAAGGCCAGACGGAAGGCTACGGCGGCGTGACGAATGGCGCGACGGCGTCGGGCATGGTGCCGCAGCCGATGCGCCAGCGCAATAACGACGGCACGAAGGGCGTTTATTTCGGCCGGTAAAGAGTCGCTGCGCGCGTAAGCGCATCAGCAAGGACGGGCCGCGTGAAAATGCGGCCCGGTTCTTCTGTTGTGCTCGCATCGGCGTATGCATCAGTTCGCTGGAATCGTCACGATAGGCGCCTTGCTGCTTGTTTCCGCTTCGGCGAGCGCCATCAGATTCTGGACCACCGTGAACGCGTATTTCGAATCGAAATCCGCGCGGTCGACCCAGTACGTCGACGGGCCATAGCGAACGGCGGCGTATGCATCGGCGGGCGGCTTGTCGCCGTTCTGCACGATGATCGTCGGCCGCGTTTCGCCGCCGACTAGCGTGACTGTCGGCTTCGTCGAACCATCTTCGATCTTGTGATCGGGCACGTGCACCTGCGCGCCGAGATCGGTCAGGATGCCGAGCACCGAGCGCGTCAGCATTGCGATCTGATTGCCGCCGCGCGACGACTGACCGTAAACGATTTCATAGTCGCCCGTCTTCGCATTGAGATGCAGGAGCTTGCGTACCAGCTGCAAATCGGGCGCGGCCTTTTGGGCGTCCGTCGTCGTTGCCGTGCCCAGTATCAGATAGACGTGCTGCTCGTTTTTCACAGTACGCGATTCGACATTCAGTTCGCCCGCCATTTGCAGGCGGCGCAATGCCTGGATCAGTTGAAAGAACTGCGGCGACCCCGCACTGTTTTCTCCGCCGAGCGCGCTACCGTTTTGCAGGCCACCGATCGATTGCGCCGAAATGCGCAGCAACAGATCGATTGGTATGCCGCCTTCGGCGAGGGGAAGGACGAGCGTCGGCGCGAGCGGGCGGATGTACGCCTGTGCATAGGCTTCGCCTGTCGTCGGCGTGAATGTGAATGTCGGGTGATTCGAATACGACACGGTTCCTGTCACGGACGCGTAGTTCGGCACCGCGCCCGAACCGGCATTGAGCGTGGAAGAAGCGGATGCATCGACGTTATAGGCGGCGATGATCTGGCTCACTGTCAGAAACGAAGGCGCATCGGCGAAGCGCAAAGCGATGATCGCCGCGAGTATTTCCCGCTTCTTTGCTTCGCCGAGTGCGCGTGAATAGTCGACCTGATCGGCCTTTAGCCGCGTCGGGCCGACGCTGCTGCATGCCGCGAGCAGGCTGGCTGCGCAACAGACGAGTAGACCTGGAAGTCTTTTCATCGGTGTAGAAATATTTGCGTGGGTGGCATGGGCGGACGGCATGTGCCGGTAAAGACGTCCGTGGCGAGGTAGCACGTCGCGTGCCTCGCTCTCGACATGCGACGTTCAGCGGGAGATGTACGGCGAAAGATGTACGACCGGTACGACTGCGAGACGAAAAAAAGCCCGCTCGAAAGCGGGCCGCAAAATGCGCCTGATGCGGGGAATCGCGTCCGGTTTCCTACTCCTTTTTGCCGCGAGCCTCTCTATTCAGGCCGCGTGCGAAATATTTTTCGTATTGCGCGCCACCACGTTCAGATTGCTCTCCGCGGTTTCGACTGCTTGCCGCGCCGTCTTCCAGATGCTCTCGTAAAACTCGTTGGCCGCTGCAATGGCAGTGTTCATCGCCGTCACGGCGACCTCGGCGCCCGCCGGCGCGCGCTGCGCGGCGTCATCGAGATCGGCCTTGACCGCGCCGATCTGCGATTCGTACTGCGCGGTCGCGCGTTTCATGATGGCCGCCTGCGTACTCGCGATGATGTCGTACACCTGCTGGTTGTAGAGCGCGGTGCGCTCGACGACGGACAGATCGCCGGCCTTGAACGCGCCGGCACCCGGCATCTCGCCATTCGCCAGTGCATTCATCGCGCGTTGCGAGCCGTCGCGCAATACCTGGAAATTCAATTGAACAAGTTTCTCAAAGCCACTCACCGCTTCATTCGCGATGTCGTAGAACGTCTGAACCCGGGCTTTCTGTGCGGCAGTCACTTCGTCGATGGACATGAACATCGCAGGGCCTCGCAAGGTTGAATGCGCGAAAGATTGACTGGCATCGATCGCTGGATGATCGGCGCCAACCGGTTGCATGGGATTTGCCGTAACGCGTTTATCCGTACGGCGACGGCGCGTATTCGCGCCGGGTGACGTCATGGCTGCGCAGCGCCAAGCCGCGCGAGCAGCGCATGCCCGCGGTCTGTGACGCACGGAACGATGCAGGGCGCGTCGGGCAGGCCGATGTTGATCAGCTCGCGATCGGCCAGCGCGATCAGGTCGGCCCGATCGAAGTCCGACTGGTGTTTCGCGTCCTTGATAAGCATGAGCGTCGCAAATTCGTGTGGGCTCAGCACGTGTGTCTCCTGAAAGGCGCATCGCGCCCGCTCGCATGCATAAGTGACCTGAGAGCGCATTTGCGAGCGGTAAATATTGATTCGAAGTTTTCCGTCTGAAGATGCGGCACATCGACGGGGAACTCATACTAATGCGGCAATTGTCAAATTTCAATCGGAATTAGCAGTATATTTGCGCAGGTTTTGTCGTGGGAATGCGCGGCAATTATTGCCTGCGCAAAACGCGATTAACAGGAAAATGTACCGGCATCGTTTCGGCTGACTGGCAATCGTTTGCCTGTGCCTTGCGGCGGGCGCGGGCGTTCTGCGTGCCTCACAGGCATTATGTGAAGCATGACATCAGATAGTCACACTTTTAGGCTCGTCGGTACGCGATTTCAGATAACTGTGTTTGCGGGCATTAAGGCGAATCATTTTTGGGTATTTACTTAAAACCGGCAGCGCTCGATCTGGATCATAGATAAAGCGCCGCTTTAACAGTAAATATCCATACTATCCTCGGAAAGGAAATAATATTAGTCATAACCGGACTAATGCCCTGTGCGCGAAGGCAATAAATCGGCAGCGTTTATAAGGCCGTTTAAAAACGGCTGCGAGCGATCCGCTGTCCGCGGATAAAGCCATGCTGTTCGCGCCCCTTCTCGCGCATGGCGATTTTCTCCATGTTATTTTTGCGTCAGCCAGGCTGCGCGCAATAGGCAGTCGGGCAGCCGGACCGACGGCACGTCGAACCCTCCGACATGGCAGAACCGCCACGCCGGATGTTTTCGCCGCCAAACAATGACAGGGCACAGGAAATGGACCGCTTCGAGGCAATGGAGATCTTCACGCGTGTGGTAGATGCGAACAGCTTTTCAAAGGTATCAGAAATGCTCGACTTGCCGCGCGCAAAGGTGAGCAGGACGATTCAGGCGCTGGAAGAGCACGTCGGCGTGCGTCTGTTGAATCGTTCGACGCGTCAGGTCAGCGTCACGGAAGACGGCGCGCTGTTTTACGAGCGATGCGTGCGCATTCTCGCCGAAGTGGCGGACGCCGAATCGTCGTTGTCGAACAAGCGGGAGAGTCCGACAGGCACGGTACGCGTCGATACGTCGGGCACACTTGCGCGGGCGCTGCTGCTGCCTTCGCTCGAAGACTTCTATCAACGCTATCCGCAAATCGACGTGCGCCTGGGTCTCGCGGATCGCAATATCGATCTGATTCAGGACGGCGTGGATTGCGTGATTCGCATGGGCATGCTCGAAGAGTCGAGCCTCGTCGCAAAGCGCATCGGCAATGCGCGCATTGTCACGTGCGCGTCGCCGGCGTATCTGGAACGGCACGGCACGCCTAAAACGCTCGAAGAACTCAGCCAGCATCAGGCGGTGAATTACGTGTCGGCGCGCTCGGGAAGAACTTTTCCATTCGAGTACAGCGTCGGCGGAGAAGTGGTGAGAGTGCAGATGAAGAGCGTGCTGGCCGTCAATGACGGCTCGGTCTATATCAATGCGGGCGCATTGGGGCACGGCATCATCCAGCCGTCGCGCTTCATGGTGGCCGAACTCATCAAACAGGGCGCGCTGCGGGAAATCCTGAGCGAATACAACATTCCGTCGACGCCGCTTTCGGTTGTGTATCCGCATCGCCGCAATCTCAGTTCGCGGCTGCGCGCGTTCGTCGATTGGGTATCGGAAATCGCGCAGAAGAACCCCGACCTGCGCATTACGCAAGAGTGACGCTCTCGCGCTTGCCTGCTGCGAAATGCAACTTTAAGGCTACGCAGCAGGCAACGCTACTCAACTCAGATGTACTTCAAGGGCTCGGCCGGATGCGGCGCATTTTCATATGCGCCCCACACCGTCTGATCGAAGTTGACGATTGAGCCCGTCATCAAGCCCGATTCATCGCTCGCGAGAAACGCGACGGCGCGCGCGGCTTCGGCTGGATCGATCAGTCTGCCGAACGGCTGCATGGCGGCCGCCTGGTGCAGCCAGTCGTCGGTTGCGCCATGAAACTCGCGTTGAATGCGGTCTTCGCCCGCTGAAGCCATCCAGCCCAGGTTCAGCCCGTTCACGCGAATACGGTTGCGCAATAGCGCATATGCGGCGTTCTGCGTGAGCGTCGCGAGCGCGCCTTTGGATGCGCAATACGCGGAAATGAACGGCTGCCCAGCCTTCGCGGACATCGAGCCGATATTCACGATCGTCCCTTCGATACGCTCGCGCAACATGACGCGAATCGTCTCCTGCATCAGAAAGAACGGTGCGCGCACATTGGTTGCGAAGATGCGGTCGAAGAGCGTGGGATCGGTATCGAGGATCGTGCCGCGATCGGTCAGTGCCGCCGCATTCACGAGCACGTCGATACGCCCGAATTGTTGATCGGCAGTGGCGACGACGTTGCGGCACTCATCGACATTCGCGAGATCCGCCTGCACGAACACGATCTTTGCGCCACGCGTTTCGCCGAGCTGGCTCAGTTCGCGCGCTTTCGCTTCGCCTTTCTCTTTCGCGCGGCCGCAGATGACGACGCCGCGCGCGCCGCGCTCGACGAACAGCGCGGCAATGGCGGCGCCTAGCCCTTGCGATCCGCCCGTGACGATGGCGATCTTCGAATCGAATTGGCCCATGCGTTGTCTCCTGTCATTCGTTCAATGGTGAGAGCAAGGTACTGCGATGAATAGCGGCATCACGCGGCTTGCTGCGCGCGCGGCGTCGATGCGATCATTGCGCTATTCCGATCACAACGAATCCGATCATGACCGAGTCCCGCCGCCGCAAGACGAGCATGAGTGACATCGCGCGCGCGGCGGGTGTCAGCGAGGCGACTGTCGATCGCGTATTGAACGGGCGCGGCGGCGTATCGCGCGACAAGGAAACCCGCGTGCTCGAATGGGCGCGCAAGCTGAAAATCGATCGTGCGCTGGAGTCCGTGTCGGTGCGCTGGCTGCGCATCGCGATCCTGTTGCAGCAGCCCGTCGCGCAGTACTACGTGCATTTGAAGCAGGGTTTCGAGCTCGCGCAAAAGACGTTCGAAACGCAGCGTGTGATTTGCGCGGTCACGTACTTCGACAGCCTCGAACCGCATGCCGTCGTCGAAGCGATCGAGCGGGCGACGCGCAAGGCCGATGCGCTCGTGATCGTCGCATACGAGCATCCGGATATCACGGCGGCGCTGCGCCACGTGAGCCACAAAATGCCTGTCGTCACGCTTGCAAGCGATCTGCCGGGCACAGGCCGGCTCGCGTATGTGGGCATCGACAACCGCTGCGCGGGACGCGTCGCCGGCGAGCTGATGGGCCGCTTTCTCGGCGATGCGGGCGGCAAGGTGCTCGTGATGACGGGCATGCATGATTTTCTCGGCCATGAAGAGCGCGAAAGCGGCTTTCGTTCCGTGCTGCGGCGACGCTTTCCGGCTTGCGACATCGTCGAGACAGTCGAGAGCCGCGAACAGTCGTCGATCACCGAAAGCCTGACGCGCGATGCGTTTCGCCGCTATCCGGATCTGCGCGGCATCTACAACATCTCGGTCGGCGACGAAGGCATCGGCAACGCGCTGCGCGCAACGGACCGTGTTCACAAGACCGTGCTGATCGGACACGAACTCAACGACACTTCGCGACGTCTTCTGATCGAAGGCGTGCTCGATGCCGTGCTCGATCAAAACCCGATCGGAGAAGCGCTGCATTCGATCGAGATCATCTTGCGTCACTATCATCGCGATCCGGGCGTGACGTTGGCGCAGCAGATTCCCGTGTCGGTACTGTTGCGCGAGAATCTGCCGCTTACCGATTGATCTCGGGCGCCAATGCTTAATCCCACGTCACGTCATTCGACAGATCGCATATCAAGTCATGCCGCCTCCACGGCGACGAGACCTTTCAACTTGACGGCGGGATCTTCGAGCTTTGCGGGCTCGATGCATGCACGTTGCGCGATCAGCGCTTGCGCGACGCGCACATCGCGCGCGATCTCGGCGAGCTTGCCGACGCCGCTCGCGCCGACCAGCACGCCGTCGCGATCGAGCGCGAAGAAAATGCGCGACGTCGCGCCCGTTTCGCGCACGACGGTTTGCACGCCGAATGCGGGCATGCCCGCAATCTGAATCGTCATGTCATATTGATTCGACCAGAACCACGGCACTTCCGAATACGTTTCGCCACGCTCCAGCATGTTGCGCGCGACGATGCGCGCGTGGTCCTCCGCGTTCTTCCAGCATTCGAGCCGCATGCGCCGCCTGAACAGACGATGCGGAAACGAACACACGTCGCCTGCTGCGAAGATATGCGGGTCGTTCGTGCGCAACGTATCGTCGACGGCGATGCCGTCCGCGACGTCGATGCCCGCGGCTTCGGCCAGTTCAGTGCGCGGCTTCACGCCGATGCCGACGACCACGCAATCGCACGCGATCTGTGTGCCGTCCTTGAGCTTGACGCCCGTCACGCGTGTCGTGCCGAGCAGCCGTTCGATCTGCGCGGCGAAGTGGATCTTCACGCCCATCTCGCGATGCCTGTCGATCAGATAGCCCGCGACGACTTCGGGCACCGCGCGCATCAACGCACGCGCGCCCGCTTCGATGACGACCACTTCGCAGCCGCGCGCCACGGCCGACGCCGCGACTTCGAGACCGATGAAGCCCGCGCCGACAATCGCGATGCGACGCGAAGGCCGCAATGCCTCGGCGAGCGCGTTCGCATCGTCTGCCGTGCGCAGCAGATACACGCCTTCGAGATTCGCGCCCGGCACGTCGAGACGCCTCGGCTCGGCACCCGTCGCGATCAGCAGACGCTGATAGTCGATGCTGCGTCCATCCTTCAGGATGACCTTGCGCGCGCCGCGATCGATCTGCTGCACGCATGCATCGACACGCAGATCGATGCGCCGGTCGCGATAGAACGCTTCGTCATAGAACGCGCACTGCGCCGTGCTTCGCTCGCCGAGCAGCACGGCCTTCGACAGCGGCGGCCGGTCGTAAGGGGCCGTGCATTCGTTGCCGAGCAGCGTGATCTCGCCGTCCCAGCCGTTTTCGCGCAGCGCATGCGCGGTGCGCGCGCCGCATTGGCCGGCGCCGATGATCACCATCGCGGGACTTGTGCTCATGACGCCTCCTGCACGGGAAGGCCAAGCAGTACTTCGCCGTTTTCGACGCGCACGGGGTACGTTTTCAGATGCACGCATACGGGCGCGCTCATTGCCTTGCCGCTGGGAATGTCGAAGCGTCCCTGGTGCAACGGACACTCGATTTCGCCGTTCACGACGAAGCCATCGGCGAGATGCGCCTGCTCATGCGTGCACCAGCCGTCGGACGCATAGTAGCGATCCGCGATCCGATAGACCGCGTAGCTCGCGCCATCGTGATCGAAGCGCATGACGTCTTCTTCGTCGATATCGTCGGGCGCGCACGCCGCAATCCAGTGGATCTTTGCATTCGTTTCGACACTCATGGTGCTCTTCTCTCCTTTAGTGTTCTTCTACGTCAAGCAGCGGGAAGGCTTCGTTCGATCACATGCGTGGGGTCCGTGCGCTGCTTCCACAACGCGGGCACCATTTCGCGGTACACGGCATACACGCTCGGATACGCGGGCGGCAACTGGTCCTTGATTTCTTCGTGAAGACGCGGCAGTGCATGAAACGGCACCATCGGCAGCAGATGATGCTCGAGGTGATAGTTCATGTTCAGATAAAGAAAGCGGAACACGAAGTTCGTATGCACGGTGCGCGTATTCAGCCGATGATCTTTTACGTTGACGGCAAGCCCCGCATGCTGCGTGAGGCCGAGCAACTGATGCAGCCAGCCGCCATAAAAGCGTGGCGTCCATACGAACATCAGCGGGAGAAAGCTGCGCATGGCAATCGCCAGTGCAATCGTGCCGATCACGATGGCCAGATAGATTCGGCACGACCAGATCATCTTGGGTTTTTCGCTTGCGGGCAGAAAGGCGTCGGTGGCGGCATCGACGCGGCCGAATGCGTGGCGCACGATCTTCCTGATTTCGAGCGAGCTGCCGACCAGTCCGACGAAATCGAGGATGATGGGCAGTACTTTCGTCGGGCGCGTGACCTGAATTTCCGGGTCGCGCGTCTGAAAGTACGTATGCGTGTGGTGGCGCGCATGGCTCCAGCGCCACCAGTAGCCTTCGCGGATCGTCATGAACGACGACAGGTGATAGAGCGCGTCGTTTATCCCGCGTGTCTTGAATGGCGTGCCGTGCGACAGCTCATGCCAGCGCGCGTCGCTCGACGAATAGATCGTGCCGTAGACGAAGAACGCAGGCACGGCCCACCACGTGCCCCACGCGAAGGCCGCCACGGCGCCGGACGCGACGAGCAGCACGAGCCACGGAATGAAATTGCGCAGGCCCGCGGCATCGTCGCGCTTCATCAGTTCCTTGAGTACCGCGCGCGAAATACGCGGCTGATACCACTGCTGAGCGATGCGCGCGTCGAACGACGGGTCGTCCGCCTCGGGCGCCGTTGCGCGGCCATCGACGGCTGAAGTCGAGGACATGAGTTGTCTCCTTACTCGGGTCCCATGCAAGTTTGTTGTTGCATGCTTTGCGTTTGCGGGTTTTCCTTCAGCGGGACGCTTCAGGACTTATTCCGTTTGCACAAAGATAGTAGAAGGAGAGCTTGGCCTCACGCGCAAAAATGATGGATTTCCATCATGTCACGAAGAAAATGGATGGCGCGGTTAAGCGGGGCTTGGGACGGTCAGGGGCGCAGCAGATCGAAGCCGCCGAACACGATCACACCGCTCAACACGATCAGTGAAACCGAGTGCTGGCCGAAATAGAGAACTGCTGCGGCGGACCACGTCGTCAGGCAAAAGGCGGCAATGCGTTTCATGCGGGTACGGCTCGAATAGAGCAACTGCGAATCAAGGGTTTTCCCTATATATCATAGTTCTTTCCGGCAGGTTTTTTGTGCGGCCGAAATGAAAAGCGGGCGACATGGCCTTTGAAAAGTCATGTCGCCCGCGTTCAGGCATGCACGCGCGTTACCGAATGCGCGTGCCGGCCGTCATCAGAAGATATTGCGGATGCCGACCGAAACGCCCGTCTGGTTCGACGTGCCGGGCAGTTCCACCGTCGCTGCGCCCGTGACCTTGTTGAAGTCGACGGTGCCATACACTTCCGTGCGCCTGGACAGCGCGTATTCCGCCACGGCCACGCCCGTGTAGCGGTTGCCGCTGCCGAGCGCGCCGCCGCCGATTGCCGCGTTCTTCATGTGGTCGTAGTAGAACGCGCCCGTCAGCAGAAGCGCGGGCGTCGCTTGCCACGTCACGCCTGCGAACGGACCGTCGTCCTTGCGGCCCGAGCCCTTCAGGATGTCGACGCCGAGCGTCAGATCGCGCTGCGAGAGCGTGCTGTCGACGAAGCCCGTGTCGTCCTTCGAATGCAGATAGCCGATATAGATCTTCGCGGTGCTGAACGCGTAGACGGCGTTCGCGTTGAAGATCGTCTGCTTGTGATTCGAGTTGTCGCTGTTCTGCTGCACGCCCGCAGCGACGCTCAGAGGACCGAACGCATACGACGCGGTGAAGCCGTACATGTTGCCCGCGCCGAGATGGCCCGGAATCTGGCCGGAAAAGCCATTTGCGCCCGTCGACGTCGAGTCCGTGCCGAACGAGTACATCGCCTTGACGTTCAGGCCGCCGAACGTGCCGTTGTACTTCACGGCGTTGTCGGCGTAGAGTCCTGCGCCCAATGCAACGGGCAGCCACGCATTTTCGAAGTAGTTGCCGACGGTGAGCGGATCGTACGTATCGCCGAGCAGATCGAACAGCGGCGTCTTTTGACGGCCCAGCGTCAGCGTGCCATAGTTGCTCGACAGGCCGACATAGGCGGCGCGGTTGAAGAGGCGCTTGCTATCCGATTGCGCGCCGCTTTGCAGATCGATGCCGCTTTCCAGCTGGAAGATCGCCTTCAGGCCATTGCCCAGATCTTCGGACCCCTTCACGCCGAACCGGCTGTTCGTAATCGCGCCGTTGGTCATGAAGAGGCGCCCGTCGTTGTTCGCGTTGGAGTGCGTCAGATAGCGAATGCCGACGTCCGCGACGCCGTAGAGCGTGACCGAGCTTTGCGCGAATGCGGACTGGCAGGCGAGGGCGATCGCCGATGCGCCCAATGTCGCAGCGACCCGTTTGAGTTGTTTGTTCATGGTTGTCTTTTCATCTGTTGAGAACCCTGCGTGAGCTTTTTGTTTTACGCGCGACGAGTGCGCCGGTGTGCATTTGCGTCGCCGATGCGTGAGTTGCACATCGCGCATTGCAAGCCGACAGGCTGATTGCGAGCGTCTCCTGGCCCGTGCGCGCCTCGCTCGATGCAGGCAGGCGGACTTTTATCACATCGATTTCGGCGGCGCCGCGAACATGACAATAGTGTTGCGCCGATGCCTCAATTGCCGCGAATTGCGCCTGTTTGGGATTTCAACAACGAAAAAGGGCGGCCAGTGGCCGCCCTGCTCGACAACTCTCTAACTCTGCTTAGACGCGATCGATCGAGTACTTGCCCGGGCCCGTCACGAACAACAGAAGCAGCCCGCCGATGATGCTGATGTTCTTGTAGAAGTTGATCATATTGACGAAATGCTCCATGCCCGTTTGCGTCCAGAAGTGGTGGCCGATAAACGCGGTGGCGAGCGTATAGACGGCAAGCAGCAGCGCGAGCGGGCGCGTCTTGAAGCCGATGGCGATCACGATGCCGACCGCCAGTTCCATCACGATCGCAATGATCGAGGACACGGCGGGCGCGGGCGCGCCCGTTGCCGCCATGTACTGCTCGGTGCCGGAGAAGCCGGTGAGCTTGCTCCAGCCAAACAGCACGAAAAGCACGACCAGAAGCACACGTCCGACGAGCAACAGTGCATCCTTGCGTTGTTCGATAAATGCGTTCATTTCAAAGCCTCTTTCAATATAGTTGAGTTGTCGGCGCTGTCGCTTACGACCACAGTTCCGATACTTCGTTATTGCGCAGGTCGAATACGAGTACTTCCGCGTCCTGCCCATCCGTCAATTCGAGTCGGCGTTCGTTGCGAATGCGCGCACCGTCGCCTTCTTTCATCTCGACGCCGTTCATCTTCACGCTGCCGCGCGCGACATGGACATACGCGTAGCGATCGGTGGCGATATCGACGCCTGCCGTTTCGTTGCCGTCGAGAAGACCGGCATACACACGCGCGTCCTGGCGCAATTCGAGCGACCCGTTCTCGCCATCGGGCGACAGCACGAGGCGCAGCGTGCCGCGCTTGTCCTGCGCAGCAAAGTTCTTTTGCTGATAACGCGGCGTCGCGCCCTTCACCGACGGCGCAATCCAGATCTGCAGGAAGTGCACCGGCTCGCTTGCCGAATGGTTGTACTCGCTATGCGCGACACCCGTACCCGCGCTCATCAGCTGCACGTCGCCGGGGACGATCACCGAGCCCGTGCCCATCGAGTCCTTGTGCTCGAGCGCGCCTTCCAGCACGTACGAGAAGATCTCCATGTCGCGATGCGGGTGCTTGCCGAAGCCACGGGCCGGGGCCACGCGGTCGTCGTTGATCACGAGCAGGTCGGAGAAGCCGATCTGCTTCGGGTCGTAGTAGTTCGCGAACGAGAAGGTATGGCGCGAGCTGAGCCAGCCGTGTTCGGCGCGCCCGCGTTCATTCGCGTGTCTGATGTCGATCATTTCCCATCTCCGCTTTTCGATTTGCCTTTGCTTCTCATGACAGCGACGGTGTCGTTGCCAGAAGCAGTGAAAGAAGTGTAGGTCAATCCAGGTGACTGTAATCGGCGTAAAATGGGAATCACTGTCGCGTTTTTGTGGACAAAAGAGGCGTAGCCCGATGCAGCTAGACGATTTGAGAATCTTTGTCGCCACCGTCGACGCACGCAATTTCACGGCCGCCGCGAACCGCCTGCAACTGTCGAAGCAGTTCGTCAGCCGGCGCGTGATGGCGCTCGAAGCGAGCCTCGGCGTGCGCCTGCTCGTGCGCAACACGCGCAAGCTCGCCGTGACGGACCTGGGCTACGAGTTCTATCAGCGCGCGACGCGCATCCTCGGGGACGTGGAAGACGCCGAGCAGGCGATGTCGTCGGGGCGCTCGGACCCGCGCGGGCTGCTGCGGGTCAGCGCGCCGATGTCGTTCGGCATGATTCATCTGTCGCCGCTCGTCGCCGCATTCTTGCGCGCGAACCCCGATGTGCGCATCGACATGGATCTGAGCGACCGCGTCGTCGATGTGGTGGGCGAGGGCTTCGACATGGCGCTGCGCATCGGCACGCTGGCGGACTCGACGCTGATCGCGCAGAAGCTCGCGGAAATGCGCATGGTGTCGTGTTGCAGTCCCGCTTATCGCAAGGCGCGCCGGCCGCCCGCGACGCCTGACGATCTCGCGCGCCATGCGTGCCTGCTATATGGACAGGAAGGGCGCACCGGCTGGGAGTACATCGTCGATGGCGCGAGCAAGACGATCGAAGTGCACGGTCCGCTGCGCGTGAACAATGGCGAAGTGATTCGCGACGCTGCGATCGCAGGGCTCGGCATTGCGCGCCTGCCGGAGTTCATCGTGGCCGATGCGCTGACAAGCGGCAAGCTCGTCGAAGTACTCGACACGTTCGTCTCGCCGCCGTTGACGCTTTATGCCGTGTACCCGCAACACAGGCAGGCTTCCGTGACGATCCGCGCGTTCACGCAGTTCCTGCGCGACCGTTTTGCGAAGGCATTGCGCAATTAACCTGCAATCCATTTGCACGCAGAGGGGCCGGTCGATCTGTCGAGAGACCCTAAGGACCGGTTGCCCTGCCAGCACTTTTGAAAGTTTTCGCAGATAATGCGCGTACCTTTGCGGGTGCCCGCCGAAATATGCACGTGCGCGCATATTCACGCAGCGCCACAGCAAGGCTGAATCAATCAGATAGACCAAAGAGGGACAATCGTGGAACCTAACGAACCGGCCGGCCGCTCGTGGCTATGGCTCATCTTGCTGATCCCCTATATCGCGTTGTTGTGGCTGCCGTTTTATAACGACACGCGCCCTTCGTTCGCGGGCTTTCCTTTCTTCTACTGGTATCAGTTATTGTGGGTCCCGCTCACGTCGGTGCTGATCTACATCGTTTACCGGGGTATTAAATGAGCGAACTCAACCCCGTGAACCCGGTCGCGATGACCGTATTCATCGCATTCTTTCTTCTCGTCACGGTACTCGGCTTCATTGCCGCGCGATGGAAAGCAGGCGATCTCACCCAATTGCACGAGTGGGGCCTCGGTGGACGCCAGTTCGGCACGATCATTTCGTGGTTCCTCGTCGGCGGCGATTTCTATACGGCCTATACGGTGATCGCCGTTCCCGCGCTGGTCTATTCGGTCGGCGCGTATGGCTTCTTCGCGCTGCCTTATACGATCATCGTCTATCCGTTCGTGTTTGCGGTCATGCCGAAACTGTGGAAGATCGCGCACGCGAAGAACCACATCACGGCTGCCGACTATGTGCACGGCGAGTACGGCGGCAAATGGTTTCCCGCTGCCGTCGCGCTGACGGGCATCGTCGCGACGATGCCGTATATCGCGCTGCAACTGGTCGGCATGCAGGTCGTCATCAAGGGGCTTGGCGTAACGGGCGAGGCGCCCCTCGTCATCGCGTTCGTGATCCTCGCGCTCTATACGTATACGAGCGGCCTGCGCGCACCGGCGATGATCGCGTTCGTCAAGGACATCATGATCTATATCGTCGTTATCGCGGCGGTGTGGCTGATTCCGTTGAAGCTCGGCGGCTATGGTCATGTGTTCGATGCGGCGGACCAGTACTTCCAGGCGAAGGGCGGCGCGACGGGCATCATCCTCAAGCCTTCGCAATTCACTGCGTTTGCATCGCTGGCGCTCGGTTCGGCGCTCGCGGCCTTCATGTATCCGCATACGATGACGGCCGTGCTGTCGTCCTCTTCGATGCAGACAGTGCGCAAGAACGCGATCTTCCTGCCTGCTTACACGCTGCTGCTCGGCCTGATCGCGCTGCTGGGCTATATGGCGATTGCGGCCGGCGTGCATGTGAAGTCGGCATCCGACGTCGTGCCGATGCTCTTCGGCACGCTGTTCCCGTCGTGGTTCATCGGCTTCGCGGCGGCGGCGATTGCAATCAGCGCGCTGGTGCCCGCCGCGATCATGTCGATCGGCGCGGCCAACCTGTTCACGCGCAACCTGTGGCGTCCCATCGTGTCGCCGGACATGGCGCCGGCTGCGGAAGCGTCCACCGCGAAGATCGTGTCGCTCGTCGTGAAGTTCGGCGCGCTGCTCTTCATCGTGTTCCTGCCGACGCAATACGCGATCGACCTGCAACTGCTCGGCGGCGTGTGGATTCTGCAGATCTTCCCGGCCATCGTGTTCACGCTGTACACGCGCCGCCTGAATACGCCGGGGCTGTTCCTCGGCTGGCTGGTCGGCATTGTCGTCGGCACGGGGCTCGCGATTTCGCAAGGTCTCAAGCCTGTGTTCGCGCTGCATATCGGCGGTTCGACGTGGCCGATCTATATCGGTCTGATCGCGCTCGTCGTGAATATCGTCGTGACGTTCGTCGTCTCGATGATCACGCCAAAGCGCGCGCACGCCTGATAACGCTTTAGCACGACGCTTCGGCCGAACCCGTCTTCGCAAGCAGGTTCGGCCGTTGTCTTTTCCGGCATTGCATCGCCGCGATTCTTGCAAAACGCCTGTCCTTTCCCGCTCTTTTGGTAGGATGCACGCTTTTCTGCCGATGGTGCGTTAGCGTGGGACGATCGATACTGTCGTTTCTCCGGGTAATCTTCTTCAGGGCGTGGGCCTGGCTAAAGCCGTACGCAATGAGCGCGGTGCAACGTTTGCGTCACCCGACATGGCGTGGCGTGGCGTTGTCGATTGCGGCCATTCCGGCGCTCGCGCTGCTTTACGTGCTGATCCTGATTCCGTTCACGCCGGGTATCGGGGACATTCGCAAGGCGAAGATCGAGCAGCCCGCGCAAATCTATTCGGCTGACGGCAAGCTGCTCGCCGAATTCAAGCCAACCAACCGCGTGTGGGTGAAGCTCGCCGATATTTCTCCGCACGTTATCGACGCATTGATCTCGACGGAAGATCACCGCTTCTACGAGCATCACGGCATCGACTTTCGCCGCACGGCAGGCGCCGCGCTGCACACGTTTTCGGGCGACCGCCAGGGCGGATCGACGATCACGCAGCAGCTTGCGCGCAATCTCTATCCCGACGACATCGGCCGCGCGCCGACGCTCACGCGCAAGATCAAGGAAGCGATCACGGCATTCAAGATCGAAGCCGTCTATACGAAGAGCGAGATTCTCGAAACGTATCTGAACACGGTGCCGTTTCTCTATAACGCTTACGGCATCGAAATGGCGGCGCGCACCTATTTCGACAAGTCCGCGCACGATCTCACCGTGCTCGAAAGCGCGACGCTGATCGGCATGCTGAAGGGCAACAGCTATTACAACCCGGTGATCAATCCCGAGCGCGCGCTGGACAGGCGCAATATTGTGCTCGGACAGATGGTGAAATACAGCCGTCTTTCGGTGGTGCAATTCAATTCGCTCAAGGGCCGGCCGCTGCGTGTCGATTTCGAACGGCAGACGGAGCCGCCCGGTCCCGCGCCGCATTTCGCGCAACAGTTGAAAAAATGGCTGATTGCATGGGCCGATGCGAACGACTACAACATCTATTCGGATGGCCTCGTCGTGCGCACGACAATCGACGCGCGTCTTCAGACGATGGCCACGCAAGCGCTGACGTGGCAGGGCAATCAGTTGCAATCGATTGCAAATGCGGCGTGGAATGCACGCGGCGGATGCGCCGGCCATAAGGATCTATTCGACGCGTTCATTCGCGAGACACCCGAATATCGCCGCGCCAAAGACGCGGGCACGAGCGATGAGGATGCGCTCAAGCATCTGTCGGCGGATCGCGCGTTCATGAAGTCGCTGTGCGAAAGCAAGACACGCGTGCAGGCGGCATTCATCGCAATGGACCCGCGTGACGGGCAGATCAAGGCGTGGGTGGGCAGCCGCGACTTCACGCAGGATCAGTACGATCACGTTTCGCAGGCGCGGCGTCAGCCGGGCTCGACGTTCAAGCCCTTCGTGTATGGCGCGGCATTCGAGCAGGGCGCGAAACCCGACGATACGTTCCCCGATCAGGCCGTTGAAATTCCGCTCGCGGGCGGCGAGGTCTGGCGGCCGAGCGACGAAGACGCGCCGAGCGGCCGTCCGATCACGTTGCGCGACGGTCTCGCGTATTCGCGCAATCGCATCACTGCGCAACTGATGGAGACGGTCGGTCCTGCAAAGGTCGCGCGGCTCGCGCGCGCGATGGGCGTGCGCGAGAGCCCGCTCGAAGCGGTGCCGTCGCTGGCGCTCGGCACGAGCCCCGTGACGCTGAAGGAGATGGTGTCGTCGTACAGCACGATCGCGAATCAAGGCGCGTGGCTCGCGCCGATGACCGTCACGCGTATCGAAGACCGCAAAGGTGAAGTGCTCGCCGAATTTCAGCCGTCGCGCGCCGATCAGGTGATGCCCGTCGCGAGCGCGCTGACCTTGATCGATACGATGCGCTCGGTCGTCAACAAGGGAACGGGCTCGGCGATTCGCACGCGCTTCGGCATTCGCGCCGACGTCGCGGGCAAGACGGGCACGACGCAGGACAACGCGGACGGCTGGTTCATCCTGATGCATCCGCAGCTCGTTGCGGGCGCATGGGTCGGCTTCAACGATAGCCGCGTGACGTTGCGCAGCGATTACTGGGGGCAGGGCGCGCATAGCGCGTTGCCGATCGTCGGCGACTTTTTCCAGCGGGCGCTGCGCTCGCGTCTCGTCGATTCGCACGTGAAGTTCGAACAAGAGCCGCCGCCCGGCATGTTCGAGACGTTCCGCGAGAAGCTGCGCGCATGGATGCAGCACTTGTTCCCGTCGACGGGCAAGAGCGAAACGCCTGCGCCCGCTCCGCGCGCGAAGCCGCGTCCGGCGCCGACCGCGCCCGCGGCGCCTGTCGTCGAGAACGCGCAGCCCGCTTCCGACGCGTCCGCGCCGACGGATGTCGAGCCGCCGCAGATCATCTCGCCTGCCGCATCGCAGCCGCCGATTCTTCCGACGCCTGGCCAGGCGGGCGCGACGGCATCGGCGAGCGCGCCTGCTGCGGGCACGAGCGAATCACAGCCACCCGTGCTCGCGCCGACGCCCGCTCTGCCGTCCGACAGTGCGCCCGCTTCACAGCCCGCTTCACAGCCCGCTTCACAGCCCTAAGCTGGCGCTCATCGCTTCGCCTTGCGCTTAGGCGCAGATGACTGCGAAGGCGAAGGCGCATCGGGCGCGGACGGCTCGACGATCGGATACGTATGCGGCGTGAAATAGCGGCCTATCGGTTCTCTGCCGTTGAATTTCTCGAAGTACTCGTGCCAGTAGTTCGCGGCGGCCCAGATCGCTTCGGGGCATGACGCTCTCGATTCGAGCCCGGGCGTGAGGTCGAAATTGGCGGCAGCGCAGACTGTTTCGATCATGCACGTCGACGGCAAGCCATAGTTGTCGTGCAACGGATTCGGCGTGCGCGCCGCGCCCCATGCATACGCGAGCCAGCGCAACACGTGTTCGAGCGCATCGAGCGTCGCGCGCGACTGCTGAAAGCTCGGCACCTTGCCGATCACTTTCTCTTGCGCGACGGGCAATGCAATGACGGCGATGTTCGGAAAGCGCTTCGTGTCGTCGAAATCGGTGAGCGGCCGCGCGACGACGCCATTCACGCGCGCCGCGAATGCGGGGCCTTCAGGCTGATGCAAAGGCACATGCAGCGCCTGAGCGTTGGCGAGCGACGCATCGGCGAGCTTGACGAGTATCGACTCGGACCAGAACGACGGCAGCATGTCGTGCCGCAAATGCGATTGCGCGACGCGCACGCGAAACGCCAGCGTATCGCTGCCGCCGAGCAGCACCACATAGGTCCACTCGTCGGGACCACCGGCTTTCATGTCGAGCACCGCGCGCTCGCCCCATGCGGTATTGCTCTCGCCGTCCTTGCGGGCGAATGAAACGAACTGCGGATTCGATTGCGTCGTTGTCGATCGTACGATCTTGAGCATGACCTCGCCTCATTATTTTGTTAGCGTGCGCGCAGTTCGAAGCGCGTCGTGGATACCGATTGCGAAATCGCCTTGTCGCTGGAAATGCCGTAGTACGTGACCTGCATATCGACGCCGCTGCCGACGCGCGTGAACGACACGATCGCCACCTGATCGCCGCGCTGCCCATATTCCTGCTTAAGCGCGAAGCGATGATTGATGCCGAAGCGGTCGGGCACCGGCTCCGGATCGGAATGGCGCGGCCACGGAGCCTTCGCGCCGAAAATGCCTTTGATCGAATTGGCCGCTTCTTTTGCTGTGTCGAGAAACGGCACGCGAATGAGCCGCGATGGCGATGCAATCACTTCATACAGCGCCGTGTTCGTCGGCAGATCGTGGCCCGATGCGACGCGCCCCCAATGCACGTCGCCCGTCATGTAGACGACGGGAATGCCGTTATCCGCAAGCCGGCCTAGCGTCGATTGCAATACGCTGAACTGCTTGTAATTCGGCATTTCCGCATCGAAGGTTTTCGTGGCCCAGTCGCTTTGCGGCGGATCGATAAAGAGCGCCTGGCCCGACGCAAGCAGACCGACGACGGGCTTGCCCGCCGCCTGCGCATCGATCAGATCTTTTTCCCACGCATTCATTGCGGCGACAGCCCTGGGGCCCATCAACGACGTGAGCGTGCTGTCGCGATCGCAGCGCATATCGACGAAGAGCATCTTCAACGGGTCGACGTCGAGCCGTGTTGCGCCGCCCGCGCTACCGGGCGGCCCGCCGATCTGATAGTCCTCGTATAGCGCGCGCGCCGTATCGCCGAGCACTTGACGCGACGCATCCGTCCATGTGTCGGGCAATTGCTTTTGCGCGAACGGGTAGTTGTTCCAGAACTCGTGATCGTCGGGAATGCACACGACGGGTGCGCGCTCCAGTACCGATTGCAAGCCCGGAACGCGCAGCGCGCCCGAGAGCCAGTTGAGGTAGTACTTGTTGGCAAGCAGATGCGCGCGGTCCGGGTTCTGATCGGGCACATGCTGCGTGAGCGGCAGATCGAGATACACCTGGTCGCCCGCGAGTACCGTCAGATGCGGTTGCACCTTGATCTGCGAGACGATCGTACCCAGCAGTCCATCGAGATCTTCCGGCTGCGAATAGCACGACGACAGCAGGATATTGAAACTGCCGTTCATCAGCGTCGGCACTTCTCGAGGCAATGAAGTACTCGCGAATTCAAACGATTCGCCGGCGGCGTCGATTCGGATCTGGCGCGGCCTCGATTCGTCGGACACGTTGAAGCGCATCACGCATTGGTGATTGATCGGCTGGCCGGCGTCGTCGATGCTGAAATCGCGGATCGGAAAGAACTGCGCGGGCGCGAGAGGAACGGCCGCTTGCCGGTCGATGAAAACCTGTGGCGCGGGCGGCGCGGCGACGCCGAATATACCCACCCACAATTGCAGCACGCCCGGCTCGCTGGCCTGCACATAGCCGGTCAATAGCATCGATACACCCTGGCGTCGTTATTCATGAGCGTCGCTTGCCTTATTCGTCTTATGAAAGCTTCTTGTAATTGCTTTGAATAAGACGAGGCTAGTCGATGCCGATTGAATTGCAACCGGGAAAGTAGCGCAACGAATGCCGCGCGCGAATGCGCGGCTCGTTAAAGGCTATTCAGTGGCAATGCAACGGGTTAAGCGAAGCGCTCTTGCTGAAGGATGCGAATCATCGAATGCGCGTTGCGCTGCGCGGAGTCTTCAAAGCAGTTGTTGAAAACCACATGCGTGCGACCCGCGCGTTTGGCGATCTCGCGCACGGGCACCGCGATCTCCTCCAGTTCGCGCTCCGAGTAGTCGTAGTTGAAGCGGCCCGACGCCGTCGTGCTGCCGCTCCACGTTTCTGCGTTGCGGCCATGCATGCGCACGATCACCAGTTCCGGCGACGTCGCTTCCCACACGGTATGCGCGCGATTCGCGACGCCCTCGGGTGCGTCCATCACGACATGCACGAGGCCGCGTTCGCGCTCGAAAGCAAGCGTCGATTCGCGGTGCCGCTCATCGAACCAGCTCGCGTTGCGAAACTCGAAGGCCGTCAGATACGGTCCCATCCGGTCCGCGCAGTGCTTCACGTGCGCCTTGTCGCGCGGCGCGGTGGAGATCCACGGCGCGAACTGGAACAGGATCGCGCCGAGCTTGCCCGCTGCGCGCACAGGTTCGAGCGCCTCAAAGAAACGACGCCACATCTCGTCGACGATGTCGGGCGGCACGTCGCGGTAATAGAGGTTCCGCTTGTCGTTCTGCGGCAATAGCGGCTGGATGTCCGGCGGAAAGAACTTGCGCTCTGTCTGATGGCCCGTGAAAAGCCGGAACGCCTTGACGTTGAACGTGAAGTGCTCGGGCGTGCGCTCGGCCCACTGCGCGCAGTTCGCCACGCTTGGCATCGCGTAGTACGACGCGTCGACTTCGACCATCGAAAACTGGCTCGAATAGAAACGCAGGCGCGCTTCCGCGCTCGTGCAGCCTTTCGGATAGAAGCGGCCGGATTTGATGAGCGTGGCGTCCGTCCACGACGCCGTCCCGACTTCGATCGACATGGCGGGCCTTGTGTGCGGGTCAGTGCGGCCATCGTACTGCATGTTGCGTCGATGCATTCCCGGAAGATCTTCTGCGCTGCATCCTCTATTGGGGCAAACCCGGGTTCATTCCGATTTGCGCACGACCGTTATACGAAATGGAAGCCATTCGAAATTGCAGTCAATTCCGCGCACAGCGGCTGTCACGCGGCGGTTGGCGTCGCAGAGTACATCCGGGCAACGGCCGTGCAGGGAAGCGCCCGCATTCGGATGGTTCCATCGGTATGCGGCCCGCGGGCCGCGTCCGTCTTCCTCTCTCTAGCCGCGCATCGCGCCCGATGCGTTCGCGTCGCTTCTACACCGCCCCAAAAGTACCGATCACGCTGGTTCACTTCGTCTAACCAGACATAAGTGCTACGATGCCTTCAGACGACGATGGAGGTGGAAATGGCAACCTATGCTATCGATGCCGTACGCATTAACCCTATGACGGATCGCGTCACCCACGTCCGGTGGGCCCTCGTCAATCCAAAAACGAATGAATGGCTCTCGCCGCACGAAATCGTTGAAGTCTCGGACGTCGTAACGGCAATTCATTCCGGCAATGCCGTCTGGTCACTCTTCACGCTCGGCGGCATGAAGCTGCTGGGTCCCAAGATCAAAACGGTTTCGCACGCCGATGGCATCGACGGGATCGACACCGACGTTCCGGATGGCCACGTCGAAAAGTTCATCGACGATCTGCCACGTGTCTGATTGCGCGTTTAGCACGCGTTTCAGCCGCTGATTCAATAAAAGGCATTACGCGGTATTGCGCTTCTCGCGTGCTTCACGCGTGCGATGCGCGCGTGATTTCGAACGCCGCGCGCGTCGGCTTCACGCGTTTTCGCATTGCACGATCAGCCACGTTCCGGCACCAGATTCTTTTGCGGCGCTCGTACCCGGTAATCGGCGCGGGTTATTACGGCGCTGGTCCGGTGGCGATCTAGCGCGCGCGATCGCATGTCGATTCGCGTGCCGCTTTCAACTGCTGCATGCATCGGGCGCTGCGGCCATGCTTCACATAATGCTTCACGTGATTGACGGAGCCGCACGCGCTCCGCGGGAGACACAGCCATGACGCACATGTTCGACGCGGGCCTCGAGCGCCGCGAGGCCAACTATGTTCCGCTGACGCCGATCGACTTCATCGCGCGAGCCGCTGATGTCTATGGCGACCGTCTCGCTGTCGTGCATGGCCACATGCGCCGCACGTGGCGCGAGACCTACGAGCGCGCGCGTCGACTCGCGAGCGCGCTGCAACGCGCGGGCGTCGGCCGTGGCGATACCGTCGCGGCGCTGCTGCCCAATATCCCGCCGATGATCGAAGCGCATTTCGGCGTGCCGATGGCGGGCGCCGTGCTGAACACGCTCAACACGCGGCTCGATATTCCGTCGATCCTTTACATGCTGCGTCATGGCGAAGCGAAAGTGCTGATCGTCGATACGGAATTCGGCGAGCTTGCGCAGTGCGCCGCGCAGGAATGCCCGCAATTGCGCATCGTCAGCGTGAGCGACGCGATGCCCGCGCGTGCGCAACACTTCGCGGGCGCGACCGACTACGAAGCGTTCCTGCAAGAAGGCGATCCGCAATTCGCGTGGACGCCGCCCGCCGACGAATGGGACGCCATCGCGCTCAACTACACATCGGGCACGACGGGCGAGCCGAAGGGCGTCGTCTATCACCATCGCGGCGCGTATCTGAACGCGCTCAGCAACATCCTCGAATGGGACATGCCGAAGCACGCGGTGTATCTGTGGACGCTGCCGCTTTTTCACTGCAACGGCTGGTGTTTTCCGTGGACGGTCGCGGCACGCGCGGGCGTCAACGTCTGTCTGCGCAAGGTCGATCCGAAGCTCGTGTTCGAGCTGATCCGGCGCGAAGGCGTCACCCACTATTGCGGCGCGCCCATCGTGCAAAGCGCGCTCGCGAATGCGCCCGCCGAATGGCGCGAGGGCATCGCGCATCGCGTGTCGACGATGGTCGCGGGCGCGGCGCCGTCGCCTGCCGTGATCGCGCGAATGAAGGCGATCGGTTTCGATCTGACGCACGTGTATGGCCTCACCGAAGTGTATGGGCCTGCCTCCGTGTGCGCGAAGCAGGACGCGTGGGAAGCGCTCTCCGACGACGAACGCGCGCGGCTCAATGCGCGTCAGGGCGTGCGTTATCACCTGCAGGCGGCGATCGACGTTTGCGATCCCGAGACGCTCGAGCCCGTGCCGCGCGACGGCGAGACGATCGGCGAGCTGATGTTTCGCGGCAATATCTGCATGAAGGGCTATCTGAAGAACGAGCGCGCGACGGACGCCGCATTTCGGGGCGGCTGGTTCCATACGGGCGATCTCGGCGTAATCACGGAAGACGGCTACGTGCGCATCAAGGACCGCAGCAAGGACATCATCATTTCGGGCGGCGAGAACATTTCCAGCATCGAGATCGAAGATGCGCTGTACCGGCATCCCGCCGTATCGGTTGCCGCCGTCGTCGCGATGCCGGACCCGAAGTGGGGCGAAGTACCGTGCGCATTCGTCGAACTGAAAGAGGGCATGGACGCGAGCGCCGAAGAAATCATCGCGCACTGCCGGCAATTCCTCGCCGGGTTCAAATTGCCGAAAGCCATACTATTTGGCGAATTACCGAAAACGTCTACCGGCAAGATTCAAAAGTTCGAATTGCGCGCGCGCGTGAAGTCGTCGAGTGCAATCGACCAGACGCGCGGCGATGCCTAGCGCGCAAATCCGCGCATCCTGCGAAAAGCGAGAGCCTGCGCCGCTTTTCGCGGCGCGCGTATCATGGGGAAAGCGGCGCGAACGCGGGAATGAATGCTAGAATCGGGTTCAATTCAGGGAACCGGCCTTGGCCCTTCAAGGTCCGTTGATGAGATCCAGTACTCACCGTGCGGGTTTTCACGACCATTCAATCGGCCGGAAATCAGTTAGTCCGGGCCGATTATCTGCGGGCCGCAAATATTGGCAGAGTTGTATTAAGGCTTCGCTGCAAGCGCGAGGCCTTTAATCTATTTGATGCGAGCTTATAGGCCGCGTCGTTCTAAACGTTATCGGCACGTTATGAAAGAGCGAGAGGAACAACGGACGCTCGACCTCGACGGTCAAGCGCGTGAACGGTTGATCTTGTGGATTCGGCGCCGCATGGACGAATTCGGCATTACGCTCGAAGCGCTCGAAGCAGCGCTGATCGCCGACGCCGCCATACCCAGATACCGCGATGCTTTTGGACACGAATGGGACGGCACGGGCGAGCGCCCCGATTGGCTCACGCGCGCGATCAACGCAGGGCAGGACATCGAGCACTTCCGCGTCTGAGCGTGGCTCGTCACGCTGTCGGGCCGAAGCGGGCCCAAACGAGCCAAAGAGCCAAATGAGCCGAAGAGCCAAACGAGCCGAAACGAAAAAAGGCCCGCAATGCAGCGGGCTTTGAAAATACTGCTCGGAGTTTCGTTGCGCGATTTGACTCGCGCACCGCATCCTAACGCTCATTTGTGAATACGCGATGAACCTTGCATGGAATGCATGCAAGGCTCGCGCGATGTCGACGCGGCGTGCGCCGCATTACAGGTCACAGGTCGAAGAACACCGTTTCGTTCGGGCCTTGCATGTGAATGTCGAAGCGGTACACGACGTTGCCGCCGCGCTCCTCGCGCTTTGCGATCAGCGTCGCGCGGCGCTCTGCGGGAACGCTCGCGAGCACCGGGTCCTTGTCGTTCGCCGCGGCTTCGTCGTCGAAATAGACGCGCGTGAACGTGTGCAGCAGCATGCCGCGCATCGTCAGGATCACGTCCAGATGCGGCGCTGCGTCGGGCGAGGCGCGGCCGGGTTTCACCGTCTCGATGATGAAGCGCCTGTGCGGATCGGTGCCCGTGCCGAAGCGCGCAAAGCCGCGAAAGCCCGTGTTCGCCACTTCCTCGCGCGATTGCGGATAGCGTCCTTCGCTATCCACTTGCGACACTTCGAGCATCGCATCGCCGATCACCTCGCCGTTGCCGTCGAATACCTGACCGACGAGCGCGATGTGCTCGCCCGCTGCTTCGCGCCCGGCCAACGTTCCCGTGAAGAGGCTCTTGAAATCGAAATCGTATTGCTGCGGGCACAGGCCATATGCGAAGTACGGTCCGACCGTTTGCGAAGGGGTTTCTTTAAGCGTCGTCATGATTTAGCGCTCCATCGGGGTTTCGTTCGCGCCGCGCAGCACGATGTCGAATTCGTAGCCGAGCGCGAAGCCTTCCTGCGTCACGTCGAGCGTGAAGCGCGAGATCAGCCGGTCGCGGGCCTGTTCCGGCGTGCCCTGGAAGATCGGGTCGTATTGCAGCAGCGGATCGCCGGGGAAGTACATCTGCGTGACGAGTCGCGAGCCGAAGTAATCGCCGAACAGCGAGAAGTGGATGTGATTTGGGCGCCATGCGTTCGGGTGATTGCCCCACGGATACGCACCGGGCTTGATCGTCAGGAAGCGGTAGCGGCCTTCGTTATCGGTCAGGCAGCGGCCCGCGCCGAGAAAGTTCGGATCGAGGGGGGCATCGTGCTGATCGTTCTTGTGCACGTAGCGGCCGGCGGCATTGGCCTGCCACACTTCGACGAGCGTGTTGCGCACCGGGCGGCCGCCTTCGTCGAGCACGCGTCCCGTCACGATGATGCGCTCGCCGAGCGGCTCGCCGTTTTTCACCGCATTGCGCGTGAGGTCGTGATCGAGCGCGCCGAGATCTTCCGCGCCATAGACGGGCACGCGCTGGTCGCGCAGCCGCTCTTTCAGCGGAATCAGCGGACGCGTCGGGCCGCGCTTGACGGACGAGCCATACGGCGAATGGACATAGGCGGGATGCGAAGCGAAGTCGCGCGGACTCAGACTGGAATCGTCCATCAGATGTCTCCTTGGGGATTCGATTATGGGTAGTGGATGACGTGACTTTATAGAAGCGAAGAAGTTATGCAAAATGACGTTTTTTCCCGTCTCGTATAACGAACCGTTATGCAACGCAGCCTCGCCGATAGCCGCGTCAAGTTCCGTCATTTGCAGTGCTTTCTCGCTGTCGCGCAGTTCGGCGGCGTGCAGAAGGCGGCCGAGAGCCTGTCGATCACACAGCCTGCCGTATCGAAGACGGTCGCCGAGCTCGAAGACATACTCGGCGTGCGCCTTTTCGAGCGCGGCCGCCACGGCGCCGTGCCGACGCGCGAAGGGCTGCTTTTCATGCCGCACGCGAGCGCGTGTGTGAGTGCGCTGCGCCAGGGCGTCGATCTGCTCGCGCGCGCGGAAGGCGAGGCCGCCGCGACGCTCGATATCGGCGTGCTGCCGACGGTTGCCACGTCGCTCGTGCCGCCCGTGATGCGGCTTTTCGCGGAGCAGTGGCCCAATGCGATCGTGCGGCTCAAGACGGCTTCGAACACCGAACTGCTCGAGCGCCTGAAGGCGGGCGCGATTGAATTCGCGGTCGGCAGGCTCGCCGATCCCGAGCGGATGGTCGGCCTCACGTTCGAGCAGCTGTTTAGCGAGCCGCTCGTGGCCGTCGTGCGCGCCGGGCATGCGATGGCTTCGGGCGCCGCGACGCCCGCGACGCAATTGCATCGCTATACCGTCGTCGTGCCGCCGTATGGCACGCTGATCCGGCAGTCGGCGGAAAGCCTGCTGCGCGCGTGGGCCGTGCCGCCGCTGTCGTCGTTCGTCGAGGTGCTGTCGGTGTCGGTGGGGCGCGCGCTCGCGCTCGAGAACGATGCCGTGTGGTTCGTGCCTCGCAGCGCAATCGAATACGAACTGGCGCATGGCTTGCTCGTTCCGTTGCCGTTGCCCGTTGCGGGCACGGAGGAACCCGTCGGGCTGATCCTGCGTTCGGACACGCAGCCCACGCCCGTGGGCCGTGCGCTGATCGACGCGGTGCGCAAGGTCGCGCGCAACCGTCTCGCGCGCAATGGCAATATGGGCGCGACGGGCACCGTGGGCAATGCGCGCGCGCAAGGGCGGCGCGGCAAGGCGACGACGAAGAGCGCGAAGCCGCGTCGCAACGCAAAAATCGAGAAAGCGCCACGCTAGAGATGCATCTTTGAACCAATTAGTACAAAATCGAGGTTGCGGGAGGGACGGCGCGCGGTGTAAAACACGGGGCGCGGCAACCTGATCCGTTTGCCTGTCGAGTTGAACCAGCACGAGCCATGGAGACGCACATGCCCAGCGACCTGCCGACCCCCACCGACGCGCTCAAGGCCGTCGCGGACCCGGAGCACAATCCGCTCGGCACGGCCGGTATCGAGTTCGTCGAATTCGCCGCGCGCCATCCGCAGGTGCTGGCCGATACCTTCGTGAAGCTCGGCTTCAAGCCGATCGCGCGTCACATCAGCAAGGACGTGACGCTGTTCCGCCAGGCCGACATGAATTTCCTGCTGAACGCCGAGCCCGATTCGTTCGCCGAGCGTTACGCGGAGGAATACGGCGTGGGCATTTGCGCGATCGGCATTCGTGTCGCCGATGCGCAGCGCGCCTACGACCGCGCGATCGAACTGGGCGCGTGGGCCTTCGAAGGCGAGCGCGTCGGCAAGGGCGAGCTCGTCATCCCGGCCATACAGGGCATCGGCGATTCGCACATTTATTTCGTCGACCGATGGCGCGGACGCGGCGGCCAGAAGGGCGGCCTCGGCGACATTTCCATTTTCGACATCGACTTTCGTCCGATCGAAGTCGCCACCGCGCAGGCCGATCTGAGTCACGCGGGCATGGGCCTCGTCGGCGTCGATCATCTGACGCAAACGGTCGGCGCGGGCCGCATGCAGGAATGGCTCGACTTCTATCGCGATCTGCTCAACTTCCGCGAGATTCACGAGCTGCATGCGAACTGGCATGTGTCGGCGGAATCGCGCGTGATGGTGTCGCCGTGCGGCGCGATCCGCATTCCGCTCTATGAGGAAGGCACGCCGCGCACGAGCCTGATGCACGAGTATCTGCCCGATCATCCGGGCGAAGGCGTGCAGCACATCGCGCTCGCCACCGACGATATCTTCGCGTGCGTCGACCGGCTGCTCGCGAACGGCATCGAACTCGTGGAGCCGCCGGCGCGCTACTACGATCAGATCGATGCGCGCTTGCCGGGGCATGGGCTCGATATCGAGCGGCTCAGGCAGGGCAGGATACTCGTTGATGGAGAGATCGGCGCGGACGGCGTGCCGCAACTGTTCTTCCAGACTTTCGTGCTGCGGCGCGAAGGGGAAATCTTCTTCGAAATCGTGCAGCGCAAAGGCCATCACGGTTTCGGCGAAGGCAATCTCAGCGCGCTTGCGCAGGCGCGCGCCGCTTCATGAGCGGCCTGTTTCAGGCGATTGCCGCGCGTCACTTCTTCGACGTATTGGACGTGTTGCCCTTGCCCGCATGCGGCAGATCGGCGTTCGTCGCCATCCACAGCACTTCGGCGTCTTCTTCGCTCGTCGAGACGGCCGCGTGGCCCGTGCGGCTGTCGAAATAGAGGCTGTCGCCCGCGTTCAGATGCGTCGGCGCATACAGCTCCGAATACAGGCACACGCTGCCGCTGATCACGTACAGAAACTCTTCGCCTTCGTGACGGCCCCAGTCGTCGAAGGCGTCGAGCGTGTGCGCCGTGATGCGGATGCGAAACGGCAGCATCGCCTTATGCGCGAGGTCCGTCGCCAGCAGTTCCATCTGATAGCCGCGATACGCGTGTCGCTGGCCCGCGTCCTTGCGCGTGAGCGCGCGCCGGCCGCTCGCGTTGACCTTCGGCGTCGAGCCGAACAGTTCGCCGAGATCGATCTTCAGGCCCACGACGATTTTTTGCAGCACGTCGAATGTGGGCGACATCAGGCCGTTTTCGATTTTCGACAACGTCGAGCGCGACACGCCGCACAAGCGGCTCGCCGTTTCGAGCGTCAGGTCGTGTGCGAGCCGCGCGGCACGCACGCGCCGGCCGAGGTCCGACGTCGGGGTTTCGGGCGACTTGGTGAGTGAGGTGTCCATGAGCGTGAATGACAATGCAGCGTGGCGCTTTTGGGGCATTTCAGGGCTGTTTCCGATCATAACATCCGTGTGCCCGCGCACCCTTGCGCGGCCTCCCGCAACTGGTGCAGTGCAGATGAATTTCCGATCTGAAACCCGCCCGCACAGTGTGCACGAGCGCCGTTCACGCTGAGAAGCGCCTGGTGCAAAAACCCGGGAAAACCCTCATATTTCCCTTGTTTTCCGCACGAGCGGAATCTCGCAAGAACGTGTCGCAGCGCCGCTTGTCGCCAGAAATCGCGGCGTGTATAGTTTCCGGACTTACTTTTGTTTCGTATCGGAAATCAAAGGAATCCAGATGAACGCATCGAGCATCCTTGCCGATCTCGGCATTGCGAACGCCGCGCAAGCAGGCGATATCGCCGTCAATTCCCCCATCACGGGCGAACTCATCGGCCGCGTGGCGAGCCGCACAGCGGCGGAAGTCGACACGGTGCTGGCCAACGCGAAGCAGGCATTCGAGCAGTGGCGCAACGTGCCCGCGCCCCGCCGCGGCGAACTCGTGCGCATCCTCGGCCAGAAGCTGCGCGAGAAGAAGCAGGCGCTCGGCAGCATCATCACGCTGGAGACGGGCAAGATCCTTCAGGAAGGTCTCGGCGAAGTGCAGGAGATGATCGACATCTGCGATTTCGCCGTCGGCCTGTCGCGCCAGTTGTACGGCCTCACGATCGCCTCGGAGCGCCCCGGCCACAGGATGGCCGAAACGTGGCATCCGATGGGCACCTGCGTCGTCATTTCGGCGTTCAATTTCCCGGCGGCCGTGTGGTCGTGGAATGCGGCGCTTGCGCTCGTGTGCGGCAATGCCGTGGTCTGGAAGCCGTCGGAGAAGACGCCGCTGACGGCGCTCGCCGTCAACCACATCCTCGACGAAGCACTGAAGGAATTCGGCGATGCGCCCGCAGGCCTCACGACCGTCGTCATTGGCGGGCGTGACGTCGGCGCGAAGCTGGTGGCGGACCCGCGCGCGTCGGTCGTCAGCGCGACGGGCAGCACGGAAATGGGCCGCACGGTCGGGGTCGAAGTGGCGAAGCGCTTCGGCCGCTCGCTGCTCGAACTCGGCGGCAACAACGCGGGCATCGTCACGCAGACGGCGGACCAGGAACTCGCGCTGCGCGGCATCCTGTTTTCGGCGGTCGGCACGGCGGGGCAGCGTTGCACGTCGCTGCGGCGCCTGTTCGTGCACGAGAGCGTGTACGAGCAGACCGTCGAGCGGCTGAAGCAGCTCTACGCGAAAGTGCCGATCGGCAATCCGCTCGAAAAGGGCACGCTGATGGGACCGCTGATCGACAAGCAGTCGTTCGCGCGCATGCAGGAAGCGCTGCAACAGGCGACGGCCGAAGGCGGCAAGGTGTTCGGCGGCGAGCGTGTCGAAGTGAAGGGCTATGAGGGCGGCTACTACGTGCGTCCCGCGCTTGTCGAAATGCCGTCGCAAACGGCCGTCGTGCTCAAGGAGACGTTTGCGCCCATTCTCTATGTGCTGCGCTACAAGGACTTCGACGATGCGATCGCGGCGAACAACGCGGCGCATCACGGGCTGTCGTCGTGCGTGTTCACGACCGACCTGCGCGAAGCCGAGCGCTTCACGTCGGACTCGGGCAGCGATTGCGGCATTGCGAACGTGAACATCGGACCGAGCGGCGCGGAAATCGGCGGCGCATTCGGCGGCGAGAAGGAAACGGGCGGCGGACGCGAATCGGGCTCGGATGCGTGGAAGGCCTACATGCGACGCGCGACGAACACCGTCAACTATTCGTCGGCACTGCCGCTGGCTCAAGGCATCGACTTCAATCTCGGCTGATCGATCGTGAAGGGCGGCGCGCGTTTTCCACACTGCGCGCCGCTTCTCGTACTTCAGCTGCCTCGCATTCTTCAACCTGTCGCGGACTTGCGCATTCGATGTCCGCTGACCCGCTTCGTCTGGAGTGGCACGTGAGTTCGAAAGTCGTCATTGTCGGTGGAGGCGTGATCGGCAGTTCGATCGCGTATTTCTTGCGGCTGTCGGACCCGACGGTCAGCGTCACGGTGATCGAGCGCGATCCGGCTTATGCGCGGTCTTCGTCGGCGCTGTCGGCGGCATCGATCCGGCAGCAGTTCTCGACGCCGCTATCCATCCAGATGTCGCTGTATGGCATCGAGTTCCTGCGATCGATCGGCGAGCGGCTGGAGGTCGACGGCGCGAAGCCTTCAATCGATCTGCACGAAGGCGGCTATCTGTTTCTCGCGACTCCTTCCGGCGAGACGACGTTGCGCGAGAACCATGCGTTGCAAAAGCGCCTTGGCGCCGATATCACGCTGCTCGACAAGCCTTCGCTCGGCGCGCGCTTTCCATGGCTCAACACGGATGATCTGAGCGCAGGCGCATTCGGCGAAACGGGCGAGGGCTGGTTCGACGGCTACGGTCTCGTCCAGGCGCTGCGCAAGAAGGCGCAAGCGCTCGGCGCGCGCTATATCGCCGACGACGTGAGCGCGTTGAATCGCGAAGGCCGCCGCATCACGGGCGTCGTGACGTCACGTGGCGAGACGTATGCATGCGATGTCGTCGTGAACGCGGCGGGTGCGTGGGCGCGGCGCGTGGCGTCGATGGCGGGCATCGACATGCCTGTGTTCGCGCGGCGCCGCAGTATCTTCAACGTGAGTTCGCCGGCGAAGCTCGAACGCTGTCCGCTGCTGATCGACCCGACGGGCGTGTACTTTCGTCCCGAGGGCGCGACGTTCATCTGCGGGACTTCGCCATCGCCCGACAACGACCCCGACGATCTGCCGCTCGACGAAGTCGATCACGCGCTGTTCGACGACGTGATCTGGCCGACGCTCGCGCATCGCGTGCCGCAGTTCGAGGCGTTGCGCGTCGAGCATTGCTGGTCCGGGTACTACGAATACAACGTGTTCGATCAGAACGCGATCATCGGACATCATCCCGATGTCGATAACTGTATTTTCGCCAACGGGTTCAGTGGGCACGGATTGCAGCAGGGGCCGGCTACGGGACGCGGCATCAGCGAACTCATTTTACGCGGGCGTTATGTGACGCTCGATCTGTCGGCGCTTGGCTTTGATCGTGTGCTGGAAAGCAGGCCGATCGTGGAGAAGAATGTCGTTTGACGGTAGTGTCGATGATCGCGGCGGTGTCTGCGGTAGCAGGCTAGAACAGATGCTTTAGCAAGCCCAACGGCCCACCGCCCGGCACCCACACGCGAGACACCACGAACCAGGCCCCCACCCAGGACGCGGCGACAACAATCAGATCGCAATGCCCGCTATTCCACAGATTCAGCGAATGACGTCCGAGGAGCCAGGGCACGCCCAAAGGATTCGGCCAGTCAGCGAGCAGATGCATCACGCCGCCGCAAGCGAATCCAAACGCGACGGCAGCAGCAGGATGATGTGGCATCGCATGCCACGAAAAGAACAGCAGCGCGATCCAGCCGACACCCCAATGCGTCGCCGTGCGATGCGTGATCCAGAGACGCCGCTTGCGTGACCACCACGCCACTTCGAGCCAGTCGGGCGCCGTCGCGCCGGCGAGACCCGCTGCAAACGCCAGCCAGATCCATACGTGGAAAGAGCCGCGGTATCCGTAGCGCGCGGCCAGCGCAGCGGAGATCGCTCCGGCCGCCCAACCCGTCGCGTGATGTGCGTTGCTCGATGCCATTGATATCGCGCGCCGATGCATGACGCGGAAAAACACGGGCAGCCATCTTCGCAGAAGCATGCGCAAAAAAATAGCCCGCGATTCTCGCGGGCTCGTGCGTGGGGCGTGCTGTTACGAAGACTTACACATCAGGTCGTGCAGCGCGCGATCGCAAAGCGCAGTTCTTCTTCGGGCGGATCGTCGCCTGTGCCGCGCACGACCTTGATGACCGAGCCGTGACCCGAAGGCGTCAATGAAATGAAATACGAACTGTTCGACGAAGAGCCGATCGTGAGATCGGTCACGCCATTGTTCTTCGAAACGTGCACGCGCGACAGGCGGCTGTCGAGGCATCGCGCGATTTCGGATGCGGGCCGCGCCGACGACGCATAGACCATCGGTTCGGCCGAAGCGCCGGATTCGGGGCCGCGCGACGAGCCGCATGCAGCGAGAACAGCCAGGGGGGCGAGAAGAATGAGTCGTTTCATGATGGTGTCGTCGGCGTCTCCATGCGGCGTGATCGTGGGGCGCAAGCGGGATGCAATGCGTCGCGACAAGACCGCTTGCGTCGCTACGACGTTCATTCAACGTCCATTCATCGAATGATCCGCGGACGATTGCAAACGGCCCAAGTGCAAGTATAGCCATGCGGGTCGCGCGCAATTGCCACATCGTGTTAGAAATTGAATCGAAGCGCAACGTCGCCAACCGCCTAGAAGCGATTGAAGTACGCGACGCCAACCATCGTGCCGCCCGCATTACGGCTGTAGGTGATCGCCCAGTTGCCCAGCAGCGCGCCCGTCAATGCGCCCAGTGCATCCGCCGTCAAGTCCTTGTATGAAAAGCCGGACGTGCGGCAGGTGCCGTCGACGATCTCTTTCAGCAAGCCCGGCGCCGTGCCGATCAACGTTCCGTAGACAACCGGGTGCTGCGTGTCGCGCGCGAGGTACGCGCCCACTGCGCCGAACGGCGCCGATACCGCGAAGTGCTTGAGCTTGTCCGTACCCGTCCAGCTATCCGATGTTTGCACACGCCAGCCGCCGTGTGAGCCGCTGCAATCGAAACCCGCCTCGGCCGCCGAACTGGCGGCCAGCATCAGGGCAAGCGCGGTTGCCCGCTTCAATGTCGTCGTCATACGCTCTCCGATGTTGTTTTGAGTCGCGCGCGTCTTCTGTCAGAGACTTCCTGCGCGTGTACGCATTTAACGACAATCGAAGAGCATTTATTAGTAAGCCGAAGGAAATGTGTTAAACAATGTGTCGAGCGGCGGCGAGTATAGGCGAAAGTTGCCGCGTGAAAGATAAAACGCGCGCGTCGGACTGCACGCGCGCGTTTGTCTTCGGTTTCTCGTCGAGGACGGAGACGGTTGATCTTCCGCCTCCGCCTTCGCGATACCTGCTTAGAAGCGGTGACGCAGACCCACTGCCACGGCGGTCTGGTTTTGCGTCGACGACGGCGTCAGCGTGTTGATCGCCGCGACGTTCTCGCCGAAATTGCCGAGGTTGCCCGAAGCATGTTGGTACACGCCTTCGAGGTAGACGTCGGTGCGCTTGCTCAGCGAGTAGTCGCCTTGCAGCGAAACCGTGTGCCACTTCGGCGAGCCCGAGCCGTTCGAACCCGACACCCTGCCGTCCGTGAACGTGTACGCAGCGGCGAACGCGAGAGCCGGCGTCAGCTCGTAGCGGCCGTTCACTTCGTA
This sequence comes from Paraburkholderia phymatum, assembly GCF_038900715.1. GTDB lineage: Bacteria > Pseudomonadota > Gammaproteobacteria > Burkholderiales > Burkholderiaceae > Paraburkholderia > Paraburkholderia phymatum_A. The sequence continues at coordinate 5,002 of NZ_JAYMRZ010000003.1, read as the reverse complement.
GTTGTCCATGTGCAGGTTCGTGCCCGCCAGACCGTTGATGAACGTGCCGCCGACGTTCGCGCTCTGCAGGTTGTCGAGTTGCGTGTGCGTCCACAGCAGGCCGACGGTTGCGGGACCATACGTGTAGTTCGCGCCGACGCCATACGAGCGTTGCGTCTGTGCCGCCAGTTGCGCCGCGCCGCCCTGGCCCGCCGAGATCGCGCCGTTGGTGTTGTTGCTGCCCGCGTTGTTCAGTTGCAGATAAGCGGCCGCGATGTTCAGCGGACCGTTCTTGTACGAAGCGCCCGCGCTCCATGCCCGGTTGTCAGCGAAGCCGTTAGCTTCGTTCGAGAAGCCATACAGGCCGCCGAATTGCAGGCCAGCGTAGTTCGCGCTCGTGTACTTGACTGCGTTCTTGATCGAGAACGAGTTGTCGAGGTTGTCGTTGTCGAACGGGTGGCCGGCCAGATTGTTGCCGAAGCCCGAACCTGCTGCCGATAGCGGCGCCAGGTAGTCGACCATCGAGTCGTACTGGCGGCCGAGGGTCAGCGTGCCGAACTGGTTGCTCTGCAGGCCGACGTAAGCCTGACGGTTGAACAACGTATTGTTTTCCTTCAGCCCGCCGTTGTTCAGGTCGAAGCCGTTTTCCAACGTGAAGATTGCATGCAGGCCGTTACCCAGGTCTTCGCTGCCGCGCAGGCCGAAGTACGTATCCGAAACCGTGCCGCTGCCTTGCTGCCAGTTGCTGTGGCCAGCCTGGTTGTTCGTGTAGACGAGGCCGGCGTCCAGCGTGCCGTACAGCGTCACGCTGCTTTGCGCGTTGGCCGTTGCTGCGAATGCGCCTAGAACGCCCGCGACGATAAGGGTTTTTTTCATGCTTTATTACTCCGAGACTTTGCGTGGAGATCGCAATACAGAACACGTGCTGCAATGCGTGCTGTCGATCCGGAGCGAAGTGTATTACCAATATGCATTCGCTTATTTCCATCCGGTGCAACAATACTTTCCAGAATCGGGAATAGATGAATTAACGTGGCTAAGTATTTTTGTTTAAAGGATTTTTTGAAGCCGACGTGCATTGGGTGTGACATTGTCAACCAGTCGATTGTTGCGCTAGCGCGACGATGAAGGACCGAAATTGCTCGGGTTAACCCGTTGTAAACCGTTTTCAGCGGCATCCGCAAGCATCGATTCATGCGATTTCTGGAAAGGTACTGTTCCAGCGAATGGGCTCGAAGCGGTCGTGCTTACCTTATAGAATTCGTTTCACCCCTTTGACCAAGGGTTGTCTTTTTCATCTGTTTTTATGCGGCCTTCGGGCCGCTTTTTTTTGCCTTATTCAAATTCGGGTCGGGTCATTTGAATAAAGGGGAATGGATTATTTCGTAAATCGATAGCAATTCAATTGAACCTTTTATTAGCGCCGCGAATGGCCATCGTTTTCTTGTCCTGTCGTTATAGGCATCGCCCTTGGCCGGATTGGCGACGGCATGCGCGGGTAGAATGCGTGCCTTCGCGCCGAAATCTCCCGATGGCGCCCGACGAAACGCGAGCATCCCCGCAATGACCGATACGCTTCTTCCCGAATCCGACGCTGGCAACGCATCCGAAGCCGTGCATGAAGACCGCCTGTGGTGCGACAACGGCTGGACCGCGCGCATCATCAAGAACGAGGACGACGACGGCTGGGCCGTCGAGATGATCAAGGACGGCGAGGCTGAGCCTGCGCTGGTGGGCCCGTGGACGATGGGCCGCGACAAGAAGAATCCCAAGCCGCTCGATGTCGGCGCTTTCAATACGCTGGTGAAGACGGCATCGGAAGTGCTGCGCCGGCATGAGCAGCAACTGCACGCGCAGTTGCACAAGCGGCTGACGGTGGAATCGGGTGACGGGAGCGTCGAAGTCACGCTCGATATCGTCCCCGACGAGGACGACCCTTATGCGTTGCTCACCGCGTTCGATGCACTCGGCGAGCAACTGGCGCAGGTCAAAGTCGCGCCGAACTTCAAGCTCAGCAGGGCGAGCGCGGCGTCGTGGGTCGAGAACGAGTTTCGCCGACCCGGTTGACGCCGCTTTAATCGTGGCGAGTTGTGCTCAGGCGGACGCGCTCTTGCCCAGCTCCGTCCTGATGCGCTCGGCCAGCACGCGCAATTCATCGAGGTCGGCGCGTTCGGCTGCGTGAATCTTGAGCGGGATGCCGTCGTGGCGCGGAATCACGTGGAAGTGCACGTGAGGCACCGTCTGTCCGGAAGCGGCGCCGTTCAGTTGCGCGATCATCATGCCGGGCGGATTGAGCGCGGCCTTCACGGCGATGGCTACCTTGCGCGTCGTGCGGATCGCGGCGGCCGTTGCGTCCTCGGACAGTTCGAAGAGCTCGGCGGCAGGCTCTTTCGGCAGAACCAGTACGTGACCTTCGGCCTGCGGCATGATGTCCATGAACGCGACGGTGTGCTCGTCTTCATAGATGCGGATCGACGGCAGTTCATCGCGCAGGATGCGGGCAAACGGGTTCTGCTGATCGTAGGGCATGGGAGTCTCCGGTGGTCGGGCCCATCGGCTGTGGGTCGAAGGCCGTGCATGAATGGTCCGGAGATTTTAGCCGACGAGATCGCGCGTATCGCATTTGCCGGCGCATCGACTCAACGCGTCGACCTGTTGCATCGACTCGTTGCATCGATCCGCAACGCGCATCGATTTCTCTTTCGCGCCCGGTACTTGCGTGGCGTGTGCTCAGGTTGTCCACATCGTTACCCACGAATTCTGTGGACAAAGCCGGTGTTGCGCATCGGCGCAGGCAAGGGTTCACGAGCGACGCGGCGGCGCGTGCATCGTGTGCAAATCGAGTCGCATCAATGACTTGCTTCGGTCTTGCCCAGGTTACTCACAGCCTTTTGAACAGAAAGTGTGGACAACCCCACTGCCGATACACGCTGCACAAGCCCATCGACAGATGACGAAAGCGCAGACGGATGCAGTCTCTATATTCCGAGCCGCATCAACGACTTGTCGCATTCATGCGCAGGTTACTCACAGCCTTACCCACGAAAAGTGTTGATAACCGGCGCGCTCGGCATGCGTGCAGAAAGAAGGAGCCGCAGGCGCCCTGACTTAACTGCGCTTGCAGAAAATCGCCGTCACATGCGGCGCAACGTGATGGACGATCGCCGTGCTGCCCGCTGCGGTGACGGCGGCTTGCACCTTTTCGTCGCTTTCCCTGGGCCCGCCATAAGCGGGCCTTTTTTCTGACGGCTTTCGGACGCGGAGCGCATAGCTTTCGCCCGCTCGGGCAATTTTCGAATTCTTCTGATACCGGCTTGCCTTGTCGTGTGCTCGAATCGCGGCGAGCTTTGCCGGGGCATAAAAGTGATGGCATAACAACAGGGGCGCAGGAAGACGCACATCACGAAGAACTAACGCTCCACATCGAAGAAACAGCACAGGGAGAATGTATGGAACGACTTGTCAAAGCGGGAGATAGAACGACGACCGGGGGATGTGTGATGAGGGGAACATCGACGCAGTACGAAGATGGCCAAGCGTTATGTCGCGACGGCGACATGGCGACCTGCGGGAACTGCAAGGGTGCGTACCCCATCTACGGCACCGCACGTACCTGGCTTGACGAAGGCAAGCCGATGGTGCTGGACCTTGATCATGTGGGATGTCCGTGCAGGAAGAACCGCGTACTGGCATCGGGTCGCATGTCACTGTTCTACGGCATGGACCGCGACGTGTCTGTGACGGCAGTATCCACGCCCAATCCGCCTGCCGCTCCGGCCTTCGATGAGCGGTTCGTGCTGCGGGACCAGACTACTGGGGAGCCTTTGCTGGGTGTGGCTTACCGGCTCGTGAGCAGCAGGACGGGTGCCGTACTGGCGTCAGGTGTCACCGATAGCGAAGGCGCGACCGTGCGTCTCATTACAGACGCGGCTACCGGTTTGAAGCTGGAAATAGCGGAGGACCAGTAAATGTTTGGTTTCGGTAAGAATGATAATGGTGACTCGACGAACAAATATCGTTTGAAGCAAGAAGAAAACGTCGAGTGGTTTGAGGTGCATTCTGGCCGTTAGCAATACGAATCCTGGCTCAGTGGTGTATGTCTCCATTGACACAACGCCAATTTGCCCAAATATGACCGATAGTGAGTTTCGGGAGATGACAAGGCGACTTCTAAAATGGGCTGTTGTCGCCGTAGAGAGACGCATCGCTGATTTGAATCGCAACGATACTAAGACGAAAGAACGAATGATGTATTGGTTTAATCGGGGCGACGAAGTTACTAGGCAGTACCTTCTTATCGGATTTTCCGGTCATTTGGCAGCGCTTCAGTCTCTTGCGCCTACAAGTCTTGTGCGCTCTGATCCGAAATTGGACAGAATGTTAGGATGCACGCCGAATCTCAAAAACATCGAGAGAGAGGCAGCGCATGTATGCGGTCCGAATACGGAGCGGCGTTTAATAAGTATAGGAATGAAGTTTTGCAGTGGATTAAGAGATCAAAATATGTACGCGGACTCACGTTTATCCACGCTTATTCACGAAGTGACCCACTTCGTTGATACCTTTGCAAGCAGTGATTCTCGATACGGGATCGACCCTACGGCGGCGGAATGGAGCCGCAATAATCCCGAGCAAGCGCTGCATAATGCAGATACTCTCGCGGGTTATGTTCTGTATGGCGAACCGCTTTTTCCGGTTTGATTGAGATCGAGGAGTCTGAATAAATGAAAACGCGAATTTTAATTCCGTTAATAATTATCTTAACTTCAGTCATATATCCATCCAGCGCTTTTGCCGAATGCAAGGGATCAGTAAATCTACCGCCGGAGCAAATACAAATCGCATTTCAGCCAAATACCACGACGGTGAGCAATTCGGAGGCTGCGCGACTTAATCAGTCGACCCTGAACAATCAGCGGAGCCTTCTACAGTGGGGCTTTGAGTCGGAAATGGTGTTGTGGGAATTGCAGGGACCTGGCATATTGATGCGTGAATCCTGCAATTCCTGATGAGGTGCAGATGG